>DATAOB010000118.1:0-13436 GCA_036265935.1 Beijerinckiaceae bacterium
ACGACCACGTTGCCGTATTCCACGCGCTTGACGATGCCGTTGATGATCTCGCCGATGCGGTCCTTGTACTCGTCGTATTGGCGCTCGCGCTCGGCGTCCCGCACGCGCTGCACGATGACCTGCTTCGCCGACTGCGCCGCGATGCGGCCGAAATCGAAGGGCGGCAGCGTCTCGGAAATCCAGTCGCCGATCTCGGCGGCGGGATTGCGCTTGCGGGCATCGTCGAGCGAAATCTGGATGGCGTCGTTCTCGACGTCGTCGGTGACGAGCAGGAGGCGCGAGAAGCGCACTTCGCCGGTCTTCGGATTTATTTCGGCGCGAACTTCCGTTTCCTGACCATAGCGCGAGCGCGCCGCCTTCTGCAGCGCTTCTTGCATCGATTCGATCACGATCGCGCGGTCGATCGATTTCTCGCGCGCGACCGCATCGGCGATCTGCAGGAGTTCGAGCCTGTTGGCGCTAATCGCCATGAGAGTCTCCTAGCTTTTGAAAAGGCTTGCGGCGTTCGGCATCAGACCGCCCGCCTGCTTTCTTTGGGGATGCCTGCACGCCGGCAGACACGAGGCGTCTTGGTTTCTGTTCCTTGCGAGCCGAGAAGCGGCCGGGTCCGCGCTGCGGAGGTGCCGTTTCGGTCTCCTCTGTCGCAGACTGTTCGAGGGCGGCTTTGCCAGCCTTCAACGCGGCGCGGATCAAAGCATCGGTCAAGACGAGTTTGGCTTCGTCGAGCTCGCTCAAGCGCAAGCGCACGCGTCTCTCTTCATCGGACGCGGGGTCATTCACATCAAGAAGCAGGATTGCATTCGCAATGTCGAAGCCGTCGACGCCGGCGATCAGCCCACGAAAGCGCTTGCGTCCGCTCGCGCTCGGAACGGCGAGTTCAACGCGCGCCTCATGTCCGATGGCGCGGTGGAAATCCGACAAGCGCACCAGCGGCCGATCGATGCCGGGCGAGGACATCTCCAGCCGGTATTCCTGCGGGACCGGATCTTCGAGATCGAGCACCGGCGACAGCGCCTGGCTCGCAGCCTCGCAATCATCGATTGACATCGTCCCGTCGGGCCGCTCGGCCATGATCTGCACGTTGGTGCCGTGCTGTGCGCCGAGCTTCACGCGCACCAGTCGGTAGCCGAGGCCCTGCAGTACGGGCGCCGCAATGTGCGCGATGCGGGCGGCAATTCCCGTCTCCTCGACGAGACGCGGCTCATCGAGCGGAGCCTCGATGCTCACGCCGATTTCCGGGGCCTGTTCAGTGCTGGCGCGGTCCAAGCGGCCTTGTTCCAGTGGCAGGGATTGCCGGCTGGTCGCGGGGACCCGCCGGGTAATAAAAAAGAGCGGGTCCCGGGCGGGCCCCACTCTCAAAGGAGCCCATGAAACCCATGAGCCATATGAGACGGAAACTGAGTTGTAAGTAGCTAGTGCGAGGCGGAAATGCAAGCGAAATCGCTGTTCTTCAACGGCTCAGCTTGCCTCCGTCCGCAACCCGCGCGTCAGTGGCAAGGCGATGAAGCTCAGCGCGGCCATGACCCAAAAAGCACGCGCGGCGAAATGCGCGTAGAGCTCGCCGGAAGCGAGCGTCAGCGCGCTTGTTGCCAGGCCGACGCCAACCGTACCGTAGACCGCTTGCGCGGTCGCCGCGAGTTCTTGCGGCACAGTTGCCGTCAGCACGCGCATGCAGGTGAGATGCAGAAGCGCGAAGGTGAGGCCGTGCAGCGGCTCGATCACAGCCATGGCCGGCACAGCGGCGGTCGCGCCCATGATTACCCAGCGCAAAATCGCGGCACTGGCGCATAAAGTTGCAGCTGCCGCCGGACCGATGCGCCTGAGCAGCGGCTCGCCGAGAAAGAAAAATACGATCACCTCCGCCGCAACGGATTCCGACCAGAGCACGCTGCTTGTGCGCGCATCGATGCCCTCGTCGTGCCAACGAATGATAGCGAAATTGTCGTGCAGTGCATGGCCGCCGAGGATGAGCGCGGCGATGGTGAGCACGCGGCGAAACGCCGGTATGCGAAACAATAGAATCGCATCGGCAAGACGGACGTGCTGCTTTTGGGAAGGAGCTTCGCGCCGCAGTTCCGGCACGAACCAGGCGGCCATGGCGGCGAGGAGCAGCAATACGGCGCTTGCGACCAAAAGCGCATTGTAGCCGAATAGATCGATTGCTTGCCCGCCGCCGAGCGCGCCGAGGATAAAGGCGGCAGATCCGGTGCCGCGCACCCAACCGTAGTGGAAGCCGCGTTTCTGCTCGCCAGGTCGCGCGACGCCGAGCGCCAGGGCATCCGAGAGCGGCACGACAGGCGCGAGGGCGACCGAATACAGGAACAGGATGGCGAGGATCAGCAGCGGCTGACGCGGCAACAGCAGAAGCAAAGTCGCGAGCGCCGCCATTCCGGCGCAGATCGACAAAGTCGGACGCAGCGCCGCGAACGCATCGGCCACGCGACCCGCTAGAGGCGCGCTGACCGCCCGAATCGCCGTGCCAAGGCCGAGAAAAATCCCGACTGAGGCGACGTCGAGGCCTCGTTCGTGCAGCAGCGCCGGCGTAAATGGCGAGGCGAGTCCGAAGGCCGCGTACATCGCCGCGTAAAGCAGCAGAAATCGTAATAATATGCTCACAAAGCGGAGGCGCGTTAATGCACGCTGGCCGCATAAGCGGCGAGCGCCGGGAGATCGCTCGCCGACAGTGGATAAATGACGTCGGCCATTGCCGCCATGCCGCCGCCGACGCGCTTGCCGGCCTTGAAATCCTGCAGCGCTTTCAGGAGATAATCTTCGCGCTGCCCCGACAATCTTGCCGCGGCGCCGTTGCCATCGAGCTTCTCGCCGTGACAAGACGTGCAGCGGTTCTGTGCTGCAAGTGTGCGGCCCTTTTCCACGAGATCGGGATGCACCAGTGCGGCAGGCTCCGCCGGCGGCAATTGCGCGATATAGGCTCCGAGATCACGGATATCTTCATTGCTCAAGGTTTCCGCGATCGGGTTCATGATCTCGCTTTTGCGCGTGCCGCTGCGAAAATAAACCAACTGCCATTGGACGTAGCGATCGGTCTGTCCGGCAAGCGAGGGGATGTTCTCCGTCGTCGAGATGCCGTCGGCGTTGTGGCACGCGGCGCAGGTTTCGAATTTGGCTTTGACTGCGTCGCTGCTGGCAGCCAATGCCGGCGCGCAGGTAAACGCGAAAGCGACCGTAAGGAACGCGCTATTCAACCGCGTGTGGAGATTCATGTTCGCTTTTGGACCTCAAGAACTTTATGGCCGGGCTCGGCCCGGCCATCCACGTGATACATCTCGCCAGGGATGCCCGGGACAAGCCCGGGCATTACGCTTCACGGTTTCTTGTAGCTGATCTGATAGATCGCGCCCGCCCAATCGTCGGAGACGAGGATGGAGCCGTCCTTGGCGATGATGATGTCGTCAGGGCGGCCGTAAAAATCCTGCGGCCCTTTGAGCCACCCGGATGCGAACTCCTCTTGCTTGGCGTTCTTGCCGTCGGGATCGGCGACGACGCGCATGACGCGCGCGCCCTGATAATTGTGCCGGTTCCAGGAGCCGTGCTCGGCAATGAAAATGTTGTTCTTATACTCGACGGGGAATTGCTCGCCGGTATAGAACTTCATGCCGAGCGGCGCGACATGCGCACCGAGATTAAGCACTGGCGGCGTGAACTCGCTGCACTTATGCCCCATGGCAAACTTGTCGTCCGGCAGATCGCCCTGGTGGCAATAGGGATAGCCGAAATGCTCGCCGATCTTCGAGATCATGTTGAGCTTATCGCTCGGCAGATCGTCGCTGATCCAGTCGCGCGCGTTCTCGGTGAACCACAAACGTCCGGTGCGCGGATCGACGTCGCCGCCGACGCTGTTGCGCACGCCGAGCGCCCAGATTTCCGCCAGTCCCGTCTTCGGATCGACGCGGCGAATCTGCGACACGCTTGTCGGCGGAATGCCGATATTGAACGGCGGTCCGAACGGAATGAAGAACCAGCCTTCCTTGTCAACGGCGATATATTTCCAGCCATGCGCCGCGTAGCTCGGCATATCGTCATAGACGACCTTGCCTTCCGGCATCTTGTCGAGATTGTCTTCCGGCTTGTCGTAGCGGATGAGCTTGTCGACGGTGATCACATAAAGAGCGCCATCGCGGTAGGCGAGTCCCGTCGGCATATTCAGGCCTTTGAGGATCGTCTTGACGGTTTTCTTGCCGCCCTGGTCAGTGATCGCGTATACGTTGCCGAGACCGAACGAGCCGACGAACAGCGTGCCTTTGTCGCCCCACGCCATCTGGCGCGCGGCAAGAACGCCTTCGGCATAGACGCTGATCGTGAAGCCCGGCGGCAGCTTGATGCGCTTCAAGTTTTCCTGCAGCTCGGCGCCGGAAATGCCAGTCGGCGGGCCGTCTTTCGGCGCCAGGCCCTTCTGTTCCTGTGTCTCGTCGCCGAGGAACCAATCCGGCGGCGGATGTTCCCAGAATTCTTTGGTGTCGGACTTGTAGTATTTCAGTCCTGGCTGGCCTTGCGCGCTTGCCGTGCTCGGTAGAGCCAGTGAAGCGATGCATAGCGCAGAGGCCACGTAAAGCGCGCGCCGCGATACTATACCCAACATGCTTTTCCTCCGGGGCTCATCGTCGCCGGGAGGAACCATGGCACATCGCGGGCGGCTGTTCCACACCCCGCGACGCCGATCTCGTTTGGTGGGGATTTGAACCGTTTAGTTCTGGCTTTACGCGATCGTCTCGACGATGCCGCCTTCGACGCGCAGCGCTGCGCCCGTCGTCGCCGAAGCCTGAGGCGAGCAGGCATAGACGACCATGTTCGCCACCTCTTCCGCCGACGCGACGCGCTGGATGATCGAGGTCGCGCGCTTCGTCTTGACAAATTCGGCACCGACCTGCTCGATCGTCTTGCCGCTCTTTTGCGCCGCGCCGCGCAGCATGCGCTCGACACCGGCCGACATTGTCGGGCCGGGCAGCACGGCGTGCACGGTGACGCCGGTGCCCCGCGCGAGCTTGGCAAGGCCGCGCGACAGTGCCAGCACTGCCGTCTTCGTGAAGCCGTAATGCAGCATCTCATCGGGGATGTTCACGCCGGATTCCGATGACAGGAAGATCACGCGGCCCCAATTGCGCTCGAGCATTCCTTTGATGTAACCACGCGACAGACGCACGCCTGACATGACGTTTACCTGGAAGAAGCGCTCCCAATCTTCGTCGGGTATGTCGAAGAACGGCTTCTGCTCGTAAATGCCGACATTGTTGACGAGTATGTCGGTCTGCGGAAACGCTTTAATAAACGCATCACAGCCGGCGGCATTCGACAAGTCGGTGACAAATCCCTGCGCCTGCGCGCCCGGAACTTTCTGCTCGAGGCTTGCCAGCGCCTCGGTGACCTTCGCCTGCGTGCGGCCATTGACGACAACGCGGGCGCCTGAACCGGCGAGACCGACGGCGATAGCATAGCCAATTCCCTCCGTGGAACCCGTGACGATCGCGGTCTTGCCGGAAAGATCAATGATCATGTCTGCCCTACGCCTTTGCCTCGGCGCACGAAGATAGCGGGCATCTTGCCTTCGAACAGGGCGTCATGCCCTAATCTATTTCACCTGGCCGGTGACAAATGGCGCAAGACAATCTCTTCGAGATGCGGCGGCTCGAGGCCCTGAGCAACACGATTTTCGGCGTCGCAATGACGTTGCTCGCCTACGACCTCCCGAAAGGACAAATCACTCTTGCCTCACCGGATTGGACGGCGATATGGCACGCCTATGGCTCCCATCTCATCGCCTTGCTCCTCGGTTTCATCGTTGCCGGCATATTCTGGCTCAGCCACCAGCGCCGGCTGGCTTACGCGCCGCATGCCGGCCGGCCCGTGGTCATGGTCAATCTCGTTTTCCTGTTGTTGATCATCCTTCTGCCGGCGACGACGGGGCTCTACGGCAACTATTGGGATGTGCCCGATATCGTCATCCTCTACGGTGCGCATCTGATGCTGACCTCGGTGCTTAATGGCGCGTTGTGGGTGCTTGCCGTCGCGCCGCGCGGCGACTGGGCGATGCTGGCCGGACCGGCTTTCTCGACTTTCGTCTTCGTCATCGCTCTGATCATCGGGTCGGTGGCGCCGACAGGACCAAGGTTCGTGTGGCCGTTTGCTTTTATCGGCTCGTTCATCACGTCGTTCGTCGAGAGCAAACGAAACTAGCGGCCTTGTGCACCGCTTAATCCATCGCTTCGATCGCCGCAAACAGCCGCTGCAAATCCTCTTCGCGTGAGAGGCGATGATCGCCATCTTTCACCAGCGTCAAAACGGCGGGATCGCCGGCAAGATGCTCGATCAAAAGCGTCGCGCGCCTCCAGGGCACGTCGGAGTCCCGCATACCTTGCAATATGTGCACGGGCGCATGGGTGCGGATCGTGCCGCCGAGCAGCAGGTGGTTCTTGCCTTCTTCGATCAGCTGCCGCGTGATCGGGTAAGGTTCGGGCGAATATTCCGAAGGGCGCAGCCACTTGCCTTCGGTCTCGATCGTGTGGCGCACGTCGGCGGAAAATCCCTCCCACATATACTGGCTGAAATCGACGGCCGGCGCGATCAGGATCAATCCATGCAGCCGTTTCGTTTCGCCGGCTGACGCGAGCGCGCGGGCAAGCAGCAACGCGATCCAGCCGCCCATCGAAGACCCGAGAACGATCTGCGGCCCCTTGGTCTCGGCGCGGAACACGGCAAGCGCTTCCTCGAACCAGCGGCCGATCGTACCTTTCTCGAAGCTCCCACCCGACTCACCATGCCCCGAATAATCGAGGGCGAGCGCGGCGCGGCCGCGCGCCTCGGCCCAGGCGATGAGCGCCGATGCTTTGGTCGAGCGCATGTCGGACTTGAACCCGCCGAGCCAGACAAGGCCTGGTTTGCTGGCGCCCTCGCCGGCAGGCCGCACTTTCAAAAAAGCGATCTGCCGCTCGTCGCGGCCGGTGCCGACCGGCATGAATCGCGCCGGGCGCGGCGCGGCTGCCGTAGGCAATTCGTCAACCTTTAGGATTTGCTCCACCTTTGGCCGCGATACTCGTGAATTCGGATCTTTCGCCTACCACGCTCATTTGCCCCGATGCCACATTCCTATGCGCACGCGTATCCCCTTGGCGCCATCCACGCCCTCGCCGGCCGGACTATCCTGCAGATTGTGCCGGAACTCGATTCAGGCGGCGCGGAGCGTGCCGCAATCGATATTTCAGAAGCCCTGGCCGGCGCCGGCGCGCGCGCCCTTGTCGCCACCGAAGGCGGACGGCTGATTAGCGAACTGCAGGCGAAAGGTGGGATCGCCATTCGCTTTCCGGCGGCCACCAAGAATCCCTTGGCGATGGCCGCCAACGTGTCGCGGCTCACCCACATTTTGCGGGCCGAGCGCGTCGATCTGGTTCACGCCCGCTCGCGCGCCCCGGCCTGGGTGGCGCTCGCCGCGACGCGGCGCGCCCGCGTGCCGATGGTCACCACTTTCCACGGCATCTATTCCGGTCGCTCGCCGATCAAGCTCAATTACAATTCGGTGATGGCGCGCGGCGAGATAATCATCGCCAACTCGGCCTTCACCGCGGAGCACATTGCCAAGACTTATCCGCAGGCGCGCGAGCGCATCGCGGTCATCTATCGCGGCGTCGATTTCCGCCGCTTTTCGCCGGGCGCGGTCGACCCTGCCCGCGTGCGGCGTCTGCGCGAGGCCTGGAAAGCGGCGCCGCACGAGCAGATCGTGCTCCTGCCGGCGCGCCTCAGCGAGCGCAAAGGCCATCGCGTGCTGATCGAAGCCGCGGCGCTTCTGAAGGGACGGCGCGGCGAAGGATTTGCCGTCGTCTTTGCCGGTAATGGCGGCAAGAGCGGCTTCTATGTGCGCGAGCTTGAGAAGCTGATCGCCAAAATGGATCTCACCAGCACGATCCGCCGTGTCGGCCATTGCGACGACATGGCAGCCGCCTATCTCGCCGCCTCGGTCGTGGCGGTGCCCTCGATCGAGCCGGAATCCTTCGGCCGGGTCGCGGTGGAAGCACAGGCGATGGGGACGCCGGTCATCGTCTCCGATCTCGGCGGGCTGCACGAGACGAGCCTCGCACCGCCGCAGGTGCCGCCGGGCCGGCGCACCGGGTGGCAAGTCCCGCCCAACAATCCCGCGGTCTTGGCGGACGCGCTGGCCGAGGCTCTGTCGCTTGGTGCGGCGGCGCGCGACGCCCTCGCCGCACGCGCGCGAGCGTTCGTGCAGGCAAACTTTTCGCTTAATCGGATGTGCACCCAGACCTTGGCGCTTTACGAGCGGCTGCTCGTGCCGCCGACGCAAGATTGAAACGCGGGGATCAGCGCAAGACGACAAACCCCGGCGTGGTCTTCACCGGCTCATTTTTCTGCGCCTCGCCCGGCGGGGTGCTGCATGCAGCACCAAGCTGTCGGGGCGCGCCGGTAAAGAATGCGCGTAGCTCCCTATCCTCGCCGGCCGAGATGAGGTCGAGACGATCGAGCGCACAGGCGAGGCGGGCCCGATCGATCGGATTGCCCGGGGTGCCGCACGCAAACCCGCCGATCTCGAGGACTTTGCCGTCGGTCGAACGGAAACCAAGACAGGGCGAACTCTGATCCGAAGCGCCTTTTGTGCTCGCGAGGGTGCGACGTCGAAGCTGCCCACGCGGGTTGGCACTTGCTGCGGCTGGCCCATGCGAGCCACTGCCAGTCCGACAGGTGCGGCGCGGCGGGCCATGTCAGTAAAGAATGGCGTTGGATCGGCTTCTTCCATGCCTGGCCGATAGAGCGTGATCTGCAGCCAGGCGGTGGCACCGAATTTTCCGAAGGTCAGATGATCGCGGCGTCCGCCGCCGTCGCGATGGCGCTCTGCCGAGTAAGTCAGGTCGCGTCCCCAGTCCGGCGCGTTCAGCGCGAACAGCCGGAACGGCTTCTGAATCTCGACCCAGGCGGGCTTCACGAGATGCGGTGCGGCAACCGGTCCGTTGAGCTGCGCCTCGGGCAGCCTCTGTTCTGAGTCTACGATTGACATGCGGTAAACCGGTAGGGTTCGCGACCTAGTATTGCCGCCGCGCTCTGCTTCGCTTATGTGAGCCACGCAATCCGCGGAGAAGATCATGGGGTTTAAGGTCGCCGTCGCCGGCGCGACCGGCAATGTCGGGCGTGAAATGCTCGACATTCTGGTAGAGCGCCGCTTTCCCGCCGACGAGGTCGTGGCGCTTGCCTCGTCGCGGTCGATCGGCACCGACGTCTCCTATGGCGACAAGACCCTGAAATGCCGCTACCTCGACACCTATGACTTCGCCGGAACCGACATTTGCCTCATGTCGGCCGGCGGAGCCATCTCCAAGGAATGGTCGCCCAAAATCGCCGCCGCAGGCTGCGTCGTCATTGATAATTCCTCGGCCTGGCGGATGGACCCCGACGTGCCGCTCATCGTGCCGGAGGTGAATGCCGCGGCCGTTGCCGGCTTCACCAAGAAGAACATCATCGCCAACCCCAACTGCTCGACGGCGCAGTTGGTCGTGGCGCTGAAGCCGCTGCATGACGCGGCGACGATCAAGCGCGTCGTCGTGGCCACGTACCAATCCGTCTCTGGGGCCGGTAAGGAGGCGATGGACGAATTGTTCGCGCAGACGCGCGCGATCTTCGTATCCGATTCGGTCACGACAAAGAAATTTCCGAAGCGCATCGCTTTCAATGTTATTCCGCAGATTGACGTGTTCATGGAGGACGGCACCACCAAGGAAGAGTGGAAGATGGTCGCCGAGACGAAGAAGATTCTCGGTCCGAAGATCAAGCTCACCGCGACCTGCGTGCGTGTGCCGGTCTTCATCGGCCATTCGGAAGCGGTGAATATCGAATTCGAGAAGCCGATCTCGGCCGACGAGGCGCGCGACATCCTACGCGAGGCGCCGGGCGTGCTCGTCATCGATAAGCACGAGCCCGGCGGCTACATCACGCCGCACGAAGCGGCGGGTGAGGATGCAACTTACGTGTCGCGTATCCGCGAGGATCCGACGATCGAGAACGGGCTATCGCTTTGGTGTGTGTCGGACAACCTGCGCAAAGGCGCGGCGCTGAATGCCATCCAGATCGCCGAGGTGCTGGTCCACCGCAAGCTCATCCAGCCGAAGCGCAAAGCGGCGTAAGACAAGATTCTGATCAGCCTTTAGGGAGGGACTGATGATTGGCTACGTGACGCTTGGCACGAACGATCTCGCACGTGCCGCAAAATTCTACGACGCGCTCGCCAAGGAGCTCGGCGTCGGGCGCTTCATGGAGAACGAGCGCATGATCGCCTGGGGCGCACCCGGTCGCGGAGCGGGAATTGGGTTGATGAAGCCGCATGACGGCAACGCGGCGAGCGTCGGCAACGGCGTCATGGCCGCAATTGCGGCGAAGGATAAGGCGCAGGTCGACCGCCTCTACAAGCTCGCAATGGACATGGGCGCCAAAGACGAGGGCGCGCCCGGTCCGCGCGGCGACGGAGGCTTCTACGCCGCCTATTTCCGCGACCTCGACGGCAACAAGCTCAACGCCTTTGTGATGGGCTGATCGCAACGAGCGGTCTGTTCGCTTGTTCCCAGTCTCGATATAGTCGGCCCATGTGGTCGATCTTGAAGCTCTTTAGTTCGAGACTCGTGCGCGGGCAGGCGTTCGCGCTTTTCGTCGTTGCGTGCCTTTGTCTTGCGGCCGCATCTCCCGCCTCCGCCGATGCGCTCGCCGCAGCCGCCGCCGCCTTCAACCGCCAGGATTATGTGCGCGCCGCGGCGATCCTCACGCCGTTGGCCGAGGTGGAGCGGGACCCCGGGCGCAGCCTATCTCGGCTTCATGTACCAGAACGGGCGCGGGGTGCCGCAAAGCTTTGAGGAAGGCGCCCGCTTCTATCGCGCCTCGGCGGAGCAGGGCTTCCCGCCGGCGCAATACATGCTCGGCCTCATGTACGACAAGGGCCAGGGCGTGCCGCAGGATTACGTGCTGGCCCATATGTGGGTGACGCTCGGCGTCGCCGGCGACAGCGCCGAAAAAGCGGCCGGCCTGGACCCGCGTCAGGGATGCGATCGCAACAAAGATGTCGTTGGCACAACGAAGCTTGGGGCAACGCCTTGCGTTGGGGAAACCGACGCTGCGCGTGCCGAATTCATGGCCCTGGCCATGGTAGCCCAGTCTGGATGAGCCAACCCATCCAGATCGCCGGCGCCAGAAATAGGCCAAAGGGCAGCCGCGTTGTCGATTTCAGCCTTTGTCGCGCGATCAGCTGATAGACGAGAACAGCGGTCAACGTACCTAGCACCGCGATTTCCAATGCGATCGGTAACACTGTCCAATCAAGCCACACGCCGGCAACGCCCGCCAATTTGACATCGCCGAGTCCCAAGCCATGCCGGCCGCGAAGACGGTGGTACGCCGATCGTATTGCCAGGAAGGCGAGCGCCAACGCCGCCGCGCGGGCAAAGGCCCGCCAGCGCGCTGATTGGGCGCGACGGACTCGGCAATACCGCGCTTGCCGCGCTCGAACGCCGCAAACACGAAGTACCGTCGACCATCATCGTCATCGAGGCTTTGTCGCAGATTCTGCCGGATCACACGTATCTGACCGAGCTGCGCATCATCGGCGACCGTTTGCAGATCGTTGGCGTGAGTCGCGACGCGCCATCGCTGATCCGGCTGATCGAGCAATCCTCGCATTTCACGCGCGCGACGTTTTTCGCGCCGACGACGCGCTCGCCCGGCGAGCCCGGCGAGCATTTCAATATTGAGGCTCGCATCCAGCCCGTCTACACGCCGGGGATTTGAATGGCCGGCTTCGTAGATCGCCTCATCAATCGTGCGCCCTGGACGGCGCTGGCTGCTTATGTTGCCCTCGTCTTCTGTCTCGGTTTGCTGACCTGGACGTCGCTTACGAGCCTGCAGGAACATTATGCCGCGCGCGACAGCGCGCAGGCGTTGCTCGATCAGATCGAGGGACGCGGTCGGCCGGGTGCGCAGCCTGCCGTGCAGACCACGATGCCGGGCTCGCCGTTCCTTGAGGGGCAGACGGTCACCGTGGCCGGCGCGGCGTTGCAGCAACGAATCGGCGTTGCTGTCAAATCTGCGGGCGGCAACGTGCTCTCATCTCAGATCGATCTGCAGGGAACGGATTCGAAGAAAGGATTCGTCAGCCTCACCGCGAGCTGCGAAGTCGATCAGCCGGCACTGCAGCAGCTGCTTTACGATGTCGAAGCCGGCATGCCCTTCCTGTTTGTCGATCAGCTGACGGTGCAAGCGCCGCAGCAGAGCGGCGCCGATGCGGCGCGCATGCGCGTGCTTCTCGGCGTCTCCGGCCAATGGCAGGGCACGCGATGAACGCGCGGGTGCTTGCGATCATGTTGATGGCTGGCGCGGCTGCGTGCGTCGGCGCCTCGATGGCAAACGCGCAAATGCAATTTGCCGCGTTGGACAGCGCTGCGCCGCCCGGACTAGGCGAAATAGAGCAATTTCCAATCACCCCACGACAAGCGCCGGGCGCGCCGCGATTGTCACTCAGCCCGCGTCCCCACAAGCGCCGAGCGGGAACCCGCTCTGGGCGGTTCCCTTGCGCACGCTTTCGGCGACGCGCGAGCGCCCGATCTTTTCCCCGAGTCGGCGGCCGCCGCCCGCCGCAGTCGCGGCGGTGTCGCCCGAGCCGGCGCCGCAAGTGCCGCGGCCGGTCGTTCCGGAGCGGCCCTCGCTCGCGCTTGACGGCACGATTGTTGGCGAGGGCGAAAGCATTGCGATCTTTTATAATCCGACTACTAAGACGACGATCCGCTTACGTCTCGGGGAGACGGACGACAATGGTTGGAAGCTTGTCGCGGTCGATGCCCGCACGAGCCTGCTGGAAAAGGGCCGTCAGTCTGTGACGTTGGCGCTACCCGCGCCCGGTGAGGCCCCAGCCGGCCTGCCGGCTGCGCCGCGCGCTCCCGGAAACGCCGAGCCGGATCTCTGAGGACGGCCACTTCCCCTTTCGGGCTCGGGAAATCGGAGCGGCTTTTTTAAGCCCGTTTGCGCTAGATCAATTCGTCAGTTCGGATCGCGGCCTTTTATGCGCACGTGACCGATAACGGACTGGAAGACGAGCAGCCCGAAATGGAAATCGCCGCATGTCCCGCTTGCGGAGCGCGCATGTCGCTGACCGGAATTGTGCCGCGATTTGGCGGGCTGCCGGAATTGCGCACATTCCGCTGCGGACATTGCGGGGAAACTGAGACTTACGAAGAAGTCTCAGGGTCGGCTCGCCTTCGGCCCGAAATCGACTGACGTAAAGCGGCATCGGCTTCCCCGCGCCACGAATCTGACAGGGCTAGCAGCATGAAACAGATTGCTGATGCGAAAAAATCTCTCAGCGACGGCGAATTCGGCCTTCTCATCGTGTTCGCCTGCCTGGCGTTTTTCAGTTTGTATGTGGCAAGCCAGGCCTACACGTCGGC
>DATAOB010000119.1:0-22557 GCA_036265935.1 Beijerinckiaceae bacterium
GCGACGGTGACCGCCGCGTACGTCTTACTGCCAGTTGGTTGCACGCGGATAAACAAGCCGCACAGTTCTGGGTCGGGGACGGCATATCGCGCGGCGCGCGGTTTTAAGGCCGCGACGCCCTTGTCGGAAAGCGTCTTGCGCATGGGCTAATGCCCTTCGGGCTAATGAACGGCTAATGAGACCTCAATGTGAAGCCGAATGAAGCCGGTTAAAGGGACGCCAACAATTACAACGGTTACCGGGCGTAGGCGAGGATTTCTTGCGCCGGATTAACAGGAATTCTCGCCTAATTACCAGACGATGGTGCGCATCATCCGCAACCTCCTGAAGCAGATCGGCTACGAGAACGTCGACGAGGCGGCGAACGGACAGGCGGCGCTGGAGATGATCAGAAGAAGCGCTACGGCCTCGTCATCTCCGACTGGAACATGGAGCCGATGACCGGCTACGAGCTCCTGCAGAAGGTGCGCTCGGACCCCGCACACACGCATGTGCCGTTCATCATGGTGACCGCTGAATCGAAGACCGACAATGTCATCGCGGCGCGCAAGGCCGGCGTCAACAATTACATCGTCAAGCCCTTCAACGCGGCTATGCTGAAGGCCAAGATCGACGCGATCTTCCCGGCCCAGGCGGCGTGAGGCTCACCAGGTCAGCGTCGCGATCGTCCCCATCGGCGGCTTGACGCCGTATTCGTCGAGCAGCTCCGATAACGTCTCGGGATCGAGCGGAATGCCGGAGCGGTCCTCCGGATGCAGCCGGTCGCGGTGAATGCCGGACGAGACAAACAGCATATCGATCCCGGCATCGATCGCGCCCTTGAGATCGGTCGCGAGCCCATCGCCGATGGCGAGGACGCGAGGCTTGCCGGGCGCGCCGCGCGCAGCGACGGCAGCGCCAATCGCGCGCCGATAGATCTCAGGATAGGGCTTGCCCGCCTGGATCACCCGCCCGCCGAGCGCCGCGTAACGCTCGGCGATGGCGCCCGCGCAATAGATCAGCCGCTCGCCGCTGTGGACGACAATATCGGGATTGGCGCAGATGAACTCCATGTTGCGTTCGCGCATGTGGCGGAGCAAGGGATGGTAATCTTCAAGCTTGTCGTGCACGTCGTCCAAGAGGCCGGTGCAGACGACGTAGTCCGCTTCCTCGAATGGCACGCGCGGGTCCGGCCGGCCTGAGCGCTCCGCCACTTCGCGGAACAGCGAATTGTCACGCGGCGGGCCGAGGTGATGCACGCGCTTGTCGCCGCGCTCGAGCATCAGCGACACGGTGACGTCGCCCGAGCTGACGATCGCATCGTAGGCGGTCATTGGGACTTCCAGCCGGCGCAGCATGCGCTCGATGCCGCTCGCCGGCCGCGGCGCATTGGTGATGAGCACGACGGCGCCGCCGCGCTCACGGAAGCGCGCCAGCGCTCCGACGGCGTCGGGATAATGGTGCATGCCGTTATGCACGACGCCCCAGACGTCGCAGAGAACGACATCGTAGCGGGACGCGATCTCGCCCAATCCGGAAATCGGATGCGCGGCATGCCGGTGGAGATCAAATTGCAGCATCGCGCGCGGCTACGGGTCGGGGCAGGGGCTGTCAAGGCGGCCGCTTGGCGGGCGGTCACTGGCGAGCGTAGGCGTACACGACGGCGCGTTCGGGTCTATATACGGGCAGCCGGCGGGAGGCCGGCTGATCGCGTGCCCGCGCGATCGAACTTCAAGAGGAGCCCCGCCGTGAGCGTCAAAGTTCTTTTCACCGCCAAAGCCCGCGCGACGGGCGGCCGCAACGGCCACACCGAGGCAGATGATCACTCGATTGCCGCCAATCTGTCCGTTCCCAAAGAGATGGGCGGCCCAGGCAAGCCCGGAACGACCACGCCGGAGCACCTGTTCGCCGCCGGATACGCCGCCTGTTTCGGCGGCGCCCTCGACTTCGTGGCGAAGCAGCACAAGAAGGATGCGACCAAGGCGGTGGTCGAGAGCGAGGTCGGCATCGGTCCTCGCGCCGCCGGCGGCTTCGGCCTCACCGTCAAACTCAACATCACCGATCCGAGCATACCGCAGGCCGAACTGCAGTCGCTCGCCAACGAGGCGCACGAGAAAATCTGCCCGTACTCGCATGCGACGCGCGGCAATGTCGACGTCGAGGTCAATGTGAAGGGCGGTTAGCCCGGCGTCCTAGCGAAGGGTTCACCTTCGTTCCCGAATGCAAGTGCGTCGTCAGGCCAAGCTTGGTAGAGAGGCGCGATGACGTCCATGGATCACCCCGAGGTGCGCACCGCCGCCGCGAGCGCGCTGGCAGACACGCTGCTGGCGCACTTTGCCGCGGCCGGATATCCGCGTTGCGAGCCGCCGATCCTGCAGCCGGCATCGGTCTTCCTCGACCTATCCGGCGAGGACATCCGGCACCGGCTGTTCCTTTCGAGCGATGCCTCCGGCGCCGAGCACTGCCTCCGGCCCGAGTTCACCATTCCGATTTCCCGGGTCTATCTCGCCTCGGCCGATGCCGGGCGTCCCGTCGGCTATTCCTATTGCGGGCCGATCTTCCGGTACCGGCCGAACGCTTCGGGCGAGTTCGTCCAGGCGGGGCTCGAGAGTTTTGGGCGCAGGGATCGCGCCGCGGTGGACGCCGAGGTTCTGACCTTGACGCTGGAAGCCGCGGCGGCCGCCGGCCACGGCTCGCTTGCCGTGCGCATCGGCGACGCGGGACTGTTCTCGGCGCTCTTATCCGTGCTCGATCTGCCGCCGGTCTGGTCGCGACGCATAGCGCGCGGCCACGCCAAGGGCCTGCCGCTTGAGGCCATCCTCGCGGCGCCCACCAATGGCAGCGCCAACGATCATTCCGGCGTGCTCGCTGCGCTTGCCGGCGCCGATACGCGCGGCGCCCGCGCGCTCGTCGAGGATGTTCTGTCGATCGCCGGCATCTCCTCGGTCGGCGGCCGCAGCGCCGCGGAGATCGCCGAGCGCTTTCTCGAACAGGCGACGGCGAAAAGCGGTGGCGGCATTCCAGCGGAGGCGCGCGCCTTGCTTGAGCGCTATCTGAAGATCGCGGGAAATCCCGACGAGACCTCGGCGGACCTGCGCGCTTTGGCGCAGGACGCCAATATCAATTGCACGCAAACGCTCGACGAATTCGACGCGCGACTCGGATTCATTGCGGCGCGCGGCATCGATCTTTCGAACGTGACCTTCTCGGCGGAATTCGCGCGCAATCTCGACTACTACACCGGCTTCGTCTTCGAAGCACGGCATCAGGGCCGCAGCGGCGATCATCCCGTCATCGGCGGCGGCCGTTACGATCGTCTGCTGCGTTTGCTCGGCGCGTCCGATGACATTCCCGCCGTCGGCGCTGCCATCTGGCTCGATCGCCTGAGCGGGCCTGAGACAGGACTGCTGCAATGAACGGCGGCAACGGTGCGGGCGCGCCGCTGATCCTTGCCGTGCCCTCGAAGGGGCGGCTGCAGGACAATGCCAACGCATTTTTCGCGCGCGCCGGTCTCGACGTCGTGCGCGGGCGCGGCGTACGCGATTATCGCGGCACCTTGAAAGGCCTCGACGATGTCGAGATCGCGTTCCTCTCGGCGGGTGAGATCACGACGCAGCTTGCCGCGGGCTCCATTCACATGGGCATCACGGGCGAGGATCTCGTGCGCGAGACTATTGCGGACGCCGACGAGCGGGTCGAGCTGTTGGCGCCGCTCGGCTTCGGCAACGCCAATGTCGTCGTGGCGGTGCCGCGCGCCTGGATCGACGTGCGCAGCATGGCCGATCTCGAGGACGTTGCCTCCGCCTACCGCGTCAAGCGCGGACAGCGCATGCGCGTCGCGACGAAGTACGTGAATCTGACCCGCCGCTTCTTCGCAGCGAACGACATCAGCGATTACCGCATCGTCGAGAGTCTCGGCGCGACCGAGGGCGCCCCCGCCGCAGGCCAGGCCGAACTCATCGTCGACATCACCACGACCGGCGCGACGCTGGAGGCGAACGCGCTGAAAGTTCTCGACGACGGCGTCATCTTGCGATCGGAAGCCAATCTCGTCGCCTCACTCGCGGCGGAATGGTCGCAAGGCGCGCGCGAGAGCGCGCGGCTCATTCTGTCCCGCATCGCCGCGGAAGAGGAGGCACGCACGACGCGCGAAGTTCGCACGCGGTTGGAAGCAGACGAAGATGCGATCGGCGAGGAGGCGGGCCGGCTCTTCGATGCGCGGCTGCGCGGCCGAGGCCGCGCCGGGCTGATCGTGCTTACCTGCGCCAAGGAACGTGTGCCCGATCTTGCCGACTGGCTGATCGGCCGCGGCGCCGAGCACATCACCGTCGGCCAGCTCGATTATGTGTTCAGCGCCAAGAACGCGCTCTACGACAGGCTGGCGCGCCGGCTCGGTTGAGCTAAGCTTCCCCGGATAAGCAGAAAAGAACCGGGGAGGTTAGGTCGGATGATCAGAACTATCGTCCGTGTGGCGGCGCTCTTGTCGACGTTGGCATCGGCCTCGGCCAGCGCGCAAGAGTTCAAGGTCACCCTCCTCGGCATCGGCTCGCCTTTTCCGATCCCAACCGGTTCTCGGCGGCGACGTTGGTCGAAGCCGGCCAGGAAGAACTGCTCTTCGGCGTCGGAAGAGGCGCGACGATACGGCTGAATCAAATCGGCGTGCCGACGGCGCTATCAATCCGGTTTTCATCACGCATTTTCAATCCGATCACACCAGTGGTTTGCCGGACCTTTCGCTCACTGGCTGGATTCAGCGTTATTACGGGAATCGAGAATCATCGGGCCGAAGGGAACCGCGTCGCTCATGCAGAATCTCGAGCAGGCCTACTGGGACGACATACGCATCCGCTATCTCGACGACAAGAATCCGATCGAGGGCATTGCGATCGCGCCCTCCGAGTTCGATACCCGACGGAGCCGTCTACGAACGTAACGGCGTCAAAGTCACTGCTTTCGAGGTTGACCATGGCGTGTTCATCAAGCCGGCTTACGGCTATCGCGTTGACTATGACGGCAGATCGGTCGTCATTTCCGGAGACACGCGGTTCAGCGAGAATCTGATCGAGCATGCCACCGGCGCAAACCTCATCGTGCATGAAGTGGCGATGGCAAACCAAGCCTATTACGATCAGACCCCTGTGGTCCGCTACATCATGGCGCACCACATTTCGCCAACGGAGGCGGGCGAGTTGTTCCGCAGAACCGCCCCCAAATTGGCGGCTTTCACACATTTTGTGTTCCTCGGCGCTCCGGGCTTCCCCGCGCCGACGCCGGACGAGCTCGTCCCGAAAGTGCGCGAGAAATATTCCGGACCGCTCGCACTCGGCGTCGACCTGACCGCCTTCGAGATCGGCAAGGACGAGGTGCGGGTGATCCAACCGGCGGCGAAGTGATAGAGGCGTGCAATGATCACTGAAACAACAAATCCATTCAAAATGCAGACCCGCGTTTGTGTTTAACAGGGTGAATGCGCTTGCAACTCGCGTAAGCCAATGTTTACGTTGCAGGGCGGGGGGAAAAACTATGGCGCTTCTCATTCTGGGCTTGGTGCTGTTCTTCGGCCTGCACACGCTGCCGATGCTGCCTTCCTTAAGAGAACCCGTTCACGCGCGACTCGGCGAGCGCGGATACAAGATGGCTTTTGGGATTCTTTCGGCGCTCGGGCTCCTTCTCATCATCGTCGGCTTCGCTCAATTGCGCGGCTCGGGGCAGGACGTCCAGCTCTGGTCGCCGCCGGGTTGGGCACGGCACGTCGCCTTTGCGCTGATGCTGCCTGCCCTCATTCTGATGGTTGCGGCTTATGCGCCCTCGCGCATCCGCGAGCTCGCCGGATATCACCCGTTGCTGCTTGGCATCATGGTTTGGGCGCTAGCCCATCTCATCACCAACGGCGATCTTGCCGGACTGCTGCTGTTCGGCGGCTTTCTCGTCTGGGCCATTGCCGATCGCATTTCGACCGGCGAGCGCGGCGACGTTGGTCCGCTCGGCCGCAAGCCGGGTACGCTCACCGGCGATATAATTGCGGTCGTGATCGGCTGCGCGCTGTATGCGATCATCCTGAAATGGGGCCACCAGTTTATCGCCGGCGTCCCGCTGACAGGGTAAGCGTGGCAAAAATGCCACTATTCCGCCGTGCTTCGAGTCTATCCGACGAAATCAGCAGGTCAGGAAGGGTGGAAATGAAGTTCACCTACACGATTGCTTTTGCCGCGCTCGCCGCGTTTGTCGCGATCCCCGCTTTTGCCCAAGGCAAGAAGCACAAGGGCGCGCCCGAGCAAAAACAGGAAGCGGCGCAGCCTGCCGGCGAAAAGAAATACGACAAGGAATTTCCGACCAAGGCGAATTTCAATTTGAAGGAAATCAACGGCAAAGCGCCGCCCGGCGACGCATCGCTGATGATCGACGGCGCGTTGCGCGGCTCCGGTTCGAGCGGCTGCAATACCTGGTCCGCGACGATTTACCCCATTCGCGGACAGAAGCTGGCCATGGGCCCGGTCGTCTTGACGAAAAAACAATGCGATCCGGCGCTCATGGCGTTCGAGAAGGAATACCTGACGATCCTCCACTCGGGGCCGACCTGGGAGACGCGAGGCGACACGCTGACGGTCAAGGGTGCGACGGGCACCCTCACGTTTCTCAGATCGCTTTAACCTGGTCCCTCGATAGGTCCGAGCGAAGGGCGTATTCACAGCCGAACACGGCTGCGGTTTGGCTCTAGCTCCACAAGCAAGGGGGACCGCACCACGCGCCCATGTTCACGATTGCAGGTTGCGGCAATTGTGCTAGCGTGGGGCATACAAGAAGAAACGGAGGGGTTTTTATAACAAGCCGACTGTGCACGCGCAGCGGAATTAGGGAGTTTTTAAAATGCCCGCCACAGCAGCAGCGACAGCTTCAACTGCGAAACAGCCGAACTTTTTCGACCTCTCCGGCGCCATCAAGGTAAGTTATTCCAGTACGAGCTTCGGTGGCCAGCCGTTGTTCATTACGAAGACGGAAAAGTGAAGAAGGATTTTGTCGGCGGTGATATTCGTAAAGAAGAGTCCGAACTCGGCGCCTCGTGAGCGTCACTATCGATATCACGCCGGATCGGGGCAACACGACATTTACCCTGCTGATCCCCACCGTCAATTTACAGGATTCGCAACCTGCCAATGTCAGCACGCAGGGCATCACGACCGAGCACAAGATATCGATCGCGGGACCAACTATACCCGGCCAGACCGACACCTACACAGTGCAAGCCCTCTCCGAGAAAGGCGAGTTCAGGGTCGACTGAGCTGGTGGCGCGCTAGGATCTCGCGCACGCTTTCGACGAGCCGCTCTTCCGGCACGGAAATCTGTGCCGGACGCGCGGCTTTCCACTCCTCATTGGAGGCGATCGAGGCGGCGGCGCGCGCGCCTTCGACGAGATCTTTGATCTGCACTTCGCCGCGTGTGCGCTCGTCCGAGCCTTGAATGACGACGCAGGGAGCACCGCGCCGGTCGGCATAGCGCATCTGCGCTTTCATGCCGGCTCCTCCGAGATAAAGCTCGGCGCGGATGTTTGCGTTGCGTAAGGCGGTGACCATTGCCTGGTAGCGCGCGATCTGATCGCGATCGAGCACGAGCACGACGACGGGACCGCTCATGTCCGCACCCGAGACGATCGGGCTGTCGATCGCCTTCAGCGCCGCATAAAGCCGCGAGACTCCGATGGAGAAACCGGTTGCCGGCACCGGCTCGCCGCGAAAGCGCGCGACGAGACCATCATAGCGGCCGCCGCCGCCGACCGAGCCGAAACGCACGGGATTGCCGCGCTCGTCTTTTACCTCGAAAGTGAACTCGGCCTCGAAGACTGGGCCGGTGTAATATTCGAGACCGCGCACGACGGAGGGGTCGATGACAATCCGATCTTCGTCCGCCGAAAGAAAGTCAGCAATGGTGCGCAATTCCTCCGCCCCCTCATATCCAATCGGCGTTGAGGCAAATTCATTTGCGAGACGCTGCACTGTTTTGGAATTCGATTCGTCCTTCGCGTTCAGGATTGAAAGCACCTTGCTTGTTTGCGCATTGTCCAGGCCTGCGCCCTTGGTAAAATCACCGCTTTCATCTTTGCGCCCCGGACCTAATAGCTGCTCGACACCGTTGACACCAAGTCGGTCGAGCTTGTCGATCGCCCGCAGCACCGTCAGCCTTCGCCCGACATTCTCCGGCCCACCAAGCCCGATCGCCTCCATCACGCCGTCGAGCACTTTGCGGTTGTTGACCTTGATCACATAGTCGCCGCGCTTGATGCCGAGCCGCTCGAGCGTGTCGGCGGCCATCATGCACATTTCCGCGTCGGCAATGACGGAGGGCGCACCGACCGTGTCGGCGTCAAACTGCATGAATTGCCGGAAGCGTCCGGGGCCCGGCTTCTCGTCGCGGAAGACGAACCCGACGCGATAGGAGCGATACGGTTTCGCCAGCCGGTCGAAATTTTCCGCGACGTAGCGCGCGAGCGGCGCAGTCAGATCGTAGCGCAGCGACAGCCATTGCTCGTCATCGTCGCGGAACGAGAACACGCCTTCGTTCGGCCGGTCCTGGTCCGGCAGGAATTTGCCGAGCGCGTCGGTAAACTCGATGAACGGCGTCTCCACCGCCTCGAACCCATAGAGCTCATACGTCTCGCGAATGACGCCAAGCATACGCTCGACCGCGGCGATTTCCTGCGGTCCGCGATCGACGAAGCCGCGCGGCAATTGCGGCTTCAGGGAAACGGGTTTGCTCGGTTTATTCATAGCCGTGCTGCGCGTCTCCCGCGAAAGAGACTCAGCCCACCTTCTTCAGCACGTTGCCGAGCTTCTGCACGATCTCGTCGATCTGCGCCTCAGTGACGATCAGCGGCGGCGACACCGCGATCGTGTCGCCGGCGACGCGCACCATCAGGCCCTCGTCATGGAAGGCGCGCTCCATCGCCTCGAAGCCGCGCGCGCCGACCGCGTCGGGCTTGGCCGCAAGGTCGACTGCGCCGACAAGTCCGATCGTGCGCACATCGAGCACGTTCGGCAAGCCGCGCAGCGTGTGGAATTTGTCGGCCCAGACCGGCTCCAAATTCCTCGCGCGCTCGAACAATCGCTCGTCGCGGTAGACGTTGAGCGTCGCGACCGCCGCCGCGCAGGCAAGCGGATGCGCGGAATATGTGTAGCCGTGGAAGAACTCGATCGCGTGATCGGGCCCCGACATGAAGGCGTCGTGGATGTGATCGCGGACGATCACGCCGGCCATCGGCACCGCGCCCGACGTGACACCTTTGGCAAACGTGATCATGTCGGGCACGACGCCGTAGCGCTCCGCCGCGAACGCGTGTCCAAGCCGTCCGAACGCGGTGATCACCTCGTCGAAGATCAAAAGGATGCGGTACTTGTCGCAGATTGCGCGCAGCCGCTGCAGATAGCCCTTCGGTGCCGGCAAGACGCCGGTCGAGCCCGACATCGGTTCGACAATCACGGCGGCGATCGTCGAGGCATCGTGCAACGCAACGATGCGCTCCAATTCGTCGGCTTTGTGAGCGCCCCAATCCGGCTCGCCGCGTGAGAAGGCCTGGTGCTCCCGATCGTATGTCGCCGGCAGATGATCGACGCCGGCGAGCAGCGTGCCGAAGAATTTGCGGTTGTTGACCATGCCGCCGACGGAAATGCCGCCGAAACCGACGCCGTGATAGCCGCGCTCGCGGCCGATCAGCCGCTGGCGCGCACCTTCGCCGCGGACGTTATGGTAGGCGAGCGCGATTTTCAGCGCGGTGTCCGCCGCTTCCGATCCGGAATTGCAGAAGAACACCTGGTTGAGATCGCCGGGCGCAAGTTCGGCGAGTCGAGACGCCGCCTCGAATGCGCTCGGATGCGCGTATTGAAAGGTAGGGGCGAAATCGAGCTCGGCCGCCTGTGCCTGGATCGCCGCGACGATCGGCTGGCGATTGTGCCCGGCATTGCAGCACCACAGGCCCGCCGTCGCATCGAGGATCGGCCGGCCTTCCGGCGTGTAATAATGCATGTCCTTGGCGCGGGCGATGAGGCGCGGCCGCTGCTTGAAGGCGCGATTGGCGGTGAACGGCAGCCAAAAGCTTTGCAGGTCGTTCCGCGCCGGCGAGGAGGGGCGGGCGCGCAAGGCTGAGCTCGACATGGGCAACTCCTGTTGCGCCTCTTAGACGCTGAGCCCGTCCGCTTTTCAAGTCGCCGGCCCGCCGGCCTGCCGTGCTGAGCCAGCCGCCGATCCCGCGGCGTCGCGGAGTGAATTGCGGGGATTGCCGCGAAAGCTTGCAGGCGGCCCGTTGCAAAACCGGCCGCGTTCGGGGCATTCCGCTCGCTCGTCTCGTTTTTCATTTCAGCGACCTTGCGATGCACGAAAAACGCATTGAGCTCGACGACGAGCGCTGGAGCTCGATCAGCTCGATCGAGGAGCGCGCCGATCGCGCCGCCGATGAGTGGTTCGAGAGCCATTCGCGCCCGCCACCTTTAAAGAAGCATCTGCAAGCAAGCGCTCGGAAACACCGTGTCGCCCCCAGATGTGACACCGCCGAGGAGCCGGAGGCGCTTGCGGAGCGCTGACCGCAATGAGACCCTTCCCTGGGGAGGACATGCCGGGTGCTGAGGGCGATCAGAGGATGGTCGTTATGCGTCAGTCTGTTGTGCACGATTTAGGAAGCGTTCTCGAGCCGGAGAAACAAGGTTTAGCACGGGAAGCCTACTTTGCCGCTATTAGTCATTTGGGACTCGACGACAGCGACTTCGCTCACATCTGGCCGCCGCGGCTCGACACGCGGCTGGCGCGCCTGATCATCCGGCTTGCGACGAGCGGCCATGACGACCCGATCTCCATCAGCTCGAAGGCGCTTTCGACGCTGAAAGCGCCTCCCGCGGCGTGAGTCACGCTGTGGACAACGTGGAAAGCGGGGATTTAAGACGCGCTGAATAGACAGCGGCATGAGGAACCGGCGAGGTGTCGCGTGGCCGAAGCGGCGAATTCCACGCTGTTCGTTGTCGTCCTTGTCGCGGTCGATTTCGCGATCACGCTTTGTCATACCCTGCAAGAATGGAAGGACGCGGGCGCGCCGCTGTGGCGCAATTTCGGCGCGATCGTCGGGACTCAGCTTCCGGATCGTGTGGGCTTCGCGATATTTACTGTTCTTCTGACACTGATCCTTTTTGTCATCGGATTTGTCGGGATCACAGGTTTGCTTGGTGCCGGCCTCACCGCTTTCGCATTGGGCGCTTTGATCGGCGCACGTCTCTCTGACACGCTCATCTCGCATGTGCTGCTCTATGCAATCGGCTATCGGCCGAATCCGGGACTCACGTCGACGCCGCTCTACATTGCTGAAGCGCTTTTCTTGGCTTGGTTTTTCTGGCCGCGCCTTGCCGCCGCTCCACTACCTGCCGGCTGGGGGTTCGGCATAGGGATCGCCGTTTTTGTGCTGGTCTTACCGCTGTTGTGGGTCGTGCGATTGATATGGCCCGGCCTGCAGCGGCGGCGATGGCAAGCGTGGCAGCCAATCCCCGCATGGGCGGCAACAAATCCCTGATTAGCGCATTGTTCGGCGCGAACTCCCTCGCGGGAGAGGGTGGGGCAGCCTTGCGCGCCGTTCGCCACATCCCCGGACGCACGAAGTGCGATCCAGTGGTCCAGGGGGAGACGCGCATTGCTCTGGGTCCCCGATGCCGCTTCTCGGCTTCGGGAATGTGGGGCGGAGAGCGCGCTGTCTACCTATTCTTCCCCGGCACCCAGAGGACGTCGCCGCCGCCTTCCCCCTCCGCCTTGTGGTTCACGTAGCGGGCGGCGACGAACAGGAAGTCAGAGAGGCGGTTCACGTATTTGAGCGCCGGGGCGCCTACCGGCTCCGTGGCGGCGAGCGCCACCATCAGCCGCTCGGCCCGGCGCGCGATGGTGCGGGCGAGGTGCAGCGCGGCGGCGGCCGGCGTGCCGCCGGGCAGGACGAAGGAGCGCAAGGGCGCGAGATCGGCGTTGAGCCGGTCGATCTCGCGCTCCAGCCGGTCGACTTGGGTCTGCGTGATGCGCAGGGGCTCATAGGGCAGGGGGGCCTCAGCGGGCGGCGTCGCGAGGTCGGCGCCGAGGTCGAAGAGGTCGTTCTGGAGGCGGGCGAGCATCGGGTCGAGCTCGGGGTCGGCGGCGGTCGAGAGGCGGGCGAGGCCGAGCGCGGCGTTGGCCTCGTCGACCGTGCCGTAGGCGGCGACGCGCAGGTCATCCTTGCGCCGACGTTTCCCAGATGCCAGACCTGTTGTGCCGTCGTCGCCGCTGCGGGTGTAGATTTTGTTGAGCCGGACCAAGGGCTTAGCCGCGGAAATACAGGACTGTGAGGATGATGAGGAGGGCGACGAATTGCAATCCGACGCGCCAGCGCATGAACATTTGCGAGGCGTTGGCGCTGCCGCCACGCAGCATGTTGGCAAGCCCAAGGAGCAGCGCCACAAAGACGACGCAGATCGCGACCAGCACGACGACGTTCGAAGCCAGGTGCATTCTTGGCTTCTACGCCATCCGACGACGCCGCAGAAGCCGAAAGAAAAACGGCCGCCCTGTGAAGACGGCCGATAAGTCTGGGAGGATTGGGCAAGAAGCCCATGAGCACGATGCGGCCGAATCGGCGGGGAAGCAATGCGGGGCAAGCCATCTGGTGCAGTTTCATGACACCTGTGTCGCAGGAGTTACATTACGGCATCATTGTGGCATCCCGTTCGTGGTAGAACAACCGAATGGTCGAACTCCTGCGCACCAACGATCTCGTGCTGATCTCGGCCGTGCGCGCGCTGCTCGCCGAAGACGACATCCACGTCTTTGTTGCAGATGAGCATATGAGTTCGCTTGAGGGCTCGGTCGGCTTTCTGCCGCGGCGGGTTCTGGTTCCGGATGAGGACCTTACACGCTCGCGGCGGCTGCTCGTGGCGGCCGGGCTCGGCCGAGAGCTTCGGGGTGGCTGACCTGGCGCCGGATACTGCGGACGCCTTTCTCGGCGGCCGCTTGCGGCTCTATCAGCCCTCCTCTGGGCACCGGGCCGGCACGGATACTGTCCTGCTCGCCGCCAGCGTTCCGGCGACCGCATCCGGGCTCGCCATCGACGTTGGCGCGGGAGTCGGCGCCGTGGGACTCGCGGCGGCTTTGGCCGCGCCCGGCTTGCGCATCGCGCTGCTCGAGCGCGAATCCGCGCTAGCGGCGCTCGCCCGCGCCAATGTCGCCGCCAATCGGCTCGACGGCCGCGCCTTCGTGGCACATGCCGATCTGCTCTCGCCGGATTTCTGCCGGGCGGCGGGCCTCGAGCCCGCGTCGGCTGACCTCGTACTCACAAACCCGCCGTTTCTCTCGGGAGACAAGGCGCGCATCTCGCCCGATGCCGACAAAGCGAAAGCGCATGTGATCGGTGCCGGCGGCCTTGTGGCATGGATACACGCTTGCCTCGCTTTGCTTAAGTCCGGCGGCACGTTCTTGATGATTCACCGCGCCGATGCGCTTGCCGAAATCCTGCAATCGCTTTCGATCGCTGTCGGCGCGCTCGTGCTTCTGCCAATCCACCCGAGCGACAACCGTCCGGCGACACGCATTCTCGTCCGGGGATTAAAAGGCCGGCGCACGCCGCTTACGGTGGCCCCAGCGCTCGTCCTGCATGGCGAGAATGGCGCATTTACGCCGCAGGCCGAGGCTCTGCATCGCGGGGAGGCGCGCTTAGATTGGGACGCGTTAGCCGCCTCTTAAGGTCACATATCTATCCCTGCTTCGAATGCGAAACCGTTTACTGCAGGTGCGCGTACTCCCGGCGAGTTCACGCACAGGCACGAAGTCGATGACCGACGAAGGAAGAGTCAAGAGAATCGCGCGGCAATTATGCCGCGCTGCGGGCAAAGACCCGGACAAAACGGTGCGCATCGGCGCATCCTTGACGCTGAACGTCGGCGGCTGGCAGGTGACCAAACTGCTGATGCGGGCGGCCTGACGTGAGCACACGCGCGAAGCACAGCGGATGTTCGGCGAGCTCTAGTAAATCCGCGCTATAGTATGAATCGGCTCAGATCCGCGTTTCTAGCAAGATCACCGATGCGCGATTCGACATAAGCGGCATCGACCGTCACCGTATCGCCGCCGCGATCCGGCGCGGCGAAACTAATCTCGTCGAGTACACGCTCCATCACCGTCTGTAGACGTCGTGCCCCAATATTTTCCACCGCCGTATTCACCTGCACGGCAATGCGTGCGATCGCGTCGATTCCGTCCGGCGTGAAGGTCAGCTTGACGCCCTCGGTCTCGAGCAGCGCCCCGTATTGCTTGATGAGACTTGCTTCCGTCTCCGTCAGAATGCGGCGGAAATCGTTTTCATCAAGCGACGCAAGCTCGACGCGAATCGGTAAGCGGCCCTGCAATTCCGGCAGCAAATCCGAGGGCTTCGAGACGTGAAAGGCGCCGGAGGCAATGAACAGGATGTGGTCGGTCTTCACCGATCCGTGCTTCGTCGCAACCGTCGTTCCCTCGATCAGCGGCAGGAGATCGCGCTGCACGCCTTCGCGTGAGACATCGGCGCCGGAGCGCGCACCCTTGGCGCAAATCTTATCGATCTCATCGAGAAAGACGATGCCGTTATTCTCGACATCGCGAATCGCCTCGTGGACGACCTGCTCCTGGTCCATCAGCTTCTCGGATTCTTCGGCGACAACCGGCTCATAGGCGTCCTTCACCAGGGTCTTGCGAATTTTGGTTCGCGCGCCGAAAGATTTCGTAAAGAGGTCGTTGATGTTGATTGCGCCGATCGATGCGCCTGGCATGTTGGGCAGTTCGAACATCGGCATCGATGGGCTGGATTGCGCGACTTCGATCTCGATCTCTTTGTCGTCGAGTTCGCCGGAGCGCAGCTTCTTGCGGAAGGAATCGCGCGTCGCCGGTGAGGCATTCGGGCCAACAAGCGCCGTCAGCACCCTTTCTTCCGCTGCCAACTGCGCGCGTGCCTGCACATCCTTGCGGCCGCGCTCCTTGACCAGTGTGATGCCGACCTCGAGCAGATCGCGCACGATCTGGTCGACGTCGCGGCCGACATAGCCGACCTCGGTGAATTTCGTCGCCTCGACCTTGAGAAACGGCGCATCGGCAAGTTTCGCCAGCCGTCGCGAAATCTCGGTCTTGCCGCAGCCGGTTGGGCCGATCATCAGGATATTTTTGGGCAGCACCTCTTCGCGCATCGCGCCCTCGAGCTTCAGCCGGCGCCAGCGATTGCGCAAAGCCACCGCAACGGCGCGCTTCGCGTCATTTTGCCCAACGATATAGCGATCGAGCTCGGAAACGATCTCGCGCGGAGAAAAATCAGCCATTTTTGCTAGTGAGTCTTTCCTGATGATAATGAACGCGCCGCAAGCTCACTTCGAAGCGATTGTCTCGATGACGACGTTTCGGTTGGTGTAGACGCAAATGTCGGCGGCAATTTCCAGCGAGCGGCGGGCGATCGCCTCGGCGTCGAGCTCCATCGGCAGCAGCGCGCGCGCGGCGGCAAGTGCATAATTGCCGCCGGAGCCGATCGCCATGGCGCTGCCTTCGGATGTGGTCTCCGGCTCCAGCACGTCGCCCGTGCCGGTAAGCACCAGCGCCGCCTCGGGATCCGCGACCAGCATCATCGCCTCGAGCCGGCGCAGATACCGGTCAGTGCGCCACTCCTTGGCAAGTTCGACACAGGCGCGCAGGAGCTGCGAGGGGTACTGCTCGAGCTTGGCCTCTAGACGCTCGAAGAGGGCGAAAGCGTCCGCGGTCGCCCCGGCAAAACCCGCAATCACGCCGCCTTTGCCGAGCCGGCGGACTTTTCTGGCATTACCTTTGATGATCGTCTGCCCGAGGCTGACCTGGCCGTCGCCACCGATGACAGTTCGGCCGCCCTTGCGGACGAGTATAATCGTGGTCGCGTGCCACTGGTCCTGGTATGCGTCCTGAGGACGCCCGTCCGTTTGCATCAAAATCCCGCTGAACCCGCGCCGGGGTTCGATCTATGACCCCGGCGATGCCGTTGCAAGGTCACTATAACCCGCGGCAAGGGTGGCCATAAGGCGGGTGGCTTGCTAGAAGCCCGGCTCATTTCCCCTTTGAAGCGATCCCATGCGCCGCGCCACCATCACGCGCAAGACGAACGAGACGGAGATTACGGTCAACGTCGGCCTCGACGGAGCCGGGACGGCGCGCATTTCGACCGGCATCGGCTTCTTCGATCATATTCTGGATCAGATCGCCCGCCACTCCGGCATCGATCTCGAAGTCAAGGCGAAGGGCGACATCCACATCGACATGCACCATACTGTCGAAGACACGGGAATTGCGCTCGGCCAGGCAGTCCGTGAGGCGCTCGGCGAGCGCAAAGGCATCGGCCGCTATGCCGACGTGCATCTGCCCATGGACGAGACGCTGACGCGTGTCGCTATCGATATTTCCGGTCGGCCATTTCTAGTGTTCAGATCCGAGTTCACTGCACCGAAAATCGGTGATTTCGACACCGAGCTGGTGCGCGAATTTTTTCAAGCTTTCGCAATGAACGCCGGCATCACGCTGCATATCGAGACGCTGTATGGCGCAAACAGTCATCACATCGCCGAATCGTGCTTCAAGGGCGTGGCGCGCGCGTTACGCGCCGCAATCGCAATCGACGAGCGTCGCAAGGGCGAGATACCTTCGACCAAGGGATCGCTGTGATAACGGCAAGAGCTGATCGATGACCATTTTCGCGGTTCACGCGCCGACGAATGTCGGCGATCAAGTCGCAGCTGCCGATCGGTGCGCGTTCGTGCGCGACAGTTTTTCTTGGGGCGCGCTTTTCTTCGGGCCGCTCTGGCTGCTCCGGCACCAGCTTTGGCTTGCCTTACTTGGCTGGCTCGCGGCCGCTCTTTCGCTTTGGGGCGGCTCTTATTGGCTCGGGCTCTCCGGTTGGGCCGTGTTCTGGAGTCTGGTGGCCATCGACGTATTTCTTGGCCTCGAGGGTGGCATGTTGCGCAGCGCCGGCCTGCGCCGACGCGGCTACGAGCTTGCCGATATCGTTGCGACCGACAGTCGCGATGATGCGGAACGGATTTTTTATCCGCGCTGGCTAGCTGCTTTTGACCGCGCACGCCGGCCAAACGAGCCGCTATTCCGGCCCGTTACACCAGCGGCGATTACACCCACAACCCGCGAGCGGTTCATCGGGATTTTTCCGGATGCGGAGGCGTAATGAGCGTCGCAATCGTCGATTACGGCTCCGGCAATCTGCATTCGGCGCATAAGGCGCTGGAGCGCGCCGCGCGCGAAAGCGGTACCAGCGCTGAAATCCGCCTGACTAGCGATCCCGAAGACGTACGCCGGGCCGAGCGCATCGTGCTGCCTGGTGTCGGCGCTTTTGCTGATTGCCGCCGTGGCCTCGATGCGGTCGGTGGCATGATCGAGGTGCTGAACGAAGCGGTCATCGAAAAGGGCAAGCCCTTTCTCGGCATTTGCGTGGGTATGCAACTCATGGCAACACGGGGCCTCGAACATCAGGTCACGAACGGATTCGACTGGATTTCCGGCGATGTCGTCGCGATCGAGCCAGCCGACAAAACTTTGAAAATTCCGCATATGGGCTGGAACACGCTGAGTGTTCGGCGTGATCACAAGCTGCTCGACGGGATCGCGACCGGCGAGAACGGATTGCACGCTTATTTCGTGCACTCGTTTCATTTGAAGCCGTCTTCTGCGGATCTGCTGATCGCTGAAACCGATCACGGCGGCGCGCTGACGGCGATCGTCGGACGCGCCAATCTCATTGGCACGCAATTTCATCCGGAAAAGAGCCAGACGCTCGGCCTCGCGCTGCTGCGCAATTTTCTGCAATGGCGTCCATGATCCTGCTTCCGGCGATAGATCTCAAGGATGGCCGCTGCGTACGTCTCGTCCAAGGCGATATGACGCAGGCGACAATCTTTAACGACAATCCTGCCGAACAGGCGCTGACCTTCGAGCGGCAGGGTTTCGAATATCTGCATCTCGTCGATCTCGATGGCGCTTTTGCCGGGAAGCCGGTCAATGCAGATGCCGTCAAGGCGATCCTCGACGTTGTGTCCATCCCCGTGCAGCTCGGCGGCGGCATTCGCGATTTACGTACGGTGGAGCGCTGGCTTGAAAAGGGCGTGGAGCGCGCGATTATCGGCACCGCGGCAGTGCGTGATCCCGATCTCGTGCGCGAAGCCGCACGGCTTTATCCCGGCCGCATGGCGGTCGGCATCGACGCGCGTAATGGACAGGTCGCGATAGAAGGCTGGGCGAAGACCGCGCAAATATCGGCGATCGATCTCGGCCGGCGATTTGAAGATGCGGGCGTCGCGGCCATCATCTACACCGATATCTCGCGCGACGGCGTGATGAAGGGATTGAATATCGAGGCAACGCTGGCGCTGGCGAACGCGACAAAAATTGCGGTCATCGCCTCGGGTGGTCTTGCCTCTCTCGCCGATATCCAGCGCCTGCTGGAGCCGGACTGCGCACCGCTCGCCGGTGCGATTGTCGGGCGTGCGTTATATGATGGCAGGCTCCATCCGGCGGAAGCACTAGAACTGATCAAGAGCCGCGCGCATGCTTAAATCGCGCGTTATACCCTGCCTAGACGTGAAAGAGGGACGCGTGGTGAAGGGCGTCAATTTTGTCAATCTTCGTGATGCCGGCGATCCCGTCGAAAGCGCCATCGCCTATGATGCCGCAGGCGCCGATGAACTCTGCTTTCTCGATATTACGGCAAGTCACGAGGGTCGCGGGACATTGCTCGATGCGGTACAGCGAACCGCGGAAGCCTGTTTCATGCCGCTGACGGTCGGCGGCGGGGTGCGCAGCATCGAAGATATTCGTCAGCTGCTGCTTGCAGGCGCCGACAAGATTTCGATCAATTCCGCGGCAGCTGCCGATCGCAAGATCGTCAGTGAAGGCGCGGAGAAATTCGGCAGCCAGTGCATCGTGGTGGCGATCGATGCAAAGAACATCGGGCCGGGGCGCTGGGAGATTTTCACTCACGGAGGCCGCAATCCGACCGGCATCGATGCGGTTGATTATGCGCGCGAGGTCGTCGGTCGCGGCGCCGGCGAAATTTTGCTGACCTCTATGGACCGCGACGGGACGGGGAAGGGCTTCGATCTTGAACTTACGCGAGCGATTTCCGACACGGTGCGGGTTCCGGTGATCGCCTCGGGCGGCGTGGGCACGCTCGACCATCTCGTCGAAGGCGTTCGCGACGGCCATGCCGCGGCCGTGCTTGCCGCCTCGATCTTCCACTTCGGGACATTCACCATTGCCGAGGCGAAGGACCATATGCGCCGCGCCGGCCTGCATGTGCGCACGACAAGCGAGGCCGACCGATGAGCCGCTTCACCCTGGACGATCTTGCCGCCATCATCGCCGCCCGCGCTGGCTCGACGGCCGAGCAGTCCTACACGAAGTCGCTGCTGAACGCCGGCCCCGCCCGCGCCGCGAAAAAATTTGGAGAAGAGGCGGTGGAGGTGGTGGTGGCGGCGATGGAAGAGGACCGCACCGCCCTCGTGGAGGAAGCGGCCGACGTCCTCTACCACCTTATTGTCTTGCTTAAGACGCGGGATATCTCCGTGGACGAGGTGATGGCGGAGATGGAGAAACGCACCGGCCAGTCCGGCCACGCCGAAAAAGCCGGACGCGCCGGCTGAACACGCAAGAGGCGCATGAACGAGATCGCACCAGCCGTTCGCGAGCCGACGCTTTCCCCGTACCGGCGCTTCACCCGCGCCGAGTGGGCGCGGTTGCGGGCCGACACGCCGCTGACGCTGACGGTCGATGATCTCACCAAGCTGCAATCGATCAACGATCCGATTTCTGTCGAAGAGGTGATTGCAATTTATTTGCCGCTGTCGCGCCTGCTCGCGCTTTACGTCGCGGCAACCCAAGGACTGTTCAAGGCGACGCAGCGTTTCCTTGGCGCCGAAGACGGCGGCAAGATGCCGTATATTATCGGCATTGCCGGCTCGGTTGCGGTCGGCAAGTCGACGACCGCACGCGTTTTGCAGGCGTTACTGGCGCGCTGGCCGAACACGCCGAAGGTCGATCTTGTTACGACGGATGGCTTTCTGCTGTCGAATGCCGTGCTGGAGCGCGAAGGCCTGATGGACAAAAAGGGCTTCCCGGAAAGCTACGACCAGGGCGCGCTGATCCGCTTTCTCTGGGAAGTGAAAGCCGGCCATCGCAACGTCAAGGCGCCGGTTTACTCGCACCTGACCTACGACATCGTGCCGGACCAATATGTCATGGTCGATCGTCCCGACATTCTGATTTTCGAGGGCATCAACGTACTGTTGCCCAGCCGACCGGGGAAGGGCGGCAAGGACGTTTCGTTCGTCTCCGATTTTTTCGACTTCTCAGTTTATCTGGATGCTGCCGAAGAGGCGCTGCAGCGCTGGTATGTCTCGCGCTTCATGCGGCTGCGCGAAACCGCGTTTCGCGATCCGCGCTCCTACTTCCGCAAATATGCGGATTTGTCCGACAGGGATGCGGAGGAAACCGCGCTCGGCATCTGGACGCGCACGAATCTCAGGAATCTGCACGAGAACATCCTCCCGACGCGGCCGCGCGCGAGCCTCATTCTGACGAAGGGCATCACGCATCGCATAGAGGAAGTGGCGCTGCGTAAACTCTGATCCGCGGGGTTGCGGCGTAAGCGTGCGGCCACTATGGTCCGCCGCGCCGTGGGACCCGAGATTCCTGTGGCGCGTACTGGGGCGTCGCCAAGCGGTAAGGCAGCGGATTTTGATTCCGCCATACGGAGGTTCGAATCCTCCCGCCCCAGCCACGCAGTCGGGGTAATTCGGCAATCTCCGGTCTCCGGAAGAAAAGCCCCGGAACTCCGGGGCTTTGCGCAAAGTAATTTCGTGAGGAGACCGAAAATTCGGCATTTCCGGGCAACCCAATGCGCCAATGGCGCCTCCGTCTCCGGTCGCACTTTTCAAATGTCCGGCCTTTGCCGCACAATCCCGAAGCGTTTTAGACGGGCCACTATCTCCAATTCGGAAATGCCGGGCGGCTCTCTCGGAATCTCCCCGCCTCATTCGGCCACCCCTGGTTCTGACCCAAAGTAGATCTCTATCGAAAAAGCGGCCCGGCGGCCCGTCGCCGGTTCTTCAGTATGCCACTACGACCTTCTTCCCGATGCGAAAACCGTGTCGTTCTCGTTCGCAAGTCAGGTCATTGCGCGCGTATCGGCAGACAAATGGCCCTTGTGACCAAGTCATTCCGGGCTCCAAAACCTTCTCAGTCGAACAGCATCCCTCAGCGGATGAAACGGTTAAGATATGTGCATGCCCCGTCGGACCAAGAACGAGGCGCAGGTGCCTTTCACCGAAGCGGTCGCAGGAAAGCTCAGGGCCGCCGGACTGCGCGAACGTACATTCAACGTCATAGGAAGGGGTAATGAAAACGTCTTGCTCGACCAACTGCGCGCGTGCTGAGCCTGGCACCGCAGAGAGAAACAGGACCAGGAGCAGCATCTCTCGGAGCCGGTCACTTCCGGCAGAGAACCTTCTTGACCTTACGTTCGAGCAAGCCATCGTCGTAGTTCTGCTGAAGCATCGCAACATGCAAATCGCTGACCGTATGTGAGCCGGACATTTCCAACAGCTCATAAAGTGTGTGGGGCGATTGACCGGCGGGGAACGAATGACCGTAGATCTTCCGTAAAGTTCCGAGACGTTGCCGTGTCGGTGACTGATGGGCCCGCTTTTCTCACGATGCCGAGGATGGTGGAGGAACGCATGCCTCATGGCGCTCTCCGCGACGGCGGGGCGTTTCCCGCCTGCGTTGGTAAAGTACACTCTGCGCCCACGCCAGAAGAACGTCCAGTGACGCCGCACATCGAGCAAGGCCGTTTCAGAGCTATCAATGACCAAGCTTCCTCGCCTAGTTCACCTCAAAATCGCAGCTGCTCACGAGCCTGGATGAAAGGTGTGGGCGCGAAGCGGAACGAGCGAAGCTGGCCGTGAACGGAATGGCAGCTTTGGAGCAGGGATCCCAGGCCCCCTCAGTTGCGACAACAAGTAGCCCATATGCCGATTCTTTATACGAGCTCGCCATACGAGCTCGCCGCTTTACGAAGCTCATCCCGCCGGTTCATTACGGAGACGCCATCCTCTGGAAGACGCCGCGAGAAGGAAGGTGAGCAGGGCTGCGAGGGCCAGTGCGCCCGCCAAGCTGTAAAGACCAACCACAAATGAGCCAGTTGTGTCCTTCAGCCATCCGATAATAAACGGGCCGGCAACACCTCCTAAATTACCAGCGGAATTGATGACTGCCAGGCCTCCTACCGCTGCCATGCCGGTAAGGAATCGTGGTGGAATACTGAAGAACGCCGGCCGAGCAGCACCGAGGCCTGCAAGCGCGATTGTGAGGCCAGTCAATGCCGGAAAGAGCGCATCGTAGAGAACCGAGAAAGCGAAACCAGCCGCCGAGAGCAGACAAGCAATCACAAGATAGGGGACGTGTGCGCCCGTGCGATCCAGAATTCTCCCCGACAGGATCATTGCCAGCGACGCGATGAGATAAGGTCCTGCCGAGGCCCACCCGACCTGC
>DATAOB010000120.1:0-19063 GCA_036265935.1 Beijerinckiaceae bacterium
ATGCGCGAAATAGCGCCTTTCGCCAAAAGCAAGTTCAGGGTGGCAAATCCCATTTACGGGCACACACTCGCTCCCAATTTCTCCGGCGAGGATGTCTGGGGGGTTCATCACGACCAAAATCTTCACGAACTCGCTCGCATCCTCGCCGACGAAATTGGGAGCGAGCGTGTGCCCGTAAATGGGATTTGCCACCCTGAACTTGCTTTTGGCGAAAGGCGCTATTTCGCGCATCGCGGACTCGATGGCAATGGCGGGCCGCTTCGACGAAGTGCCGTTGCGCTCCGACCGCAAGCGAGTGCTGTTCATGGGCGACTCGTTCACCGAGGCGCTCGGCGTTGCCTACGAAGAGAGTTTCGTCGGGCGCTTCGCCGCGGCTTTTCCGCAGCTCGAAGTGCTGAATGGCGGCGTCAGCGGTTACGCGCCGTCGGTCTATTATGCCAAGACGAAATATCTCATCGAAATGGGATTACAAACGGACGAGGTCATCGTCTACATCGACATTTCCGATATCCAGGAGGAGGCGACCACCTACCGCACCGGCAAGGACGGCAAGCCGTCCTGACCTTGCCCGGGCAGGTCTACGGAAAGGACTTCGCGCGTGGCGCCTGGACCTACGAGTCGAACCTTCCGTGCTACGACGGCTTGGGCGTGGAGGGTGGAATCGCCCGGGCAAAGGCGGAGATGGGACAAGCTCTACGCGCTGCTTTCCGAGCGCCACATTCCTCTGTCGGTCGGCGTCTATCCCTGGCCGCAACAGCTGCTCTACGACAGTGAAAACTCTCGCCAGGTGATGATTTGGCGCGATTGGTGCGAGAATAAATGCGGGCTTTTCTTCAATCACTTTTCGGCTTTATTCGAGTACAAGCGCCGCCATCCGGACTTTCTGCGCGATCTGTTCATCTGGGGGGATTCTCATTACACCGCGCGCGGCAACGAGACGATCGCGCGCGATCTCATCGCGCAATACCGGTAGCGAGCGCCGGCGCAACCGCCTAACGCCGCCCCTTCCCGGCGCGGCGATTGCCGTCGCCCCTGGCTTCGTCCTCGCACATATAGGCGCCCTCCCCCGCGCGGCCGTAGCCCGCGTCGCCCTTCGCATAATAGACGCGCTCGGACGCAACGACCCACACGATCGCCCTGCCACCACAATGGCGCTTCGCCTCGGCCTCGGTCGCAAAATCGTTGCGCGACGTGATCCCGCTCATCGGCGGCGTGATCGGCTGTGCCATAGCAGCCTCGCAAATGACAATGGCCGCGCCGATTGCGGCGAGGAAATAGCGCATCATTGCGCCGCTCCAAACGCGCCCGCCTCGCCGCAAGCTCATTCCGCCGCGATGCCGCCCGTCTGCATGTGCAGATAACCCGACTCGAACATCGCGGCTTCTTGCAGCGCGCCGAAATCGGGGATCTTGCACACGCCGCGCTCCCACACGATCAGCCGGTCGGCGCGCATCTGCTGAATGCTGCGGTTGACATGCACGGTCGATAAACCCGTCGCGTCGGCGATTTCGGTCTGCGTCACCGGGCAGTCGAAGCTCGTGCCGTTGGTCAGCCCGACGGCGCGCAGCCGCACGTAGAGCTCGCAGATGAGATGGGCGATACGCGTGTAGGCATCGCGGCTGCCGACATTGGAAATCCATTCGCGGAAGATCGCGGCGTCGATCAGCGTGACGCGCCAGAGCCGCTCCGCGACCGTCGGCTGCTGATGAATGAGCTCGCGCAATGGCTCGTGGGCAATGAACCCGACCTTGTTCGGCGTGATCGCACCGAGCGAATGGTCCATTGTCTGCAGAAACAGGCTCTGCAGATCGGGAATGTCGCCGGCCACGTGAAACGACAGGATCTGGCGCTCGCCGTCCGGCAGCATCTTGTAGCGGCACTGGAAGCCCTCAATGACGAGGCAGCATTGCGTCGGCCGGTCGCCCTCGCGCACGATGTCGGTATCGGCGCGGACGTCCTTGATGCTGATCGGCAGGCGCAGAATCGCGTCCTTCTCATCCCGCGCGAGAGGCGTCGTATCGACTTCCAGCCTTCGGATGAGCCGGTTCAGAGCAGCCTCGGCCATTTCGTCGCGTTACTCCCGGGGCGAGCGCCCGCGCCCCATCTTATCACCTCAGCTTTACTGCGTCCGAGATGTTCGGAACCCCTTATCACAACAAACCAGCGCGGCTCCGGGTGCGCTCAGCCCGAACTTCGCAGCGCCGCGTGCGTTGCCATAGACAAGGCACGGCACAGACAATGCTGGACAAAGCCAAGTCCCTCGCCGCCACGTCCCTCGCCGCCAAGTCCTTCGCTACGAAGTCCCTCGCCGGCCGGCGCGTCCTCCTCGTCCGCACCTTCGAGGCGAGCGGCGCGGAGGTGATCGGCCCGGCCGGCTCGCTGGAGGACGCTCTCGCGCTCGTCTACAACAATTCACATATCGACGCCGCCGTCCTCGACATTAACCTTCACGGCGAGATGGTCTATCCCGTCGCCGACGAGCTCGCCGGCCGCGGCGTGCCTTTTGTTTTTGCCAGCGGCTACGACAAGAGCGCCGTTCCGGAGCGCTATTCCCGCATCAAGCACTGCGAGAAGCCCGTCCCGCCGGAGGCGATCGCCGCCGCGCTTTACGGCTGAGGTTGCGGCCTTCCCTCGGCGAGCTCGAGCGCGATCCGCTCCAGGATCATGCGGCAGTGGATTTGCATTTGCTCCAGAGTGTCACGCAGCAGACCGAGAAAACGCCTGCTTTCGGGCGGTGTCATGACCCGGCGCATTCAGGTGACGCAAGCCGAAAGCATCGGCGACTATATCGATTTGCTTCGCACCGACGCGAATGAGGTGCAGAACCTCTTTAACGACCTGCTGATCGGAGTCACGCAATTCTTCCGCGATGCCCGAGAATTCGAGGCACTCGAAAAGCACGTCATCCCAAAGCTGTTCGAAGGCAAGACATCCGGCGATCAGTTGCGCATTTGGACTCTCGGCTGCGCCACCGGCGAGGAAGCCTACTCGATTGCCATCCTGCTGCGTGAGCACATGGAGCGGTTCGGCACCGAGCCGCATGTGCAGATATTCGCGACCGACATCGATGGCCGTGCGCTCGCCACGGCGCGCGTCGGCCGCTACATGGCGTCGATCGTCGATGATGTTTCGCCGGCGCGGCTCGCGCGCTGGTTCGTCAAGGAGGGCAACACCTACGCGATCGCCAAGGAGCTGCGCGAAATGTGCATCTTCTCGGCGCATAATGTCATTCGCGACGCGCCGTTCTCGCGGCTCGATCTCATCTCCTGCCGTGATCTGCTCATCTATCTGAACACGGAGCTGCAAGATCGCGTCATTCCGCTGTTCCACTTCGCTCTGCGGCCCGATGGTTATCTCTTCCTCGGCAATGCCGAGAACGTCACCCGGCATCCGAAGCTGTTCGAGCCGGTCGAGCGCCGCTCACGCCTTTTCCGCCGCCGTGAGACCGGCACGCGGGTGCTGCCCGACTTTCCGATCACGTCTGCTCCGCGCCGTGCGGCGGGCAGTCTGGAGCCCGCGCCTCTGCGCTCCGGCTCCGATCTCGGTCTGACCCGCCGCGCCGAGCGCATCGCCGAGCGCTACGCGCCGGCCTATGTCATCACCGACGAGAACTTTAAGGTCCTGCACTTCTCCGGCCGCACGGGCCGCTATCTCGAGCCGAGCCCTGGCCTCGCCAGTCTCGATCTCTTCGCTTTGCTCCACCGCGATTTGCGACTCGATATGCGCGCCGCGGTCATGAAAGCGGCCGAAACCGGCGATCCCGTGCGCGTCGACAATCTGAAGCTCGGGACGAACGACGATCAGATTGTGGTCGACATCGTCGTCGAGCCTCTGCCGGATCCAAATGGCGGCGCCAAGAACTTCGTCATTGTCTTCAAGGATGGCCCGCTTCACGCCACGCTTGCCGAGCATCCATCCGGCATATCGCAGCTGCGCGACGAGCATGTCGGGCGGCTCGAAAGCGAGCTCGGCATCACACGTGAGCGCCTGCAATCGACTATCGAGGAATTGGAGAGCACGAACGAGGAGCTCAAATCCTCGAATGAGGAATACCAGTCGCTGAATGAGGAGCTGCAATCGGCCAACGACGAGCTGGAAACCTCGAAGGAAGAGCTGCAATCGGTCAACGAAGAGCTGACGACGGTGAACGGCGAGCTTGCCCACCGCGTCCAGGAATTGACGCGTGCGACGAGCGATTTGAAGAATTTCCTCGAAAGCACACAAATCGCAACCGTGTTTCTCGATAACGAACTCAAGGTGATGAACTTCACCCCGGCGCTGACGGAAATCTTCCACCTCGTCGAGACCGACATCGGCCGGCCGATCGCCCATATCAAAGCCCGCATTCCCCTCGAGGAATTGCAGGAGGACGTGCGCCGCGTGCTGCGCACGCTATCGAGCATCGAGCGCACGCTCGACGATCCCGTCACCAAGGCGCGCTATATCGTGCGCGTCCTGCCTTATCGCAGCGTCGACAATTTCATCGCCGGTTTGGTGGTGACGTTCGTTGACGTGACCGCGCTGACTCGCGCCCAGGAACGCCACAAGCTTCTGCTCGCCGAATTGCAGCATCGCGTGCGCAACACGCTTGCGGTCGTGCGCGCGATCGCCCGCCGCACGGGGGAATCGAGCACGAGCGTCGACGATTACGCCATGCATCTCGAAGGGCGGCTCGCCGCTTTCGGCCGCGTGCAGGCGGCGGTGACGCGCGATCCGGGCGTCGCCGTCAACCTGGCGACGCTCGTTGCGGAAGAACTGCTTGCGCATGCCGCACACGAGGGCGAGCAGGCGACGATTTCCGGACCGCCGATCCATCTGCGGCCGAAAGCAGCGGAGACGTTCGCACTTGCCGTGCACGAGCTTGCCACCAATGCCGTAAAATACGGCGCGCTGTCAAAATCCGACGGGCGCGTGCGGATTGGCTGGAAAATCAACGAGGCGAACGGCGCCTCCAGTCTCACCTTCCACTGGGCGGAAAGCGGCGGTCCGAAAGGGAATGGCGCGCCGAGGCGCCGCGGCTTCGGCACCGAGCTGCTCGAGCAAACGCTGAGCTATGAATTGAAGGCGCAGACCTTGCTCGATTTCGCTAAGGACGGGCTGACCTGCACGATCGAGCTGCCGCTGACCGAGCGAGTCGCCGTCGAGCCGCCGCAGTAAGGGGAAGCGCACCGCCCGTGCTATAGTCCCGCCGCAACCTTGGCGCTTGGACGAGGGAGGCGGCCAATGTTCCGGACTGTTTTTGGGCTCGGCGCGACGTTCGGCATGTACGCGCTCGTGGCGCTCGTGCCGCTCGTGCCGGCGCAGGCGCAATCGCCCGCCGGCTGCAAGGTCGAGGCGCTGAGCGATCCGCCACGCCAGGTGCTGCGCTGTGGCAGCGGCCTCAACATCGAGGCGGAGAGGGACGCGAAATACCGGGTCGTCGACAAGAACAAGGTGGAGGTGAGCGCCGGCGCGGTGCTGATCGATGTTCCGCCCGGCCGGCGCGGCGGTTTCCAGGTGCTCACCCCGCATGCCATCGCCTCGGTGCGCGGCACGCGGTACGTCGTGGACGTGAAGGTTGAGAAGGAGGAGACCGACGTCTTCGTCGCGCGCGGCAACGTCGGCGTTCGCAACCGCAGCACTTCGGAATCCACGACTTTGGGACCCGGCGAAGGCTCTGACGTCGTCCCCGGCAAGCCGCTCGACGCCCATGTCTGGGCGGCAGAACGCGTGCAAAAACTGATGGCTCGCTTCGGCCGCTGATGTTCCAGCGCCTGCGCTCGTGGCGGATTGCGGTCGCCATGATGGCGGTGGTGGTGGCGGTGGGCTGGGGCGGATTTCTCGGGGTCCGGCATCTGCAGGGGCGCGGCTCGCTCCTCGACCGCGTCGAGGCGCCAATGACGGACTGGCGCCTGCTCATTGCCGGCGAGCGCATGCCACCCGACGGCATCGTCATTGTGGCGATCGATGACGCGACGGTGCGGAAGGTCGGCTCTTATCCCCTACCCCGCGCATTGCTGGCACAGCTCGTTAATCGGCTGGCAGACGATGGTGCGAAGGCGATCGCGCTCGACATGCTGTTCTTGGACCGCGGACCGGCCGATGCCGACGCGCAGCTCGCCGATGCGATTCGCCGCGCGCATGCGGTAATCGGCGCCGTCGCGCTCTTCTCCCGGAGCGATGCTTTTTCCGACACTGATTTCGGTGCTGGATTTTCGATCGCGCTGCCGGTCGCAAATGAGATCGTCACACCCGTTTCACCGATCGCCGAAGCCGGAGCGATCGGCCTCGTCAACATGTCCGCCGATCACGGCGGCACACCGCGATATGCGCCGCTCTTGATCCGCTCCGGCACAGAGCTCTTCCCATGCTTCGCGTTGCGCGTCAGTGCTCTCGCAGCAGGACGCGATCCGGAGATCGAAGAAAACGCCATTCGAATCGGCCCAGCACTAAGCGCCGTTGATCTCGGCTATCACTTACCCCTGCGTTTTTACGGTCCAAGCGGCACAATCCCCACGATCAGCGCGCAGACGGTCCTCGATGGCGGCGGCGCCAAGGCGGTGCGCGGCCGCATCGTGCTCGTCGGCGCGTCCGCGATCGGCACGGCGGATACGTTCGCGACCGCCTTCGATCCGCTGTTTCCCGGCGTTGAGGTCGAAGCGACGGCGATCGCGCATCTCATGAGCGGCGGCGGACTGGTCCGCGATGTCGCGACGCGGCGCATCGATCTTGCTGCCAGCGTGCTCCTGCCGATCCTCACCGTGCTTGCTTTATCCTTACGGCGGATCAGCCTCGGCATTGCGCTCGCATTCGCGCCGCTCGTTACATGGCTGGCAAATGTCATATTCGCGTTCACAAAAAACTACTGGCTGGCGATGGCCCTGCCGCTCGCGGCAACCTTGCCGACCGGTCTCGCCTTCGGCTCGCTCCGGCTTTGGCTGGAGCAGCGCAGCAAACGGCGCATGCGCGTACAGCGCGAAGCGTTTCGGCGCTTCCAGTCGCCGGCCATCACCGATACGCTTGCGAAAAATCCGCGGTTTCTGTTGGAGCCCGTGCAACAGAATGCGGCGATCCTGTTCGTCGATCTCTCCGGCTTCACCGGCTTGAGCGAGCAGCTCGGCGCGCAGCGCACGCGCGATTTCCTGAAAGAGTTTCACTCGATTATCGAAGACGAGGCACTGCGCTATAACGGCTACGTCGAAAGCTTCATGGGCGACGGCGCGATGCTGGTCTTCGGCCTGCCCGCGCCGCGTCCGGACGATGCGCAGCGCGCGATCGAAGCGGCGCTCAGTCTCGGGCGCACATTGAAGGACTGGATCGCCGGTCTCACCTTGCCCGAGGGCTATGAGCTCGGCATGCGATTAGGCGTCCATTACGGGGTGGTCGTGCTCTCGCGGCTTGGCGCCGAGACGCATCAGCACATCACCGCCACGGGCGATATCGTCAATGTCGCGAGCCGGCTGCTTGAGGTCGCTAAGCGAATGGAAGCGCAGATGGTCTTCAGCGATGATGTCGTCGTGGCGGCCGGCTCTCCCGACGATAGGATGCGAGGCTTTGCCGGCCCCGAGGAGGTCCAAATCCGCGGCCGCATGCAGCCGCTTGCAATTTGGCTCGGGACGTCGGATTCAGCCGAACAAATCGAAGAGATGACAAATGCGAATGTCGGAAAAAGACGCGCGGACACGGCGTGATCATGCCCGCCGCAACGGCAGCGCGACGGAGTACGACGCGCTGAATGGGTTGGGCTCGTATGATTGCAAGCCGGGGGCGCGCTTGCGAGCGCTTGCCGAAATTTGTTGAGCGATCGAAACCGGATGAACCAATGAGGCGCCAGACGCGCACCCCACACACGTGGTAAGCCGCCCTACTCCGCCGCGTGCACTTCCGGCGTGCCGCGGGCGAGGCGCTCGGCCTTTAGAAGTTCCGCCACCAGGAAAGCCACCTCGATCGCCTGCTCCGCGTTAAGCCGCGGATCGCAATAGGTGTGGTAGCGGTCCTTGAGCTCGCCTTCCGAAATCGCACGCGCGCCGCCGGTGCATTCGGTGACGTTCTTGCCCGTCATCTCGAGGTGAATGCCGCCGGCATACGTGCCCTCGCTTTGATGCACGGCGAAAAAGGTGCGGATCTCGCTCATAATGCGCTCGAATGGCCGCGTCTTGTAAGCGCCGGCCTTCACTGTGTTGCCGTGCATGGGATCGCAGGACCACACGACATTGCGGCCCTCCCGCCGCACCGCGCGGATCAGCGCGGGGAGATAGTCCGCCGCCTTGTCCGAGCCGAAGCGGCAGATGAGCGTCAAACGTCCAGGCTCATTCGCTGGATTGAGAATGTCGATCAGCTTCAACAGCATGCCCGGCGCAAGCGACGGCCCGCATTTCAAACCGATCGGATTCTTCACGCCGCGCGCATATTCGACATGCGCGTGATCGGGCTGACGCGTGCGGTCGCCGACCCAGATCAAATGTCCGGAGGTCGCGTAATAATCGCCCGTCGTTGAATCGACGCGCGTCATCGCCTCCTCGTAGCCCAGAAGCAGCGCCTCGTGCGAGGTGTAGAAGTCCGTCTGCCGCAACTCTTGATGCGCCTCGGGATCGAGCCCGATCGCGCGCATGAAGCCGAGCGTCTCGGTGATGCGGTCGGCGAGTTCGCAATAACGGCTCGATTGCGGGCTATCCTTGATGAAGCCGAGCATCCAGCGATGCGCGTTTTCGAGATTGGCGTAGCCGCCCGTGGCGAAGGCCCGGATGAGGTTCAACGTTGCCGCCGATTGCCGATAGGCATTGAGCTGGCGCTGCGGATCAGGCGCGCGGGCACCGGGCGTGAACTCGATATCGTTGACGATATCGCCGCGATAGCTCGGGAGCTCGACGCCGCCGATCTCTTCCAGCGGGGCCGACCGAGGCTTGGCGAACTGCCCGGCGATGCGCCCGACCTTTACCACCGGCGAGGCGGCGGCGAACGTCATCACGACCGCCATCTGCAGGAAGACGCGGAAGAAATCGCGAATGTTGTCGGCGGAGTGCTCGGCGAAACTCTCGGCGCAGTCGCCGCCTTGAAGCAGGAAAGCCTCGCCGGCCGCGACTTTGGCGAGCGCCCGTTTCAGCTTGCGCGCCTCGCCTGCAAAAACCAGCGGCGGGAAGCCGGCGAGCGTCTGCTCCACTTCGGATAAGGCGGCGGGATCGGCGTAATCCGGGATTTGCGCGACCGGTTTCTTCCTCCAGCTATCCGGCGACCAGCGGTCCATGGCTCCCACTCCTGCCGCGAGCAGCCCTACCTCCGGCCGCCCACGGATCGGCCGCCGCTATACACGAGCCGAGCCGCAATGGCGAGGTTGGCATCGGCGCAACAGGCGCGGGAATTCCGCTGCCCGATCCGCAGCTTGCCGCCAATCGGACAGGGATTTGCCAGCATTCACACGTATAAAGCCAAGCTTCGGCCGTGTGAACATGCATTCAATCCAAGCCTCAAGGTTCATCGTCGTCGCCCGATGGCTCGCGGCTTTCGCCGTGCTGGTCGCGCATGCCGGCAATCTCTTCATCAGCCAGTCGGATATCATGACCGCGCCGCATGGACCCGGCGCTTACGCCTGGTGGTTCTTGACCGGCTTTCCGCACCAGGCGGTGATCGTCTTTTTCGTGATCAGCGGCTACCTCGTAGGCGGCAACGTGATCGCCAAAGCGCGTGGGGACGAGCCGTTCCTCGCCAAGTATTTTACCGATCGCGTCGTACGGATTTACCTCGTCCTGATTCCGGTCATCTTGATCGGTTGGGCGCTCGATACAGCCGGCCGGCGCTGGTTCGCGGGCTTCGGCGTCTACGACGCATCGATGTTTGCCGGCAGCTTCGATCCAAGACTGCTCTGGCCGAATCTGCTCAATCTGCAGGGCATTTTCTTTCCCGCCTTTGGCACGAACGGCCCGCTTTGGTCGCTCGGCTGCGAGTTTTGGTATTACGTCACCTGGGCGCTTCTGCTTCTGCCGCTGACGCAAGCCGTGCCCCTCGTGCGATTTGTCGGCTTTGCCTGCGGCGCTGCGCTCGCGGTGAGCTTCTCCGTCTCGGGCGTGTTCTTCTTTGTCGGCGGCCTCATCTGGATCGCCGGCGCGCTCGTGCGCTTCGTACCGCGGCCGCTCGTTCGCTCGAAATCTCTGGCGCTCCTAATCTTCCTCGCTGCAACGATCGCCGTGCGGCTAATTGCCCGTGGTCAGATTCCGTCGAACCCGCTTTGGGCGGCGCTTGCCGACGCGGCGGGTGCCCTGAGCTTCTGCAATCTCCTGCTGTCGCTGCGTCACAGCACCTCGCGCGAATGGGCGCTCTGCAATTGGCGCATCCACAAGCCGCTCTCGGATTTTTCCTATTCGCTCTATGCCTGCCACCTGCCGATCATCATCTTCGCCGCGGCAGCGGCTGATTACGCCTTCGACTTGGGCTGGCGTGCACAGGCGCCGAGCGTCCTGCATTGGATCGTCACCTTCGGCTTGCTGGCGCTGATCCTCTGCTTCGCCTGGTTGCTCTCGCGCGTGACGGAAGCGCGGACTGAAGATGTGCGTCTCGCAATTTATCGCGGGCTCGATCTTCTCCGGCGGCGCGAAGCCGAGGCGATCGCCATGGTCGAAGAAGCGGCGGCCGAGCCCGAGCCGCTGCCCGCCAACGCAGCCTGATCCCTCAGCTCGCCGCGCGCTGCTCCCTCGGACGCTGATACCGCGCCGCGCGCGTGCGCATCGTCACAAGCTCCTCGGCCGCGGTCGGATGCAGCGCCATCGTCGCGTCGAAGTCCGCTTTCTTGCAGCCCATGCGCACGGGAATGGCGACGAGCTGCGCCATCTCGCCCGCATCGTGCCCGAGAACGTGAACGCCAAGCACCTGATCGGTCGCGCCGTCCACCACAATTTTCATCATCACTTTTTCTTCGCGCCCGGAGAGCGTCGCTTTCAGCGGCCGGAACTGTGCGAGGTAAATGTCGACAATATCGAAAATCTTGCGCGCCTCCTGCTCCGACAGCCCAACCGTGCCGATTTCCGGCGTGGTGAAGACAGCAGACGGCACATTGATGTGACTGACTGCCGTCGGGCGGTCGCCGAAAATCGTGTCGGCGAATGCGTGACCTTCGCACACGGCGACCGGCGTGAGATTGATCCGGTCGGTGACGTCGCCGACAGCATAGATGTTGTCGACATTCGTCTTCGAATAGCTGTCGACAATGACGGCGCCTTTCTTATTCAGTTCGACGCCTGCTTTGTCGATGCCGATGTCTTTCGTATTCGGCCGCCTGCCCGTGGCCACCAGCACCTGATCGGCTTCGACGCATGAACCATCGCTCAAGTGTACATCGAGCCCTTTATCGCTCTTCTCGATCCGCTCGGGCAGAATGCCGGCGCGCAAGTCAATCCGGGCGTCGCGCAAGGCAATTGCGACATTGCTGCGCAGATCGTCGTCGAAACCACGCAGCACGTTGTCGGCGCGGAAAACATGCGTCACCTTCGCACCAAGCCGCGCGAAAATGCTGGCGAATTCGACGGCGATATAGCCGCCGCCGACAATCAACAGACGTTGCGGAAAAACCGGCAGGTCGAAGATTTCGTTCGATGAGATCGCGTATTCAGAGCCTGGAATTTTCGGCTGGAGCACCGGCCCGCCGCCGGTCGCAATCAGAATGTAGCGCGCCCGTACGCGCCGGTCCGACTTGGTGAGGCGCACCGTCCGCGCATCGTCGAGAACCGCGTGCTCCTCGACAATATCGACACCGACGCGCGTCATGTTGGTTCGGTATATGCCCGAGAGCCGCGTGATCTCCTTCTCTTTGGCGGCGACTAAGGCTGGCCAATCGAAGGACGTCTTCTCGATCTTCCAGCCGAATCCTTCGGCATCTTCGAACTCGTCGCGAAACCGGCTGGCATAAACGAAGAGCTTTTTCGGAATGCAGCCACGGATGACGCAGGTGCCGCCGATGCGAAACTCCTCGGCGATCATCACCTTGGCGCCGTACTCGGCGGCAATGCGCGCCGCACGGACGCCGCCCGATCCCGCGCCGATTACGAAGAGATCGACCTCCGCATCCGCCATCCCGCCCCCAAGTGTCAGCTGGTTAGAGTTCGTGTCCCTTTTTCTTCATCTCCGCACGGATGCGCGTGACCATGTCTTCCGACAACTGCTTCTGCCAGGACTGCATTGCCGGGAATAGATCGCCCATCAAAGCCGGCTGCGCCTGAACGTAAGCCACGCCCGACGGGCTTTTGAAGAACGCCGCGGCGTCCTTGAGCTGCTGCTCGGTCAGCCGGGTTGCGTAAAGGCGGGCGGCGCTGTCGATCATTTCATCGACACGCTTGTTGAATTCCGGCGCCAGCCCCGCCAGAACAACCTTCAGGTCTTGGGTAAGCTCGGGCCGGGTACGGGTGAGATTGGCGCCGATCTGCTCCATGAATTGCGGCACCACGGTCTCGAATGATCGCGCGATGCCGGAATAGAGGACGACGTCCCGGCCGAGCGAAATCTGCTGTGGTGTCGGTGCGGCCGGTGCCGCCGGTGGCGCGGCGGGCTGCTGCGCAACCGGCGACGAGATCGCGGCAAGTCCGAGCGCCAGCAAAACGGCGAAGCGGGGGAAGAGGTGGGACACGGGGCTTGGATCTCCTAGAAGGGCGCATTCATCCGGCTTCGCCGAGAAGCCGGATCTCCGTTGCATCGGCAACAATGATCGTCGAGGCGAGGCCGATGAATAGCCCGTGCTCGATGACGCCCGGAATCGTTGCGAGCGAACGGGCGAGCGCCTCCGGGTCGGGAATCGACCCGAAGGCGCAATCGAAAATGTTGTGGCCGCCGTCGGTGACCAAAGCATGGCCTTGGGAATCCCGGCGCAGGTTCACCTCCCGCGGCAGGCTCAAGGCGCGGGCGAGATTGACGATGTGGCGGCGGGTCGATTCGAGACCAAACGTATCCACCTCCACCGGCAGCGGAAACCGGCCGAGCCGCGCCACTTCTTTACTGGCGTCGGCAATCACGACCATGCGGGCCGAGGCGGCAGCTACGATTTTTTCCCGCAGCAAGGCGCCGCCTCCGCCCTTGATCAGGCGAAGCTCCGGGTCGAACTCGTCGGCCCCGTCGACGACGAGGTCGAGCTCGGGAAGCTCCTCCAGTGTGGTCAGCGGAATGGCGAGCGACTGGGCGAGATCGGCCGTGGCTTTGGAGGTCGCAACACAGATGAGGTTCAGGCCCGCGGCGACACGCGGGCCGAGCAGCCGCACGAATTCCGTTGCCGTCGAGCCGGTCCCGAGCCCGAGCCGCATGCCCGGCCGGACAAAATCCAGCGCGCGGGCGGCGGCGCGGCGCTTGGCGGCGGTCAGATCGGCGGTGTTGATCGGCGATGGCATATAGCTTTGCAGCGCCTTACAGGCTCTACCCCTGCGGCGCAAACCGCCCCGGTCGTGCCGGAACCGGCCGGCGGGGCCGGCATTGCTTCCCGAGAGGCAGACACATGGCCGAACCCCGTAGACTGGTCCTGGTCGTCGAGGACGAACTCTTGATCCGCGAGGACGCGCTCGATCTTTTGCGCCGCGCCGGCATCGAGGCGCTAGGCTTCACCTCCGCCGCGGAGACGCTCGCGTTCTTACGCGATCATGCGCAGGAGACTGCCGCGATATTCGCCGACATGTGGCTCGAAAGCGCGATGGAGGGCTGGGATTTGGTCGCGACAATCAACGCCACGTGGCCGTGGATTTCGCTCCTCGTCACCTCCGGCGCGACGGCGCGGCCGCCGACCGGTCTGCCCTTGAAGGCTCAGTACGTCGCAAAGCCGTGGCGGCCCGAACAGGTGCTCCGCTTCATCCAGAAGAGCGTTGCGCCCAGCCGCAGCTCGGAAGCAGCCTGATCCAGTTACAGATCACTTGGCCTGCGGCGTGCAGACAACGGAATCGTTGAGCACATAGCAGATCGACATCGTGCCGGTGCGAAGGTCCACCCGGAACACGCCGCCTTCGCGCTCGTGACGGGATGCGATGAGGCCATACTCGCTCGGCTGCTGGGCGGTCGCGCCTTCCCCCGGGGGATAACACAAAGTGACGCCGACCGAGCTCTCTTTGAGCCCGTATTGGCAAGCGCCGATTTCGCCGGTTGCGCGATCGAGGCGGTAGACGCGGTTGAGATCGGTCTCGGGCGCTGCGAGGAATTCGTAATTGGCGGCAAGTACAGTACCGGGCAGCGCCGTCAGGCTCGCCAAAGCCAGCGAGCGAAGCAAAGCGGCAGACGGAAGCATACGAAGCTCCAGCGAATCGGGCTTCGATCAGTTTACACGCTGCCGCTTGTCTGCCGCATCCGGGGTGCATAGTCCCGCACAATGAATTCCCCGCCCCCGCTTCTCGTCTTCGATCTCGACGGCACGCTGGTCGACACCGCGGGCGATCTCGTCGGCACGCTGAATTATATCCTCACCAAGGAGCGGATCCCGCCACTGCCGCTCGAGACGGCGCGGCCCATGCTCGGTGCCGGCGCGCGCGCCCTGATCGAATGCGGGCTCTCGGCTGCCGGGCGCAGCGTCTCGCCGGCGCGGCTCGAGGAAATGTTCCTCGCGTTTCTTGCCCGTTACGAGGCGCATATTGCCGACGAGAGCCGCGCCTTTCCCGGCGCCGAAGCCGCGCTCGACCGGTTCGAGGCGGCGGGATGGGCCTTCGCCGTCTGCACCAACAAGTTCGAGCATCCCTCGGTCCGGCTGCTGACAGAGCTCGGCCTCGCCGCGCGCTTCCGCGCGATTTGCGGTCAGAACACGTTCCCGTTCTGCAAACCCGACCCCCGCGCCCTGATTGCCACGATCGACCGCGCCGGCGGCGATCCGCAGCACGCGATCATGGTCGGCGATTCGAAGATCGATATTGTCACGGCGCAGGCAGCGCCCGTGCCGGTGATCGCGGTCGATTTCGGCTACACCGACCGGCACGTCTCGGAATTTGCGCCGGATCGCGTCATCTCGCATTTCGACGAGCTGTGGGACGCAGTGCAGTCGCTGGCGGTTGTCGCCGCCTGAGCACGCCTTGACGCGGCGGCGGCGGACCTCCTAAACCCAAGCCAACCGGGCGCGTAGCTCAGCGGGAGAGCACTCGCTTCACACGCGAGGGGTCACAGGTTCAATCCCTGTCGCGCCCACCAGGAATACGCTTTCAATGGATTGCCGGCGCCCATCGCGCTGGCCGCCAGCCCGTCCCTTGAGCGATTCACCCTCCGGCTAAGCTCGGGCGAACAAAGCGCTGCCTTTGCGCGTTAACGCTGACATTGCCGAGGAGGGCGTCTCGTGGCCCGAAAAGCTTTCACTTTGCTCGCCTGCTGTTTTGCTCTCGCCGGAGCGCCTTTGGCGCACGCGCGCCCATTCGGGGTCCTTTACTCCTGGCGGGAAGCGCCGGATTTCTCGGCGCACGGTTTGGCGACCAATCCCGACATCGCGCAATGGCTGATGACTCTGCCGCAGCCGGGCAATTGGCGCGAGCCCGGTGCGGACCAGGCGATGAGATCCGAACTCTTCGACGACAAGCCTCTTGCGGGCGAGGCTCATCACTTCTCCCCTGCGCGATCATCTTCGGAGCAAGTTGCCGATGCCAGCGTTGCGAGGCAGCTATTCGACGCCGAACCGATGGGAAGCGCGCCATACCGGTTCACAAACCCGCTGGCGCAATCAACGGCGGTTGCGGCGAATACCGAGCGCGGCGGCGCGAGCATCGAAGGCCGCAGTGCTTCGGACGTCGCTAATTCCGCGACCCCTCGCGTTGCCTCAGAGACCTGCACGTGCCTGCATAAGTAAACCGGGAGAACCGCTAGACCGCGGGCCACCTCTCGAGCGCGCCCCTGCCCGCCTCCGTCAACGCATAAATCCCGCGCTCCTCGCGCACGAACCAGCCATAGACGTTGCCCTGAAGAATCTTCGGCGCATCGGGCACCGACTGCCGAAGATCGCGCACGCGCTGCGATCCGCTCGCAAGTGCCGACGCACATGCGAGTGCCTGCTGCCGGTAGGCGGTCATGATCGGTTGGCGCGAACCGCCGCCAGCTGTGGGATCGCCCTGCCGCTTGCGGTGCTCGTCGACAAGGCGCGAGCGCCTGCGCTGGTCGCGCCGCGGCATCGGCGCGGACGGGCTCACGACGATCTCGACGCCGCCGCGCGCATGCACGACAAGCAGTCCGAAGCCGAGCCGGCGGCAAAGTTTGTGTACACGCGAATCGTGTTCGCGGCCCCGGCCGTTCGCGGCGGATCGGACAGCAAGCCAGACCTCGTCGCAAGCACCGGCGCGATCGACGCCTTGCAGCACGAGTTCGAGATTGAATGCGAGCTTCAGCTCGCCGATGATCACGATCGGCGGGCAATCCGCACTGAGGGCGACGAGATCGCAGCCGCCGATCTCGCCCTTTACCTGAAAGCCGAGCCGCTCAAGGAAGCGTTTGACCGGCAGATAGAGATTGGTCTCCACGCCGGCAGAATGCATGGCGCGGATATGATTCGGCTAGCGCGCGTAAGCCCGCACAAAGAACGCCACCGTGATCGCTGCCGCGCAAATGATCGTCAGCGCGCGAATAACAGGCCCGGGCAGGACGCGGCCCAATCGCGCGCCACCATAGCCGCCGATCACGCCGGCTATCAGCATGATCAAAGTCTGCGGCCAGTGCACCGCGCCAGCGATGATAAATGTCGCGACCGCCGCGACATTCGCCGCGCTCGCCAGCATGATGCGCGGTGGATTGAGGCTCTTCACGTCGGTTTCACCCATCAGCGCCCAAAGCCCCATCATCATCAGCCCGATCGCACCGCCGTAATAGCCGCCATAGATGCCGAGCAGGAATTGGCCGGCGAGCATCACGCCCGCCCCGATATGCACGTAGCGGCGGAGAATGAGCCCCGCTTGGCGGCCGAAGGCGAGCGCGACAGTCGCGATCAGCATCAGCCACGGCAGGATGAAATCGAAGGCTCGCGACGGCGTCGACAAAAGCAGCACGCTACCGATCAGCCCCCCGACCACGCTCACCGCCAGCAGATGCTCGCGCCGCACGCCGCAGACCGGGCGCATTCCGTCCCAATAAGCCCAGGCACTGGTGACCTGTCCTGGAAACAGAGCCACCGTGCCCGACGCATTCGCCTCAACCGAGGGCACGCCGGCGACAATCATCGCCGGCAGCGACACGAAGCTGCCGCCGCCGGCAAGCGCATTCATCGCGCCGGCAACGAATCCGCCGAGCGCGAGGAGGAGGAAATGATCCATCGGGCAGGCTCTATTCGATTAGAGTTCGCCGACTCAAGCGCTCAGGAGCACATCGATGGATCTCGGCCTCTTGGGGAAAAACGCCCTCGTCACCGGCGGCAGCAAAGGAATCGGCCTCGCCTGCGCCGAGCTGCTGGCCCGGGAAGGTTGCCGCGTCGGCATCACCTCGCGCATGCAAGCCAATCTCGATGCGGCGAGAGAACGGATCGATGGATGCTTCGCACACGCGGCCGACCTCACCTCTCCCGAGGAAGCAACACGCATGATCGCGACAATGGAGCGCGAGCTCGGTCCGATCGACATTTTGGTCAATTCCGCCGGAGCGGCGAAGCGCACGCCGCCCGACGATCTCGATCCCGCCGCTTGGCGCGCCGCAATGGATGCAAAATTCTTCACCTATATCCATGCAATCGACCCGTTGATCAAACGCATGGCGGCGCGAGGACGCGGCATCATCGTCAACGTCATCGGCAATGGTGGCAAGATCGCCTCGCCGACTCACATTGCCGGCGGCGCGGCGAATGCCGCCTTGATGCTCGCAACAGCGGGACTTGCAAACGCCTATGCCACTCGCGGCATTCGCGTCGTCGGCATCAATCCGGGCCTGACCAACACCGATCGCGTCGCCGAGGGCTTGCGCGCCGAGGCGCGTCTTACCGGCACCTCGCCGGAAGAAGCGCTGAAGCGGGCGCTTGCGCGCATTCCGCTCGGCCGCATGGCCGAACCGCAAGAAATTGCGCGCGTCGTCTGCTTTCTCGCATCGGCGCAAGCAAGCTACATATCGGGCGCGACGATCACCATGGACGGCGTCGCGACACCGACCGTCGTGTAATCGAGTGCTCAAAAATGCGCGGAGCAAGCTTGGCGCAAGTTCGGCGCATGAGACTCCAAAGTCTGCTCAGACTGAAGGTCTCATATGCATTCACCCCGTCGCTCATCTTCTCCGATGGCCGTGATGGGTGAAGCCTTCAGACGATCCTTTCCGCTCGACCACAATCTGCCGCCGGCGATGAGTGCCGTGCTCGCCCGATTGGCCGCACTTGAATCGAAGCCGGCGAGTGCCGCGGCGACTTGCGGAAAAGTGCGCGCGGTCGAAAGCCGACCAACGCGGGAACAGCAGGTGGCCTAGTCCAACACGGCCATTGCCTTGGCGCCGCCTGCCCGACACAATCGCGGCGCGACAAGCGAGGGCCTTGGAAATGATCGTCTCGACTACCAATGACGTCTGTGGCTACCGCATCGTGCGGCATCTTGGGCTGGTGCGCGGCATCACGGTGCGGTCGCGCAGCGTGCTCGGCAATTTCGCCGGCGCGGTGCAGTCGGTGTTCGGCGGCAAGCTGTCGATCTATGTGAACCTCGCCGAGACGGCGCGCCAGGAAGCCTTCGACCACATGTGCGAGCACGCCGCGCAGGGCGGCGCCAATGCGATCATCGGCATGCGCTATGACGCCAACGAAATCACCGACGGGATCACCGAGGTTCTCGCCTACGGCACCGCGGTCTCGGTTGAGCCCGCCTGAGGCCGCCCTTGTTCGGCCGGAATGCCCAGGCTAAGAAGCTGCGCCGGCGACGGCTCCGCAGGAGTGTAGCTCAATTTGGTTAGAGCACCGGTCTCCAAATTCGGTTGTTGCCGTATCGTTCTGTATTTTCGTATAAGTTCATGTCTCGGGAATACCGCGAGAAAGCGGCCTCTCAGTCCGAACCGTCCCTTTCCATATCAGCCAGTCCGGTAGCAATCTGGGTAGCAAAATGTTCTGGAGCTGTTCTCGGCAGCCAAGCGGCCTCTATTCTTCCCCGAATGGGAGAGACTGACGCCTATTGCCCGCCAGGATCGCCGCTGCCTAACGTCGCGCATGATC
>DATAOB010000121.1:0-12504 GCA_036265935.1 Beijerinckiaceae bacterium
CATCAGTTCAATCCGACTTGGGCGGCTGCGCTCGGCGTCATCTATTTCTCCAATTCGTACGCCTCGTCGGACGATACTGTGAAACTGCCGAACTTCATTCGCTTCGACGCCGCAATCTACGCAAGGATCACCGAGAATTGGAAGGCGCAGCTCAATGTCGAACGCACCATTCGCTTCACGACTTCGTCAACTTTTAAGCCAGGGAGTGCTTCGGAGACGGCGGATTCTGCTCACCGTGCATTGAGTTTCCGGGGAGTGTTACATTACAACACCCCCGTCGCTGGCTGGAAAGCTCAAGCCCGGCCGCGGGTTGCTGATCTGCAGCGGCGGGTATTGGATTGGGCGGTCTGAGATGGGCGTTGACACGTGATGATCGCAGCTCTGGGGAGAGCGGGGCAGTTGGACAAGCGGATAAATGAATCGCGTTCCTGACTGTTTGAAGCTGGCAGCGCCAGCCTTGGCAATCCTGCTTGCCTTGACCGCTCCAGCGCTTGCTCAGGAGCAGCCCGGCTCACCGCCTCCTGCGGCCGCGACGAGCGTCCAGACACCTCAGCGGGCGGAGAATGCGACCGCACCTCCGAGCCCGGCAGAAACGCAAGCGCCCGCGCCGGCCGCCATGGAGGCGGCTCCGGACGAGCCGGCCCCGCGCGCCCTCATCCCGAGTTCCGCGGTACCGCGCGACCTCTCGCCTTGGTCGATGTTCCTCTCGGCCGACATCCTGGTGAAGGCCGTCATGATCGGCCTCGCCTTTGCCTCGCTGGTCACGTGGACGATTTTCCTCGCCAAGAGCCTTGAGCTGTTTATCGCGCGCCGCCGCGTGGCGAAGGGACTTCAGGACATCGAACCCGCGGCAAGCTTGTCGCAAGCGCATTCGCTGCTCGATGGCCGCCAATCCGTGCTCGCGGAATTTATCGCCGCAGCGGCGCATGAAATGCAGCTGTCGCGCGGCGTTCTCATGGAATCCTCCGGCGTCAAGGAACGCGCCGCAATGTCGTTCGCCGACATCACACGCGGCGAAGCGCGGCGCATCCGCCTCGGCATGGGCACGCTCGCAACGATTGGCGCAACGAGCCCGTTCGTCGGCCTGTTCGGCACCGTCTGGGGCATCATGAACAGCTTCATCGGTATTTCGAAATCGCAGACGACGAACCTTGCCGTCGTCGCGCCGGGCATCGCCGAAGCCTTGCTAGCGACCGCGATCGGCCTCGCCGCGGCGATTCCCGCCGTGATCATCTACAATCATTTCTCACGCAAGACGCGCGGCTATCTCGATCTTGTCGGACGCGCGTCCGGCGCGGTAGCGCGGCTTTTGTCCCGCGATCTCGATCGCGCCAGCCGCGGAATGATCTCGCGCGCCGCGGAGTAGGTCATGGCCGGCTCGATCGCCGATCTCGAAAACGAGGACGAATTCTCCGAAGCGCACGAGATCAACGTGACGCCGTTCATCGACGTCATGCTGGTCTTGCTGATCATCTTCATGGTGGCGGCGCCGCTCTCGACCGTCGATCTCCCGGTCGACCTGCCGTCCTCGACCGCAACGCCGCAGAAGAAGCCGGACAAGCCGGTCTACATCACGGTAAAATCCGATCTGTCGGTGGCGGTCGGCGAGACGCCGGTGAAACGGCGCGATCTCGCCCGCACGCTCGAGTCCCTGCCGGAGGCTGGCAAGAATCACCGGTTGTTCCTGCGCGCCGACCGCGCCGTGCCCTATGGCGAGCTGATGGCCGTGCTCGAGCTTCTGCGCCAGGGCGGTTTCCTGAAGGTCGCGCTGGTGGCGCTCGAGGGCGTGCCGGATGCCGAAGGGGCGGGGGGGCAGCCGTGACCGGCCGCCGGACCCTGGCGATCTGGATACCGGCCGCGATAGGTGCACTCGCGCTGCATCTTGGCGGCATCGGTCTCGTCTACGCCAACCTGCCGAGCGAGGACGCCGACGACCTCGGCGCGCCGGCCTTCGAGGTCGGGCTCGAACTGCTCGCGCCGCGCATCGAGAAGACCGACCTGCCGCCGGGGCCGGAATCGGACGCCGCCGCCGCCGCCCCGGCGCAGGTTGAGGAGAAGGAGAAGGTTGAGGAGACGACGCTGCCTCAGGAAAAGCCCATGGAATCGCAAGAGCCCGATCGCGTGGTGGTCGAAACCACCCCGAAAAAGCCGAACGAAGAAGAGCAGCAAGTCGCCGCAATTGAGACCAACACCTCGGCGGAATCAGCGGCGAGCGAAGCGAGCGCCCCCGCGCCCGTCGAAGGCGCGCGCGACGCGCCCGTGACGGCCGCACCGGTTCAAGGAACGGGTGTAAGCGCCCAGCGTCTTCGCGTCACGTGGCAGAAAAAGCTGATGGCGCATCTCGAGCGCTTCAAACGCTATCCCTCGAGGACTGCGCCGCGGACGACACGAATAGAGGTTGGCTTCACGCTCGATCGGTTCGGACACGTGGTGGCGGCCGAGATTCGCCGTGGCTCCGGCGATCCTGCCTTCGATCAAGCGGCGCTTGCAATGCTGCATCGCGCGGATCCGGTGCCGCCGCCGCCCCCATTGGTCGCCGACGAGGGCCTGAGTTTCACGCTGCCGCTCGTCTATCGCATCAAGGGCAAGAGCTGAACCGCTCAGCGTTTGCGGCAGACATAGTGGATTGAGCCGTTGTGCTCGGTCGGCTCGCCGAAACGAAGCGTATGTCCGTCCTCCGCGAGCGCTTCCAGAAATTCGAACCCGCAGGGTTCGAGCTGCCACACCTGTGCGTCGCGGCTGATGTAATAGAACACGCCTTGCCAACGATGCGCTTCGTCGTTGAACATCGCGTAGTCGGTGTGCTCGAACCGCAAGCCTCTTCGCGAGACCGCCGGCATATTCCCAATTGCGATTATGCGCGGAGAAAGCGAAGAGCCCACCAGGCGAAAGTAACCCGTGCACGCGACGGATGAGGTGCACGCGCGCATCATGCGAAAACGCACTGAGGATGTTCCACGGCCGGAAGATGAAATCGAAGCTCTCCGGTTGAAGCTTGCCGATCTCGCGCATGTCCATGTCGAGGAAGCGCGCCTGCCGATAGCGGGGACGCGCCAAAGCCAGCATCGCCGGGACAGATCGATGCCGAGATAATTCGAGGCAAGGCCGCGAGGTATCGTGTCGTGCGTCCCGAGCCGACGGCGAGATCGAGCACGCGTTTGCCGGTAAAGGCATCCCTGTAGCGGAGGAGGATCATCGCCTCAGCCGCGAAGAGAGCCGGATTGCCGTAGCGCCTCGCCACCGCCGGCGCCATGAAGATCGCCGCGTTGCGGTCGGTCGTGTCGAAACGCTCGTGCTTCACCTCAACGTCTTTCCAGCTGGCACCACGGATCGTACCAATGCGGCGTAAGCTCGTCCCAAGAAGCGCCTGGCATCCCGATCTCCGGGTAAAGCGCGCAAGTTCGGGGCCGGCGCGATTCCCCCGGACTCCCGGCCATGCGATAAGGGCCGATGGCCTCGATTCACCCGCCGCGATTCGATCCGGGCTTCGGCGTCTACGTGCATTGGCCGTTCTGCCTATCGAAATGCCCCTATTGCGACTTCAACAGCCATGTCCGGCGCTCGGCCATCGATGAGCCGCGCTTCGTCGAGGCTTTTGCCGCCGAACTTGCCCACCGGGCCGCGCTGACGCCGGGGCGCACGGTCAAATCGGTGTTTTTCGGCGGCGGCACGCCTTCGCTCATGAATCCGGCGACGGTCGGGGCCATCCTGCAGGCGATCGGGCGCCATTGGCCGATCGCCCGCGACGCCGAGATCACGCTGGAAGCCAACCCGACCAGCGTCGAATCAGTCCGCTTCCGAGGGTTCAAGGCGGCCGGCGTCAACCGCGTCTCGCTCGGCATCCAGGCGACGAACGATGCCGACCTGAAGGCGCTCGGCCGCCTGCATACCGCGAGCGAGGCGATGCAGGCGCTCACGGTCGCGCAGAGCGTCTTCGATCGCGTCTCCTTTGACCTGATCTATGCCCGCCCGGGCCAGTCGCCGCAGGCGTGGCGGCGTGAGTTGAGCGAAGCGCTGACCCGCGGCACCGAGCACGTCTCGCTTTACCAGCTGACGATCGAGCCCGACACGATTTTCGAGCGCCTGCGTGACACCGGCAAGCTGAACCTGCCGGATGCGGACACGTCACGCGCGCTCTGGGATACGACGCAGGAAGTGATGAACATGGCCGGCATGCCGGCTTATGAAATCTCAAATCACGCCAAGCCGGGCGCCGAGAGCCGGCACAATCTGATCTACTGGCGTTACGGCGAATATATCGGCGTGGGGCCTGGTGCGCATGGCCGCATCTCGACGCGCGAGGGACGGCGCGCGCAGGCTACGGAAAAGCATCCGGAGATGTGGCTGACCTGTGTCGAGACGGAAGGCCACGGTCTTGTCGAGGACGAGCTTTTGACGACGGAAGAGCAGGGTGACGAATTCCTGCTGATGGGCTTGCGCCTCAGCGAGGGGATCGAGCCGGCGCGATTCCAGGAGCTGACCGGAAAACCGCTCGCGACGTCGCGCATCAGCGAGCTCATCGATGACGGCCTCGTCGAATATACGAGCGAGGGGCGAATTCGGGTCAGCGTCGAGGGCTTCCCGGTGCTCGATTCGGTGGTTGCCGACCTCGCGGCGTGAGGCTTAGATCAGCCTGCTTTGCAACAGCGCAGGTGACCCATGGCCGATCGACCGCTTTCCTTCGTCACGATGCTCGGCAGCCTACGCGAAGGCTCGCTCAACCGCGTAGTCGCCAAGGCGCTGCCGGCGCTGGCGCCGCAAGGCGTGAAGATCGGCGCATTGGCATCGCTGGGCGATCTGCCGCTCTACAATGCGGATATACAGGCCGAAGGTTTTCCGCCGCCCGTGCGGCAAATGGGCGACGCGATCAAGCAGGCCGACGGCGTGATCATCGTCACGCCCGAGTACAATTACTCGGTTCCGGGTCTACTGAAGAACGCGATCGACTGGATTTCACGCCTGCCCGACACGCCATTTGCCGGCAAGCCGGTCGACATCATGAGCGCCTCGCCGAGCATTTTGGGCGGCGCTCGCGCGCATTATCATCTGCGTCAAAGCATGGTCTTCGTCGATGCGCTGGTGATGAACAAGCCGGAGATTATCATCACGTTCGCGTCACAAAAACTCGATGTCGAGAGCGGTAAGATCAGCGACGATGCCACGCGTGATATTGTGACGAAGAATCTCGAGGCTTTTGCTGCCTTCGTGCGGAAACACGGGAGTGCAGCTTAAGGGCTAATCGCATAGCAGCATCCCTTCTGCGAGCAGAAGGCCCGCATTGATTTCGCGCGTCCCCGGGGGCACTCTGCGGCCAAACCAGCCCCAACGAACGAGGAAACGATGGCAGGCAACAGCGCCGGAGCGAGCACCAATGGCACCGGGGGAGCCAAGCGGAAGCTGCGCTCGAAAGCGTGGTTCGACAATCCGGCTAATCCGGGCATGACCGCGATCTATCTCGAGCGCTACTTGAACTACGGCCTAACCCGACAGGAGCTGCAATCAGGCAAGCCGATCATCGGCATCGCCCAGACCGGCTCCGATCTCTCGCCCTGCAACCGCCACCATCTGGAACTCGCCAAGCGCGTGCGCGAGGGCATCCGTGCTGCTGGCGGCATTGCCTTCGAGTTCCCCGTCCACCCAATCCAGGAGACCGGCAAGCGCCCGACGGCGGCGCTCGACCGCAACCTCGCCTATCTCGGTCTGGTCGAGATTCTCTATGGCTACCCGCTCGACGGCGTGGTGCTCACGACGGGCTGCGACAAGACCACGCCGGCCTGCATCATGGCGGCGGCGACCGTGAACATCCCGGCAATCGTGCTGTCGGGCGGGCCGATGCTGAACGGCTGGTGGAAAGGCGAGCGCTGCGGCTCCGGCATGTCAGCCTGGAGGGCGCGCGAAGATCTAGCGGCGGGCAAGATCGACCAGGAAGAATTCATCGAGATCGTCGCCTCGTCCGCGCCATCGGTCGGCCATTGCAACACGATGGGCACCGCCTCGACCATGAACGCGATTGCCGAGGCGCTCGGGATGTCGCTCACCGGTTGCTCGGCAATTCCCGCGCCTTATCGCGAGCGCGGCCAGATTGCCTACGAGACCGGCAAGCGCGCGGTCGAAATTGTGTGGGAAGACCTGAAGCCCTCCGACATTTTGACCCGCGAAGCCTTCGAGAACGCGATTGTCGTCAATTCGGCGATCGGCGGCTCGACCAATGCGCCGATCCACATCAACGCGATCGCGCGGCATATCGGCGTGAACGTGACGATCGACGACTGGGAGACGCTCGGCCATCGCGTGCCGCTGCTCGTCAACATGCAGCCTGCCGGCAAATATTTGGGCGAAGAATTCCATCGCGCCGGCGGCGTGCCCGCGGTGATCAACGAACTCATGAAAGGCAAGCTCATCCGCGAAGGCGCGATGACTGTCACCAGCAGGACCATGGGCGAGAATTGCCGCGGCCGCGAGGTTGAGGACAACGATGTCATCTATCCCTTCGGCAAGCCGATGCGGGCGGACGCCGGCTTCGTCGTGCTCAAGGGCAATCTCTTCGACAACGCGGTGATGAAGCTCTCGGTGATCAGCGAGGAGTTTCGCAAGCGCTATCTTAGCGATCCGAAGGACCCCGATGCATTCGAGGGTCGTGCCATCGTGTTCGACGGGCCGGAGGATTACCACCACCGCATCGACGATCCGTCATTGAACATCGACGAGCATTGCATGCTGTTCGTCCGCGGCACCGGGCCTATCGGCTATCCCGGCGGCGCCGAGGTCGTGAACATGCAGCCGCCGGCGGCGCTGATCAAAAAGGGCGTGCATTCGCTGCCCTGCATCGGCGACGGCAGGCAGTCGGGCACGTCGGCGTCGCCGTCGATCCTCAACGCGTCGCCGGAAGCGGCGGCGGGAGGCGGACTGGCGATCCTGAGAACGGGCGATCGCGTGCGCATCGATCTCAACAAACGCACGGCGAATATCCTGATCTCCGACGCGGAACTTGCCCAGCGCCGCGCCGATCTACAGCAGCATGGCGGCTATCACTATCCGAAAAGCCAGACGCCGTGGCAGGAAATCCAGCGCTCGATGGTGGCACAGTTCGACGAGGGCATGGTGCTGAAACCTGCAGTGCAGTACCAGCGCGTCGCTGAGACGATGGGCGTGCCGCGCGATAATCACTGACCCGCGGCATGCACGCACCACATTCCCGGACCCGCACGCAGCCAAGTGTACGCAGGCTGCGTAAACTTGCCTGCGTTGCGCGATCCGGGACCCAGAGCAAACGCACATGGCCTGGACCCGGATCGCATTCCGCTGCGCTCCATGCGTCCGGGGAAGTGGAACCTCCGCAAAGGGAGCGTGATCCCGTGAATTCACAACAATATTCCGCGCGCCGCGCCGCTTTCCGCAAGCTGCATGAAAGCGGCTGCTTCATGCTGCCCAATCCGTACGATGTCGGCACGGCGGTGTACTTGAAGCATCTCGGCTTCAAGGCGCTGGCTTCGACGAGTTCCGGTTTCGCCTTCTCGCGCGGACTGCCGGACCACGCCGTCACGCGCGACATGGTGCTCGCGCATCTGCGCGAACTCGTCGCCGCAACCGATCTGCCGGTCAATGCCGATTACGAGCACGGCTATGCCGACGCGCCAGAAAAGGTGGCCGAGAACGTGCGACTCGCCGTCGCAACCGGCATTGCCGGCGTGTCGATCGAGGATTCGACCAACGACAAATCGAAGCCGCCGCTTTACGAGGTTGCACAAGCCGTCGAGCGCATGCGCGCCGCACGCGCGGCGATCGACGCAACCGGCGAAGACGTCATGCTGATCGGGCGCGCCGAATGTTTTCTCGTCGGCCATGAAGACGCGCTCAATGAATCCATCCGCCGCCTGCAGGCCTATGCGGAAGCCGGCGCCGATTGTCTTTATGCGCCGGGTGTGCGCAAGCGCGAAGACCTCGAAGCATTGGTCAAAGCGGTCGCGCCGAAGCCGTTCAACCTTCTCGTCGGCGTCGCGTCACCGCTGACGCTCGATGAATACGAGAAGATAGGCGTGCGGCGGATCAGCGTCGGAGGAGCGCTCGCGGGCGCAGCATGGAGCGCATTTGCGCGCGCGGCGCGGCATCTGGCGGAAGGTCGCTTCGACGGCTTTGCGCAGAACGAGGGTAATGCGGCCTTCAATAAGGCATTCGCTGAAGCCGCCAAGACGTGACGAGCCGATCCGATCAGCCAATTGGAGCGCCTGTCGATGCTACGCTGGCGCGGCGGCCCGAGCGCACGGCCCTGAGCGGCCGGTTTGTGCGCGTGGTGCCGCTGGACAGTGAGCGGCATCTCGACGATCTTTTCGCATCGATGGGCGGCCGCGAGCATGCGCATCTATGGACTTACATGTTCGACGGTCCGTTCGGCGATCGCGCCGGTTTCGCGGAGGCAATGAAGAAGAGGCAGGCGTTAGACGATCCGCTGTTCTTTGCGATCGAGGATACCGAGAGCGCACGCGCTGTCGGTATCGCCAGCCTTATGCGGATCGAGCCAGCGCATCGCGTCATCGAAGTTGGCGGGATCGTTTTTTCGACGGCGCTGCAGCGACAGCCCGGCGCGACCGAAGCCATGTATCTTCTGGCGCGCCACGTCTTCGAGGATCTCGGCTATCGCCGCTACGAATGGAAATGCGACGCGCTGAATGCGCCGTCGCGGCGCGCCGCGTTGCGGCTTGGCTTCGCCTTCGAGGGCATTTTCCGCTCCCACATGATCGTCAAGGCCCGCAACCGCGACACCGCATGGTTTTCGATGCTCGACACGGAATGGCCGGCGCGTAAAGCGGCATTCGAAGCGTGGCTGGCGCCGGATAACTTCGATGCGAACGGCGTGCAGAAGGGATCGCTCTCGGTGCTGAATGGCGGTGCGACTTGATGAAGGATCTACGCCGTGCGCGTCCTGACGAAGCGGAGAAGATCGCTGCCTTCCAACGCGCCGCGTACGCGCGCAATCGCTCCATCCTCGGCGTCGAGCCGATCCCTCTGCAGGCCGATTATGCCGAAACCCTGCGGCGATATGAAGTTTGGCTGCGAGGAGAGGAGGAAACAACGACGGGGATTCTGATCCTGGAGTCTCGTCCCGATGATCTCCTTATCTGGAGCATCGCGACCGCTCCGGAGGCGCGCCGCAGCGGTATCGGCAACGAGCTGCTTGCAGCAGCGGAGAACCGAGCGCGGGAACTTCGTAAAAACATCATCCGACTGTACACGGGCGAGTTGCTCGTGGACAATGTCGCCTGGTATCAGCGGCGCGGCTATGCGATCGAGCGCACCGAAGCAATGAGCGACCGCCGGGTCGTTCACATGAAGAAGACGCTACAGGGAGAGTGACGTGGCCGGACGCCTCAAAGGAAAGACCGCATTCTTGACCGCGGCGGGCGCGGGGATCGGCCGCGAGACCGCCGAGCTCTTCGTCGCGGAAGGCGCGAAGGTGATCGCCACCGATCTCGACAAATCGAAACTGGCCGGGCTCGATGCCGATTGCCGCGCGCTCGATGTGCGCTCGACCGACGCCGTGAACGCGATGGCTAGCGATATCGGCGCGATCGACATTTTGTTCAACTGCGCCGGCTATGTGCATCACGGCACCGTGCTCGATTGCTCCGATCAGGATTGGGATTTCTCCTTCGATCTCAACGTCAAATCGATGCACCGCACCATCAAAGCCTTCCTGCCGGCTATGCTGGAGAAAGGCGGCGGGTCGATCATCAACATCTCGTCGGGCGTATCCTCGATCCGCGGTGTGCCGAACCGCTATGTCTACGGCGCGACGAAAGCCGCTGTGATCGGGCTCACCAAAGCGGTGGCCGCCGATTTCATCCGCCGCAGCATTCGCTGCAATGCGATCTGCCCCGGCACGATCCAGAGTCCGTCGCTCGACGATCGCATCGCGACGCTTGCCAAGAGTTCAGGCCAACCGCTCGAGAGCGTGCGCCAGGCCTTCATCGACCGGCAGCCGATCGGCCGGCTCGGCACGGCGCGCGAGATGGCCAATCTCGCATTGTATCTTGCCTCGGATGAGAGCTCTTACACGACGGGGCAAATCCATATCGCCGACGGCGGCTTTGCGCTGTGAATTGGACCGCGCACCTCCTGGTGCGCAAATCTGTAGAACCGGGAATGCGCGCCGGGAGGCGCGAATTCCGGCGCTACTTCGTCAAGTTCGCTTCCGGCTCGCGCGCCGCTCGCGCGACCGCGGCTTCCGCCGCGATCGTCTCGATCCGCACCGTGGCGACGCCCTGGTCGTGAAAACCCAGCGCCACAGCAGCCGCTCGCGATACATCGACGATGCGGCTTTTGAGAAACGGGCCGCGATCACTCACGATGATGAGCATTGACTTGTTGTTCCGGAGATTGGTCACCTTCACCCGCGTCCCGAAGGGCAGCGTGCGATGGGCGGCGGTAAGAGCGCCGACCTTTTGGCCGCTCGCGGTGCGGCCTCTATAATCATAATAGGAGGCTTTGCCGGTCCATGAGCCGGCAGCAACGGGGCCGATCAGCGGCCCCGCTAGAAGAAGACAGAACGCTAATACCGACTTTCGCAAGGGGTCCTCCCAGGACCCCCCTCCAGCGCCACATCGAACACACAACGTGCAAAGGGAGAAAGAGTTTGAAAATTCTTGTGACCGGCGCCGCCGGCATGATCGGCCGCAAGCTTTGCGAGCGGCTCGCGCGCGAAGGCAAGCTCGGCGGCAAGTCGATCGCCGCGCTGCACATGGTAGATGTCGTCGAGCCGAAAGCCCCGCAAGCAAGCTTCGCGATCAAGACCGGCGCCGCCGACATTTCGCAAGACGCGGCGGTGCGTGCGCTCGTTGCAGACAAGCCGGACACGATCTTTCATCTCGCCGCGATCGTTTCGGGTGAAGCTGAGCGCGATTTTGATAAAGGCTACGCCGTCAATTTTGACGGCACGCGCTTTCTCTTCGATGCGGTGCGGCGCGAGCATCAGGCGAGCGGCGGCACTTACAAGCCGCGGCTGGTCTATGCATCCTCGGCGGCCGTGTTCGGCGCGCCGTTCCCCGAAGGCATCACCGACGAATTCCATCTGACGCCGCTGACCAGCTACGGCACGCAAAAAGCCATCGGCGAATTGCTTCTTGCCGACTATACGCGCCGCGGTTTTTTCGATGGCGTGGGCCTGCGCTTTCCGACGATCTGCGTGCGTCCTGGTGCGCCGAACGCCGCCGCGTCGGGCTTTTTCTCAAACATCATTCGTGAGCCGCTGGTCGGCAAGGAAGCGGTGCTGCCCGTCTCAGACCAGGTTCGACACACCCATGCGAGCCCGCGCGCCGCGGTCGAGTTCTGCATCCATGCCGCGACGCTCGATACGTCGAAAATGGGCCCGCGCCGCAGCCTGACGATGCCCGGCGTGTCAGTCACCGTCGCCGAGCAGATCGAGGCTTTGCGCCGCGTCGCCGGCGATAAGGCGGTGAAGCTGATCCGCCGCGAGCCGGATGAATTGGTCGAGCGCATCGTCAGCGGCTGGCCGGAGAAATTCGTAACTCGCCGCGCTCAGGACCTGGGCTTCAAGGCGGAAGACAGTTTTGACGCGATCATCCGCGCCCACGTCGAGGACGAGCTCGGCGGGCACGTGGCCTCATCGAAACTCGACAGGCAGTCACATCCGAGGAGCGCATAGAGCCGAGCCTCACAACCTGGCGGGCCTGCCGCGCGAACTTTTGGCGAGTCCGTGCTGGGTTTTCGCCCAACCGAACGGATTGCGCCGAAGCTCGACCACCGCGCACCAGGCGGCGATCGTGACCAGCAGCTGATAAAGCGGCCATAACAAGACCCACGGCCAAAGGGCTGAAGTTTTGCCGCTTCATAGCGACCGCAATCGACCCGAATAAAGCGATCGCACCAAAAGCCGCATTGAAGCACCAGATCGTGCTGTCGATGATTTCGCTCGTGCTTTGCGGTGCCAGTAGTGGCCCGAATAGGGCGTCGAGGAAAAGCCACAGCGTAAAAAAGGGCCAGAACAGCGCGCCGATAATGGCGCTGCCCAATCCAAGCGCGGTACAGGCGGCAGCAACAAAACCCAAGTCGCGGGTGAGGCGGCGCAGATTGCGCATGTTGATGAAGAGTGTCTGCATCCAGCCTTTCAGCCTTTGTTTGTGGATATCCGGGGCTGTTCGCCGATGGTTAGCTTGCACCATGGGATCAATGGCTTACAATCCGCGTGTAGTCGCAACTGTTCGCGGATAGCCGCGAAATGTGTTGCGACAGCGTTGCGACGGAACCTATGGCAGCGGTGGGCGGAGCGGGTCGGACCAAGGCATCTGCGGCCCTGAGCCATCGGGCAATCGAGGCTCTTAAGCCCGAGAACGTACCTTACCGCGTTACAGATGCCCGGTGCTCTGGGCTTGCTGTCCGTGTCGCCACAAGCGGTACTAAGACCTTCGACCTCAGCTTTCGGATCAAGGGCGGTACAGTTCGCCGGCTCTCGCTTGGCCGGTTCCCTGAGGTGACACTGGAAGCGGCGCG
>DATAOB010000122.1:0-24567 GCA_036265935.1 Beijerinckiaceae bacterium
GGCGGCGCGCCGGTTAGACCGGAAGGACGCGCCGAACTCAAGGCCCGGCGGCAATTACCCCGTCGGGGCGCCCGTCGCCGCCGCTGGCGTGACAGCGCCAGGCCGCTTCTCGACCACCGAGCGGCTCGGGTCGAGCCAGAATCCCCAAATCGCTGAACCGATGACCAGCAAACTGGCGGCGACGATGAATGGCGCCTGCCACGATCCGAACTGCACCAACACGCCAAAGACGATTGGCGACAGCGCGCCGCCAATGTTTCCCGCCATGTTCATCATGCCGGAGACGGTGCCGGAGACTTCGCCGCCCATGTCCATCGGAACGGCCCAGGACGGGCCGATCGTGCATTCCAGGAAGAACATGGCGGCGGTCAAGCAATAAACCGCGGTGTAGGCCTCCGTCGCCAGCGCCGCAGGAACGATGAAGACGGCGCAGCCGAGCATGCCGGTGATCGCGACGGCCCGCCGGGCGAATTTGATATTACCGGTTTTGGCGAGCAGCCAGTCTGTCGCCAAGCCGCCGACCGTGTCGCCGACGACGCCTGCCCAAAGCGGCAGCGAAGCCAGGAAGCCGACCTTGAGCAACGTGAAATGCCTGAATTCCACGAGGTAGGACGGCAGCCAGCTCAGGAATATCCAGAGGCAATAAACGTAAGTGAAATAGGCGCACATGATCGCCCACATGTTCGGAGAGCGCAGGAGCGTTCCCCAAGGCACGCTGGGTTTCTTGGCGATGTTGGGGCGATTGACGATGCCTTGCGCGTCGGTCCCACGTATGTGGGCGAGCTCCGCTTCGTTGACCAGTCCGTGCTCTTCCGGAAGATTGCGATAGGCGAAGTACCACAATATGGACCAGATGATGCCGACGGCGCCGCAAATATAGAAGACCGAGCGCCAGCCGAGCGTTGTCATGATGAGGACGACAATCGGCGGCGCGATCGCCGCACCGAGTCGGCTCGCGCTATGCGTGATCCCTTGCACAAAACCGCGCTCGTGTTTCGGATACCAGAGCTGCATGGCTCGCGTCGCGACCGGAAATGCACCGGCTTCGCCGATACCAAAAAGGAAACGGAACACCATGAACGACGTTGCGCCGGTGGCGGCGGCGGTTGCGGCCGTCATTGCCGACCAATAGGTCACAATCGTCGTGAGAACGTTGCGCGCGCCGAAGCGATCGCCGAGCCAACCGCCGGGAACCTGAAACATGGCGTAGGCCCAAGTGAAAGCACTGAAGATCACACCCATTGTGATCTTGTCGAAACCAAACTCCTTGCTGATCACGGGAGCTGCGGTCGAGATGTTGACGCGGTCGAGATAGGTAATGAGGTACATCAGGCTGATAAGGACCAGGATGTACCAACGGCCCATGCTGCGGCGCGTTGTCGGCCGTTCCATATTGTTCCTCTCCCGTCGCGGCTCTTAGAGGCCGCGCTCCTCAGTGCATGTCAGGCCGCGGCTTTGACCTCGGCGCTTTGGTCCTGCATCAGCCAATCCATCGCTGCATCGACGCCGCCCTTCTGATGCGGCACGCCGGCAAGTGCCAATCCCATCTCGACGCCGGCAATGGCGCCGAGAATGGTCAGAGCGTTGGTGTCGCCAAGATGGCCGATGCGGAACACTTTGCCCTTCACTTTCCCTAAGCCCGTGCCGAGCGACATATCGAAGTGATCGAGGATGAGTGCGCGCACTTTATCGGCATCGATGCCGTCCGGCACGAAGACGCCGGTCAGCACATCGGAGCGGCGCGCCGCATCGCGGCAGAGAATCTCGAGGTTCCACGCGGAGACAGCGCGGCGCACCGCTTCGGCGAGCCGGTAGTGACGGCGGAACACGTTGTCGAGGCCTTCTTCTTCGAGCATGTCGATCGCCTCGGCGAGGCCGTAGAGCAGGTTCGTCGCCGGCGTGTAGGGGAAATAGCCGCTTTGATTGATGTCGATCATCTCCGCCCATGAGAAGAACGAGCGCGGCAGCTTCGACGTCTTCGACGCGGCAAGCGCCTTGGCGCTGATTGCGTTGAACGAGAGACCCGGCGGCAGCATCAGGCCCTTCTGCGAGCCGCCAACGGTCACGTCGACGCGCCACTCGTCATGGCGATAATCGATCGAGCCGAGCGACGAGATCGTATCGACGAGCAGCAGCGCCGGGTGACGTGCGGCATCGAGCGCGGCGCGCACTTCGGCGACCGCGCTGGTCGCGCCGGTCGAGGTCTCGTTGTGCACGATGCAGACGGCTTTGATCTCGTGCGCTTTGTCGGCGGCGAGCTTCTCCTCGATGACTTTGGGATCGACGGCGGAGCGCCAGTCGGAGGCAATGAAATCGACCGTGAGCCCAAAGCGCTCGGCAATCGCGCGCCACAGGACGGCGAATTGTCCGGTCTCGTACATGATGACGCGGTCGCCAGGCGAAAGCGCGTTGGAGAGCGCCGCCTCCCAGGCGCCGGTCCCGGATGAGGGATAGATGACGACGTGATCTTTCGTCTTGAAGATGCGCTTCATGCCGTCGAGGCAGCGCAGGCCGAGTTCCTTGAACTCGGGCCCGCGATGATCGATCACCGGCATGTCCATGGCGCGCAGGATGCGGTCAGGCACGGGCGAGGGGCCCGGTATCTGCAGGAAATGCCGGCCGGCTTTGCGGCCCCGGTTCGAGCCCATTGATTTTCCTTGCTTGTTCTCGCCGACGATTGCAGGCAGATGGCCTGATTTGGCGGCAGAGTTGAAGCGGATTTGCTCGCTCGTCAAGCGTACGCGCCTTGGCCTTTAGAGGAGGCGGGATTGGCTGATATTCGCGTCATCTGCGCCATCGGGCAGCGCGGTCAGCTCGGCCTCGACGGACGCCTGCCATGGGAGGGCAATACCGGGCCCGAATATCTCGTCGATGTGGCGCGTTTCTTCGAGCTGTCACGCGGCCATGTGCTGCTTGTGGGCCCACGCACATACGCCTCGATCCCCGCCTTCGCTTTCGCGGACCGCACCATTGTCGAAATCCGCTCGTCGATGCGGCCGCAGGATGTCATCGACACGTACAGAGAACGCGTGATCATCATCGGCGGCGGGCCTCCCGTCTACGCGGCCTATGCGCCGCTGGTGCGCCACTGGGATATCAACCGCCTGCCGTATGACGGCGAGGCCGACCGCTGGTTCGATCCGCAATGGCTTGTCGCGGCAGGCGAGGTCTGACAGAGACACGGAACGATCCGGCGAACTCGGGAGGAATCAGTGAAGCGTTGCATCACCGCTCTTGTTGCTGTCGGCGTGACTGCATTCGTCTGGAGCGCGGCCCTCACTTCTGCCGCCGACGCGCAAATCTCCGACGATGTCGTGAAGATCGGCGTCATGACCGACATGTCGAGCGTCTATGCCGACGGCACCGGCAAAGGCTCGCTCACCGCCGCGCAAATGGCCGCGGAGGATTTCGGCGGCACGGTCAAAGGCAAGAAGATCGAGATCATCGGCGCCGATCATCAGAACAAGCCCGACGTCGGCGTCAGCATCGCCCGCACCTGGTATGACAACGATCATGTCGATGCGATTGCCGACGTGCCGACGTCTTCCATCGCGCTCGCGGTCTCGACGATCACGCGCGAGAAGAACAAGGTGTTTCTCGTCTCCGGCGGCGGCACCTCCGATCTCACCGGTCCGCAATGCTCGCCGAACACGATCCACTGGACCTACGACACGTACGCATTGAGCAATGTCGCCGGCAGGGCGATGCTCGAGCGCGGCGAGGATACCTGGTTCTTCCTCACCGCCGATTACGCATTCGGGCAGGCGCTCGAGCGAGATGCGACGAACGTCGTCAAGAATGGCGGCGGCAAGGTGCTCGGCTCGGTGCGCCATCCCTTAAATTCGTCCGATTTCGCTTCCTTCCTGGTGCAGGCGCAGGCGTCGAAAGCCAAAGTGATCGCTTTCGCCAATGCCGGCGGCGACGCATCGAATGCCGCCAAGCAGGCCAACGAGTTCGGCATCGTCGCGGGCGGGCAGAAGATTTTGGCGCTGCTTATGAGCGTCACCGACGCGCACGCGCTCGGGCTGCAATACGGGCAGGGTCTCATCCTTACCGAGGGTTTCTACTGGAACAAGGATGAGGAGACGCGCGCCTTCTCGAAGCGCTTTTTCGACCGCATCGGCCGCATGCCGACGATGTATCAAGCGGGCGTCTACTCCGCGGTCACGCATTATCTCAAGGCCATCGACGCGGCCGGCACCGACGAGGCAAAGACCGTCATCGCAAAAATGAAGGCGACGCCCGTCAACGATTTCTTCGCGCATGGCGGCAAGATCCGCGAGGACGGCCGCATGGTCCACGACATGTATCTCGTGCAGCTGAAGACGCCGGCGGAATCGAAGAGCGATTGGGACATCTACAATGTGCTGGCGACGATTCCCGGCGATCAGGCGTTCCGGCCGCTGAATGAGGGTAATTGCCCGCTCGTCCAGAAGTGAGGGCGCGCGACAAGGGAACGCAACGGGCAGCTTACGAAGTCGCAGCCGCCGGCGGCGCGTTGATGGCGGCGGCGATGGGCATCGGCCGCTTCGTCTATACGCCGCTCCTGCCGCATATGCAGGAGGCGCTGCAGCTTTCGCCGGGAATCCTCGGCTGGATCGCCTCGGCGAATTTTCTCGGCTATCTCGTCGGCGCGTTGCTGACGAGCGTGTTGCGGCCGCCCGAGACGCCGCGGCGGGTGATTGCGATCGGAGTCGTTTTGAGCGCGATCACGACCGCGCTGATGGGTGCCTGGTCCAATGTGCCGATGTTCGCCGTTTTGCGCTTTCTCGGCGGCATCACCAGCGCGCTCGTCCTCGTCTACACGACGCCGATCGTGTTCATGCGGCTCGCCGAAATGCAGGCCGAGCGATACGTGTCGCTTCTGTTCGGCGGTGTCGGCGCAGGCATGGCGATTTCCGCGTTGCTTGTTGCCGGGTTGAACGCGGCGGGATTCGGCTGGCGCGTTCAGTGGCTCGCTTGCGGGCTCGTGACCGCGCTGGCGCTGTTCGCATTGCGGTACATTCCCGACCTCTGTCGCGCGCCGGCATCCGCGACGTCACACAAGCTGCAATGGCCGCGCGGCCTTTCCGCGCTGCTCGCGAGCTACACGCTTTTCGGTTTCGGCTATGTGATCACCGCAACCTTCATTGTGGTGATCGTGCGCGAGAGCGCTACGCTACGATCCCTCGAGCCTGCTGTCTGGACGATCGTCGGCCTCGCCGGCATCCCCTCGGTCTGGGCGTGGACGCTGCTTGCCAACCGCGTCGGCTTGTTTGCGGCCTACGCTGCGGCTTGCTTCGCCGAAGCCGTTGGCGTTGCAACGAGCGTCGTTGCGACGAGCATTCCGCTGGTCATTGCCGCGGCGATCCTGCTCGGCGGCACGTTCATGGCGATTACCTCGCTTGGGCTTGCCGGCGGGCGGCGCATGGCCTTGTCCGATCCGGTGCGCGTGCTCGCGACACTCACGGCCGGTTTCGGTCTCGGCCAGATCGTCGGCCCGGCGCTCGCGGGTTTCCTGCGCGAGAGCACCGGCAGCTATGTTGCGCCATCGCTTGCCGCCGCCGCGGCGCTGGTCATCGCGGCGGTGTTGTCGGCGCCGCTGAATCGGACGCACCACCCCTCATCCTAAGGAACGCTGCGCAGCAGCGGTCTCGAAGCGGTATAGCCCGTACATACGCTGACTAAGCTGGAGCGGTATTCGCACGCAGCCAAGCGATGAATTCGCTTTCGTCCATGCTCTTGTCGGCGAGCGCGAGCCATGTCGTGACAAACTCGGCGTCGGATGCCGTGAGCTGAAATCCATTGAGGTGTAGGAAAAGTTCGGTCACCACCGCCGAAGTTCTTTTGTTGCCATCGACAAAGGGGTGATTGCGGGCAATGCCAAAGCCGTAGGCCGCAGCCAATTCGATAAGGTCTGGGCTCTGATAATTGAAGAGATGGACGGGGCGCTGCAGAGCAGATTCCAACAGGCCTATGTCGCGTACACCTACTGCGCCACCGTGCTCGGCAATCTGTTCATCATGGATCGCAAGCACGATGTCCTTATCCACCCAAATCGGAACGGTCACTTAGCAAGTTCGCGTAAAGCGCTCCGACGCTTCTTCATGATCGCACGTGCCGCGTTCATCTGAGCCTCGAAATCGGGGTTGTAAGGTGTGAGCCGGTAGCCATCCGGGCTCTCGGTCAGGAAGAGCGTGTCACCTTTGCCGACCTTGAGCCTCGCTAGCGCTTCTTTCGAGAAGACCGCGCCAATCGAATTCCCCATAGCCGTAAGCTTTAGCGTAATTGTAGCCATGTCTCTGTTCTTACGTTTGTCATAACGTACTGTAAGCTGGTGGGCTATGCAAGGAGGAAGGGAGATCCGCCCCGACGGCGATCCCGAGGCATGAAAGGCGGGAAAGTGCGCTACGCCGCCGCGTCCATCGTGGCGCCGACGAGCTTGCGCGTATCCGCCGCGCTGATCGGATGGCCGAACGCGTACCCTTGAGCGAATTCGCAGCCGAGCTGGTAAAGCTCGATCGCATCGGATTCCGTCTCGGCACCTTCGGCGACGACTTCCATCTGCAGATCGTGCGCGAGCGCGACGATGGAGCGCAATAGAACCGGCCGCGTGCCGTTGCCGTTCAAGTGCACAAACGAGCGATCGATCTTGATCGTGTCGAAGGGAAACCGCTGCAAATAGGACAGCGAGGAATAGCCGGTGCCGAAATCGTCGAGCGACAACCCGGCGCCGAGATCGCGAATGCGCGCCAGCATCTGCGCGGCATATTCGGGATTTTCCATCACCAGGCTTTCGGTGAGCTCCAGTTTCAGCGTGCCGCGGCGGACGTTGGAGCGCGTCAGCACATTGCGCACATCCTGCAGGAGGTCGTGACGCAGCAGCTGGCGGGAGGAGACGTTGACGCTTGCAAAAATCGGCGGCGACACGTCGAGGGCCTTCTGCCACGCCGACAGCTCGCGCGCGGTGCGCTCCAGCGCAAACACGCCGAGCTCGATGATCTGCCCTGTCTCTTCGGCGATCGGGATGAATTCCGACGGGCCGAGACGACCCAGGCGCGGATGGTCCCAGCGCAGAAGCGCCTCGAAACCCGCAACTGTGCGATCCTCCAGCCGCACGATCGGCTGGAAGAATGTCTTGATCTCGCCGCGGCCGAGCGCCCGCTTCAAATCCGCTTCGAGCGTCAGCCGGTCTGAACGCTGCGCGCGCATCGTCTGGCGGAACACCTCGATGCGATTGCCGCCGCCGTGCTTGCACTGGCGCATGGCGATCTCGGCGTCCTTGAAAAGGTCCTCGGGCTTGCCGTGCAGCTTCGGATCGAACAGCGCGATGCCGATCGAGGCGGACAAAGCCACTTCGCGCTCGCCGAACGTCACCGGCGTTGATAGCGAACGGCGCAGGGCTTCGGCGAGCTTGATCACGTAATCGGATTGCGAGTCGGAGACCAGAATGATCGCGAACGTGTCGGCCGAGATGCGGCCGAGCGTGTCCTGCGGCTGCAACAGGCGCATGATGCGCCGCGCCACGGTGAGCAGAATGGAATCGCCGGCGGAGAGGCCGATCGATTCATTGATGCGTTTGAATCGATCTATGTCGATCGAGATGACAGTCGGCCGGATGCGCTGATCGACCGAAGCCAGCTTCAATGCCGCGCCAAGCCGATCGAAAAGCAGCTGGCGATTGGGCAAGCCGGTCAGATTGTCGTGCACGGCATCGTGCAGAAGCCGCTCCTGCGCGGTGCGCGCCTCGGTGACGTCGACGAGCGTGCCGACAATGCGCATCACTTCGCCATCCGGCCCGACAACCGGCCGCGCACGCATGCGAAACCAGGTGTAATGCCCGTCGGCGCCGCGCAGCCGAAATTCCTGGTTTACGCGACCGCGGCGCTGTTCGAGCACCGCATCGAGCGCGGAACTATAGGAGTCCCGCTCAAAGGGATGGATGAGCTCGAGCCAGGTCGAGGCCGGGCCTTCGAGCTCGCCGCGTTTCAATCCAAGCTGCGCCTCGATTTCAGGACTGACGAAGACGCGGTCGCCGGGAACATCCCAGTCGAAGATCACGTCGTTGGCGCCGGTGAGCGCCAGCGCTTTCCGTTCCACGTCAGTGATCGCGCCATGTGCCAGACCGCCGCCGGCAAACGCGTTCTGCATGACCGTGAAACCGATCAGCATGACGATGAGCACGAGTCCGCCGATGAGCGCCGGCGAAACGAGATCGTTCGTCAACGTGCCCGTCACCGTGAACGCGGCGGCGCAGATCCAGACGAGCAGCAGGAACCAAGTCGGGATCAGCATGACCGCGCGGTCGTAGCCGTGCGTCGTCAAATAAAGAACGAGCAGGAAACCGACGCCGGCGATCGTCGCCAGCGAAATGCGAGCGACGCCTGCGGCCACAGCGGGGTCGTAAATTGCGAGGCCGACCAGCGCGACGAGAAAGGCAAGCCAGCCGGCGGCCACATGCGAGGCGCGCACATGCCAGCGGCTGAGATTGAGATACGCGAAAAGAAAGACGAGGAGCGTCGCGGCGAGCACCGCTTCCGCACTCGCACGCCAGATGCGATCGGCCTGACCCTCGACGCCAAAGATTTTGTTCCAGAAGCCAAAATCGATGCAGACATAGGCGAGCACCGCCCAAGCGAGCGCCGCCGCCGCGGGAAAGATGACGGCGCCTTTGATGACGAAGACGATGGTCAGGAACAGCGCCAACAGACCGGCAATGCCGATGACGATGCCTTTATAGAGCGTGAGACTCGTCAGCTTGTCTTTGTAGGCGTCCGGCTCCCACAGCACGATCTGCGGCAGGCTCGGCGTGCGAAGCTCGCCGACATAGGTGATCGTCGTTCCCGGATCGAGGGTGAGCCGGAACACATCCGCGTCGGGAGAATCGACGCGCTCCGGCGGAGAACTCTGGCTCGCGGTGATCGCCGAAAGCCGCGTCGCGCCGAGGTCTGGCCAGATCACGCCGGAGCCGACAAGCCGAAAATGCGGTACGACGATCAGCCGCTCGATTTGCTCGTCGGTGTCGTTCGTCAGCGCGAACACAATCCAGCTCGGGCGGGTGCCGGGCTGCAAAGCGCGCACTTCAATGCGGCGAACGATGCCGTCGGCGCCCGGCGCGGTCGAGACTTGCAGGCGGTCGCCTTGCGACGAATAGCTTTCGACCGCTTGGGTCAGATCGATCGCGGACGCGTCGAGCGGCACCCGTACCGATTCAATCGCCGCGGCCGGCGACAGGCCGGCAAGGACGAATATCAGCGCGAGGAAATAGAACAGAGAACGCACAGAGTTCCGTTGAATGGCGCAGCGCAGGCGCGGCCGCTTCGCTTCCAATCTTTTCGTGTCGGAACTGAGACTCGTAACGGCAGAGCCGGAGGCGAGCAAGTCGCCCGCCGTTAACCCTTTCTTTGGGCCCGACGTTTGACCGGCCGGAGAGGCCCACCTACTAAGGCGCGACGACGCGCCTCATGTCCTACAACACGTTCGGCCATCTCTTTCGAGTGACGACCTTCGGCGAAAGCCATGGCGTTGCAATCGGCTGCGTCATCGACGGCTGTCCGCCGCGAATCCCCCTTGAGGCCAAGGAAATCCAGGCCTTTCTCGACAAGCGCAAGCCGGGACAATCCCGGTTCACGACGCAGCGCCGCGAAGCCGACGAAGTGCGCATCCTCTCGGGCGTGTTCCTCGATGAAGCGAGCGGCAAGCAGGTGACCACCGGCACGCCGATCGCGCTTCTGATCGAGAACACCGATCAAAGGTCCAAGGATTACAGCGATATCAAAGACAAGTACCGGCCCGGCCACGCGGATTTCACCTACGACGTGAAGTACGGCCTGCGCGATTACCGCGGCGGCGGGCGCGCCTCGGCGCGCGAGACCGCGACGCGGGTGGCCGCGGGCGCCGTCGCGCTAAAGGTGCTGCCGGAGGTGACGGTCCGGGCCGCTCTGGTGCAGATCGGACCGCACAAAATCGACCGCGCGCGCTGGGACTGGGAGGAGGTTGACCGCAACCCGCTCTTCTGCCCCGATCCCGGCAAGGTGGCCTTCTTCGAGGAGTACCTCGATGGCCTTCGCAAGGCGGGCTCTTCCGTCGGTGCGATCGTCGAAGTCGTCGCCGAGGGCGTGCCGGCCGGCCTCGGCGCGCCCGTCTACGGCAAGCTCGATGCGGAGCTCGCCGGCGCGCTCATGTCGGTTAATGCGGTGAAGGGCGTGGAGATCGGCGACGGCTTCGCGACCGCCGAGCTCACCGGCGAGGTCAATGCCGACGAGATTCGCCTCGGCAACGACGGCAAGCCGTTGTTCTTATCCAATCATGCCGGCGGCATTTTGGGCGGCATCTCGACCGGCCAGCCGATCGTGGCGCGATTTGCGGTGAAGCCCACCTCCTCCATCCTCACCCCCCGGCTGACGGTCGACCGCTACGGGCGCGAGACCGATATCGTCACCAAAGGCCGCCACGATCCCTGCGTCGGCATCCGCGCCGTGCCGGTCGCCGAGGCGGTGGTTGCATGCGTGCTGGCGGACCATTTTTTGCGGCACCGCGGGCAGGTTGGGCAGAGCGCCGACTGGCCGTTTGTCGACCCGCGCGGTGGCGTTCACGTCTCCGAGGACCCCTGAGGCGCTTACGACTTCACCGCTGCCTCGATCAACGCCATGCCGTCGGGCGAATCCCACAGAGCCGGACCGGCCAGTGTCCCGATCTCGCAGCCGTTCCTGTCGATGAGGACGGTCGTCGGCAGGCCGACCACCTTGCCGGCTTGCTTCAAGCGATAGAACACGTCCGCCTTCGGGTCGGAATAGAAGGACAGGGCCTTCACCCCGACTTCGTTCAAAAAAGCCTTGGGCTTATCGAGGCGCGTCGTATCGATATTGACGGCGACAACCTGAAAGTCCTTGCCGCCGAGCTTCGCCTCGAGCCGGTCCAAGGCCGGCATTTCCTGCCGGCACGGCACGCACCACGTCGCCCAGAGATTGAGGAGCACCACCCGGCCCCTAAAGGCGTCGAGCGTTTCCGGCTGACCGTCCGGGCCGCCGAAGGCGAGCGGCGTTACCGGCTTCGATTCTTTGGCGATGGCGAGCGCCGCGACTTCGCCCTTGGCGGCGCGGTCGACCGCGGCGCGCTGCGCAGCATTCGCTGCACACGCCTTGGCCTCGGCCGTTTCCTTGCCGCCGCTGCCGATCGTCACGTATAGGAGCGCCGCAGCCGCAAGCACGCATACGCCCAGCGCCGGTATGAACGCGTGGGACAGAAAACGCTTCGGCGTGGGCTGCTCGGTCGGATCGGTCATTTCGCGGGGCAGGAGTGTTTTAAGTGAGCAACAAGATGTGGGGTGGGCGCTTTCAAAGCGCACCCCATGCGATCATGGAGGAGATCAACGCCTCGATCGATTTCGACCGCAAGCTCGCTTTGCAGGACATTGCCGGCTCGAAGGCGCATGTCGCCATGCTGGCTGAGACCGGCATCGTCACCCGCGAGCAGGCGGACGCGATCGCCGCCGGTCTAGAGCGAATTCGCGGCGAAATCGAGAGCGGCACTTTCGCGTTCTCGCGTGCCCTCGAAGACATCCATATGAACATCGAGTCGCGCCTCACCGAAATCGTCGGGCCCGACGCGGGGCGCCTCCACACCGCGCGCTCGCGCAACGACCAGGTCGCGCTCGATTTCCGCCTCTGGGTGCGCGATACGATCGACGCGCTTGATGCGCAGATGGCGGATTTGCAGCGGGCGCTGGCGGAAAAGGCGCTCGCCCATGCTGGTACCGTGATGCCGGGCTTCACGCATCTGCAGACGGCGCAGCCGGTGACGTTCGGCCATCATCTGCTCGCCTATGTCGAGATGCTTTCCCGCGATCGCGGCCGTCTGAGGGATGCGCGGGCACGGCTGAACGAGAGCCCGCTTGGCGCGGCGGCGCTCGCCGGCACGTCGTTTCCCGTCGACCGGGAGATGACCGCGAAGGCGCTCGGTTTCGAGCGGCCGACGGCGAACTCGCTCGACAGCGTGTCGGATCGCGACTTCGCGCTCGAGGCGCTGGCTGCCGCCGCGATCTGTGCCGTGCATCTCTCGCGATTAGCCGAGGAGATTGTGCTCTGGACGAGCCCCCAATTCGGCTTCGTGACGCTTTCCGATGCATTCACGACGGGCTCGTCGATCATGCCGCAGAAGCGCAACCCCGATGCCGCCGAGCTCGTGCGCGGCAAGGCGGGCCGCATTTTCGGTGCGCTGCAGGCCCTGCTCGTCGTGATGAAGGGCCTGCCGCTCGCCTATTCGAAGGACATGCAGGAGGACAAGGAAAGCACGTTCGACGCCCTGCAATCGCTGTCGCTGTGCCTTGCCGCTACCGCCGGGATGGGGCGGGACCTCGAGCCCGCCATCGCCCGGATGCGCGAGGCGGCTGGTGCAAGCTACGCGACCGCCACCGACCTTGCCGATTGGCTGGTGCGCCGCCTGGGCCTGCCCTTCCGTGAGGCCCACCATGTGACGGGGCAACTCGTCGCCAAAGCGGCGGCGCGGCAGGTTGAACTCGATAAGCTTAGCCTCGCCGACATGAGGGCGGTCGAGCCGCGTATCACCGACGAGGTGTTTTCTGTCCTGAGCGTCGACAAGTCGGTCGAGAGCCGCACGAGCTATGGCGGCACCGCACCCGCAAACGTGCGGGAACAGGCGCAGAAATGGCTCGATCGTCTGCGGCCGGCCGGCAACACGGATGCGAGTTCGTCCGCTGTTCCTTCGCATTAAGACATGCGTGGTCTATAGTAGAGCTTCGCCGGAGCCGATCTTGCTGCCCTCCCGATCCCGCCGCGCCGCCTGCGCCGCCCTTCTGACCTGTCTCGTTGCGGCGGGCCTGGCGGGCTGCGGCCGGCGTGGGCCGCTCGAGCCGCCGGAGGGCTCCGCTTCCGCGGCCGTACCCAAAACCGTGTCGGAGCTTCCGCCCGCGGTCGCAACGCCGTCGGCGGGCTTGGCGACCGAGCCGCTTGGCCCCGCCTACCAGACCGGCGTCCCCAACCAGACAGTCCTGCCCGGCACCGGGCGTTCGAGCTTCCCGCTCGACCCTCTGCTCTGATCTCCACCGCGGACCATGCACCATTTCGAATATCGCAACGGCGTGCTCCACGCCGAGGATGTGGCGCTGCCAGCGATGGCGGAGGCCGTCGGCACGCCCTTTTATTGTTATTCGACGGCGACGCTCACCCGGCACTACCGCGTGTTCTCGCAGGCATTCGCCGGGATGAACGCCCTCGTCTGCTACTCGATCAAGTCGAATTCCAATCAGGCCGTGCTCGCTACGTTGGCGCAGCTCGGCGCCGGGATGGACATCGTCTCGGAGGGCGAACTGCGCCGCGCTCGCGCTGTCGGAGTGCCGGGCGAGCGCATCACGTTTTCCGGCGTCGGCAAGATGCCGCGTGAAATCGCCGCGGCGCTCGACGAGGATATCCTCTGTTTCAACGTCGAGTCCGAGCAGGAACTCGAAACCGTCTCAGAGCTCGCGCACGCCCGCGGCGCAACCGCGCGCATTGCGATCCGCATCAATCCCGATATCGACGCGCAGACCCACGCAAAAATCGCCACCGGAAAATCCGAAAACAAATTCGGTATTCCGCTGTCACGGGCGCGCGATGTTTATGCGCAAGCGGAGCGGCTGCCGGGCGTGCGTGTCACCGGCGTCGATATTCATATCGGTTCGCAGGTCACCGACCTCGCGCCTTTCGACCGCGCGTTCGCGCTCGCGGCCGATTTCGTGCAAGTGCTGCGCGCCGATGGCCATGATATCGATCACGTCGATCTCGGCGGCGGCTTGGGAATTCCCTATCGCCCGGGCGAAGATCCGCAATCCTATCATCCAGACCGCTACGCCGAGATCGTGCGGCGGCGAACCAACGCACTCGGCTGCAAGCTGATCTTCGAGCCAGGCCGGCTGATCGTCGGCAATGCGGGCATCCTGGTGACGCAGGTGATTTATGTGAAGCGCGGCGAGGCCAAAACCTTTGTGGTCGTAGATGCCGGGATGAACGATCTTATCCGGCCGACACTTTACGATGGCTACCACGAAATCCAGCCGGTCCGGCAAAACCCGGCGGCGCGAACGATACTGGCGGACATCGTCGGCCCAGTCTGCGAGACCGGCGATTATCTCGCGCTCGATCGGATAATCGTCGAGCCGCAAGCCAGCGACCTCCTCGCCATCATGTCGGCCGGCGCTTACGGTGCGGTGCAGGCCGGCACCTACAACACGCGGCCGCTCGTGCCCGAGGTGATGGTGCGAGGGACCGATTGCGCGATCGTGCGGCGCCGGCCGACTTACGAAGAAATGATCGCGCAGGAATCCCTGCCGCCTTGGTTATCTTCGAGATCAGAGCCCTAATTCGCTGTGCGAGCCGAGACGCACCAACGCCAGCGTCCCATCTTCATCCCGGCGATAGATCAGCACCAGATCAGGTCTTAATTGCAATCGCGGTGGTCTTTCCATTCTCCTGAAAGGGCGTGATCGAAATATCGGGCCGGCAGAGCGTTGCCGGCGACAAGCACGTTCGCAACCGCGTGGAGCTCGGTCGCAACCGACGACCCATGACGGCCCCGCAACTCCCGTTTGAAATCGCGCTTGAATTGCTTGGTGTGCCTAATCCCCGGCATTCAGATCGGCCATCAATTCCTCGACCGAGCTAAACCGAGCGCCCTCGCCAAGGCTTCGAGCATGGCCTGAATTGTTGTCTCGTTCGGGATGAGCGGCTCAAAGGGAAGCCGACGTTCGGCTACGACACGCATCATCATCAGCCGGAAGGCGTCGGATACGGTAAGCCCGATCGCTTCCAAGATGACTTCAGCTTCCTGTTTGATGAGGGCATCGATGCGCGCCCGGATGACCTCGCTGCTCGGCATGGTTCAGACCTCTTTCAGGCGACATTGTAGCACAGTGTAACGCCGTGGCGACGGCGGGAGCGCTGCGTCCCCCGCGCCACACTCCCCACGAAACGTGAGCCGCAGCGGCGTTCGCCTTTTTTAGGGCATAAGCTTTGCTGCATCTTTGGGTGCGCCGAGCGGCATGGTTAACACCGCGTTCACCTTTCACGCGGCGCAATGGACTGTGCTGCGGCAGCTCAAGGGGTTACCGCAACGCAAACGCCAAATTGACGTTTCCTTCTCGGAGGACGTAAGATGGATAGCGGACCTGTAAGACAGACACGCAGCGTTTCACCCGACTTCATCCGCCAGCTTGCGGGTTATGGTCTGACGACGGCGGAAATCCTCTACCGTCTTCCCGACCATCCGCGGTTCCTGCAGACTTACATCTGGCAGGATTACGACGTCGCTCCCGATTTTCCGACTTTGATGAAGTTCCTGACCTTCTGGCGCGACAAGCTCGATGGCGCGCTCTATTCGGTGCAGGTGGCGCACGAAAAGCTCATTCGACCGGCGGAAATCCGCGCGGTCAGTTTCGAACTTCGTCTGCACTAAGTTCAGGCGGCCTGAATCTCGCGCGCTGCTCGCCCGGGCACGTCCGTGCGGCTCTCGATCAGCGCCGTGACCCCATTGGCATCGAGCGGCTGCGAGAATAAAAAGCCCTGCAGCTCGTGACAGCCGAGCGCCAGCAGAAATCGCTGCTGATCGGCCGTCTCGATTCCCTCCGCCGTAACCGTCAATCCCAGCGCACGCCCGAGATGGACGATCGAATGCAGGATGATCGCGCTCTCGCCGGTCATCTCCATTGACTGCAGGAACGATTTATCGATCTTGATCTTGTCGAAGGCGAAGCGGCGCAAATAGATCAGGCTCGAATAGCCGATACCGAAATCGTCGAGCGCTAGCCGCACGCCTCTTGCCCGCAACTCGATGATCGCATTTTCCGCCTGATCGGCGTCTTTGACGACCACCCCTTCCGTCAACTCGAGCTCGAGCCGCGAGGGGTCCATGCCCGTTTCCTTCAAGATGCGCTCGACCGCGCCGGGAAAAGCGTTATGGCGGAACTGAATGGGGGACACATTGACCGCCACATAAAGATCGGGCCACCGTTTGGCGTCGCTGCAGGCCTGGCGCAGCATCCATTCGCCGAGCGGAAGAATAAGCCCGCTGTCCTCGGCCAGACCGACGAAACGGTCCGGCGAGATCAGACCGTGGACCGGGTGGCGCCAGCGCACCAGCGCTTCGACGCCGACCACTTTGTCCCCGTCGGCGGCCATGATCGGCTGGTATTGCGCCGTCAGTTCGTTGCGATCGATGGCGACGCGCAATTCATCTTCCACGGTCTTGCGCATGCGCAATTCTTCGCCCATGCGCTGCTCGAAAAAGCAGAACCGGTTGCGGCCCTCGTTTTTCGCACGATACAGCGCCAGGTCGGCGCGCCGCATCAGCCCCTGCGAATCCTTGGCGTCGTGCGGATATAGCGCGATGCCCACGGATATGCCGGCGAACACTTTTTGCTCGCCGAGGTCGAAGGGCTGCGACATTTCCTGAAGAATGCGCTTGGCGAGCTTTTCGCAATCGCGCGGACTGCGCACCTCGGTTTGCAGGATCGCAAACTCATCGCCGCCGAGCCGCGCCAGCCGATCGCCGCCGCGCAGAATAGCGCTGACGCGTTGCGTTGCCGCCTTGATCATCCGGTCGCCGGCTTCGTGGCCGAAGGAGTCGTTGATCTCCTTGAAGCGATCGAGGTCGAGATAGAATAGAGCGAATGCGGAGCCGGTGCGTGCAGTTCGCCCGATCTCGGCATCGAGATATTGGTTGAAGAGCGCACGGTTCGGCAGACCCGACAGAAGATCCTGGCCGGCAAGTTGCTGCGCGCGTGCTTCGCTTTCGGCGAGGATGCGGGCGACGCGGCGCGAATGATAGACGACGAGCGCCGCGAAAAGCGCGGCGAAGAAAACCAGGAGCGCGGCAAACCAGAGCGCCCGCTCGTCACCCGGGTGAGAGGGTGTCCAGGCGATCGCGCCGATCGGCTGTCCGTCGACGTCGCTGAGCGCCATGTCGGCGCGGCCCGACCCGCTGGTGTGGGTCGAGACGAGTGCGAGAGGGCCAATTCCGGCGCGGCGAATCAGCCGCGACAGCAGCGCGCCGTTGAGTGGGGCGATACCGACAAGAACGGCACGCGGCGCTTGCGCTTCTGCCGCAATGGACGCCATCGCCACCACGTCGACGTGATCGCCATCGCGGATGAAAAAGCTCTCGCCGTCCTGAAGTGCTTTGGCGGGTTCACCCGGAGGTGAGGCGGCAGCCGGCTCGTTGTTGAGAGAACCCCGCAATCTGCCGAACGCACGTGCCTCGTAGCGCGCCAGCAGCGGCATCAATATCGAACGCAGATCCTCAAAGCGATCCGCGCCCTGCCACTGATCGTGCTGTCGCGCCGCGCCGGTCTTCAAATCGACGATAAAAACTTCGCTGAAGAGCCGCGCATGCGCAGGCAGCATGCGGGGAAGTTCCGCCGCCGCCATTCCGCTGACATCCTCATCGGCGCAGGCCAGAAACGCGGCGCGCGCAACAAGCTCCTGCCGTTCGACTGCTATGGCAGTCCGCAGGGCTGCTGCTTCACGCTGCGCGGCAGAACCGTTTTCCGCTTCGCGCGCCCAAATCGAAGCGAGCATCAGGGCGGCCAGCGTCAGGGACGTAAACAGCGCGATGGGGACGAAGCTCGGGGAGGTCAACAGACCCCCTTGCTCTTTCCAGAGCTGCCACCGCATCCACGCCTCGCCTGCTTTGCTGGGTCATGGATACAAGGGCGGAGTTAACACGCCGTATGAGAGCGGCGGCCAATTAGCTTCATTGTCGGGGCCGGGCTTGAGGCCATGGCTCCTCAAATCAGCCGCAGGTCCTTGAAGCTCGCGTGGCCCTCGCGCCCGACGATCAAGTGATCGTGGACGGTAATTCCGAGCGGCTCGGCGACCGCCATGATGCTTTGCGTCATGCGGATATCGGCGGATGACGGCGTTGGATCGCCCGACGGGTGATTGTGGACGAGGATGATCGCGGTGGCGGCGAGCTCGAGCGCCCGGCGCACGACTTCCCGGGGGTAGACCGGCGTGTGATCGACGGTGCCGCGGCCCGGCACCAGGCGGGCCGGAAATACGTTGTTATTTCAGCTGTTTAGGATTTTCTGTAAAAGCCGGTCCCACATTCCGTCCCACAGTGGGCACGTGCTGGGCGTTTGATGAGGCACGAAAACGCCTCACGGACCGAGCGGGTGATGCCATGTTGCACACGCTTGAGGCCTTCGCGAAATCTGGGGCTGACAACCCCATGGTTCACGCCGTCGATGATCACGCCCGTAGGGCTTAGCCCGAGTCCGGCGCCAAACCTCGCCCATACATGGCGGGGTTGAAGGTCAGATCACCGCAGGCGAGATCGAGCCCCGCAGCGCGGGCTCAGATGCGTCGCGAGTTTGCCTTGCATGGGGTTGAGCACCTTTCGCGGGGATTCGGTCTGGGGGTGGATCCTCGACCAAAGGGGTCTGTATCTATCGGCCGCATCGGCACGGCTGGCGAACGGCAGGTTTCCGACGCTCTCCGCTCCAAAGCCGCCATTCCGGTTTCGGCCCATTTGCGGTCGATCGGCATTGCGCCCGCTCATCCGCCTCCGCCGGCCCCCTAAGCGAACTTTCCCGTTCGGGCGCAAACCGCGCGCAAAGGAAAGCCCCGCCTTGATTGCGGATGAGGCGAGGCTCGTCCGAAATAACAGGAGTGTGTCTTGATCAATGAGACGCTGAGCAACTTGTGGCGCCGGCTAAAGGTTGCCGGCGTTTCTCACCACTCGACCCAATTGCCACCGCGCCAGTAACCGCGACCCTCATGCTCCCGCCACCGGAAGCGTTCACCCGGCGACCAATCGTCTTCATGGATCACTACGCCGGCGCCCGCGGGGTATTCATGCCTGACGCCACTGTGCCAGCACTCGCCATCCTCATTGCAAACTACGGCGGCAGAGGAAGCAATGGAGGTCAACGCGAGTGCGCTGGCTGCCATGAAGACGCCTATGGCGAGCCTGCTGATTTTGTTCATTCCGAAACTCCGTCATAATCCCGGTGTCGGAACGGCGAAGTGTGTGCTGGGTTCCGTATGCCCCGTCCGGTCAAAGCGACACCAGGGCCTACCATCGCCCGAGAGGCTCGTCCTCTTCGTCATCCCAGGGATCCCGATCCCATAAGGCGGGCGGACTTGATTGCGGGACAAAGTACCTTCGCGGCGGCACCGATGGACTTGCGACTATGGTATCCTTCCTCGCGAGCTTGCGTTCCGGTGGTCTCGGTATCACTGCGGATGGTTTTGGCTCGTCGGGCGCTGATGCAGCCATCATGTGGCTCTTGCTGTCTCCTCGTCCTTGGCTTGCTCGATAATCCATCATCTCGTTTGCACTGTTCGATACGCGACGAAAGAATTCTGCCGGCGCTCCCTTGCCGGCGATGGCCTCACCAGCCACATCACGGCGCTTGCCCATCCACGTTCCGAGCACCCGGCCTTCGCTCCAGCCGATAAACCAAGCGTCCGCGTTCCCTGTGGTCGTTCCCGTCTTGCCATAAGCCTTCCAGCGCCGCAGACGGGCACCCGTACCCGTCCCGCTTCGGACTACCTCATTCAGCACGGCGCGGGTCGGCTCAATGCATTTCTGCGGGATCACCCTGACTCGATTGGCTTCGAGGAAGTCGGCACGCACATGTCCACGTCCGTCCACCACAGCCAGTACGCCAGTTGGCGTGACTGCATACCCGCCATTTGCAACAGCAGCGTAGGCAGCCGTCATTCTGAGGACGTTAGTTGAAAATGATCCGAGTACGAAACCGGGATCAGGATTTAATCCTGGGTCAATCCCGAGGCTGCGGCTGACGTCGGCTACCTTGCGGGGTCCAATCTCCTGCGTCAGCCGGACAGCGGCAGCGTTTCGCGATGACGCGAATGCCTCAATGAGCGTGGTATCTCCCTTATATCCGAGTTGGCCATTGGAAGGCCATTCGCCAACGAGCGGAAGATCGATGACCTTACTTTGAGGCTTCTTGCCAGCCTCGCAGGCAGCAACAAGAAGGGGCAACTTCGCCGTCGAGCCTGGCTGTACTTTCGCTTTCACCGCGTTATTGAATTGCCGCTGTGACCAATCTACTCCGCCAATCATCGCCTGAACGCGACCATCGCTAGTCATCATAACGGCGCCGGCGTCATACTCAGGCGGAAGAGTACCTTTGACGACAAGAGACTGGAGGTTTTTCTCCGCAATGCGCTGGAACCGGGGCTCCAGCGTTACAAAGAACCGGATCGTCTCACCCTGCTTTACGAACTGGGATGCCCAAGTCTGGACCACCCACTCCGTGAACGGCTGCGTTTGAATATCAAAGTCGGGAAGCTGGCCCGGACGCATTCCGAGCTGCTCCGCCCGAACCTGTTGCGCCTTCGTAATCCGGCCCTGCTGAGCCATCAGCTTGAGAACCAGTCGGGCTCGCTCATTAGCGCGTTGCTTTGTGGCCTCTTTGAGCGGGTTGAAGCGAGCGGGGGCCTGCACCATTCCAGCCAGCAGAGCGGCTTCGTAAAGGTTGAGATCCTTTGGCTCTTTACGGAAGTAGTGCCGGCTTGCGCGATAGAGGCCAACAATCTCTCTTCCGCCGAACTCAATCTGGTTGAGATACGCGGCGAGCAGTTCCTGCTTCCCGACAGCCCCATCGAAAGTGCGGGCGTGCCAAATTTCCGATCCCTTGCGCTCCAATTTACTGAGCGTGTCACGCCCTTGCAGATCATGAAACACGAGGTTCTTGAGGAGTTGCATCGGAATGGTGCTGCCGCCACGGCTAAGCCCACTACGCACAATTGATGCCAATGCGATCAGATCCACCCCGCCGTGGTCCATGAAACGCCTGTCTTCGACAGCGATGATGGCCTTCTTCATCGCTTCCGGGATCTCGTTCGGCTTGAGCACCAGCGGACAGCGGCAATACGAATCCCAACCCGACGCCGTCCGGGTCACCATCACCTGCGGTGAGGCCACAAGGGTGCGAAGCTGATCCGGCTTAAGGTCCCAGAAAGATTGGCTCTCAGCTGCACCGACGCCGAAAGCGGCGAGGCTAGTGGCCAGGAGCAGGGCGGTAGCCAGTACGTGCTTCATGAACATCAAGAGCCGGGCGCGCGAGTGGTATTGAGATCATTCTGACCGGAGGGTGAACGAAGCACAGCTTTGGAAGTGCTTTCGGCGAGACGAGTGCATCGTGGCGAGGGGGCGTTGCCTGATCGCCTAGGTCGCACGTCGAAGCACCTGCAAAAAATGCTGGTCGCCCAAGCGGAAAGGGCGGTGAGCGCACTTGCGACGCATACCCGATTGCGCTCAGGCAAGCTTTCATCGTTCTTCGGCGAAGACCTTCCTTTTTCTCGGCGCACACTCAAGTCTGTAAATAGCACAAAGCAGAGATCACTGCCGCCTCCACCTGTTCAACGCCGTCCAGCCCGCCCAGAGCAAGCCCGTGATTGCCGCCGAGCGCGCGAGCGTCAGAGCGATAGGGAGGTGTGCGGGCACCATCATCGGCCTTCTCCTGAGATCTGATGCACGATGTGGCAAGTGACGTCCACGCCGCGCACATGCGCCGGAAATGTGGCATCGCTCGTCACCGAGCCAGGTGGCAAATGGCGGAAGCGCACGACTTTGACCGCGATGGCTTTCCCGGCATCGTTTAGAAGCCGACAACTTACCGCGAGCGAGCTGATTTCGTGATCGCTTTCGTTCACGATCTCGAATGTTGCGCTTTGTGCCGGTGCGTCAGGGTGGGCGAGAAGGTGAACCTCGACCAACTCGGCGCCCTGCGCATGAGCGGGGACATGGCTCAGGCAGAGAGCGGTCGCGATTAAGAGAACTCGCGTGAGCGGCAGCGCCATGGGAATTATCCTTCGGCGACCACGTTCTTGGCGGCCTCTGCCCATTTTCGCAAATAGGCCTCGCCGGCCGGTCCTGGCATATAGCGTAGTGCGATGGCCAGCGCATTGTGGGCACTCAGGCCTCACCTAACGGTTGATATCGCTGTCGACTTGGCGGAACCAGCTCGACAATCGCGACACCGATCAGCGAGCGCATGTTCTGGGTCTGAAGAAGTGGTCGCACGCGCAGTTGCCTGCAAAAAGGCTTCTCCGCCGCTGTAAAGAGGAGCGCATCAAGCCTCGCATAAGGTTTGGGGCACTCAACTGGACAAAAGTGGTCATTTCAACGCAATTGATTTGGAGTAGCCACCAAAGTGCGTGCTTCAGGAACGCACGGTCGATCGCGGTTGGTGGCGAGAACTGACACACAATTAGTGGAAGAAGGGAATTTAGGTTAAAGGATAAGGAGAACCGCAGCTTCGGATTGACCAGATGCCCGCGATGCCGCTCGATGCCGTTTACCAGCCGCGTGGGTTTGCTATGAACAGCTCGCTTCTAAGGACATTACGACGTATGACTTTGTTCGGGCAACCGGATTCTAATTACTCGATCTGCGGGAGCTCCGCCTCCGCCCGCGAGTCGGCGTATGCACAGTCTCAAGATGTCGGTCGGGATTTGTAAGTGGCGGCGGATCGGCAGGCGGCTGGTTTCTTTGCCCGGAGCATTATTTGCGTGCGTCGCGCCGAAGCAGGCGCACGCATATGCGTGCTTTGTTTTGGCAGGCGATGATTGAGAAGTGCTTTTCCGAGCCGACCCTATACGATCGCATCGTCTCATCTGGACAATACCTGAAGCTTTGCACACTGGCAGAAGATGTGGCTAGGCAAGTTGACGAGAGTTGGCGTCAGGTGATCTTGGAAGCTGATCCCACTGCCGGGAAGAGCCCCGCGACGCGCGATAGAAGAGCGCGACAGCGAAGGCCAGGAATAAGCGAGCGAAGGTGCCGAAGATAGAGGGCATTTCCCCTGACCCGCATAGCTGCCCTAATCTGTTTCGGCTCTATGAATTCAGAATGCGCTATCCGCCAACATCAAGATCACCGAGCCCAATGGGCGGGTCTGTGCGGCGGATCGCGCGTTAACCATGCTTCCATGTAATCCACTCCTGTTCTCATTTATTGGCGATTTCGCGGAAACTTAGCTCTTCAAGCCGGGTTGAGTATACGGGCTGTCTTGGAGAACGACGATGCGTATGCACGTCCTCATCGGCCTTATCGCAGCCTGCTCGCTCAGTGCTTTGTCGAGTGCTTCAGCCCAGTCGTTCGTTACGACGCCCTTTCTTCAGGCGCCCCTCAATGTTGCGCCCGGCGAGGAAGTAATCGTCCGCGAACGCGAATATATTATCCGCCGCCGACCCGTCGTGTTCGACCCCGTCCTATACGAGCATCCGGTGCCCATCGCACCGATACCATTCGCGCGCCCGGGCGGTCTCGTTCCTACCGGGGAACTTGAGCCCTTCGGCGAGGAGCCCGCGTATGAGGGTGGTTCCGGTATCGATACCCTAGAGTCCCGGATTGAGCCGACGGGAGCGTATCTTGGGGGTGGGACTGCTTTCGAAGCTCTTTCGGCGCTGCCCCGGTGGTTACGAGGCGTACAAAACCAAAGGGAAATAGGCGGCTATCGTATTCGAAATTTGCAAACTGAATCGGCTGCACCCAGTTCACAGCGCCCAGGATTTGGACCTGTTTCCTTCCGAACTCAAATCCAGTCACGGCTGCCAAACCGCTGAAGTGTGCTGTAGACCCGCGTCAGAGTGAAGCGATTGCGCTACCGCCGGATCGTGGTCTCGCGGCGCAAGTGGGTGCAGCGACCTGGAAGCTTCGGGGTGATCGCATCGTGATCGAAAGCAAGGACGAGATCAGACAACGTCTGCCGCCAGTCAAGCTAGGCGAGCAGCGAATTCCTGGATTGCGTTGTTCACGGCTTGCGCGGCCTCGATCATTGTCATGTGCCCTGAATTGGGAATGACCCTCGCCTCAGAGTTCTGCACCGAGCTCGCCACAACATCCATCCACGGATTAGTCATGCCCACTGGAAGAGCTACACGCTTCAGATCGGCATCCAGATAAGTGGATTGTAAAACGAGTGTCGGGACGCTAATTCGTCTCAGAGCATCTCGGAGCTTGGTTGCATCCCAGCGGGCCACCTCCAAGAACAATTCTTCACGGAAGCGAGCATTTAGGCCTTGAGCACGCGCGATAAGCCGCTCTCGTAATTCCGGGTCGCCGCTTTCCAGGAACATGTCACTAAAAAACTGTTGCGTGAACGCATCCATCCCGGCTCGATCAATAGCGGCCTTAGTGTTGTTCATTGTCAGCTGCAAATCACAACCTAAAATACTGCCGTCAACGAAAACAAGTCCCGCTACGGTGACACCTGATTGCTGGAAAGCATCAATGACCACGCGACAGCCCATGCTGTGGCCGATCAGAATTGTGCTCGGAGCCGCAATTCGGTCTTTCACCCGATTGACCGCACTTCCCATGATTTCTATGGAAGTTGTCTCCGGCTCCTCACAGCCTTTTGGCTTTTGTGCACTACGCCGGAACCCCGTCGAGGATTCAGGATGCGGTCGGATTTTTCGAGGCTGACGTTTGCCAAATTCGGCGAGCTGCGCGATCTGACACCGAATGGCAATGCACATTTTAGGGGGAGCAACTGTCGTTGCATAAGCGGCACAGAGAAAACTGAGATCGGGGCGGGGAGCGGTCACATGGCGAATGATC
>DATAOB010000123.1:0-1983 GCA_036265935.1 Beijerinckiaceae bacterium
CACCGGGCCTGTGCGAGGCTTTGCCGTCACGCTGGGAATCGGCATTCTCACAACCGTTTTCACCGCATTCACGCTGACACGGCTGATCGTTGCCTACTGGGTGCGCTGGCGGCGCCCGCAACGCGTGCCCATCTGAGGAACCGCGCCGTGCGCCTGCTCCGCATCGTCCCCGACGACACCAAGTTCGACTTCATGCGCTTTCGGCGCATCAGCTTTCCCATGTCGGCGCTGCTGTCGATGCTGGCGATATCGCTCTATTTCTTCCATGGCCTGAATTTCGGCATCGATTTCAAGGGCGGCACCCTAATCGAGGTGCAGTCGAAAACGGGCGCCGCGGATCTTGCAAAAATGCGCGCGACGCTCAGCGCGCTGGGGCTCGGCGAAGTGCAATTGCAGCAGTTCGGCGCGCCGAACGATGTGCTCATCCGCATCGCCGAGCAACCGGGCGGGGAGGTGGCCCAGCAACAGGCCGTCGCCAAGGTGCGCGGAGCGCTCGGCAATGAGGTCGAATACCGGCGCGTGGAGGTAGTGGGTCCACGTGTCTCCGGCGAGTTGCTGTCCTACGGGGTGGTCGGCCTGATGCTCGCAATCTTCGCGATCCTGATTTATCTGTGGTTTCGGTTCGAATGGCAGTTTGCGCTCGGCGCGATGATCGCAAACGTCCACGACATTGTGCTCACCATCGGATTCATGTCGATCACGCAGATCGACTTTGACCTTACGAGCATCGCGGCGTTGCTGACCATTCTGGGCTATTCGTTGAATGACACCGTGGTCATCTACGACCGCATTCGGGAAATGCTTCGCCGATATCGCAAGATGCCGATGCCCGATTTGCTCAACGCTTCGGTCAATCAGACGCTCTCGCGGTCGGTGATCACCCATGTCACCGTGTCTCTCGCGCTGTTGGCTTTGTTGCTGTTCGGGGGCCAGGCAATTCATAGCTTCACCGCCACGATGATGTTCGGCGTCGTCCTGGTCGGTACCTACACGTCCGTGTTCATCGCCTCGCCGATCCTGATCTATCTTGGCGTCGGTACCGGCCGCGACGCACTCACCGCGCCAGACCGGAAGAAATAGATGGCACTCGGCGGCCGCGCCGATGCCCCGCATCTGCCGCGCCCCGCGCCGATAGACGCTTACGGTGACGGGGGATTTCGTTTCGCCGGGATGTCACACCGCGGCTCGCTGCTCTGCTTTCCGGACGGAATTTGGGCCTGGCCGGTGCATGATGTGAGCGATCTCACGGAAGCGACGCTCTCAGCTGCCTTTGAGCGGGCCGCCGATCTTGATTTTTTTCTCTTAGGGGCCGGACGGGATCCATGGATATTGCCGGAAGACATGCGGAATAAATTTCATGAACGCGCGCTTTCTGTCGACACGATGAGTACAGGCGCAGCCGTGCGAACCTACAACATTCTACTGGCAGAAAATCGTCGCGTAGGCGCGGGATTGATCGCAGTCGATTAGTCGGCGCGTTAGATTGCTCCGATGGAAGATCATTTCGAATACTGCGCGGCACTGGTGCGCGAGTGTAATCGCGACCGCTATCTGGCGACGCTGTTCGCGCCGGCGGAGAAGCGGGACGCGCTCTTTGCCTTATATGCCTTCGACGTTGAGATTTCGCGCGTGCGCGATCTCGCGCGCGAGCCCATGCCGGGCGAGATTCGCCTGCAATGGTGGCGTGAGATGCTTCTGGGCGAGCGCGTCGGCGAGGCGGCGGCAAATCCGGTTGCGGCCGCCGTGATGGAGGGATTGGCCCAGCAAGGTCTATCGGGCGAGCAGCTCGTGGATTTGCTCGAGGCGCATAGGTTCGATCTCTACGACGAGCCCATGTCGGATCTGGACGCGCTTCGCTCTTATGCATTGCTGACCGCGGGCACAATTGTCGAATTGTCCGCCGCGATGCTCGCTGGCAACCTCGATCCGGCGACCACCGGGTTCTTCGCGGCGGCCGGCGACGCTCAAACGATTGCAAGCATC
>DATAOB010000124.1:0-3573 GCA_036265935.1 Beijerinckiaceae bacterium
CATAGCCGCCGAGCTACAGCCGAACGCCCGTGCGTGACGGCGTCAGCGCGATCCACCGCCCGTCAGCGCGATCCACCGCCCGTCGGCAGGAAAATCCTTGCCGATCGCCGTCGCTGGCAGGCTCGCGCCGGTCTCCGGCACCGCGGCGAGGACCGAAGCCACGAACGTATTGGAGTTCGGACCGGGCCAGGCCCGGTAATCACCCAGGTTCCGGTATTTGTACTCGGCGATCGCGGCGCGCATCCGCGGAATGAGCGCGTCGGCTTGCGTGCCGTCGGCGGCATAGATGACGCTCGGCACCTGCCCGAACCAGCGTCCGTCCGGCACGAAGCCGTTGACGCGGATCGGCTCGCCCCAGGCGGTCAGATCGTAGCGCTCGTAGGGGCCGGCGCCCTGCTTCAGCACGATCCAGGTATGGATGGCGAAAATGCCTTTCCAGCGCACCGTCCGCGCCGCGTAGACGCGCACCAGCGACTCCCGGCGCGCGGGCAGGGGCAAGAGGCCGGCGCTGGACCGGTCGGCCGCCCACCATTCGGAATGCGCAATCTCCCAATAGCGCGCCGCGCCCAGCGCGACCGGCATGGTAATCAGCACAAGGAAAGACAGGCTCGTCGCGAGCAGAATTTTCAGCATGGGGACGGGGTAATTTCGAATGCGCCGACGGCTTTGGCCGGGCGCCTCTCATGTGCATCGATCGCGGCATTGGCAAGGATTCGCCTGTGTTTTGAGGCCTCTGAAGCGCTCCGCGAAGGTGGCATTCGCGGCCGGAATCGCCTATATCCGAGCTGACCCCACGAGCGGCTCAGGACCTCATAAAAATTGGCTGATATCAACGACAAAGGACCGGGCGAGCCCGGCTCCGACATAAAACCAGTTTCCATCACCGACGAGATGAAGCGCAGCTATCTCGATTACGCCATGAGCGTGATCGTCAGCCGCGCGCTGCCCGACGTGCGCGACGGCTTGAAACCCGTGCACCGGCGCATCCTCTACACGATGTACGAGAACGGCTTTACGCCGGACAAGCCCTATAAGAAGTCGGCGCGCATCGTCGGCGACACGATGGGTAAATACCATCCGCACGGCAATCTCGCGATCTACGACGCGCTGGTGCGCATGGCGCAGCCCTTCTCGATGCGGCTGCCGCTGATCGACGGGCAGGGCAATTTCGGCTCGGTCGACGGCGACCCTCCGGCGGCGGAGCGCTACACGGAATCGCGCCTCGACAAGTCGGCACTGGCGCTGCTCGACGATCTCGACGAGGGCACGGTCGATTTCGTGCCGAACTATTCGGCCGAATTTTCAGAGCCCTCGGTTCTGCCGGCGCGCTTTCCGAACCTGCTCGTCAATGGCGGCGGCGGCATTGCCGTCGGCATGGCGACGAACATCCCGCCGCACAATCTCGGCGAGGTGATCGACGCCTGCATCGCGCTGATCGATCGCCCCGACATGACGATTGCGGAACTGACGGAAATCGTGCCGGGGCCGGATTTTCCGACCGGCGGCGCCATTCTCGGCCATGCCGGCATTCGCGCCGCGTACGCCCTCGGGCGCGGCTCGATCGTCATGCGCGCCAGAATCGAAATGGAGCAGCTGCGCAAGGATCGCGACGCGCTGATCGTCACTGAGATTCCGTACCAGATCAACAAAGCGCACATGGTCGAGCGCATCGCCGAGCTGATCCGCGAGAAGAAGATCGAGGGCGTGTCGGACCTCCGCGACGAATCCAATCGCGAAGGCATCCGCATTGTCTTCGAATTGCGCCGCGACGCGGTGCCCGACGTGGTTCTGAACCAGCTCTGGCGTCACACGTCGCTGCAATCGAGCTTTGCCGCCAACATCATCGCGCTGAATGGCGGCCGGCCGGAAGTTCTGACGCTAAAAGACATTCTGCGCGCCTTCATCGACTTTCGCGAGGAAGTCGTCACGCGACGTACCAAGTTCCGGCTGAACAAGGCGCGCGACAGCGCCCATGTGCAGGTCGGGCTGGCGATCGCGGTTGCCAATATCGACGAGGTGATCCGGCTCATCCGCACCTCGCCCGATGCGGGCGCGGCGCGCGAGGCACTGATGGGGCGCTCGTGGCCGGCGCGCGACATGTCGCCGCTGATCGCGCTCATCGCCGATCCGCGCCATGTGCTTGATGCGAATGGCGAAATCCGCCTGTCGGAGACGCAGGCACGTGCCATTCTCGACCTGCGGCTGCAGCGGCTGACCGCGCTCGGCCGCGACGAGATCGCCGAGGCCTTGAACAAGCTCGCCGCGGAAATCGCCGATTATCTCGACATCCTGCGCTCGCGGACGCGGCTCTTCGGCATCGTCAAGGACGAGATGCTGGCGGTGAAGGACGCGCACGCGACGCCGCGCCGCACCCTCATCCTCGATGTTGAGGATGAGGTTGAGGATGAGGACCTCATCCAACGCGAGGACATGGTGGTCACCGTCAGTCACGAGGGCTATATCAAGCGTGTGCCGCTCTCTACGTATCGCGCGCAAAGGCGCGGCGGCAAAGGCCGCTCCGGCATGCAGACCAAGGAAGAGGATTTCGTCTCACGACTGTTCGTCGCCTCGACGCACACGCCGGTCCTGTTCTTCTCATCGAAAGGTCAGGTCTACAAAGAGAAGGTTTGGCGGCTGCCGCTGTCGGCGCCGCAAGCGCGCGGCAAGTTCCTCAACAACCTCCTCCCACTTGGCGAGGGCGAGCGCATCACCACGATCATGCCGCTGCCGGAGGACGAGGCGCAGTGGGAGACGCTCGACGTCATGTTCGCGACGACCCGCGGCACGGTCCGGCGCAACAAGCTCTCCGATTTTGCCGACGTGCGCCGCTCCGGCATCATCGCGATGCGGCTCGACGACGGCGAGGCCATCGTCGACGTGCAGATCTGCACCGAGAATGACGACGTCCTTTTGACGACTGCCGGCGGCATGTGCATCCGCTTCCCAGTGACCGACGTGCGGGTCTTCCAGGGCCGCACCTCGATGGGCGTCCGCGGCATTTCGCTTGATTCCGGCGACAAGGTGATTTCTCTGTCGATCCTGCGGCATGTCGAGGCGACCCCGGACGAGCGCGCCGCCTATCTCAAGCGCGCGCTGGCCGTGCGCCGCGGTCTCACCAGCGAAGCAGCCGAGGCCGAGCTCCAATCGGAGATTCAGGACCAATCCGATCTCGAGGAGGCCGCCGGTGCCATCGAGCTCGGCGAGCAGCGCTATGTCGAAATGTCGGAGGCGGAGCAGTTTGTCTTCACCGTCTCCGAGCGGGGTTTCGGCAAACGGACCTCGTCCTACGAGTACCGCATCACCGGCCGCGGCGGCAAAGGCATCGTTGCCATGGACAATGCCGGCAATAGCCGCGATCGCCTGCGCACGATCCGTCCTCGCATCGGGCTCCTCGTCGCCTCCTTGCCGGTCGAGCATAATGACCAGCTGATGCTGGTCACCGACGGCGGCCAGCTCATCCGCGTGCCTGTCGACGACATCCGCATTGCCGGCCGCAAGACGCAAGGGGTGATCGTCTTCAACACGACCGACGGCGAACGCGTCGTCTCGGCCGAACGAATCGGCGAGGAGGAG
>DATAOB010000125.1:0-5044 GCA_036265935.1 Beijerinckiaceae bacterium
CGTCGCGTATCTCACCAAGAGCGACGAGCCGCTCGATGCGATCTACGGCGTCGGGCTCGCCAAGGGACAAAGGCTACCCCTCATTCTCGCGCCGACGACGGCCGGCACCGGATCGGAAGTGACGCCGATCTCGATCGTGACCACGCCCACCACCGAGAAGAAGGGTGTGGTCTCGCCGCGGCTCCTGCCGGATTGGGCGGTTCTCGATCCGGAATTGACGCTCGGCCTTCCCGCTCACGTGACCGCGGCAACCGGCATCGATGCGATGGTGCATGCGATCGAAGCCTATACGAGCCGGCACAAGAAGAACCCGATGTCGGATCAGCTGGCGCGGCAGGCGCTGAGCCTGCTCTCGTCGAACATCCGCACCGCGTGCCGCGACGGCAAGAATGTCGAGGCGCGCTCAAACATGCTGCTCGGCTCGATGCTGGCCGGCATGGCGTTCGCCAATGCCCCCGTCGCTGCCGTGCATGCGCTTGCCTATCCGATCGGCGCCCATTTCCATGTGCCGCATGGGCTGTCGAACGCGCTCGTTCTCATGGGCGTGATGCGCTTCAATCTCGAACATGCCGAGGCGCCATATGCGGAGCTGGCGCCGCTCGTCGATGCGAAGGCGGCGGGCCTGCCGCCGCAAAAGGCGGCGGCTCGGTTCGTCGACGCGCTCGCCGAGATTTGCCGCGATTGCGGCGTGCCGGATTCGCTTGCCGCGGTAGGCGTCGAGGAGAAGGACCTCGAGCTTCTCGCCACAGATGCGATGAAGCAGACGCGTCTTCTCGTCAACAATCCGCGCGAAGTGACGTATGCCGACGCCTTCACGATCTATTCGGAAGCGCTCGATGGAAAGATCCGCCGTGCTGCCTGACTCACGGCCGGAGTCGAGCGGCTTTCCAAACCCATTCGGTGCGTTCCAAGCGTTCGGTGACATGTGGGCGCGCGGCAGCCAGGCTTTCTTCGAAGGCCAGCAGAAGTGGCTCGGCGATCTCGCCAAGGCCACTCTCGGCGAGCAGAAGACCGCGGCCCAGCCGGACATGTCCGGCTTCAAGGCCGCGCAGGAGGCTTATTCCGCAGCGCTCAACAACGCGATGAGCCTTTCCTCGGCGTTGATGAAGAATTTCGGCGCGGCGTCAGGCGGAGCGGCCGATGGCGAGACATCGCTCCTGCCGAAAATGTTCGATCCGCAGGCATGGTGGGCCGCAGCCCCCGATGTCGAAGGTGTCGCGCGCCTGCAGGAAGGGCCGCAACTGGCCGATGTCGGCCAGATCGAACGAAAGCTCGCGGCGGTCTATTCCGCGATCGTGACGCTGCGCCAGCGCGGTCTCGAGCACCAGATGGTGATGACCAATGCCTGGATGCGCGCGGCGAACAAGTTAATCACGCGGCTCGGCATCGGAGCCGATGCGGCAAAAGCGTTCAGCGGCTCCTGGCGCGATTTGAGCTCTCTATGGATTCAAGTTGCGAACGACGAGCTGATCGCGACGCAGCGAACGGAAGAATACCTTGCTTCGCAGCGCAACCTGCTGAAGGCCTCGACCGAGCTGCGCATCGCGCAGCAGGAGCTTGCCGCCTTCTACAGCGAGATGTTCGGGATCCCGACCCGCGCCGAGATCGACGACGTGCATAAGACGCTGACCGATCTCCGGCGCGAGGTGCGCGCCTTGAAGCGCTCGAAAACGGCCAACGAGGGTGCGCATGGCTGAGACGAGCACGTTTGCACTGGATCTGGTGCGCGCTTTCGCTGAGGCGCAGGGATTCAGCGAGCGGCTGGCGCAAGGCACCAAGCTGTTCGGAGAGGTCAAGGACGAAGACGTCCAGATCGCCACGACGCCAAAGGACGAAATCTGGCGGCAGGACAGGGTTACCCTCTACCATTACCGTCCGCTTGCCGAGCGCAAGGTGCGAACGCCGGTCTTGATCGCCTATGGGCTCGTCGGCCGCTACACGATGGTCGATTTGCAGGAAGACCGCTCACTCGTGCGCAATCTCCTGAATTTCGGCGTCGATCTCTACGTGGTCGACTGGGGCAATCCAAACCGGGCGGATCGCTACGTCACGCTTGAGGATTACGATACTTATCTCGACGAATGCGTCGATGTCATCGCGCGGCGTCACGAGATCGACCGTATAAACCTCCTCGGCATCTGCGAAGGCGGCGTCTTCACCACTTGTTATGCGGCTCTGCACCCGGAAAAGGTGCGGAACATGATTTTGACGATCACGCCGATCGACTTCCACGCCGACAAACTTTCCGACCGCCCTGGCCACGGCTTCATCAATGTTTGGACGCGCTCGCTTGACCCCCAGGACGTGGACCGGATGATCGACGCCTATGGCGTTTTGCCCGGCGAGTTCATGGGCTCGGTGTTTTCCATGATGACGCCGATGCGCTCGATGACGAAATACAATCTCGACCTTTTGGATGTCGTCGATGATCGCAAGAAATTCCTCAACTTCCTGCGCATGGAGAAGTGGATTGCGGATCGGCCGCATCATCCGGGCGAGGCGGCGAAGCAATGGCTTAAAGATCTATATCAAGAGAACAAGCTGGTCGATGGCACCTTCGAGCTGGGTGACCGTCGCGTCGATTTGAAGAACATCAAGTGTCCGGTGTTGAACGTTTATGCCAAGGACGACCACATCATCCCGCCTGCGACCTCGCAGGCTTTGGGCAGCAAAGTCGGCTCCTCTGATTATTCTGAGCTCGGGTTGCCGGGCGGCCATGTCGGTGTGTTCGTCGGCGGCAAGGCGCAGGCGCTGCTCGGCTCCGGGATTGCCCATTGGTTAACGAAGCGCGACTGAGGCATGGCCGTCGCTCTGAAGAACAAGATCGTCTCCGCCGATGAGGCGCTCGCGGTGGTGCGCGACAGCGACACGGTCGCCTTCTCAGGGTTTGTCGGAATCGGTACGCCGGACGAGTTGATCCTGGCGCTGCTACGCCGCTTCGAGACGACCGGCGCGCCGAAGGACCTGACGTTGATGTTCGCGGCTGCGCCGGGTGACGGCAAGGAGCGCGGCCTCAATCGGCTCGCGCGCGAAGGTCTCGTCAAACGCGTCGTCGGCGGACATTGGTCGCTCGTGCCGAAGCTCTGCGGCCTTGCGCTCGACGAGAAGATCGAAGCCTACAATCTGCCGCTCGGCGTCATCTCGCATCTCTTCCGCGACATCGCCGCGCGCGGCCCCGGCTTCGTGACCAAGGTCGGCATGCGCACCTTCGTCGATCCGCGTCTCGGCGGCGGCAAACTCAACAAGCGCACGCACGAAGATTTGGTGGAGCTGGTCGAGATCGGCGGCGAGGCGTGGCTGCGCTACAAATCCCTCCCCATTCAGATTGCCCTGTTGCGCGGCACGACAGCCGATCCCGCCGGCAACATCACAATGGAGCGCGAGGCGCTGACCCTCGACAATCTCGCGATTGCGATGGCGGCGCGCAATTCCGGCGGACTTATTATCGCGCAGGTCGAGCGGATCGCCGCCGCGGAATCACTGAACCCGCGCGAAGTGGTGATTCCCGGCGTGCTTGTCGATTGCGTGGTGCTCGCGTTGGCCGAAAATCATGTGCAGACCTACGGCACGGCCTATAACCACGCTTATTCCGGGCGCCAGCGCGTGCCGCTCGATCGCATTCCGCGACTGCCGCTCGACGAGCGCAAGATCATCGCGCGGCGCTGCGCGTTCGAATTGCCGCCGGGCGGCGTCGTCAATCTCGGCATCGGCATGCCGGAGGGGGTCGCCGCCGTCGCCGCCGAAGAGCGCGTGCTGCGCTATCTCACGCTCACCGCCGAACCGGGCATTATCGGCGGCATGCCGCAGGGCGGGCTCGATTTCGGCGCGGCGCTCAATCCCGAGGCCGTGCTGCATCAGAACCAGCAATTCGACTTCTATGATGGAGGCGGTCTTGACCTCGCTTGTCTCGGCATGGCGCAGGTCGACCGCGCCGGTAACGTCAATGTCAGCAAGTTCGGCCGCAAGCTCGCCGGCGCCGGCGGCTTCATCAATATTTCGCAGAACGCGAAGAAGCTGGTTCTCGCCGGCACGTTCACGACCGGCGGTCTGTCGGTTGCCGTCGAGAACGGGGCGCTAAGCATCGTGCGCGAGGGCCGTGCGCGCAAGTTCATCGAGGCGGTGGAGCACGTCACGTTTTCCGGCGATTATGCCGCCGAGATCGGTCAGCCCGTCCTTTACGTGACCGAGCGTTGCGTGTTCCAGCGCAGCAAGCGCGGCATGGAGCTGATCGAAGTCGCGCCCGGAATAGATTTCGAGCGCGACATTCTCGCGCTGATGGATTTCGAGCCGATCGTAGACAACCCGCGGCCTATGGATTTGCGTATCTTCGATGGCCCCCCGATGGGGCTCGAGCAGGTTCTGCTCGGGCTTGGCATGCGTGAGCGGCTCGCTTACGACGAGACGCGGAACACGTTGTTCATCAATTTCGAGGGGTTCCATATTCGCACGACGGACGATGTGGAGCTCGTGCGCCGCGAAGTCGAGCGGACCTGCCGTGCGATCGGTCACAAGGTGCACCTCGTTGCCAATTACGACGGCTGCGACATCGATCCGATGGTCGCCGACGCCTATTTCTCCATGATCACCTACATGCAGAGCCGCTATTACGAGACGGCGACGCGCTACACGACGAGCGCGTTCATGCGGCTGAAGCTCGGCGCGGGATTGAAGGATCGCGATGTCGCGCCGCACGTGTTCGAGACGCGGCAGGAAGCGCACGCGGCCGCTGATGGCGGCCTTGCATCGGCGTCCACGTTGGCTGTAAGGCCCAGTCGCTCCCGCAAGAAGGCGCTGCCCGCGGAATAAGCGGCGAGCGGCGCCGCTACTCCGTGCCGTGGCCTTGCAAATACCCATCCTTGCGCGAGTCCGGCATGATCAGCGCGGCGATGAACGAGATCGCGACCATTACCGTCACATACCAGAAGAACCAGGGCTCGTGGCCCTCCTGCTTGAACCAGAGTGCAACATACTCGGCCGAACCGCCGAAAATCGCCTTGGCGATCGCGTAGGAGAGGCCAACGCTGAGCGCCCTGACCTCGGCAGG
>DATAOB010000126.1:0-82125 GCA_036265935.1 Beijerinckiaceae bacterium
TTCGTCTCTCCTTCAGATCCGGCGGCGCAATGGACAGGCGCCCTCAAAGGGCACGCCACGAAGTTCGATAGTTTCCCGGTCGACTAAATCAACACAATCCGCCCAAAATGGACATTTCCGGAGCAAACTGCTGTGGCCGAAAACCGCCCGTTAGCTGCAGTCGCTTGCGGCCGCGGCCGTCATGGTGGCCAGCGCGCGCCCTTAGGGCCGTAGCACGATTTTCGGCATAGCGCAGCGACTTTGGTCGAGATCGCTGAACGCGGCAGCACCGGCTGCAAGCGGCCGCTCTTCAAACCAATTAAGCGGTCCGAGCTGTCCAGATGCCAGTGCCGCGACGGTCTCGCGGAAATCGGCCATGGTATAGGCATACGTGCCGATGAACGTCACCTCCCGCAAGGTGAGACGACGGATATTCAATCCGCCGTCGCCTCCTTGCAGACCGGTATGCACGATGACGCCGCCCGGCCGCACCAGACGCGAGGCGGAAGTGCGCGTTGCATTCGACCCGACTGCATCGATCACAAGATCGGTGCTGGCTGGCTCGGCATCATCGGGCGGGCCCAGAGCATAGACCCTGAACGGACCGGCGGCTTCAATCGCAGCATGCCGCGCCACGTTCGATTCCGCGATGTCTACCGACATCGCACCAAACATTCGCAGACATAAAGCCGCGGCAAGGCCGATCGCCCCGCCGCCGATGACTATACACCGCGCCCGTGGCAGCGGCCGATGCAACGCGCGCATCGCGAGGACAACGGCATGATACGACACTGCGACCGGCTCGGCGAGCGCAGCCTTCACGACCGGCATGCCCGGCGGGATCGTCACGATATTGCGCTCGGGAATTCTGACGAGTTGCGCGAACGCGCCCTCGCGCGGCGGCATGGAGATGATCTGGCGCGCCGCGCACACATTCGAGCGGCCTGAAACGCACGCATCGCACCGGCCGCAGGTGACGAGCGGATTGATCGTCACCCGCTCGCCCTTGCGCGGACCGGTGACGATGCGGCCGGCAGCCTCATGTCCGAGGATGAGCGGTGCCGGCCGGCGCTCGTCATGTCCATGCCAGGCATGCATGTCGGAGCCGCAAATGCCAACGGCCTCGACCGCAACCAGCACTTCATCCGGCTGTGGCACAGGATCCGCCGCATCCGAAAATTCCAGGACGTGCGACCCACGATAGATCAGCGCCTTCATCTCGTTCCTCGCGCTATTTCGCGGAAAAACCGCCATCTACGAACAGCGTCTGCCCCGTCACATAGTCGGACGCGTCCGAGCAGAAGAAAATCGCTGCGCCATAGAGGTCCTCCAGCACGCCATTGCGGCCGAGGGCGGTGCGCGCGGCATTCGCGGCAGCGCGCCGTTCGTCGGCAAAGACCGGCTCGGTCAGCGGCGTCGGGAAAAACCCGGGCGCGATTGCATTGCAGGTGACGCCCGCACACGAGAATTCCTCGGCGATTGCGCGGGTGAGCTGGACGATCCCGCCCTTCGCGGCGCCATAGGGAGCGCTGTCTGGAAAGGCGCGCACGGATTGGAGCGACGCAATGTTCAGAATGCGCCCCCAGCCGCGCGATGCCACAGCCGGCGCCAGGGCCTGCGTCAGCAGAAATGGTGCGCGCAGATGCAATGCGGTATGCAAGTCGAAATTCGCCGCGCTCACCTCCGCAAACGGCTGGCGCAGATTGACACCGGCGGCGTTCACAAGAATGTCGATCGCAGCTTTTTGCTGCCGTAGCTGAGCGATCAATGCATCGATCGCCTCGGCATCGGCGAGATCGCAGCTCAGCGAGCGCGCGGCGATGTCGTCCCTCGACAGGTCGGCGGTCGCATCTGCGAGTTCGCCGGCGCGGCGCGCTACCAGAAGAACGCTCGCGCCGGCAAGGCCAAGCGCCCGCGCAATGGCGAGGCCGATGCCGGAATTGCCGCCGGTTACCAGCGCGGTGCGGCCCGTAAGGTCGAACAGAGACGCCGCTCGCATGATTGCTCACGCCTCGACCGGGGCGCCCATATCGATCTTTTCGCCCGGAAAATATTTGCGCAGGCGATCGTCGGCTGTGCGCGCATGCGCTTCCATTCCTTCCAGACGCGAAATGCGCGCCGTTACCTGTGCGATTGTCCTGCAAGCCTTGCGATCCATACGCTGCCAGGTAAGCGGCCGCAGGAACTTATGCACGGAGAGACCGGCCGAATACCGCGCCGCGAATTTCGTCGGCAGGATATGGTTCGGCCCCGACGCTTTATCGCCAAAGGCAACGGTCGTCTCCTCGCCGAGGAAGAGCGAGCCGTAATTCTTCAGCCGCGCCAGCCACCAATCGAGATCGGCCGCCTGGACCTCGAGATGCTCGGGTGCATAGCCATCGGAAATCGCCGCGGCCTCCTCCCGCGTGTCGCAGAGAACCGCTTCACCGTAGTCGCGCCAGGCAGCCGAGGCTGCATCGCACGCGCTCGGCGGCAGTTTCGCAATCGTCTTTGGAACGAGACGCAGCACCTCGTCGGCGAGAGCGCGCGACATCGTAATCAGCCAGGCCGGACTTTCGTGCCCGTGCTCGGCCTGGCCGACGAGATCGGACGCGACAATGGCCGGGTCGGCGCTAGCATCTGCGATGATTGCAATCTCCGATGGCCCGGCGAAGACATCAATGCCGACGGTGCCGAACAGCATGCGCTTTGCCTCGGCGACGAATTTGTTGCCGGGACCGACGAGGATATCGGCCGGCTTGCCGGTAAACAGTCCGAAGGCCATCGCCGCAACAGCCTGCACGCCGCCGAGGGTCATGACGATGTCGGCGCCGGCGACCTTCATCGCGTAGAGCACTTTCGGATGGATGCCCGCGCCTTGGAAGGGTGCCGAACATGCAATCACGGTGGGCACGCCGGCAGCTTTGGCTGTCGCAATCGACATATAAGCCGACGCGATATGCGCATATCGACCGGTCGGCACGTAGCAGCCGGCGACATCGACCGGCACGAGTTTTTGCCCGGCCTGCATGCCGGGGAGCATCTCCACCGAAAAATCCCGCACCGACTCGCGCTGCGCAAGGGCAAAGCGCCGCACCTGCGCGGTTGCGAATTCGATATCGCCTTTCACCTGCGCAGGGATGTCGCGGGTGCGCTGCTCGATCTCCGCTTCACTGACAACGATGTCGCCGGTCCATTTGTCGAGCGTCCTTGCGTAGTCGCGAACCGCCTGCTCGCCGCCGCGCCGTATGGCGGCCAGCATTTCGACCACGACCGCCTGCGCATTGGCGGTTTCGGTCTCGGGCGTCTTGCCTGCGCGCTTTAGATATTCGACGCCCATGTCCGGCTCAATCCGCCTTTGTCGCAAACGCCTTCAGCTTGGGATCGGAAGCGACGCGCTTCATCGGTGCGTTGTCGATATACGAGCTCGCAGCCGGCACCGTCGGAATCGTGCCGTTGCCTTTCATAAACTCGGCAATGTTCGTGAACCACGCGTCGACTTCAGACGCGCCTTTGGCGCGGTCCATGATCGCGAGTTGCTGATCGAGCAGGAAAACCGGACGCGTTGAAAACTCCGTCTCGGCTGCCTGATCGGAAATCTCGACGCCACCCTGCGTATAGAACGTCTTCATCATCGCGACGGCTTCCTTATGATGGGTCTTCACCCAAGACCAAGCGCGAAGATACACGGCCAGGAATTTGGCGACTGCATCGGGGTTTTCCTTGAGGAAATCGGCACGAGCAATCAGCGCGCCGGGAACGATCGCGCCGGTATCAGCGCCGGAACAGAGGTATTTTGCTCCGTCCTTTTCTTCGAGCGTGTAGGTATTCGGCGCCCAAACGCCGGCGATGTCGCCATTGCCGGAGGTGAGGGCCGATATGATCTGCGCCTGTCCCAGATTGACGAACTGCACGTCGCTTTTGCTCAGACCCCATTTTTTCAGGCAACCTTGCGCAGCGTAATCTGCGGTCGAATTGGTGGTGATGAGGATCTTGTCACCCTTCATTTTTGTGGGATCTTTCGACAGTTCCGCATATTTGCCGGCGCGCACGTAGAGCGCGTTGGCTTTCGATTCGTCATTGGTGATGCCGATCGTGACAAGCCCGAAGCGCGCGGCGCCGAGCACCGCCGGCACCGATCCCGTGCCGCCGACGTCCCAGGACTTCGCCTGCGCCGCTGCGACTTGCGGCGCGCCTGCGGGGAAGGTCGAAAAATTCGGCTTCAGCCCGAGCTCTTCCCACCATTTCTTCTCGGTGGCGATGTAGAAGGGCAGCGCCCAATAAAGCGAGGGCTGATAGCTCACACCGATCGAAGCTTGCGCCGTGGCGATCTGCGGCGCCGCTGCGATAAGACCGCCGGTCAGACAAGCGGCCCAAACGAACTTTCTCATTGCCTTCTCTCCCTGTTGATTTCTTGATGATCTACCGGTCGCGACAAGCGCTGGATCAATTCCGTTCTTCGACCTTTTCCTCGCGGAGGCTCTTCCAGATCATCGTGCGAAGATGGACAAAGCTTTCGAGGTCCATCACGTCCTCGATCCGAGGCAGGCTGTTCCAGTGCTCGGCCTCACGGAGGGACTTTACGTCAATGATCTCCTTGATGCATCCCGGCCGGCGCGTCATGATCGCTACGCGATCGGCGAGATAGACGGCCTCCTCCACACCATGCGTGATGAACAGGACAGTGCGGGGATTGACCCGCGCCAGGCGCACGAGCTCCTCCTGCATGAGAACGCGCGTCTGTGCGTCGAGCGCCCCGAACGGTTCATCCATGAGTAGCACCACGGGATCGAGCACATAAGCGCGCGCGATGGCGACTCGCTGCTGCATCCCGCCGGAAAGCTGATGCGGGAACGATCGCTCGTAGCCCTCGAGGTTCATCACTTTGAGAACGGCGGCGATCCTATGCGCTCGCTCCGCGCTCGGCACACCTTTGTTGCGCAGGCCGAAATCGATGTTGTCGTAGACGGATTTCCAGGGAAACAGTGCAAACTGCTGGAAAACGACCGCGCGATCCGGCCCGGGCGCAACGACTTCCCGAGTGCCGACGCGGACCGTGCCGCTCGACGGGAAATCCAGACCCGCCGCCATACGCAGGCAGGTCGTCTTGCCGCAGCCGGAGGGTCCGACGATGGCGACAAACTCCTTGTCGCGCACGTGAAGATTGACCTTTTCAAGAGCAACAACGGAATCGAACTTGCGGCCGACATTCTCGAAGGTGATCGTGCTCACACAAGACCCCGGCGGCGGCGCGTAAAGGCCTCCATCTCACGCAGTCCGAGATCGACGCAATAGCCGACGATTCCGATCGCGATCATTCCGGAAAGGACGGTCGGTGTCGAAACCGCGCTCTGCCCCTGAACCATCATGTATCCGACGCCGCTGGATGCGACGATCAACTCGGCGCCGACCAGCGATTGCCAGCCGAGCCCGGCACCGACTCGCAGGCCCGAGACGATCGATGGGATCGAGGCGGGCAACAGAACTTCGACAATGATGCGCAGATTGCCTGCGCCGAGTGTGTGTGCTGCTTCGAGAAATTTCGGCTCGACGAATTTGGCACCTCGGTAGGCATTGATCAGGCAGGGCGGAAAAGCACCGGCGAAAATAACCATAATTGGGCCGCCCACGCCGGTCCCAAACCAAAGAGCCGCGAAGGGAACCCAGGCGATCGGCGCAATGAACCGCAAGGCATTGAAGACCGGCGAAACGATATCGTCGAGAAGACCGTACCAGCCCATGAAGAGGCCGAGCGGCACGCCGATTGCCGCCGCGAGCAAGAAGCCGAGCCCATAGCGGCCGAGGCTGGAAAGAACATGTTGCGGAAGCGTAGCCCCGGCAAAGGGATGATCGATGAGGAAGAACATCCGCTCCGCAACGGCAGCCGGAGAGGGAAGAAATCGCGGCGGCACGAGGCCGAAGCCCGACAGGCCGGCCCATAGTCCAAAGAAGACGATGAGCCCGCCAATTCCCAGCGCCCAAATTTCCAGATTGGAAGGCCGACGCGACGAGCGTGCGCTCATCTCAGGCTCTGGCCGGCAGCCACGGCATCGCCCGGCTCTCGATCACGTCGAGCAGACGCGTCGTTGCCCAGCCGAGCAGCGCGACCGCCGCCATCGCGACGAGAATCATTGCGGGATAGATATCCTGCTGCGCGACGTTGAGCACGCGGCCAAGGCCCGCCAGCGCACCGACGAGCTCGGCCGCGACAAGCGTCGTCCAGGATGCCTGCAGCGAGAGCCGCAAGCCGGTGAAGATCATCGGCATGGCGCCTGGGACGAGCACTTCGCGAATGTGCGTGAAGCCGCGCGCGCCGAGCACCTGCGAGGCTTCGAGGAAATGCGGCTCGATCGCGCGCACTCCCGCATGCGAGTTGATGACCGAGGGCACGAAAGCCGCAAAGAAGATGACCATGATCTTGGCGCCATCACCAAGCCCAAGCCAGAGGATCGCCAGCGGAATCCAGGCGAGCGGTGGGATCGGCCGGATCAGCGAGAAAACCGGCGTGATGAAGGCATCGAAGCGGCGGCTCGCGCCCATCAGGATGCCGAGCGGCGCGCCGATTGCGACGGCGACGAGGAAGCCCAGGATGACCAAGCGAAGGCTGTGCAGCGCGTGCTGCCAGAGGTTGGCGTCGGCATAGCCGTCGCCGCCGATCTGGCGCGCGGCCTCCCAGACCTGCGGCGGCGAGGGAAACCGGCCGTGGGAGATGAAGGAGGAGAAGGAAGTTGAGAATGTCCAGAATCCGACAAGCGCGAGCGCGGCGCAGCAGCCGACGAGAATGCGACGGCGACCTCTACTCACTCCGCTTCGGCCCCTTGTTTCTAGCAAGATCCGCGATGCTACCTCCAACCAAATAGCTAGCACCGCATGGGTTACTCTAGGATCGAGCCTGACCGTCCGTCGCGATTGACGCAAGCAATATCAACAGCGTATCCACCTCCGGGAATCAACTTCCATCGACATGAAACCCGTCCCCGAGAACGCAAAGGGAGAAGGGGCGCGCCGCATCTTTGGCTCTCTTCCCACTTCCCCGCCGACGCGATAAAGCCGTCACGAGGGACAACAAACGGGAAGGGCCCCCAAGGAATGTTCAGCCACGTCATGATCGGCAGCAATGACATTCAACGCTCGAAGCAATTCTACGACGCGCTGTTTGCCGCGATCGGCGCGAAGCCCGGCCGGCAGGACGAGAAGGGCCGGCTGGTCTACGCGCATAAAGGCGCGGCCTTCATGGTGACGAAGCCGATCGACGGCAAGCCCGCGACGCACGCCAATGGCGGCACGATCGGCTTTATCGTCGACAGCTCCGCGCACGCGGAGGCCTGGCATAAAGCCGGATGCGCGAACGGCGGCACTGCGATCGAGGAGCCCCCCGGCCTGCGCAAGGCCGGCTTCGGCGAGCTCTACCTCGCCTATCTCCGCGATCCCGACGGCAACAAGCTCTGCGCGCTGCATCGGCCGGGGTAGGCCGCACCCCCTCATGCTGAGGAGGCGCGAAGCGCCGTCTCGAAGCATGGGGTGAAGGCATCCGCCTGCGACGCTTGATCAGTTCTTAATCGGCCCCATTTGCGCGCTCATGGGGAAAGCGATCTTCCCACGAGGCGTCAGCTGAAGAATCGCGTCCACGCTGCTTTGCAGAGGACGCGCCGTGCTGCCCCCCAACCACCATCCCACAACATCCTGAGAGTCAGACCCTGCATGTCATCCGAGCCTCGGTGGCGCGCGGATGCGGCAGGCTGACGACTTCCTTTCTTCCTCCGGGAATGTGGAGCGCGGGAGAGCGTCTTGGGATGATGCGGCAGAGACGCAAAGCTCGCGACAACGAAGAGGAGTGTGCCGAAGACCGGCGCGCATTCGCAATGAAGGCGAGCACGCTCGCGCTTCTCATAGCCATGCTGGCGTGCGCGCCGGCACTCGCCGTCTCGCCGCAAGCGGAAGGGTTCAAGAAGCTTTCCACCAGTCAAATTCGCCAAGCCTTCAGCGGAAAAACATTCAGCGACGATACGCATTTTTCCAATCGATACCGCGCGGATGGCAGCATCGAAGGTGTGAGCATGGGAAAGAAAGTCAGCAACAAATGGAAAATCGTGAAGGAAACTTTGTGTATCACCGATAAATTTGGGGAATTGTCCGAAGCCACGGTATCGCTGGATGAAGCACTTAAGGCCAGCGAACGAGAAGGCAGACCTCTGTCCGCAAAATACGAAATCGAGAATGGTGCGTTCCAGCTCTCGGTCTATGTAGCCAAAGGTAATGGCTTCGCCGAAGTCATCATCGATCACAAAGGCGGCTCCATAAAGAAGACGGAGCCGATCACCGAGGCGGACGACCTGGAGCAAGCCAAGGAACAGCAGCAGCGATTGGCGCATGCTAGAATCCCTCTCGATCGTGCCGTTACCGATGCGGTGAAGGACAATAGCGGTTATCGCGCCGTGGAGATCGAGCCGACAGTAGATCGCGCCGGAAAGCCGGTCGCCTCTGTCACTTTGATGAAGGGCGACGAGGTGAAGAAAGTGGTGGAACCCTTGGAATGATGCCGCTCGAAGCTCGTCGACTGGCGATCGTCTGGCGCGGCGACAAAGACGCGCCAGACGCGCGGCAATCCCAGGCCGGCCGACCGGAAGCGACGCTCCCGCTGTGAACCGCAGCGGGAACCGCGCCCGGGGTCCCTTGGCATCCTACCCCCTAGGAGGTAGGGGATGCCATGAAGCACGGCTCGCATCCCGAAATCCTCAAGCGCCTTAGGCAGGCTTCCGGCCACCTCACGTCGGTGGTCGCAATGATCGAGGCCGATCGCTCCTGCGTCGATCTCGCCCAGCAGCTGCAGGCGGTCGAGAACGCGATCCACACCGCCAAGCGCACGCTCGTACAGGATCACATGGAGCATTGCCTCGCGACGCTGTCGCTGAAGGCGAAACGATGGGTAATCGAGCTCTGACCGAATTCAAAGTCTTGGCGAAATATCTATGAGCGACGCTAGCACCCTCCACAAAATACGCGATTGGTTCGGCTTCGGATCGGCTGATCACGGGCATCACGGTGATTCACATCATGATCATGCCGATGGCGGCGGCCACGGCCACACGCACGGCGTTGTCGACGCAAGTCTCGCGACAAACGAGCGCGGCATCTGGGCGATCAAGTGGTCGTTCGTGATCCTGGCGATCACTGCTGCGCTGCAGATGATCGTTGTCGTCGCGTCCCACAGCATCGCGCTGCTCGCCGACACGATCCACAATATCGGCGATGCGACCACCGCGATCCCCCTTTGGATCGCTTTCATCCTGGCGCGGCGCAAACCGAGCAAGACCTTTACTTACGGTCTCGGCAAGGTCGAGGATTTTGCCGGACTGCTCATCGTCGGGATCATCTTGTTCAGCGCGCTGGTCGCGGGTTACGAGGCGATCAACCGCTTCTTCCATCCGCAGCCGATCGGCATTCTCGGCTGGGTCGCCGCCGCGGGGGTCATCGGCTTTCTCGGCAACGAGATCGTCGCGGTGTTCCGCATCCGCGTCGGCCGCGAGACGAACTCGGCCGCGCTGATCGCCGACGGTTATCACGCGCGCGTCGACGGTCTGACCAGCCTCGCCGTCATTGTCGGTGCGCTCGGCGTCTATCTCGGTTTTCCGCTGGCCGATCCGCTCGTCGGCCTCATCATCACGATCGCGATTTTCGGCATCGTCTGTCAATCCTCGAAAGCCGTGCTGACGCGTATGTTCGATGGCGTCGAGCCCTCCGTCATCGACGAAATCCGCCACGCGGTCGAGCACGTGCCGGGGATAAGCCGCGTGCCTGAGGTGAAGGCGCGCTGGCTAGGCCATCGACTCCATGCCGACGTGACGATTGCGCTTCCGCACAATTCTACCATCGCCGATGGATCGAAAATCGCCGAGGCCGTGAACAGCGAACTTATCGCGCATCTGCCTGCACTCGCCGTTGCGCGCATTCGGCTAGCGGATGCGGATGTGAGCACTCACGAATACGCACGGATCGGCTCAGCCGACCGTCAGGAATGACCGCCCCTCACTCCGCCGCGGTCTGCGCCCCGCCAAACCGGCGCACGACGTAATCCTCGACGATCTGCTTGAACTCCTGCGCGATGCCTTCGCCGCGCAGCGTCATCGCCTTCTTGCCGTCGATGAAGACCGGGGCGGCCGGCGTCTCGCCGGTGCCGGGCAGCGAGATGCCGATATCGGCGTGCTTCGATTCGCCCGGGCCGTTGACGATGCAGCCCATGACCGCGACGTTCAGCGTCTCGACGCCGGGATATTTCGTCTTCCACGCCGGCATGCTGTCGCGGATGTGGGACTGGATGTCGCGCGCGAGCTCCTGGAACACGGTCGAGGTCGTGCGGCCGCAGCCGGGGCAGGCGGCAACCAGCGGCACGAAGGTGCGAAAGCCCATCGTCTGCAGGATTTCCTGCGCGACCTTCACTTCGAGCGTGCGGTCGCCGCCGGGCTCCGGCGTCAGCGACACGCGGATCGTGTCGCCGATGCCGTCCTGCAGGAGAATGCCGAGCGCCGCGGCCGAGGCGACGATGCCCTTCGAGCCCATGCCGGCTTCGGTGAGGCCCAAATGCAGCGCGTGGTTCGTGCGCGCCGCCAGCATCTGGTAGCAGGCGATGAGGTCCTGCACCGCCGAGACCTTGGCCGAGAGGATGATGCGGTCGCGCGGAAGGCCGATCTCCTCGGCCCGCTCGGCGGAATAGATCGCCGAGCGAACGAGCGCCTCGCGGGTGACGGCGCGCGCCTCAATCGGCTGGGCTGAGCGGGCGTTCTCGTCCATCAGGCCGGTGAGCAGCTCCTGGTCGAGCGAGCCCCAATTGGCGCCGATGCGCACGGTCTTGCCGTACTCGATCGCCTTCTCGACGATCGCGCCGAACTGGCGGTCGCGCTTCTCCTTGAAGCCGACATTGCCGGGATTGATGCGGTACTTGTCGAGCGCCTCGGCGCAGGCGGGGTGATCGGCGAGGAGCTTATGGCCGATATAGTGGAAGTCGCCGACGAGCGGCACGGCGACCCCGATGCGGGCGAGCCGGTCGCGGATGTGGGGGACGGCGGCGGCGGCCTCGTCGCGATCGACGGTGATGCGGACGAGCTCGGAGCCGGCCTGGGCCAGCGCCGCGACCTGGCGGACGGTCGCATCGACGTCGGCGGTGTCGGTGTTGGTCATCGATTGAACGACGATCGGCGCGCTGCCGCCGACCTGGATCGCGCCTTTGCCCTTGCCGACGGTGACCGGGATGGTGCGGCGGCGCGGCTCCGGCGCGGCGGTGAGGGCCTCGGACAGGCAGGAAGCCGGGGCGGGGGTGGTTGCGGGGGCGGGGAAGGCGATGGTCATGTGGGGCGGCTTATAGGGGGGTGCGCGTGACCCGGCAATGACACGGGCGCGCGGCGGAATTTTGAGCGAAGCTGTTGGAGGCGGCGGCTGCCGTCAAGCCGGAGCCTGGCGACAGCGTGAACAGCGCCCGGCGATCTCGATCACCTCGGCGCGCGGTGTGAAGCCGGCGCTGCCGGCGACCTCTCCGAGGCTTTGGGAGAGCGCCGGGGAGGAGGCCTCGTCGACCCGCCCGCAATTGTCGCAGATGAGGAACGCGACGGGGTCGTGCGCCGCATGGCGATGCGCACATGCGAGGAAAGCATTGCGCGAAGCCAGGCGATGGACGTAGCCGTGCTCCACCAGGAAATCGAGCGCCCGGTAGACCGAAATCGGCGCGGGACGGCGGCCGTCCTTGCCCAAGAGCTCCATCATGTCATAGGCGCCGAGCGGCTTCCCCGCCGCCTCAAGGACGTCGAGCGCGCGTCGCCGGCCGGGGGTGAGCTTGGCGTGCTCGGGATAGGGATGAGCTTCGGCGCGTTGCAGAGCGAGTCTCACACAAAGAACGACACGGTCGCACTGATATATGCTGATCTGGCGACGAAGCTAAGCCCGCATTGATCGGGACGAGAAAAAAGTTATATTTCCGTATAACCGAAGGTCTGCGATGCACACAACCAATCTGCGAAAAGTCGGCGGCTCGATCATGTTGACCATCCCGCCGGCACTCCTCGACATATTGCAGCTCCGCCCGGGTTCGACAGTCGGCGTCTCGGTCGATCAAGGAAGGCTGGTCGTTGAGCCACGCATGCGGCCCCGCTACACGCTCGAGGAACTGCTGGCGCAATGTGATGCTTCCGCCGAGCCGAGCGAGGAAGATCGGCAGTGGGCAAGTTCGCCGCCGGTGGGCCGCGAACTGATCTGATGCAGCGCGGCGATATTTACTTGGTCTCCCTTGATCCGGCGCATGGCCGTGAACAGCAGGGCAGGCGACCTGTCCTGGTCGTCTCTCCGACCGCATTCAATCAGCTCACCCAGCTGCCGATCATTGTTCCTATTACAACCGGCGGCAACTTTGCGCGCACCGCAGGATTTGCAGTGTCGTTGACAGGGACAGGCACGAAAACGACGGGCGTCGTGCGTTGCGACCAGCCTCGCGTCCTTGACGTTGCGGGACGCGGCGGAAAAAAGATCGAGCGCGCGCCCGATATGATCGTCAACGAGGTGCTGGCGAAAGTTTCGCCATTGCTCGAGTAGACTTCGCGGCCACTACCACTCCATCAGGGAAATCCCATGACCCTTGCCAAGCGTAACGCCCTCGTCACCGGCTCGACGAGCGGCATCGGCCTTGCCATGGCGCGTGCGCTGGCGAAGGAGGGCGCCAACGTCGTGCTCAACGGCTTCGGCGATGCCGGGGAAATCGAGAAGACCCGCGGCGCCATCGAATCCGAATTTAAGGTCATCGCGCTTTACGACGCCGCCGACATGTCGAAACCTGACGACATTACGCGCATGGTCAAGAGCGCGGAGCAGCGGCTCGGCTCGGTCGACGTCGTCGTCAACAATGCTGGCATTCAATACGTCTCGCCGATCGAGGATTTCCCGCCGGAAAAATGGGATGCGATTATTGCTATCAATCTTTCTTCGGCGTTTCACACGATCCGCGCCGCGGTGCCCGGCATGAAGGCGCGCAAATGGGGCCGCATCATCAACACGGCGTCGGCGCATTCGCTCGTGGCGTCACCGTTCAAGGCAGCGTATGTCAGCGCCAAGCACGGCATTGTCGGCTTGACGAAGACCGTCGCGCTCGAACTCGCCACGTTCGGCGTCACCGCGAATTGCATTTCGCCGGGTTATGTGTGGACGCCGCTCGTCGAGAAGCAGATCCCGGATACGATGGCGGCACGCAATCTGACCAAAGAGCAGGTGATCAACGACGTGCTGCTCGCGGCGCAGCCGACGAAACAGTTCGTTACGGTCGAGCAGGTCGCGGCGATCGCCGTGTTTTTGTGCTCGGATGCCGCGTCGCAGATCACCGGTGCCAATATTTCGGTGGACGGCGGCTGGACGGCGGCGTGAGCCGCGGCGCGTCGGATGAACGAGGCGCCGCAGCGCAAGCGCGTCAATCTTGCGCTGCAAGGCGGCGGCGCACATGGCGCCTTCACCTGGGGCGTGCTCGATGCGTTCCTTGACGATGGTCGGCTCGACGTCGTGGCGCTCAGTGGCACGAGCGCGGGAGCGATGAACGCTGTGGCGTTCGCAGATGGTCTGCGCGAGGGCGGGCTGGCAGGCGCGCGTGAGCAACTCGAACGTTTCTGGCGTGGTGCAAGCGTCGACGGCGGTTGCAACGAGACGCAGCGGAGAGCAATCGAGCTTGCCTTCGGCTTCTGGGATCCGTTCAAGGTGCGGGAGAGTTGGGCGAGCGCGCTCGCCAATTTTGCCTCTCCTTATGACCTCAATCCGCTCGATATCAATCCCTTGCGGGAAGTGGTCGGCCGTGAAATCGATTTTCAGGCGGTGCGCGAAAGCGACGGGCCGAAACTTTTCATCGCGGCGACCAATGTTTACACAGGCAAGGTCCGCATCTTTCGCCGGCCGGAATTGACGCTCGACATGCTGATGGCGTCGGCCTGTTTGCCGACCGTCTTTCAGGCTGTCGAGATCGATGGCATTCCCTATTGGGACGGCGGTTATATGGGCAACCCGGTGCTGTTCCCGTTCTTTACGGAGAGCGATTCCGAAGACGTCATTCTGGTTCAGATCAACCCGATCGAGCGGCGCGAAACGCCGCATTCGGTACGCGACATTTTGAGTCGGTTGGACGAGATCACGTTCAATGCGCCGCTGCTGCAGGAATTTCGCGCCATCGACTTTGTCGCGCGATTGATAGAAGCGGGCCGGCTCGACGGTACGCACTACAAGCAAATCCGCATGCATCTTGTTGCTAGCGAGGAGCTGCAAAAATTCGGCGCGCGCAGCAAGATGGATGCCGATTATGATTTCTTCCGCGAGCTGTTTGCCATCGGGCGCGACGCGGGTGCCCAATTCCTGAAGCAGAATTTTGAGACGATCGGCTCGCGCGCGACCCTCGATTTGAAGGAACAGCTGATCTGATGGCGCAAACGGTTCCGGAGGTGCTCTTTTCGCGAGAGCTGCGCGGCACGGCGATCGAAGTCGCGCTTGGCGATATTACGCGTCTGCAAGTGGACGCGATCGTCAACGCGGCGAACAAAAGCCTGCTCGGCGGTGGCGGCGTCGACGGCGCCATTCACCGCGCCGCCGGCAAGGAGCTGCTGCGCGAATGCGAAACGCTCGGCGGTTGCGAAACCGGCGATGCCAAGATCACACGCGGCTACAATCTGCCGGCGCGCCATGTGATCCATGCCGTCGGGCCGCGCTGGAGCGGCGGCTATCGCGATGAGGATGTAAAACTCGCCTCATGTTACCGCCGCTCTCTCGAAATCGCTGCGCAACATGGTTTGAGGTCGATCGCGTTTCCGGGGATATCGACGGGCATTTACGGTTTTCCGCCCGAGCGCGCGGCGCCGCTTGTCGTCAAGAGCGTGCATGACTCGCTCGCGGAATTCCCGCTTGAGCACGTGATCTTCTGCTGCTTCTCGCAGGTGAGCATCGAGTTGCACGTGGGCGCTTTGAGGGAACTCGCAGGTTAGGCGACTTCATTGCGAGTCCGGACTAAATCCGGGGGAAGCAATCCAGGGGGACGTTAGCCGTCCTTGCTTCCCCGGATTAAATCCGGGGGACGCAATCCAGAACCAAACGCACCATGATTGCGGCATTTGCACTGGATTACTTCGTCCCCCGGATCAAGTCCGGGGTCCTCGCAATGACAGTGCCGCGACGCGCCCTCTTGACTGCTGGAACATATTCCTATATAAGCATGTGTTCTCGCCCACCTGAGGGGCGTCGCCGTTCGGTTGCGGCGATGCGGGCGCGGCGCAAATGCGCGGCCGCGCAGCAACAGATCCGTGGAAGCGCGGGACGCGGAACGTCAGAAATCGCCGCTACACGAGGCGCCGGGCGACCGGTTTTTTTAAAATAAGGAATGCAGCCGCTCGGCGCCCGTGTCCTTTTATTTCTCCCGATCGTACGCGCTGGCGTGCGGCGACGATAACGCGCGCCCTCCTTCTCCCCTTGCGGGAGAAGGTGCCCTTCGTGTCAGCGAAGGGCGGATGAGGGGTGCGTTGGGTTCGCTTCACCCTCATCCGTCATTACTTCGCAATGACACCTTCCCCCAACCAAGGGGGAAGGGGCGCTAACGATCAGCGACTCGCTCATCGCTCATTGCGAGGAGCATGCACCCACGCGACGTCACAACGAAACCCTCAGGCCCCTGGAATCGGCGCGAAGAAGCATTTCGTCTCGCCGCCCCAGCGGCAGGCCCAAATGCCGCCATCGGGCGAGGGCTGCACGCGATCCCAGGCGATCGTCTCGCTCGTGTCGTCCAAGAGGTAACCGCCCTTTGTCGCATGGGCTTGGCTCACCGGCAGCAAGTGACAGTCGTTCTCGCCACAGCAATAGAGCTTGGTGCGTGGATCGACTCGCGAGTGATCCAGCCAGAAGTCGTGAGCGGCCGCCGGTAAGACGAGGTACGCCAGAGCAAACGCGAATGCTCGTAACGTCATTGCGCATCTCCCGCATGAGAATCAGGGGCACGCGACTGCTTGCGAGCTGAAGCGAGGATTGTGCCAGAAGTGCGGGCGAATCAGAAAAGGCGCGAACGAGTGGCCAGTTTCACACAGGCCCGCCATGCGGAGCCCGCAATCAACCGCCTGTGCCCACGCGGGCATTCTCGACACAGGGCACTTCCTGCGTCACTTCGGCGGCAAATGCGTCAAGCGAGGGCGCGGCATCGGCCGCATGTGCGGGCTTCCAGGTTCCGGGAACGTCGGCGCGGTAAGTCTGGTACCAGACCTTGCCGCCATCGATCCGCGTCACCTTGCGGTGCTGGTTCTCCGCCGTCGCATAGCAACGCCCGGTCTTGATCTCGTTCGTCTGCATCAACCGCCTCTTCCCCCGATTATTTCGCGCCGTCACGAAAAGCCCAGACCTGGGTGCGCTTGATGTCCATGTCTTCGAGCGCCCGGGTCAGCGGGATGCGATATTCGGCGAGCGCCTCGAGCCGGTCGCGCGCCAGATAAGTCCGTCCGGGATCGCCGATCAACACACGCGCGCCGCGCGTCGCCAGGGTTGCGAGCCACTCGGTGACGCGCTCGGCCATGTCGCGTTCATAGGAAACGTCGCCGGCCAGCACGACATCCCAGCCGTCATCCTGGCCGACGATATCGCCGGCGCGTGGGCTGATCGCGGCGCCGTTCGCATCGGCATTGAGTTCAATCGCGGCGAGCGCGAATTCATCGATCTCGCTCGCCTCCACATCGGAAGCGCCGGCTAATGCGGCGGCGATTGCAACAAGCCCCGAGCCGGATGCAAAATCGAGCATGCGCCGGCCGCGCGCGATTTCCGGACGATCGAGAATGTATCGCGCAAGCGCCTGACCGCCCGCCCAGGCAAATGCCCAGAACGGCGGCGGCAATCCCATTTCGCCGAGTTCTTCTTCTGTCTTCTCCCAGAGCGCGGTGGCTTCGTCGGCGAGGTAGAGCCGGATCTCCGGTGCGTGCGGCACGGTAACAAGCCGCGTATGGGCCCGGATGAAATCGGCTTTGTCAGGATCGGCCATGTGCTTGCCGGATCATCCGCACGTGCCTAGGCTCGCGTCAACGAAGAAGAGGCCGTGATGCGTCTGCAGGGAAAGGCCGCCCTTATCACCGGTGCGGCGCGCGGTTTCGGCGCGGGCATCGCGGAAGTGTTTGCGCGCGAAGGTGCGCGGCTCGTGCTCACCGATATCGATGGCGAGGGCGTCAAGACGATTGCAAAGCACTTGGGCAACCATGCGATCGCGCTGTCCGCCGACGTCACGAATGCAAGCGATTGGCAGCAAACCGTCGAGGCTTGCGTCAAAAAATTCGGCCGCCTCGACATCGTCGTGAACAATGCCGGCACGTCCCACCTCAATCAGCCGCTGCTCGACGTATCCGAGCAGGAATTCGACCGCGTTTTCGCGGTTAACGTGAAATCGATCTACCTCTCTGCGCAGGCCGCGGTGCCAATCATGCGGAGCCAAGGCGGCGGCGTCTTCATCAATATCGGCTCGACGGCGGCGCTGCGGCCGCGTCCGGGGCTTGCCTGGTACAACGGCACCAAAGGCGCGGTGCATGTCATCTCGCGCACGATGGCGGTCGAGCTCGCGCCGGACAAAATCCGCGTCTGCGTCATCGCGCCGGTTGCCGGCGAGACGCCGCTTCTGCAAACCTTCATGGGCGAGGATACGCCGGAGCGCCGCGCCTCCTTCGTCGCCCCGATCCCGCTCGGGCGGTTCTCGACGCCCCGCGACGTCGCCAACACGGCGCTGTTCCTCGCCTCGGACGAGGCAGGCTTCCTCACCGGCAACGTCGTTGAGGTCGACGGCGGGCGCTGTGTCTGAGCGGCGGGCGGAAATGTCACAGGCGATCTGAAAGACCTACGGGCATCGCCGGCACTCTTGACCTCGGTCAGTGAGCTGTCGCATTGTGCAAACTGGAACAAAAGAGAAACATCGGGACGGGTAAGATGGTACGGACAATTGCCGGCGCCTTCGCCGCTTTCCTCCTGACCGGCACATTGGCCGCTCCGCTTCTCGCGCGCCCGCTGGTCCCGGCGGAGCGGCGCGCCTTCCCGTATTCCGGCGCATTGCCGAGTTGCGCCGACCCTGGCGTCCTCGAGCGCGTCAGCTCGCAATTTGCCGGCGTCGAGGACGAGTACTGGAAATCCGAGCTCAGGATCGTGAGCTACGATTACATTCGCGAGGTCAGTTATCGCGGCGACGGGCTCGATCTCATTCCGCGCCGCTATTGCAAGGCCAAAGGCGTCTTCAGCGACGGCCGCATCCGCCCCGTCTCCTACAATATCGGTGAGGAACTCGGTTTCTCGAGCTACGGGTTTGGCGTCGAGCTTTGCGTCGGTGGGCTTGATCGCGAATTCGCCTATGCGCCGTTTTGCAAGATGGTGCAGCCCTAGAACTTTCTTTGCGTGAGAGCGTAGCGATGCGTTTACCTGCATTTCTCTTGCTTGCAGCCGGCCTGTCGCTCACGAGTGGCGCATTCGCTCAAGCTGAGAAGCCCGCCGATAGCGGCTGCATTCTCGACAATTGCGCCGACAAGAAGCCGATGCCGGCGCAAGCCGCGCAGCCCGCGACGGCCTCGCCCGAGCGCCCCCGTCCGCGTGGCGCCAGCCGCCCCGGCGATTTCGATTTCTATGTCCTCTCGCTCTCCTGGTCGCCGGGCTTCTGCGAGACGAGTGGCGCGGAGAAGCATCGCAGCCAATGTAATGAGAGCTCTGGATTAGGGTTTGTCATGCATGGCCTCTGGCCGCAATACGAGAGCGGGTTCCCCTCCGATTGCGGACCGGCCGGGCGCTCTCCATCGCGCATTGCGCTCGAAGGTGCGAAGGGAGTCTATCCCGACCTAAATCTCGCGCGTTATGAATGGCGAAAGCACGGGACCTGTTCGGACAAGAGTCCGACCGATTACTTCGCCGACGCGCGCCGCGCGCGAGAGGCGATCGAGATTCCTCAGCCTTTCCGCGCGGCATCGGACAAACAGACCTGGACGCCGATCGATATCGAGCGCGCTTTCATCGCGTCAAATCCGAAGCTGCGGCCGGATATGATGGCGATATCCTGCCGGCGCGGCGTCCTCGAAGAAGTGCGCATCTGCTTCTCCAAGGATTTGCGCGAGTTCCACACATGTACGGAAGTCTCACGGGGATCGTGCCGCACGCGCGAGCTGCGTGTGCCCGCGCCACTCTAATTCGCGCGGGTGAACTATCGGCACGGTTTTCACGCCGGCAATTTTGCCGATGTGTTCAAGCACGTTTTTCTCACGCGGATTCTGCTTTATCTCGCACGTAAGGACGCGGGTTTTCGCGTGATCGATACGCATGCAGGCGAGGGCGAATACGATCTCTACTCTGACGAGGCGATCCGCGGCGGCGAATGGCAAGACGGGATCGCCCGGCTTGCCGATCTCAGCAATGTCGACGAGCGCGCGCGCGAGTTGCTGCAGCCTTATCTCGACATCGTCGGTCCGCTCCGCAGCGAAGGGCGGCCAGCGCGTTATCCTGGGTCGCCGCGTATCATCCAGGCGCTGATGCGGGCGCAGGATCGCGCCACGTTCTGCGAATTGCATGCGGAAGCATTTTCGGAGCTGCTCGCCAATTTCCGCCGCGACCCTCGGATTGCGTGCTTAAATCTCGACGGCTATATGGGCCTGAAGGCAGGCGCCCCGCCGAAGGAGCGTCGCGGGCTCGTGCTGATCGATCCGCCTTTCGAACGCACGAACGAGCTCGACCTTGCATGGAGCGCGCTCCTGGTGGCGCATGCGAAATGGCCGAGGGGAATTTACGCGCTCTGGTATCCGGTAAAGGACGCCCGTGCGATGGCGGCCTTCGCGAAACAGGTCGCGCGAAGCGGTATCAGACGCGTGCTGCGCCTGGAACTCGCCGTGGACGATGCTATCGCCGGCGGCGAGCTGGCACGCGCCGGGCTCATCCTCATCAATCCGCCTCACGTGCTGAAAGGAGAAGCCGCGGTCCTGCTTCCGGCACTCGCGAGCAAGCTCGCACGGACTTGGCGTGCCGAGGGCATTTGCGATTGGCTCGCGGGCGAATAGCGGCGCGCTTGCCAGCCCGCGGCAGGTGGGGCACACCGAGGCCGCACTAACGACCCGCCAAAGGACACGCCCATGATGATCCTGCGCTCGTCGCCGCCTTCGCCATTCGGCCGCAAAGTGCGGATCGCGCTCATCCATCTCGGGCTCGCCGACCGCGTCGAGATCGTCGCGACCGACACGTCGAGCAAGAGCGACACGATCCGCAAGCAAAATCCGCTCGGCAAAATCCCGACCCTGATCACCGAAAGTGGCAAGGCGCTCTACGACAGCCGCGTCATTCTCGACTATCTCGATCACCTCACCGGCGGCGGCCGCATCGTTCCGCTCGACCCGGATGAGCGCTTCCATGCGCTGACGCTGCAGGCGCTTGCCGACGGCATTCTCGATGCCTCCATCCTGCGCGTGTACGAGCGGCGATATCGCTCCGAGGAGCAAGTCGTCGACAGCTGGCTCGAATATCAGGCGGGCAAAGTCGAGCGTGCGCTGACCACGCTCGAAGCATTGCCGCCGGGCGCGCAAGTCGATGTCGGGACCATCGCGCTTGCCTGCGCGCTCGGATACCAGGACCTGCGTTTTGCCGGCACCTGGCGAGGCATTTATCCGCGTCTCGTCGGCTGGCTCGATGCATTTGCCGCTTCCGTTCCGGCCTTCGAGCAAACGCGCTTCGTTGAGTGAGTCTGCATGAAGCCGCCGGCCGGACGCGTGGCGATCGTCACCGGCGCCGCGCGGCGCATCGGCGCTGCCATCACGCAGCGGCTCGCGGCGGAAGGTTTCGCGGTCGCGCTGCACACCAGTCCGCCGAGCGAGAGCGAGGGGCAGAACGAAGCTGCGCGGATCCATGAGCGTGGCGACAAGGCCGTTACGATCGCTTGCGATCTTGCTGATGCAGACGCCGCGCGCATCCTGTTTGCCGAAGCCGAGCGTGCGTTCGGCCCGGTCACACTGCTCGTCAACAATGCATCTTTATTCGAGCCGGACGGCGCCGCGAATTTTTCAGCCGATCTGTTCGATCGACACATCGCGGTGAATTTACGCGCGCCGCTTTTGCTCGCGCAGGAAATGCGGCGTCGCCTGCCGGGCGAGCGCGACGGCGCCATCATCAACATCGCGGACCAACGCGTGCTGCGGCCAAATCCGCTCTACTTCACCTATTCGCTATCGAAGTCGGCGCTGTGGAGCGCCACGATCACCCTGGCGCAAACCTTCGCACCGCGAATTCGCGTCAATGCAATCGCGCCGGGGCCCGTGTTTCCGAACGTGCATGACGGCCCCGACGCCTTTGCCGAAGAGACCGCATCCTTGCCGCTGCAACGCGCCGCCTCCGTCGAAGACATCTGCAACGCCGTGATCTATCTCGCCAATGCGCGCAGCGTCACGGGCCAGTTGATCGCCGTCGACGGCGGTCAGCACATTGCGTGGGAAACACCGGATATTCTGGGACTCAGTCGGCGCTCGGCAGGCGGCGAATCGTGAATTCGATCTGGCCGTCGGCAAGTTCGCGCCAGAATTCGATCTCGGTCATGTAGGCGGCCTTCGGATAGCGATCGAACCATTCGCGCGCTTTGGCACGCGCTTCGAGGCGCGGCAGCGTGAACGTCTCGCGCCGCCAGAGGCTCGAGGAGGTGCGCTCGCTCGTTGCCGAACGGCTTCTCTCGGCGAGGCGGCTAGCTAGGCCTGCGGGCCGTTTGCTTTCGAGGCTCATACGCACCTCAGGAACACGACTCTGACGAAGATAGCGCGGCTTGGCCTCAAGTAGGAGTCCGCGCCTCCGAGGCCCGCGCGACCTCGGCAAGGACCTCGTCGAGGAGGCGAGCCACAGCCACCGGATCCTTCGGGAATCCCGCGCGTATCCAGCGCGCCTGCAAGGACTTGAGCGCGGCGCCGACGAGCTTCCCGCGCACCCGCCCGCTCGCCATCACGTCCTCGCCGGTCAGGGGCAGGTGCGGCTCGGCCGCTTTGGCAAGAAACTCCGCGGCGGCGCGCCAGGCGGGATCATCGGACGATGCGTCGCTCGCCGCCTGCGCCAACGCGAGCGCGTCACTTGCCGCCGCGCGGCCGGCGAGGAAAAGCTGCGTACGTAAATCGCGCTCGTCCGGCACCGTATCGCGATTGCGCCAGACAAGGCTGGCGTCGGCGAGTGCGACGAGCCGTTTGTATTCGACATTCGATAATCGCAATCGCTCGCGCAAGCGATCGGCATCTTCGCGCACCGAAACGGCGAGGGCGCCGAGACGCAGCACCGCGTCACCAGCGGTGCGTTCGATCTCGGCCAATCGCGCGAACAAAGCCGGGTAGGCGATCCCGCCGAAGATGCGCTCGAAAAATCCTGCGTCGGAAATTCCCTGCACGACTTCGCCGGCGCGGCGCGCGATGACGAGCTTCATGATCTCCATGCGAATGCGCTCGGCCGACAGCACCGCGAGTCCTTCGCGCTCGCCGATCGTCGCGTCGAGACCGGCACGGTCGAGCGGTCCCTCGCCATAGGCAGCATGGAAACGAAAGAAGCGCAGGATGCGCAGATAATCTTCGCGGATGCGCTGTCGCGGATCGCCGATGAAGCGCACGCGCCGCGCTTCGAGATCGGCCAGTCCGCCAACCGGATCATGCAAGACATGATCCGCCGAAACCGACAGCGCATTCAGGGTGAAATCGCGGCGTCGCGCATCTTCATCGAAATTGCGGCCGAACCGCACGGTGGCGCGGCGGCCGTCCGTCGCGATGTCTTCACGCAGGGTTGTGACTTCAAAAGGCCGCCCGCGGACGACGACAGTCACCGTGCCGTGCTCGATTCCGGTCGGCACCGGCTTGAAACCAGCCTTTTGCGCGCGGGCGCTAACGCTCTCGGGCCGCGCCGTTGTGGCGAGATCGACGTCGCCGACCGGCAATCCCATCAGCGCATTGCGGACGGCGCCGCCGACGATGCGCGTCTCCTCGCCGCCGCCGTTCATCACGTCCATGATGTCGCGCAGCCGGCGGCTGCCGAACAAAGTTGCGATGGCTTTGTCGGATGCCGCGTTCATTCGAAATGGCCGGGCACCAGGCGCCCCTTTTCGACATGGGCTGGGACGTACGCGCCTTGCTCGCGCGGCGCGAACACGCCCAAGACAATCACACCGACGACGGCAACGGCAAGCCCCGCCAGCGCCAGGGTCGCGACGCGGCTATGCGACCAGGCCTCAACAGCGAACGGGTAGCGCTGCCGCACCGACATGTACAGGATGTAGACAGCGAAAGGGAGAGCAAAGAGAAGCGCCGGTTCAAGGAGAACGCGCAACATCAGAGATGCAATTTCTCGTAAAGACCGCGGACGATTCCCGCCGTGGCGCCCCAAATATAGCGCTCGTTCCACGGCATTGCATAAAAATGCCGCGTGGTGCCGCGCCACTCGCGCGAATGGCGTTGATGATTTTCCGGCTGCATCAAAAAGGCGAGCGGCACCTCGAACGTGTCGTGCACTTCGTTCGTGTTGACGAGCAGATCGAAAGGCGGCGTGACCAGCGCGACGACGGGCAGGATGCGAAAGCCGGTGCCAGTCAGATAGGGATCGAGATAGCCGATCGGCTCGACGTGATGCGGATTAAGCCCGATCTCCTCTTGCGTCTCGCGCAAAGCCGCTTGGCAAGGCGTCTCGCCTTCGTCCACCTTGCCGCCGGGAAAAGCAATCTGGCCGGAATGCTGGCGAAGCTCGCTCGACCGCGTCGTCATCAGCACGGTCGCATCGGCTTCGCGTTCGACGAGGGGCACGAGCACCGCCGCGAGCCGCGCACTCGACGCGACGGTTTGCGCCTGCATGTTCGCTTGATTGAGGACGTGATCGCCGTATCTAGGGGTCACGCTGAAATCGAGCGCATCGGTGGCGAGATCGAGCGAGAGACGCTGACGGGCGCGCGCGATGATTTCCGCAGTCGGCAGAGTCCGGGGCTCGGCTCGCGTTTTGGCGGTCACGTTCACGACAGCGTTTCCAACTGATCGGCGTGGATCATCGGAAAAAATACGCCATTGGATGCGATGCCAAACATATCTTGGCCATTGACGCCGCGGGTCTCGCCGAGTTCGACGAGATCATAGAAGAGCGCGCGCTTGACCAGCGCCCAAAGGTCGGCGCGCACATGCACATAAGGTTTCAATCCGCCCGATTCACCCGGTTCGAAGCGCATGGGATGATCGGGGCCGGCCTCCACCCAATCCTCCACATTGGTCCGGAACCGCAGGGTACGACCGTTTTCTCCCGTTTCTTTGGCGAGCTCGACTGCGAGAAATGGCGCATCCTCGACCTTGATGCCGACCTTCTCGACCGGTGTCACCAGGACGTAGCGATCCTCGTCCTTGCGCAGAATGGTCGAGAAGAGCTGCACCAGCGCCGGCCGCCCGATCGGCGTGCCGTTGTAGAACCAAGTGCCGTCGCGGGCGATGCGCATGTCGATATCGCCGCAGAAATCCGGATTCCAGAGATGGACCGGCGGCAGCCGGCGCCGCTCGCCTCCGGCGGCGCGCGCCGCCTCCGTCAGGCCCTCGAGCCCGCGCGTCGCGGAGGAAGGTGCTGTCTCGCCGCCTGTATGAGCCTCTTGCGCCATAATCTCGCACTATTGCACGTCAGGATCGATGCTGGCGGGCCCGGCACTTGCAAGCCGCGCCCTGCGAGCGCCGATAGAGCGCATCGACAATGCTCCTCGGCAGCCTAATCTAGGTGGCGGCGGGCGAATCGGAAACGGGCGAGGTCAGCCAGCGCCTACGCCCAGATCAGAGGTTTCATGTCGCTCCAGGACGTCCAGCCGACCTCCCTCGAATCCCGCGTCGCGCTTGCCGCCGAGCATGCCGTGCAGAAAGTTGCGGCCGCGCGCGCCGCCATCGGGCTCGTCATTTTTGGCCAGGAACAGGTCGTCGAGCAGACGCTGGTGACCCTGCTATCGGGCGGCCACGGCCTGCTCGTCGGCGTTCCCGGCCTTGCCAAAACGAAACTGGTTGAGACGCTCGGCATCGTGCTGGGCCTCAGCGCGCAGCGCGTCCAATTCACGCCGGACCTGATGCCCGCCGACATCCTCGGCTCGGAAGTGCTGGAAGAAACAGCGGAAAGGCGCCGCAGCTTCCGCTTTATCCCCGGTCCGATTTTCGCCCAGCTGCTAATGGCCGACGAGATCAACCGCGCGAGCCCGCGCACCCAATCGGCGCTGTTGCAGGCGATGCAAGAGCAGCACGTGACGGTGGCCGGCACCCGTCACGACTTGCCGCGGCCGTTCCATGTGCTGGCGACGCAGAACCCGCTCGAGCAGGAGGGCACATATCCGCTGCCCGAGGCACAGCTCGATCGCTTCCTCATGCAGATCGACGTCCTCTATCCCGATCGCAATGCCGAGCGGCGTATCCTCATCGAGACGACCGGCGATCACGAGCAGAAGCCGAAGCCCGCCACGAGTGCCGACGAGCTCATGGCAATCCAACGTCTCGTCCGGCGTCTGCCGGTCGGCGACAGCGTCGTCGATGCTATTCTCGATCTGGTCCGCCGTGCCCGGCCGGGCGAGGGCGACGCCGAGATCGTCAAGCATGTCGCCTGGGGTCCAGGCCCGCGCGCGGCACAGGCGCTGATGCTGGCAGTGCGCGCGCGTTGCCTGCTCGATGGCCGGCTCGCGCCCTCGCTCGACGACGTGGTGGCGATGGCGACCCCCGTGCTCAAGCACCGCATGGCGCTGACGTTTGCCGCGCGGGCGGACGGCGAGACGGTAACCGGGCTGATCGGCCGGCTCGTATCACGGCTTGGGTGAATGATCAGCGCGCGCCTTCTTACGCGCTCGGAAGCGGCGGCCGCTCCCCGCCACCAGCAGGCTTCGCTTGACCTTGCCCGGCGACTACCGAGCCTTGTCGCCTCGGCGAAAGAGCTCGCCGCCACGATCATACACGGTATCCACGGGCGCAGGCGCGCTGGCGTCGGCGAGACTTTTTGGCAGTTCCGCCCCTTCACCTTCGGCGAGCCGGCGCAACGCATCGACTGGCGCCGCTCGGCGCGCGACGATCGGCTTTATGTGCGCGAGCGCGAGTGGGAGGCCGCGCACACGATTTTCCTATGGATGGACCTTTCGCCATCGATGGCTTTCATTTCGTCGCTGGCGCGCCAGTCGAAGGCGGATCGTGCGCTGGTCCTTGGCTTGGCGACAGCCGACCTTCTCGTACGCGGCGGCGAGCGCGTCGGCCTTCTCGGCATGACGCGGGCGATCGCCGCACGCAACATTGTCGAGCGGCTTGCCGAAGCGCTGGTCATCGCCGACCGGCAAATCCCACAACAGGGTCATCCGGATTTTCCCGTCGATCAGCCGTTGGCGGAGCGCAGTCAGGCGATCCTTGTCAGCGATTTCCTTGTTGCTCCGGATGAACTTGCGCGGCGTTTGAAACGTATCGCTTCGAATGGTGCGCGCGGACATCTCGTCATGATCGCGGATCCGGTCGAGGAGACCTTTCCGTTCGAGGGTCACACCGAGTTCCTCGACGTCGATTCCGGCGCGCTGTTTCGGGCCGGCCGCGCCGAAGCGTATCGTGCCGATTACGTCACTCGGCTCGCGCAGCATCGCGATCGGATCAGAATGGCGGCGCGCGAGGCGGGATTCAGTTTCGCTCTGCATCGCACCGATGCGCCCCCGGCAACCGCGCTCCTCGCTTTGCGCGGCCGCCTCGAGGCGAACGTTGAAATCGGAGCGGTCGCGTGACTCTCGTGCCGCTCGCTTTCAGCGCACCGCTGGCGCTCATCGGATTGGCGCTGCTGCCGGTGATTTATTACCTCTTGAGGATCACCCCGCCGCGGCCGCGGCAGATTCCGTTTCCGCCGCTAAAGCTCATCCTCGACATGGAGCCGAAGAATGAGACACCGGCGCGCACGCCGTGGTGGCTCTTGGCGGTGCGTCTCATGATCGCGGGACTTATTGTGCTCGCCATGGCCGGGCCGATCTGGAACCCGCAACATAGCGCGGCAAGCGGGCGGGAACCGCTGCTCGTGCTGCTCGATGACGGTTGGCCGGCGGCGCCGAGCTGGGAGCAGCGGCTGAAAGTCGCCCTCGCGCAAGTCGATGACGCGGCGCGGCAAGGCGCACCGACGGCGGTCATCGCGGCGTCCGAAGGCCCGCGCGAGGCGGTTTTATCCGACGGCACGCACGCGGCGCAAAAGCTCCGCGCACTGAAGCCAGTGCCTTACGTGCCGGATCGTGCCGCACTCATCGCGCCGCTCGAACATTTTCTTGCCGAGCATCCGCGCGCGCATCTGACCTGGATCGCCGACGGACTGGCGCTTGGCGGGACGCGGGCCTTTGCCGAAAAGCTCGCCGAGCTTGCAAAGAATGGGCAGGCCGAAATTGTCGCGAGCGAGCATTCGCCTGTTGCGCTCGCTGGCGCCGCCAACGAGGCGGGCGCGCTGAACGTCAACGTGTTGCGCGCGACTAATGATGGGCCACGCCAGGGCTGGGTGCGTGCGCTCGATCTGAAAGGCGCGTCGATCGGCGATGCCGGCTTCGATTTTGGCAGCGCGACGGAGACGCAGGCGCGCTTCGATCTGCCGATCGAACTGCGCAACGACATCGCCCGATTGGAAGTCACCGGCGAGCAATCGGCCGGCGCTGTGACGCTGCTCGACGAGCGCTGGAAGCGGCGTCGCGTCGGCATCGTCAGCGGCGCGACGGCCGACGTTTCGCAGCCGCTGCTCGCACCGTCCTATTATTTGCAGCGTGCGCTGCAGCCATTCGCCGATGTGCGCGAGGCGCGCCCGGGCGTCGCCGATTCGATCAGCGCGCTGCTCGACGACAACGTCAACGTGATGGTGCTCGCCGATGTTGGCGTGGTCGTCGGTATCGCGCATGACCGGCTGGAGAGCTTTGTGCAAGACGGCGGCGTGCTCGTGCGTTTCGCCGGGACACGGCTCGCCGGCTCCTCGGACGATCTCGTGCCGGTTGCGTTGCGGCGCGGCGGCCGCACGCTCGGCGGCTCGCTGTCATGGGATACGCCGAAAAAGCTGGCGCCGTTCGAGCGCGGCAGTCCGTTCTTCGGATTGAGCGTGCCCGATGAAGTGACCGTCACGCGGCAAGTGCTCGCCGAGCCGGAAGCGGGTCTGCCGGCGCGCACATGGGCGGCGCTCGCCGACGGCACGCCGCTGGTCACGGCAGAACATCACGGCAAGGGGACGATCGTTCTTTTCCATGTGACGGCGGACACGACCTGGTCGAACCTGCCGCTGTCGGGTCTGTTCGTCGATATGTTGCGCAAGATTCTGGCGATCTCCGCCGATGTCGGTCGCACCGACGAAGATGCTGCGTCGACGGCGAAGCAACAGGTCGCAACGCTGGCGCCATTGAGCACGCTCGACGGGTTTGGCGTGCTCGGGCCGCCGCCTTCGACGGCAAAGCCGATTCCCGCGAATTTCACAGACGTCGCCGGCGCCGAGCATCCGCCGGGTTTTTACGGCCCGCCGGACGCGCTCGTTGCGGTAAACCCGCTTGCACCGGAGGCAAAACTGCAGCCTGCCGACTTCTCCGGGCTGAATTTCCGCCGCGAGCCTTTGAACGCCGGCGAGCCGATCGATTTGCGTCCATGGCTGATCGCAAGCGGCATCGCGCTGTTGATCGCTGACACGCTTGCATCTTTGTGGTTATCAGGCGGCGTGCCGTTGCGGCGCCGGCGTGCCGTACTTGCAGCACTTGTCGCGCTGTTCGCGCTCGGCGCAACGATGCCATCGTTCATCGCGCCCGTGCGCGCCGAAGAGCCGGTGCAACAAATCTCGCCACGCGATCTCGAATCCGCCCTGACGACGCGCCTCGCCTACGTCGTCACCGGCGATGCGCAGGCCGACGAAGCCAGCCGCGCCGGTCTCGCCAGTTTGACGCGGGCGCTTGGCGCGCGCACCTCGCTGACGCCGGGCGAGCCGGTCGGCATCGACCCGGCGCGAGACGAGCTCGTCTTCTATCCGTTGATCTACTGGCCGGTCGTCGCAAGCAAACCGCTGCCGCCCCAGAACGCGATCAACAAGATCGCGACTTTCATGAAACAGGGCGGCACGATCGTCTTCGACACGCGCGACGCGCTGGCTTCGCGTCCCGGCGGTCCGCTGACGCCGGAAGGCCGCTGGCTGCGCGATCTGCTCGCGGGAGCCGATGTACCTGAGCTCGAGCCGGTGCCGCACGACCACGTCATCACCAAGACGTTTTATCTGCTCGACGGTTTTATCGGACGCACGACAGTCGGCCAGACGTGGGTCGAGGCGCTGCCGCCGGAACCGAGCGACGGCACGCCGCGTCCGGCGCGCGCCGGCGACAGCGTATCGCCGATCGTCATCACCTCGAACGATCTTGCCGCCGCCTGGGCCGCCGACCGCAATGGCGAGCCGCTTTATCCGCTGGTGCCGGGCGGGGCGCGCCAGCGCGAACTGGCGCTGCGCGGCGGCATCAATCTCGTCATGTACACGCTGACCGGCAATTACAAATCCGATCAGGTGCATGTCCGCGATCTCTTGGACCGGTTGGGGCACTGATGCGCAATCACGAGATCCGAAGCGGCAGACCGTCATTGCGAGCGACGCGAAGCAATCCAGGGGCAAACGCTCGACGATTGCAGAACTTGCCCCTGGATTGCTTCGTCGCTCACGCTCCTCGCAATGACACGCTTGAGGCGCGGCCATGACCCAATTCGAGCTCTCGCTGTCGCCGCTTCTGCCGGTCGCGCTGATCATCGCGTTGGCGATTGCGGCGGCGCTCGTCGTCGCCCTCGCGATTTATGCGCGCCGGCCCGGCGCCACCTTACGCGCGCTCGGCTTTGCGCTCGTTCTGTTCGCATTGCTCGATCCCTCGCTTGTGCGTCAGGACCGCGAGCCGTTGAAGGACGTCGTCGCCGTCGTGCTCGACCAGAGCGGCAGCCAGACAATCGGCGAGCGCCGCGAGCAGACGGAGCGTGCGCGCGCCGAATTGGAGAAGAGCCTCGGCGCGCTCGGTAATGTCGAGACTCGCTTAATCGAAACCAATCGCAACGATGCCGAGAATGACGGCACGCGGCTTTTCTCGGCGCTAAATGCCGGGCTCGCCGACGTGCCGCCTGAGCGCGTCGGCGGCGCGATCCTCGTCACCGACGGCATCGTGCACGACATTCCGACGAATGCCGACGCGCTCGGCTTCAGGGCGCCGTTGCATGCGCTGATCACCGGGCATGAAGGCGAGCGCGATCGCCGCATCGACGTTTTGGAGGCGCCGCGCTTCGGCATCGTCGGCAAGGATCAGACGATCGAAGTACGCGTGCTCGACACCGCACGTCAGAAGGCGCCGGTGCGGCTGAAGGTCAGCCGCGACGGCGCCGAAATCGCCTCTATCCAGGCGCAGCCCGACGAGCGTATCGATGTGCCGGTGCGGATCGAGCATGGCGGGCCGAATGTCGTTGAAATCGAAGTCGAGGCGCTGCCCGACGAGCTCACCGCGATCAACAACAAGGCGGTGCTGACGATCGACGGCGTTCGCGACAAATTGAAAGTGCTGCTCGTCTCGGGCGAACCGCATGCCGGTGAGCGCACCTGGCGCAATCTTCTGAAATCCGACGCCAACGTCGAGCTTGTGCATTTCACCATCCTGCGTCCGCCGGAGAAACAGGACGGCACGCCGATCAATGAGCTGTCGCTGATCGCATTTCCGACGAGCGATCTCTTCGGACGCAGGATCAACGATTTCGACCTGATCATCTTCGATCGATATTCGAACCAGAGCATTCTGCCGTCGGTCTATTTCGAAAACATCGTGCGCTATGTCCGCGACGGCGGCGCGATTCTGATGGCGGTCGGGCCGGATTTTTCCCGCGCGCAGGGACTCTATTACTCGCCGCTCGGCAAGATTTCGCCGGCGCGTCCCGACGGCAGCCTAACCGAGCGCCCGTTCCGCGCCGATGTCACGGAAGACGGCCGCAAGCATCCGGTGACGCGCGGCCTGCCCGGAGCCGCAAACGAGAAGCCGCAATGGGGCGAGTGGTTCCGGCAGGTCAATACGACGCTGTCGCGCGGCACGGATGTTTTGTCCGGCGCGCAAGACAAGCCGCTGCTCGTGCTTTCACGCGAGCAGAAGGGCCGGGTTGCGCTGCTCTTGTCCGATCAGATGTGGCTGTGGGCGCGCGGTTATGACGGCGGTGGGCCTTATCTCGATCTTCTGCGCCGGCTCGCGCATTGGCTCATGAAAGAGCCGGATCTCGAAGAAGAAGCGTTGCGCGCGAGCGTGCATGGCCACGAACTCGCGATCGAGCGTCAAAGCTTGAAAGATGCCGTGCCGCCGGTGACGGTGACGACGCCATCGGGCGCCCAGCAGCAGGTGACCTTGAACGCGTCCGAACCCGGCCTGTGGCGAGCATCGATGGATGTGAAAGAGCTCGGACTCTATCGTTTGAGCGACGGGGAGCAGTCGGTGCTCGCCAATGCCGGGCCGGAAAATCCGCGCGAATTCCAGGAAGTCATCTCGACGCCGGAGAAGCTGCGCGGACTGACTGAGGCGGCCGGCGGCACGGTGCGGCGCATCGCGGCGGATGCGCAGGGCGCTATTGCGATGCCGCGCGTCGTCGCCATGCGTGACAGTCCCGTTTACGGCGGCTCCGATTATATCGGCATCAAGCGCAATTCGGCGAGCGTGGTGAAGGGCATCGGCATCGTGCCGCTCGCCATCGGCTTTGCCGGTATGCTGGTGCTGATTGCCTCGATCGTCGCCGGGTGGGCGTGGGAAGGGCGTCGACGCCGCTGGCGGCGCGCTGGCTAAAGCGCACGCGTATTAATCTTCGGCAACAAAGCATAAGCCGAACCGCCGGCCGCCAGCGCACATGCTAGAAATGCGCAGACCGCCACAACGGGGTCGTGCGCATGCCTCTCGGCCCATTCTGCGATGACACCGGCACATCCCTGCATCATGGCTACGCCGAGGAAGGCGGCCATGTTCAGGGTCGACAAAGCGCGGCCCGAGAGCTCATCCGGATACGTGTCGCGAACCTGTGCATATTGCAGGCCCTGGAACGAACAGAACGCGCCGAAGGCGACCGCCCATGCGATATCGAATGACGTCGAGCCGCCGATCGCAAGAGCGGCCGGACAAACGGCAGACGCAAATGCCGCCGCTATGATCACTCGCGGACGCGTGCGTGTTCCCGGATCGATGAAACCATAGAGCGTCGGCGCGACGATCATCGCCAGCGACATCGCGAGGATCACATTGCCGATCGCAACGAGATCGAGACCATGGCGGCGAGCGAAAAGCGGGGTGATCCATAAGCCGCGCAACGTGATCACGGTCGGGTAGGTGACGAGCCCGATCGCCAGCAGGCCAAGCGTCTGGCGAAAACGCAAGACGCGCCACACGCCGTGCATTGCTTCGGACAACGTCTCGTTGGAACGCCTATGGCGCTGTTCTCCCGTCCTGATCAGGAACCAACAGGCAAGGGCGCAGAGAATGGTTGCCGCGCCGAGCACGAGGAAGCCGGCGCGCCACGACCATCGCTCGACGAGAAAAGCGATCGGCGTGCCGGTGGCGATCATGCCAAGGCCGCCGATGGCGAAAACGATACCGGAGAGCGGCGCAAAACGCCGCGGCGGGTAGGTTCGGGCGAGGAAGACGAACGTCGCCATCAGCGCGGGCGCGCATCCCGCGCCGATCAGGAACTGCGCCGCGAGGAGCACGTCGTATCGCGACGCGCTCGCGCAAAGCGCGGCGCCGAGAGCCGCGACCGCCAGAGGAAGCGCGACGACAAGCCGAATGCTGAGCCGATCGAGCGCAACGCCGAACGGCAGCTGCATGAGGCCGAAAGCCAGATGATAGATGCCAGCGAAATAGCCGATCTGCTCGGCAGAGACGTTGAGATCAACCTCAATCCCATGCGCCGTGATGGCGGGAAGAGTGCGCAATGCGTTGCTGAGCGCGAACGCAGTACTGAGCGCGGCAAGACCGAGTAGCGGACGCTGTTGCAAGTTTCCGGGACAGTGCGCGTGCGGCGTGGTGATTTACGCCGTTGTTGCGTAGCCGCCGTCAACCGCGATTACCGAGCCGCAGACGAAATCGCTCGCTTTCGACGCCAGATAGATGGCAACGCCGGCCATGTCTTCAGGCCGGCCCTTGCGCTGCATCGGCGTTTCCTTGAGTGATGCCTCGCTGAAGTCTTCCGGAATTCCCGCGGTCATTTTGGATGGGAAATAGCCGGGAGCGATTGCGTTGACGGCGATGTGCTTCTTGGCGAGATTCTTAGCCATCATGCGGGTGAGATGCAGCACACCGGCCTTTGACGCCGCATAGGAATAGGTCTCGAGATCGGACGTATGCATGCCGTCGATCGAGCCGATATTAATGACGCGCGCGTAATTGTCCGTCGAGCCGGCGGCTTCGAGCAGTTTGCCCAAACGCTGGGTCAGGAAGAAAATCGATTTGACGTTCAAGTCCATCACCTTGTCCCAGCCGGTCTCGGGAAAGGAATCGAAATCGGCGCCCCAGCTTGCGCCGGCATTGTTGACGAGAATGTCGAGGCGCTTCTCGCGCGATTCGAGCTCCTTGGCGAGTCTGTCGATCTCATCCATGCGCGACAGATCGGCCGGCAGCGGGATGCATGTGCCGACGGCCGAGAGCTCCTTCGCCAGCGCGTTACAGGCGTCGGCCTTGCGTGCCGAAATGTAGACCTTGGCGCCGTTTTCTACGTAACCGCGCGCGATCATCTCGCCGATGCCGCGGCTGCCGCCGGTGACGAGTGCGACCTTGCCGCGAACGCTGAACAGGTCTTCGATCTTCATGGTGAGCGCCTCTCTCCCGGAATTGTTCTTTGTCGCGCGTATTGAGGTAGGCGCAGGCCGTCGAAGTCAATCACGCTTGTGAGTGAACCGCGGGAGGTCTATTCTTGCGATTGCAGCAAATAGCGCGGAGTGAAATGGCCGAAGACGAAACGATCGAGCTCGCGATGCTGTACCCTTACGCCCACAAAGGCCAGGACATGATCGCGATCGTCTCGCTTTTTCGCCAGGACGCGGCAAAGCCGGAACTCGTCGGACGCCGCGTGCGGATCGAGGACAGGCAATACAAGGTTCTGTCGATCGGCCGCGTGACGCAGGGGCCGATCCATAAAGGCGAGATCGCCGGCATCGTCGTCGAGCCCGCCTGAGCCGCAGGTTCACTTGGCGCGGTGATCGGCGTAGACGAGCAGCCGCCAGCGCACTGGGCCCTCCGTCACCGCGTGGCCGTGGTCGCTCGGGAAGTCCTCGCCTTCCCTGACGACGGTCTCGCGCCCGCAAGCCGCGCAGCGGTAGATGCCCGACAGCTTAGCCCAGTCGCCCGGCTGATGGTCGTGGTCGAAAACTAGGTCCTCGCTGGCCGACAGCAGGTGGCGATACTTATAGAAGCCATCGAGGAACCGAAACTGCAGCGTTCGCGGGGTTGACTTGAGCGGCGCCCCCCCGCACGGACATGCCGACGCCCGCGATGCTGCCCGATCGCGAACGCCACGCCAAGTCGCATCCAAGGGGTCGAACCGCGATGAACGAAGAACAAGCCGGCTGGATCGCGCCTCGCTATACCGGGCTCCTCGTCCTTGCCGACGGGACGGTGCTCGAGGGCTTCGGCCTCGGGGCCGAAGGCCATGCGGTCGGCGAGGTCTGTTTCAATACGGCGATGACCGGTTACGAGGAAATCCTCACCGACCCCTCTTATGCCGGGCAGATCGTCACCTTCACCTTTCCGCATATCGGCAATGTCGGCACCAATGAGGAAGACATCGAGACCGTCAACATGGCGGCCTCGACGGGGGTGCGCGGCGTCGTCATGCATGCGCGGATCACCGATCCGTCCAACCACCGCGCCACGCGCCATTTCGATCAATGGCTGAAGGCGCGCGGCATCGTAGGCCTCTGCGGCGTCGACACGCGCGCGCTGACCGCGGTGATCCGCGAAGCCGGCATGCCGAACGCGGTGATCGCGCATCATCCTGGCGGCAGCTTCGACCTCGATGCGCTAAAGCGTGAGGCGGCGGAATGGCCGGGGATCGACGGCATGGACCTCGTGCCCGATGTCACGACGGCCCAGCGCTTTGATTGGGACGAGACGGCTTGGGTCCCGGGCCGCGGTTACGGCCGGCAGACCGCGCCGAAGAAACGGGTCGTGGCGTTAGATTATGGCATTAAGCGCAACATCCTGCGCCTCTTGGCGGATGCGGGATGCGCGGTCACGGTGCTGCCGGCGACCGCGACGACGGAGGACATTTTGGCGCTGAAACCCGACGGCGTGTTCCTGTCGAACGGGCCCGGCGACCCCGCCGAAACCGGCAAATATGCCGCGCCAGTCATCCGCGATCTCTTGGACAAAAGCGTGCCGACCTTCGGCATCTGCCTTGGCCACCAGATGATGGCCTTGGCGGTCGGCGCCAAGACCGTGAAAATGCATCAAGGCCATCACGGCGCCAATCATCCGGTGAAGGACTTCACCACGAATAAGGTCGAGATCGTGTCGATGAACCACGGCTTCGCCGTCGATCCCAAAACGTTGCCTGAAAATGCCGTCGAGACGCACCGCTCGCTGTTCGACGGATCGAATTGCGGCATTGCGCTGAAGGACCGTCCGGCTTTTTCCGTGCAGCATCATCCCGAGGCTTCGCCCGGGCCGCGCGACAGCCATTATCTCTTCCATCGGTTCGTCGAAATGATGGACCAGGCGAAGAGCTGACGCGCCGATGAGCTGGCGCGACTTTTGGAACAGCGAACACTCAATTTACGTCAATGCGCGCCATAAGCTGCTGCATTACGACAGGATCGCGCGCGATCTCGCCGCCTATGTTCCCGCGCCTGACGCAGCCGTTCTCGATTACGGTTGTGGCGAGGCGATTTCCGCTGCCTCCCTGGCGAAGAAATGCGGCACGCTCTACCTCTTCGATGAAGCGCCGAATGTGCGCGAGAAGCTGAGGAGCCGCTTTAGCGATCATCCAAAGATCATGGTCCTTCCGCCGAACGGGCTGGACAATATCGGGTATGCGTCGCTCGATCTGATTATCGCCAATTCGCTTCTGCAATATTTGCAGCACCGTGAGTTCGAGGATTTGCTCGACATCTGGCACGGCAAGCTGAAGCCCGCCGGCCAGCTCGTTCTCGCCGACGTGCTCCCGCCCGACCTCGACGCGATCGCCGACGTGAAGGCGCTTCTCGATTTCGCCTGGCGCGGCGGATTTTTGCTGGCCGCCTTGGCGGGGTTGGGAAAGACCTTCTTTTCCGATTACCGGCGTCTGCGCAACGATGTCGGTCTGACGCGCTACGCGCCCGAAGACATGTTCACGCTGCTTGCGGCGCACGGATTTGCCGGCGAGCAAAGGCCCACAAATGTCGGGCACAATCAGCTGCGTATGACCTTTGTCGCACGCCAAGCGTGATCACCGGCGTGCCTGACAGCGACGCTCGGCGACACCCGGAGTTTTCAACACCGGCAAGCGAGATTTCGCCGGTTCCCTTACCGCCGGCGGAGCGGCGCGGCGCATTTATTTATCTCGGCGCTCTCACCTTTCTCGTTTCGCTTGCCGACCCGAACGGCGGGCTCATGGACATTCCGGTCAGTTTTTTCTTAAAAAACAAATTGCATCTGGAAGCCAGCGAAGTGGCACGCTTTCGGCTGATCGCGGGCATTCCGCTTTATCTGTCCTTCGTTTTCGGCTTGCTGCGGGACACCTGGAATCCCTTCGGCATAAAGGATCGTGGCTTGATGGCGATCTTCGCCGCAATCGGCACCTGCCTTTATCTCGCCTTCGCATTCGCGCCGGGAACCTACGGCAACCTGCTTGCCGCGATGGCGCTGTTGACGATGTGCACGCTTTTCGTCGCTAGCGCCCAGAGTGGTTTGGCTTCGACTCTCGGTCAGCAGCACGCCATGTCGGGACAAGTCAGCGCGCTCTGGAACATTTTCGCTTCACTCCCCGCCGTCGTCGCGCTGGTGCTCGGCGGGCACCTCAGCGAACGCCTCGAAATCGAGCATTCCGATACAGCCGCGCGCATGCTGTTTCTCGTTGGCGCGGCAACCATGGCGGCGATTTTCCTTTACTCGGCACTGCGGCCGAAAAGCGTCTTCGACAATATTCATTTGGAGCACGGGACGAAATTCACCCCGCTGCAGGATTTGCAACGGCTTGCCAGGCACCGGCCGGCTTATTGCGCGCTGACGATCTGGCTCATCTGGAACTTTGGCCCGGGCTCGGCGACGCCACTTCAGTTCTATCTGCAAAACACTCTTCATGCGAGCGATACCGACTGGGGTGTGTGGAACGCGATTTTCGTCGGCTCGTTCATTCCAGCCTACATGCTATTCGGCCTTCTCTGCCAACGGGTCTCGCTCAAACGGCTTCTGTTCTGGGCCACCATCGTAGCAATACCGCAATTCATTCCGTTGCTCTTCGCCCATGCCATGAGCCAAGCTTTGATCATCGCGGCGGCGATGGGACTCATGGGAGGCATGGCAACTGCCGCCTATCTCGCTTTGCTCATCCGATCGTGTCCGCATGGGCTTCAGGGAACGACGCTTATGATGTCGGGGGCTCTCTATTATATCTCGTCACGATTTGGCGACGTACTTGGAACGTACCTGTACGACAAGTACGGCGGTTTTTACGTGTGCGTCGTGCTGACAACGTTCTCTTACGTACTCATTTTACCCATCCTTTGGCTGATCCCGAGAGACTATGTCGAACCGGCGGATGGCGAGATATTTTCAGTTCCGCTGAACTGAAGCGCTTTGTATCTCTCAGGCGAGCATAATCGCCGCGATCAGCCGGCCATAGTCCGCCTCGCCGCGATGCGTCATGCGGCGGTATGAGAAGAAACGTGCCTCGTCCGCGTAGGTGTCGAGGGCCAGGTCTTCGAAGGTGCCGACATTTGCCTCGTTCGCGCGCATGCCGATGAAGCCGGGAAGGTCGAAATAGGCATGCGCCTGGCGGTCTGAGGGTGTGAAGAAGCGTGTGTGCTTTGGGTCAGCGTCGGCGAAACGTTCCACAAATTCCGGTCCGACTTCGTAGCTCTTGCCAGCAATCGTGGGCCCGAGCGCCACAGCGATATGCAAGCGGCGGGCGCCGAGCTTCTCCATCTGCACGATCGTTGCCTCCACAATGCCCGTAAGTGCCCCCTTCCAGCCCGCATGCGCCGCGGCGACAATTCCGGCCTTCGGATCGCTCATGAGAAGAATACCGCAATCGGCGCCGGTGACGCCAAGCGCCAGGCCTTGCACATTGGTGACAATGCCGTCGCAACGCGGGCGCGCGCCGTCCGCCCAGGGCTCCTCGATTATGATTGCGTCGGCGGAGTGGACCTGGAAAGGAACGAGAAAGCGCTCGCTTGGCGCGCCAAGGGCCATCGCTATGCGGCTGCGATTCTCGCGCACGTTTTCCGGATCGTCTCGCGAGCCGGTGCCGCCGTTGAGGCTCGCATAGACCCCGCTCGAAACGCCGCCTTCTCGCGTGAAGAAGGCATGGCGTATGCCCGGATGCGATAGCGAGGCGGCGCTGATGAATGGAACGCGCATGCGTCAGTCCGCAAAGCCGGGAACGAATTGCATGTTCTGCTGCGTGATCGCCATCGCCTTGAACAGCTCGCCCATTCTTGTGGGCTTGCTGCAATCGGTGAGACGAACGAACGCGGCGTCGATCGCTTTCGCCTGTTCGGGGCTTGCCTTGCGCTTCAGCATCTGAGCGCGCTGGGCAAATCCAAGGCTTAAAAGAAATGCCGCCTGAGTCACGGGGCCATGCACTCGTGCACCCGCGGCTTGCGTCTCTTGCCCCAGAGCCGTGAAATCGACCTGCGCCGTCAGGTCGGACTCGCCGGGCGCGTCCAGCGGATCGACAAAACGGTGATTGCGAACGGCTTGCAGCGTCTCGCCAGTCTGCGTTTCAGTATAGCCGTAATCGATGATCAGCAGCGCGCCGCCTTGTGATGTGATTCTCGCAGATAAAATGCGAACGATCTTCCGCGCTTGAGGGCTAATCTCGATCACGCTGCCTTGCGGCGCGGCAAATCTGACAGCGCTCGCCGCAACCGGCCGCAATCCCCAGTGTAGTTTCCCGTGATCATCAAGTCCGACAAGTCGCTCGCACCAGCCGTGCTCGGTTCGGATGAAATGCTGCACCGGTAAAGCATCGAAGAATTCATTGGCAATGTAGATGGCTGCGCCGGGTGGAATGTCTTCCGTGCTCTGATGCCAGCGAACAGGCGCCCGATAGTTCGTGAGTGTAGCTCTTTGTATCTCCATGAGACGCGGACTCGTCTCGACGAGATGCACCTCGATCGATTCGTTAGCCGCGTTGCGGATCACGCGCAGCGCGTCCGCCATCAGCGTGCCGCGGCCCGGCCCAAGCTCGACAAGGCGCATCGGGGCTGGCGCGCCGCCCATCCGCCAGATCTCCACCGCCCAGAGGCCGATCAATTCGCCGAACATTTGGCTGATTTCCGGCGCGGTAACGAAATCGCCCGCGGCCCCGAACGGCTCGCGCGTCGTGTAATAGCCGTAGCACGGATGCGAGAGCGCCAGACTCATGTAGCGTTCGAGCGAGATCGGCCCGTCCTGCGCGATCATCTCCTGCAATTCGCGCAGCAATTCTTTCATGCCGGAAGCGGCCGCCTGCGCAGCGCAACGATCAAGACCACGAGTCCAATGGCGATCAGCGGCAGCGACAGAAGCATGCCCATCGTCGCGTCGCCGAAAAGAAAACCCAATTGCGCATCGGGTTCGCGAAAGAATTCGCAGATGATGCGTGCCATCCCGTATCCAATGCCGAACATGCCGCTCACCAGGCCCGGCCGTTTCAGCGCGCCGAAGCGGATCGCGAGCGCCAGCAATATGAACAGGATCAATCCCTCGAGCCCCGCTTCGTAAAGTTGGCTAGGATGCCGGGTTAGGGGACCCGCTTCGGGAAAGACTATCGCCCATGGCACGTCCGTCGGGCGGCCCCAAAGCTCCGGCTTGATGAAATTGGCGATGCGGCCCAGGAAAAGACCGATCGGCACGACCGCGCAGCCGATGTCGAAAACGCTGAGCAGCGGAACGCGGTAACGCAGCGCGAAGAGATAAATGCCGATTGCCGCGCCGGCGAGCCCGCCATGGAACGACATGCCGCCTTTCCATACCGCGGGTATTTCCTCCGGATGCGCCATGTAGAACGGCAGATTGTAGAAAAGCACGTAGCCGATGCGTCCGCCGACCACGACGCCGAGCGCGCAATAGACGAGAAGATCGTCGAGGCTCTGTGGTGTCGGATGCGGCGCTCCGTTCCACAGAGAGTCCCGCGCGGCGAGTGCGCGGGCATAGGCCCAGCCGAGGATCAGACCGCCGATGTAGGCGAGCGCGTACCAGCGGATCGGCAGCGGCCCGATATGGATGAGGACGGGATCGATTATCGGATACGGAATCGCAAAGAGCATGCGTTAGGGTTTTCTTATCACGTCATCATGGGTGTCATGTTGAGGGCTGTGAAAGAGGGCTTCGCTGACATGGATCAGCCCTGGCTGGTGGACTTCGCCGGAAGGGCCGACATATACGAAACCCCGGAGAAAACCATGGTTGAACCGCGCGGCCGCATTCTCGATGACCTCGCCCGTCTAGTGACGGACATGGCCGGCGTTGCCGAGGGCGTGCGGCGGGAGGCCGAGACCCTGGCGCGCGCCCAGCTCGACCGGCTCATCACCAGCATGGACCTCGTCTCCCGCGAGGAATTCGAGGCGGTCCGCGATATGGCGGCGTTGGCGCGTGAAGAGAACGACATCCTTCAGAGGCGGGTCGTGGCTCTGGAAGCGAAGCTCACGGCAGCTGCGGGCATTGGCCTGGGCGGGAGCGCCGATCTCAATCGGAGCTGACCTGCAGCTTACGCTGCCAAAGAACTGTCATCCCGATTCTGTGGATTATCGAAAAAGCAACCCGGGGGATAACCGGCAAAAGGCCTGTACGCCCAAGGTTTTGCTGCGCTCCGTTGCAGCAATTTACCCGAAGCGGGGGAAATCTGTCGCGCGTATATAGTCTGGGTAGGAGGTTGATTCGTCTTCGAAATTTCGGTTTTCACCGTCCCGCATGTCGTCTCGCAACCCTCAACTTCAGGCCAGGAAATGTCGCTCTTGCAAACCGAACACCCCAGCGAACGCGTCGAACATCCGGTCGATATCGTCGAGCGCCTTGCGGCCTTGAACGAGTGGGTGTTCGACCGCGAAGACGACGATGAAATTTCGATCTCCGTCTCCGGCACCTGTTCCGACTACCACATGGCCTTCACCTGGCTGCCCGAACTCGAGACGCTGCACATTGGCTGCGCCTTCGATCTGAGGGTGCCGGAGCGCCGCCGTCAGGACCTGTTGACGCTCGTCTCGACCCTGAATGAACAGATCTGGGTCGGTCACTTCGAACTGTGGGCCAACGAGGGTGTCGTGATGTTTCGGCAGGCGCTCATCCTGGCGGGTGGCGCCATGCCGAACAGCCGGCAATGCGAGGTGGTGCTGACGAACGCGCTGGAGAATTGTGAGCGCTATTATCAGGCGTTCCAATTTGTCGTCTGGGCGGGCAAGAGCGTGCGCGAAGCCCTAGAGGCGGCGATGTTCGAGACGCACGGGCACGCCTGATCCGAGGACAATCGCCAGTGCCCGAGCGCCCGCTTTCTCTGGTTCTTGTCGGCGCGGGCAAGATGGGTTCGGCGCTGCTCGGTGGCTGGTTTGGACGCGAAAATAACGCCGGCACCACCACTATCATCATCATCGATCCGGCCCCGAGCGCGGCGGCAGAGGCGGCGGCGCGCCGCATCGGGGTGCGGCTCAATCCGCCGCTGGCCGAGATCGCCGCCCCGGCGGTCATTTTCCTGGCGATCAAGCCGCAGAGCCTGGACCAGGCGGCGCCGCAGATCGCGCCGCTGGTCGCGCCGGAGACGCTTATCGTCTCGATTCTTGCCGGCAAGACCACCGCGAACCTGAAGGCGCGCCTGCCCGCCGCGCAGGCGATCGTGCGCGCCATGCCGAACACGCCGGCGGCAATCCGCCGCGGTATCACTGCGGCTTACCCGACGCCCGACGTCACTGCCGAGCAGCGCGCGACCGCCGACGAACTTCTCTCCGCCGTCGGGCGCGTCGAATGGCTCGACGATGAGACCCATCTCGATGCGGTGACCGCGGTCTCCGGCTCCGGACCGGCTTACGTCTTCCTTCTCGCCGAATGCCTCGCCGAAGCGGGCGCCGCCGCCGGCCTGCCGGCCGATCTCGCAGCCCGGCTCGCCCGCGCGACGGTCGAAGGATCGGGCGAGCTCATGCATCGCTCGCCGGAAAAGGCGGTCGCCAGATTGCGCGAGGAGGTCACCTCGCCGGGCGGCACGACTGCCGCGGCGCTCAACATCCTCATGGGCGAGAGCGGCTTGAAGAAGCTGATGGAAGCTGCCGTCGAAGCGGCGAAGCGGCGCGCCGCCGAACTTTCCGGCTGACGCCGGATTCGTGCGACCGCGCTTGGAGCGCTAGGCTCGGACCCTAAATACCGGGGGTCGGAGGAAATCATGTCTCAGTTCAACCAACCTGCCTCGCCGGAAGGCGTCGCGGCGCCCGTTTCGCCACCCCGAGCCGGTGACCCTAAAAGCCGCATCGTCGACGCGCTGATGGAGCTTGCCGCGGAACGGCGCTGGGATGACATCACGCTGTCGGACATCGCGCTTCGCGCCGGTTTATCACTCGCCGATTTTCGCGATCATTTTCCCTCGAAAGGTGCGGTGCTCGGCGCCTTCGCGCGCCGCATCGACAGGATCGTGCTCGACGGCACGACTGCCGATCTTGCCGGCGAGAGCGCCAAGGAGCGGCTCTTCGACGTGCTCATGCGGCGCATTGACGCGCTGAAACCCTATCGCGACGCGCTGCAGAGCATTTCCGATTGGGCACGTGGCGATCTGCTGGGTTCGGCGGCACTGAACGGCGTGATGGTCAATTCGATGCGCTTCATGTTGGAGGCGGCTGGGATCGACGGTGAAGGACCGGTCGGCACCCTCAAACTGCAGGGTTTGGCCATGGCCTGGAATCGCGTTCTCGACACTTGGTTCGAGGACGACGATCCCGGACTCTCGGCGACCATGGCCGCGCTCGACCGAGAGCTGACGCGCGGCGACCGGCTTGTCGCGCGGGCGGAAGACCTGGACCGCCTGACCGCGCCGATCCGCGCTGTCGGGCGCGCGCTTCTCGCCAGCCGCCGTACCTGGCGTCAGCGGCGGCGCGAGCGCTACAGCGATCGCCACGAGCGCGATTGGGACCGGCGCGGCGAGATCGCCGACGATCCGGCGATTTGAGGTAAGCAACTTCGATGGCCGATTAGGACGTCGAACCTGCTAACCCGCAGCGATAGCCTAATCGACGCAAGCTGAATGAGGCGCTGGGTGCGCCGCCTCATGACGCGGCGCGATGGCGCCCTTGATCACACGGGCAACATTTGCGTCGAAGACCGATGCAGCCGATATGTCTCGCAAATCGCGCGACCTATCTCGACCGCGCGCTCCTATACCGGAATGCGCAAGGTCGCGCGCAAGCCGCCGAGCGGACTCGTCGTGAGCTGGATGTCGCCGCCATGCGAGCGCGCCATGTCGCGCGTGATCGCGAGGCCCAGCCCCGTGCCGGCCTCGTCCTGATTGCGCGCCTCGTCGAGTCGGAAGAACGGCTTGAAAACGTCCTCGCGCCGATCGGGCGGAATGCCCGGCCCGTCATCGTCAACGTTGATTGTCAGGAAGCGCCGATCGTTCGATCCCTCGACAACGACTTTGCTTGCGTGATGCTGCGCGTTGACCACAAGATTGGCGATACAACGCTTGAACGCGTCCGGCCGCACCGAGACGATCGGATCCCCGCTGAACGTCACCTGGATATCGTGACCTTCGTCTCCGAGCTCGTCCTTCACCTGCTTCAGTAATGCGGCGACGTCGCTCGGCATCGAGTTCTCGCCGCTGTCGCCGCGCGCGAAGGCGAGATAGGCCTCGATCATGCGCTGCATCTCGTCGAGGTCTTTTTGCATTGCGCGGGTTTCCGGCGTGTCGCCGATCACCGCGAGCGAGAGACGGAAGCGGGTGAGCACGGTGCGTAGATCGTGGCTCACGCCATTCAGCATCGTCGTGCGTTGCTCGATGGCGCGCTCGACCCGGCGCTTCATCTCGACGAAGGCATGGCCGGCCTGGCGGACTTCGCGGGCGCCTTGCGGCCGAAAATTGATCTGTCTTCCTTTGCCGAACGCTTCGGCGGCGCGTGCAAGCCGCAGAATCGGTTTGATCTGATTGCGTAAAAAAGCGATTGCCACCAGAATCAGCACAAGGGACGTGCCGAGCATCCACATGACGAAGATGTGCGAGTTCGACGCATAGGCCTGACTGCGATGCGCGATGACGCGCATGACCGCATTTTCGAGCTGAATGCGAATTTCGATGAGATCGGAGCGGCCGACGGTGTCGATCCAGAAGGGGCGGCCGATCTGGCGACGGATCTCGTTCGACAGCGCGCGATCGACTATCGAAAAGAACGGCTTTGGTGCAGGCGGTGGAAGCGGGCCGGCCGGCAGAATATCGAGATCGATGCGCATTCTTTCGGCGGCGATGCGATCGAGGGTTTCGTAGTTCTTGTCTTGCGGATAGCTTTGATAGACGTCGATCAACGCAGCGATATCCTGCGTCAACGCCGCCGACAGACGAAACGTCACAAGCTGCCAGTGCCGCTCCATGAAGAAGAACACGACGGCCGATTGCAGCAGCACCATCGGCAGGATGACGATGAGCAGTGCGCGCGCGTAAAGGCCCTTCGGCATCTGCCGGCGCAGCCACAGCGCAAAATCGCGGTAAACCCGGTGCGGGCCGGCGAATGCTGCGGGTAAGGTTATGCTCATCGCGCCGCCTTATCCGTCGAGCGCCAGCCGGTAACCCGCGCCGCGCGCCGTGATGAGATAAGCGGGATCGGCGGGATCGCCCTCGAGCTTGCGCCGCAGACGATTGATCTGCACGTCGACGCTGCGTTCGTTGCACGGCGTGCCGCAGCTCGCCAGCGCGTCGCGCGATACGACCTCGCCACGTGCATTCGCTAGAAGCCGCAACATTTCGCGCTCGCGCTCGACAAGCACGATGCGCTCGTCGCCACGACGAAGCTCTCCCTGCGCGAGATCGAAGCGGAAAGCGCCGAAACGCACCACGCGATCATGTCGAACAGCAATCTCGCGGTCTTTGGTCCGTCGCAGAAGCGAGGCGATTCGTAGCATCAGCTCGCGCGGGTCGAAGGGCTTTGCCAGATAATCGTCGCCGCCGGCTTCGAGCCCCTCGATTCGATCTTCGACCGCACCTTTGGCTGTCAGAAAAATGATCGGAACACCGGCGCCGGGCTCGCTTTGCCGCACGTCACGCGCCAGCGAAATGCCGCTGCCGCCGGGCATCATCACGTCGAGCACGAGGCAATCGAAGGCGAGACTCTGCATCCGGCTCTTGGCATCCGCGGAACTGGCTGCCGTTGTCACACGATAGCCCTGCATCGTGAGATAACGGGCGAGCAAGGCGCGAATGCGACTGTCGTCGTCGACGATGAGCAGATGCGCCTCAGATTGTTGCGGTTGCGCGTCTGCCGCGAAGGTCACGCCCGTTGCCTTTCAGGCGAAAGCGAACTCAGACGCAGCCGCTCGGCAATGGCGCCACGATCTCCCGGATCGATCATCTCGAGCAGGAATCGCACGGCTTGGTCATAGGCGCCGGGCGGCAATCCCTCGAAGACGCGCGCAAAGCGTTTCGATTGCAGGCGGGCGAGATCGAGCGCCAGCTTGCGGCCTTTTGCCGTCGGGAACAGCAGACGTTGGCGCCGGTCGACCGGGCCGGGGCGCACCTCGATATATCCGGTATCCAGAAGCTCCCTCAGGACGCGGCCAAGACTCTGCTTGGTGATCTGAAGAATCGCCAGAATCTCAGCAATCTTCAGGCCGGGCTGGCGATTGACGAAATGCAGCACGCGGTGATGCGCGCGACCGAATTTGTAATTTTCGAGCAGCCGGTCGGCGTCGCCGACGAAATCGCGATAGGCGAAAAAGAACAGCTCGATGATGTCGTACATCGGCGACGGCTCCGGCTCCTCGCCGCCGTTGCGTTTGGAGCCCAGAACGTCGCCAAGTTGGACCGTCTCCACCAATCACCTCTTGAACGCCGCGCGAATATGACAGCCTTGTTGACATATTCCAGCACGATTGTTACTCGTCAAGCCTTCTGAAGAACAATCGGCAAGGGTCGTCGCGGTAACCTTTCCGCGCTGGCCAAGGGCAGAGGAGCCCAGGACTATCATGGCGGTGCTTCCCTTCGACCAGCGCGACGGCTTCATCTGGATGAACGGTCAGCTCGTTCCGTGGAAGGACGCCAAGCTCCATGTGCTCTCGCACGGCCTGCACTACGCCTCCTGCGTCTTCGAAGGCGAGCGCGCCTATGGCGGCGTCGTGTTCAAGTCGCGCGAACATTCCGAACGCTTCAAACACTCCGCGCAAATCCTCGATTTCGAAATTCCGTACTCGGTCGACGAGCTCGACGCGGCAAAACGGCTCGTGGTCGACAAGAACGGTTTTAAAGACTGCTATGTGCGGCCCGTCGCCTGGCGCGGCAGCGAGATGATGGCGGTTGCCGCTCAGCACTCGACGATCAATACGGCGATCGCGGTGTGGGACTGGCCCTCGATGTTCGATGTCGCCGAGAAGATGAAAGGCATTCGTCTCGACATTGCCGAATATCGGCGGCCGGATCCCGCGACGGCGCCGGCGCTCGCCAAGGCGGCCGGGCTCTACATGATCTGCACTCTGTCGAAACACCGCGCTGAGCGGCGCGGCTATGCCGATGCCCTCATGTACGATTGGCAGGGACGCGTCGCGGAGTGCACCGGCGCCAACGTGTTCTTCACGCGTGACGGCGCTTTACATACGCCGATCGCGGATTGCTTCCTCGATGGTATCACCCGCAAGACCGTGATCGATCTTGCCAGACGCCGCGGCTTCGAGGTGATCGAGCGGCGAATAATGCCGGACGAGCTCGATAGCTTTAACGAGTGCTTCATCTGCGGCACCGGCGCGGAAGTCACTCCCGTTTCCGAAATCGGCTCCTATCGGTTTAAGCCCGGCAATATCTCGCGCACGCTGATCGAGGATTACACGGCGGAAGTGAATCCGAAGGCGAAGGCGGCGTAACCCTTCACAGTCCGCGCAGAAGCACGCCGAGCATCAGGATCACGTAGGCAGCAAGCGCGACTCCGAGCCGGTGGGTGTTCACGAACGTGCCGACCACCGGCAGCCGCGTGTAGAGCGATGCCAACGCGGCGAGCGCCAGGATCAGCGACACCACGAATGTGAGGAAGCGCGGCGCCGTGAGCGCGATGAAGCCGCGTCTGAACATTTCCCGCTCCAGAAGAATCGCATGCCTGACGAGAGACAGACGAGCCTCACGGCGATGAAAAGGCAAGCCGGCGAATTCCCGTGATCTCCATTCAGGAAAGAGCCAGCTTTGACCGCCTACACGCTTGTATGCGACAGGTGCGCGCACCGGAGGAGTGATGGCCGCCGATCTCCACGCTGGCTTCATCGCGCTGAACCGCTTCGGGCTGAGATCACGGCGCGGCGGGGATCTCGCCGCTGCCGCCTCGTACCCGCGCGGTTTTCTCAGGGCGGAGTTGGAGCAGCCCGGCATAGCGGCGCTCGAAGCGCCGGACCTGCCGCGCACGGCGGTCGCGCTGAAAATCCTTTTTACGGATCAAGAGCAGCAGCGGCTGCAACGCCTTGCGGCGGATATGACGATTCAGACCGCGAGCCTGGAAGAGTCCCCCGGGACGGCGGGCACACCGTCGTCGGCAAAACCGAAAGAGGCGCCGAAGCCGCCGCCGCCGGCAATCCAGCAAGTCTTCCGCACCGAAGCGTCGGCGCGGCTGCGGCGTATTCTCGAAGCACAACCAGGTTTCGTCGAGCGGCTCGTTCAGTTCTGGACTAACCATTTCTGCGTCGCGACGATGAAGGGCGGCTTTGTCCGTATCGCCGCGGGCGCATTCGAGCGCGATGCGATCCGCCCCCACGTACTCGGCCGGTTCGGTGACATGCTGCAGGCTGTCGAAAGTCATCCGGCAATGCTGTTCTATCTCGATAACCAGCTTTCGATCGGCCCGAATTCGCCGGCCGGCCAGCGCACCGGCCGCGGTCTGAACGAGAATCTCGCGCGCGAGATTCTCGAGTTGCATACACTCGGCGTGAACGGCGGCTATACGCAAGCCGACGTGACGGCGCTTGCCCGCATCATCACCGGCTGGACATTTGCCGGGCGCGCCGGGCAGCTCGGTGAGCCGGGCTCGTTCGTCTTCAACGCCAATTCGCACGAGCCGGGCGAGCAGATTGTTTTGGGCCGCCCGTACGCTCAAAGAGATGTCGGCCAAGGTCGCGCAGCGCTCGCCGATATCGCGCGTCATCCCGCAACCGCGCAGCACCTTGCATTCAAGCTAGCCCGGCATTTTGTCGCCGACGAGCCGCCGCCCGCGCTTGTCGCCAAGCTGACCGACATATTCCGCAACACCGACGGCGCTCTCAAAGCGTTGGCGGTCGCTTTGGTGGATCGGACGCTTGGGATGCACCGCGCACGAAGATGCGCAATCCCCAAGAATGTCTCTACGCGGCGGGACGGATTGTCCGGCGCATGCCCGAAGATCCCGGCCAATTCCTCGGCGCGCTGCTTTTCTCGGCATGCCGCTTTGGGGCCCGCCTGGACCGAACGGTTTTCCCGATATTGCCGCCGCCTGGGCGAGCCCCGAAGGCATGAAAGTGCGGCTCGAAATCTGCGCACGCATCGCCGATCGCTGGCGCGATTCGCTGAACCCGCTCGATCTTCTCGACGAGATTGCCGGCGTAGCCGCATCGAGCGAAACACGCCAGGCGATTGCGCGCGCCGAATCGAAGCAGCAGGGGTTGGCTTTGTTGTTGATGTCCCCGGAAGTGCAGCGCCGATGAAAGGAGCGCGCCGATGAACCTCTTGTGCGAGACACCGTCTCCCTCGCGCCGCGCGCTGCTTGCGGCAACGGGCGGGCTGTTCGCCTGGGCGTATCTGCCGAAATTCGCCCGCGCGGCGGATCAGCGCGATCCGCGGCTCGTGGTGATCATCCTGCGCGGTGCGCTCGATGGTTTATCCGCGGTCGCACCGATCGGCGACCCTGATTATGCCGGGCTGCACGGACAGATCGCGCTGTCGCTTTCCGGCGATCATCCGGCGATCCCGCTCGATTCGTTTTTCGCGCTCAATCCGGCGATGCCGGTCTTTGCGCGGCTTTATCGCGCCGGGCAGGGTGCCGTGGTGCACGCGGTCGCCACCCCATATCGCGAGCGCTCGCATTTCGACGGCCAGGACGTGCTGGAAAGCGGATTTCCGGGGCCCGGCCGCGTCGGCTCGGGCTGGCTCAATCGCGCGATCGCGGCGCTGCCGCGCGGCGCACCTGTGGCGGTACGCGGCGGGCTCGGCGTCGGCGCCACCACGCCCCTGATTATGCGCGGGCGGGCGCCTGTCCTCGGCTGGTCGCCGCAAACCTTGCCGCAGCCGACGGAGGATCTCGCCAATCGCGTGCTCGATCTCTATCGCCATCGCGATCCCCTTCTTGCCGAGGCTCTCATGCAAGGGCTCGCAACCGAGAAGATTGCTGCCGGCGAGATGGACAAAACGCCGCGCGGCGGTTTTGCGACAGCGGCGGGTATGCGCCAGGCGGCGCAAGGTGCCGCGCGGCTGATCGCCGCCGACGACGGGCCGCGCGTCGCGGCGCTCGCTTTCGACGGCTGGGACACGCATGCCAACGAGGGCGGAGCGACGGGTCGTCTGGCGCAGCTTCTCGGCGGTCTCGACGGCGCGCTCGAAGAGTTCGAGCGCACCCTCGCGCCGGTATGGCAGGATACCGCGATTGTCATTGCCACGGAATTCGGCCGCACGGCACGGATCAACGGCACGGTCGGCACGGATCATGGGACGGCGACCGTTGCGTTTCTCGTTGGCGGCGCCATCAAAGGCGGCCGCATGATCGCCGATTGGCCTGGACTGAAGCCGGATCAGCTCTTTGAAAACCGCGATCTCGCGCCGACCACGGATTTGCGCGCGGTGCTGAAAGGGGTACTCGCGGATCATCTCGGCCTCGGGGGCAGGGTGCTGGCAGAATCGGTGTTTCCGGATTCTCTCGCTGTGAAGCCGATGAACGGAGTGATCGTTTGAATCTATCGAAACTGATGACCGCGATCGCCATTGCGATCGCGGTGGGCGCGGTGCTGTTTGGAACCTACTGGTTCGGCGCCTACTCCTACGCATCCAAGTTGTGGCCCGCCAACCACTTCACGGGCCTGCAACTCACGCTGTTGCAGTCATGGCGGCCGCCAGGCGTCGATTACGGTCCCTACGCGCGCCTGATCGCCTATCCCGGAAAAACAACGATTGCCTGTCCGCCGCAGACAGATCGCTCCGCAGTCCTCCTCATCCTTGGACAATCGAATGCGGCGAATACGGGAGGTCAGCGCTTTCGCTCGCAAAGCGGTCACGTCATCAATTATTTTGATGGAAAGTGCACCATCGCTGCATCGCCACTATTGGGCACGTCGGGAATTGCAGGCGAACCATGGAGCGCCATCGGCGACGGCCTAGTCAACGATAAGAGCTTTGATGACGTCGTGCTTGTGCCCATCGCTGTTGGCGGCAGCGCTCTGTCGCAGTGGGTCTCGGGCGGCGACCTGCATTCGATGCTGAAGGAAGTGGTGGATGATGCGCAACGCCATTACCGCATCACGCATGTGCTTTGGCACCAGGGAGAGGGCGACTTCTCCTTACGCACGACCGAAGAGCAATATGTCTCAGGCTTCCAATCGCTCGCGCGCGATCTGCATAATTGGGGTGTTGCTGCTCCGATCTATGTATCGGTTGCCACGCGTTGTGAGCAGCTCGACACCGACTGGTCGGCCGACAACCCGGTCAGCCGCGCTCAACGCAAGCTCGGCAAGCTTGGGGAAGGATTTGCAGCCGGCATCGACACGGACGCGCTCTTAAACGCCGTTGATCGCTTCGACGGCTGTCACATGGGGGGCTCGGGACTGGCGAAGGTTATCGAAGCCTGGACTGCAATCCTTCGCACAAAGGCGAAGGGCAGCGAGTGATCAGCCGCGCACCGGCTTGTCGCCGGCATAATGCGTCTCGATCGGTTTGATCGGGCTCATCGAAGCGGAAGTCGGCATGTCGAAGCGGATCATGACGCTTAGCATGAAAGTGGCGACCGCGAGAATCAGCACCAGAACGAGCGAGAGCTGAAGCTGACGGCGGGCCGAGTCGGCATTGAATGTGCGCGTAAAGCCCGCATCCGGCGTGCGGTCAAAGTTGTTGGCAATCGACATGTGCAACCTTCCCAACAATCGCTTGGGGCGTCGTAAACATCCAATGGAAACGAGACTGTGCGATTCCGCACGTCTAAAGCCGATTTCCCAAGCTCGGCCTTGTCCAACCTCGGCCGTAGAACGCGCGATCGGTGTAAAGGTTGCACCTGCGAAGGTGATTCTTCAGTTGGATCGTATCGCCGCGAGGGAAGTACTTGCCGCGCGTATGTCTGACCTTGCTTGCATTGCGCGGCCGATGATCAGTGCGAATAGCGTGAGCATCACTATTGGCCCAAGCGGAATATAGCTTAGCTTGGCGACTAGTCTTGCGATCAGCGGCACGACCCAGACCGCTGCAAGCAGCGACTTTTCGAAAGGCGCAAAGCCCTTCTCCACGCCGTGTGCGACGACGAACGCGAGCGCCGGCCCGAGCAGGACCATGTCGTAGTCAAGGCAATAGGGCGTGATGAGCAGCGCCGCGACGAGAAGCGCGGCATATTTCAAGCGGGGGTCCGCCGACGAATGCAGAGCCATGCGATTGCGCCGATGACCAACGTACTGGCGGCAGCCTGAACCGCGTAGGCCTCCGGCACAGTCCCGCCGAGCATGCGCACGGCCGCGAACATGCTCTGGATTTTCTCCCAGCCGATGTTGCCTTGCTCCAGGACGACGCTGCGCGTGAAGCCGAGGCTCTGCTGGAAGGCGATCCACGTTTGCAGGCCGAACGCCGCGGCGCTCATTGCGGTCAGCGCCACCAGGCTGGCAGCTCCACCGAGGAGCGCCCGCCAACGCGCCGGCCATCAGGGCCACGGGGATCACCAGCCCGAATTGCGGCTGTAGGCGAGAAGCGCAAAGGGCAGTCCCGCAAGCCACGGCCGGGTGTCGAGACAGAGGAGGGCGCCGGCAAACAGGCCGGCGGTGAGAAACCCGTTTTGGCCATGTGTCAGGTTGACGAAGACGGCGGGGAAGGCGAGCGCGGCGACGAGGACGGTCGCGACCCGAGAGGCCGCTGCCGCGCAGCGCGTGGCGAACTCCGGCCAGATAGAGCATACCGCGAGCGCGGCCCCGTAAGGCAGCAGCGCCAGAAGCGCTCCAAGGGCGAGAAAATACGGCGGATAATGCCAGCCATACACGTCGGTTGCCGGCCCGAAGAACACCCGCTGCGCGCCAAGGTGAGCCTGCACATCGAACGGCTGAGCGGGGTGTCCGCCGAGAACCTCCGTCCCGGCAACCCAGACCTAGGCGAAGTCAGTGCCTAGCGGCCGGTCGATGAAGTCGTGGCGCCCATCCGAGGTCACAACCAGCACCAGGACCGCGACAGCCTCGAAATCCAGGAGGAGTGCCGGATAGAGGCGCAGGCGCTCGGGTGTCAGCCACGACCCGCTCTTCAGACTGACCCACATCGATTGCATGGCGCGCGACATGACGCCGCGAGCCTAGTTCCGAAAGCCTTAAGGTTCGCTGATTCTTCTCAGTGAGACGGCAGCATTTGAATTGCCCTCATGCCGCACTGCACCTATGTTCCGCCCGCGCGCAAGCGGTGCGCGACCCCAACGACAGGAGAGGATTTTTCGATGGCCTTCCTCGCCGATGCACTTTCACGCGTGAAGCCCTCCGCGACGATCGCGGCGACGCAGAAAGCGCGCGATCTGAAGGCGAAAGGCCGGGAGATCATCAGCCTCTCCGTCGGCGAGCCTGATTTCGACACGCCGGACAACATCAAGCAGGCGGCGATCAAGGCGATTGAGCGCGGCGAGACGAAGTACACGCCGGTTGCCGGAATTCCGGAGCTGCGCCAGGCGATCGCCGAAAAGTTCAAGCGCGAGAACGGGCTCGACTACAAGGCCTCGCAGGTGATCGTCGGCACCGGCGGCAAACAGATCCTATTCAACGCGTTCCTGGCGACGCTCAATCCGGGCGACGAGGTGATCTGTGTTGCACCGTACTGGGTGAGCTACCCGGAAATGGTGGCGATCTGCGGCGGTACGGCGGTCACCGTGCAGACCAAGATGGAGCACGCCTTCAGGCTACAGCCGGAGGACCTCGAAGCCGCGATCACGCCGCGCACCAAATGGCTCATCCTGAACTCGCCGTCGAACCCGTCCGGCGCTGCCTATACGCGCGAGGAGCTGAAGAAGGTCACCGACGTGCTTCTCAAGCACCCGCATGTCTGGGTGCTGACCGACGACATGTACGAGCATCTCGTCTATGGCGATTTCGTCTTCACGACGCCGGCGCAGGTCGAGCCCGAACTCTACGACCGCACGCTGACGATGAACGGAGTATCGAAATCCTACGCCATGACCGGCTGGCGCATCGGCTATGGCGCGGGCCCCGACGCGCTTATCAAGGCTATGGACATGCTGCAGGGCCAGCAGACCTCCGGCGCTTGCTCGATCGCGCAATGGGCCTCGGTCGAGGCGCTAACCGGTCCGCAGGATTTCATCCCGAAGAGCCGCAAAGCCTTCGAGGAGCGGCGCGATCTCGTCGTCTCGATGCTCAATCAAGCGCGTTTCCTGAAATGCCACTCGCCGGAGGGCGCGTTCTACGTCTATCCCTCGTGTGCCGAGGCGATCGGACGCAAAGCGCCGGACGGTTCGGTCATCGAGAATGACGAGGATTTCTGCAATGCGCTGCTCGAAACCGAGGGCGTTGCGGTGGTGCAGGGGACGGCTTTCGGAAGCGGACCGAACTTCCGCGTGTCCTATGCGACGTCGAACGCGCTGCTCGAGGCTGCCTGCCGCAAAATCCAGCATTTCTGCGGCAGCCTGAGCTGATCGTAAAAGTGGCGTGGTCCCGCGGATGCGAGGCGCGCCCCTTGCGCTCCCCGCCCTCAGATGAAAGCATTGTGACACAGGGCGCGCGGCACCCGCGCGAGTGACACGACGCGCCTCACGGGGAGGTGTGCGCCATGGCAGAAAACGGCAGCAACGGCGACAGACGAGTTTCGGGACCGCGGCTGATTGCGCTTGTCGGTCCCTTCCAGAGCGGCAAGACCACGCTTCTCGAAAGCATTCTTGCGCGCACCGGCGCCCTCTCCCGTCAGGGGAATGTGCGCGACGGTTCCAGCGTCGGCGATTCCAGCGCAGAGGCGCGCGCCCACGCAATGAGCATCGAAGCCAACATCGCCACGACGGATTATCTCGGCGACCGTTTCACCTTCGTCGATTGTCCCGGCTCCATCGAATTCGCTTACGATCTGCCCAATGTGCTGCCGCTTTGCGACGCGGCGATTGTCGTGTGCGAGGCGGATCAGCGCAAAATTCCGGCGCTGCAGCTCGTCCTTCGCGAGCTCGAAGAACTCGGCATTCCGCGCTTGATCTTTTTAAACAAGATTGACGCTGCAACGAGCCGCGTGCGCGAGACGCTCGAAATGTTGCAGCCGGCCTCGCGCTCGCCGTTGATCGTGCGGCAAATTCCGCTCTGGCAGAACGGCATTGCGACCGGCTTCATCGATCTCGCGCTGGAGCGCGCCTTTGTCTATCGCGAGCACGCGCCTTCGACCGTGGTCGACGTGCCCGCCGGCGAAATGCCGCGCGAGAAGGAAGCGCGTTATTCTATGCTGGAGCGCCTCGCCGATTATGACGATGCGCTCATGGAAGAATTGATCTCCGACATCGAGCCGCCGCGCGACCAGGTCTTCGACGATCTGACGCGCGAATTGCGAGCTGGCCGTGTGGTGCCGCTGCTCATCGGCAGTGCCGAGCGCGGCAATGGAGTGACACGGCTATTGAAAGCTTTGCGCCACGAAGCGCCGGGATTGGTGCAAACACGCGGCCGGCTTGGCGTTCCAAGCGACGGTCCGCCGCTCGCGCATGTCATGCGCACGATCCACACCGCGCATGGCGGCAAGCTCTCGGTCGCGCGTGTGTTGCGCGGCGCGTTCGTTGACGGTGCGACGGTCGTCACCGCGGCCGGCGATGAAGATCGCATCGGCGGCATTTCGCGGATGATGGGAGCCGCGACGGCGAAGCAGCCGCGCGCCGAGGAGGGCGATACGGTTGCCTTCGGCCGGTTGGACCACGTCGCGACCGGCGACTCGTTCACCGATGCCAAGATGACTGATGCCAAGTTGCGCTCGAGCAACGGTGCGGCGATTCCGAAACCGACACCGCCCCAGGCCGTGCATGCGCTCGCACTGAAGGTGAAGGATCGTAAGGATGAGGTGCGATTGGCCGCGGCAATGCAGAAACTCGCCGAGGAAGATCCGTCGCTGACCTTTGTGCAGGACCAGGCCTCGGGCGAGATGAAGCTTTTCGGTCAGGGCGAAATGCATGTGCGTGTCGCCTTGGAGAAGTTGGCGGCACGCTTTGGCGTGACGGTCGAAGCAAAGAAGCCGTCGGTTTCGTATCGCGAGACCATTCGCGAGCCGACGACGATCCGCGGCCGCCATAAGAAGCAGTCGGGCGGTCATGGTCAGTTCGGCGATGTGGTCATCGATATCAAGCCGCGCGCGCGCTCGGAAGGGTTTGCATTCAACGAAACGGTGCATGGCGGCACCGTGCCGCGGCAATATTTCTCGTCGGTCGAAGCGGGATGCCGCGATGCGCTGACGCGCGGACCCCTCGGTTTTCAGGTCGTCGACGTCGCCGTCACGCTGACCGACGGCAGTTATCACACCGTCGATTCATCCGATATGGCCTTCCGTCAGGCGGCGAAGATCGCGATGAACGAGGGCCTGCCGAAATGCAAGCCGGTGCTGCTCGAGCCGATCCTTGGAGTTTCGGTCTCGACGCCGAGCGACAGCCTGTCGCGGGTGACGGGGATCATATCTGGCCGGCGGGGGCAGATACTCGGCTACGACAGCCGGCCGGGCTGGGAAGGCTGGGATACGATCGAGGCGCTGATCCCCGAAGCCGAGATGGGCGACCTCATCGTCGAATTGCGTTCGGCGACGGCGGGTGTCGGCACATATACGTGCCGCTTCGATCATCTCGCCGAGATAGTCGGGAAACCGGCGGAGCAAATCGTTGCGCAGGCAGCGCAAGCCCGGGCTGCCGCGTCAGCCGGGCACTAATTCGGAGACGGAAGACAGCCGGAGGGCAAAGGATAGCCTGTCGTCTGTCTTCTGTTGTCTGTGGTCAGTGAACCACCTCGGCCCAGACTTTTTTCTTGGTGTAGTAGAGCAGGCCGGCAAACAGGATCAGGAAGACTATCACGCGCAAGCCGGTCCGCTTGCGTTCCTCGAGTTTCGGCTCCGCTGCCCACATCAAGAAGGCTGAAATATCCTTCGAATATTGCGGCACGGTGGTCGGCGTGCCGTCGGTATAATCGACCTGGCCGTCGTTCAGCGGCTTCGGCATCGCTAGCCGATGACCGGGGACGTACTCGTTGTAATGCTGTCCCGGCTGCAATTGCACGTCCGGCGGCGGATCTTTGTAGCCGTTGAGCACGCCGGTGATGAAGTCGGGCCCCTGTTCCTGATATTGGATGAAGCCATCGATGATGAACCACGGAAAGCCGCGGCTGAAGCTGCGCGCCTTGGCAAGCACCGACATGTCGGGCGGCAGCGCGCCGCCATTCGCCGCTCGCGCGGCATTGTCGTTCGGAAAATTCCATGGAATGTGATCTGACGGACGGCCCGGGCGTTCGAACATTTCGCCAGATTCGTTCGGTCCGTCCTGCACTTTGTATTCCGCCGCGAGCGCCTTCACCTGCGCCTCGGAAAAACCCGGGCCGCCCGCATCGGCGAGATTGCGGAATGCGACGAGCGCCATCGAATGGCAGTTCGAGCAGACTTCGCGATAGATTTTGAAGCCGCGTTGCAGCTGCGCCTGATCGTATTTGCCGAACGGTCCGGCAAAGGACCATGACTGGCGCGGCGGGATCGGCTCGTTGTGACCGTCGGCATTGACCTCGCTCGCCGGCGCGTGCGGCGGCTGCTGTGCCAAGACGAACGTGCCGACAAGCGCGCTGCCGAAGAGCGCCGCTGCTGCCAGGCCGACAGGTTTAACCCAAGACATCATGTTCCTTTTCGCGAGATTTCCCCGGCGGCTTGCATTCACTCCGCCGCGGCGCGCCGCGCCATAGGCACTTCGGAGCCAAGCACCGAATCGGCAATGGAGGCGGGCAGCGGGCGTGGTCTCTCGAAGAGCCCGAGAAGCGGGATGAGGACGAGGAGATGCAGAAAGTAGTAGATTGTCAGAATGCGCGCGGCGATAACGAAGCCGCCCTCCGGCGGCTGCGAGCCGAGATAGCCAAGACCGATCCCGCAGGCGACGAACACCCAGAAGAACACCTTGTAGACGGGCCGGTAACGCGCCGAGCGAACGCGCGACGTATCGAGCCACGGCAGGAAGGCAAAGATCGCGATGGAGGAGAACATCGCGATCACGCCGCCGAGCTTTGAAGGAATTGCGCGGAGGATCGCGTAATACGGCAGGAAGTACCATTCAGGCACGATATGCGCCGGCGTCACCAAGGGATTGGCGCGGATGTAATTATCGGCGTCGCCCAGAATGTTCGGCACGTAGAAGACGAACCAAGCGAAGAGGATGAAGAAGCACACCATCCCGAACGCGTCTTTGATCGTTGCGTAAGGCGTGAACGGCACCGTGTCCTTCGGCACGCTCTTCACCTCCACCCCTGTCGGGTTGTTCTGACCGGTAACGTGCAACGCCCAGACATGCAGCACCACCACGCCGACGATCATGAACGGCAGGAGGTAATGCAGCGAGTAAAAGCGGTTCAGCGTCGGATTATCGACGGAATAGCCGCCCCACAGCCAAAGCGTGATCGAGTCGCCGATGAACGGGATTGCCGAGAACAGGCTGGTGATAACCTTGGCACCCCAGAACGACATCTGTCCCCAAGGCAGCACGTAACCCATGAACGCCGTTGCCATCATCAACAGGAAGATGATGACGCCCAAAATCCACAAAACCTCGCGCGGCGCCTTGTAGGAGCCATAATAGAGGCTGCGGAAAATATGCACATACACGGCGACGAAGAACATCGAGGCGCCGTTCGAATGCGCGTAGCGCAGGAGCCAGCCGAAATTCACGTCGCGCATAATTTTTTCGACTGAGTCGAATGCCATCGTGACTTCGGGCGTGTAGTGCATCGCGAGCACGACACCGGTGACGATCTGCGCGGTCAGCATAAAAGTCGCGATACCGCCGAACGTCCACCAATAGTTCAGATTCTTTGGTGTCGGATATGCGATGAACGAGGCATGCACAAAGCCCATAAGCGGCAGACGGCTCTCGAACCAGCGGGCGAGTGCGCTTTTGGGAACGTAGGTCGAATGTCCGGTCATCAACTCGTCTCTTTAAATCGCACTCGGAATCATCCGATCAGGATTTTGGTATCGCTGGTGAATTTGTAAGTCGGTATATCGAGATTGCGCGGCGCGGGCCCTTGCCGGATGCGTCCGGATGTGTCGTAGACCGAGCCATGGCAGGGGCAGAACCAGCCGTCATACTGGCCTTGATGGCCGAGCGGCACGCAGCCGAGATGCGTGCAAACGCCGATCACGACCAGCCATTCCGGTTTCTTCACGCGCGACTGGTCCGTAGCCGGATCGGGAAGCTGCGAGAGCGGCGTGTCCTCGGCCTCCTTGATCTCCTTCTCGGTGCGATGGCGGACAAAAACCGGATTGCCGCGCCATTTCACGGTAAGAATCTGACCCACGGCGACGCCGGAGAGGTCGACTTCGGTCGAGGCAAGCGCCAGCGTCGAGGCGTCCGGGCTCATCTGGCTGATCAGCGGCCAGACCGCCGCGCCCGTGGCAACCACTGCGGCTGCACCAGTGGCGATGTAGAGAAAATCCCTGCGTGTCGGCTCGGGCGCCGGAGAAGTGGTCGATACTGAATTCACTGTCACTGAATCCGCCACTGCCGACCTCTGTTCGCTCGGTTTTCAACGCGCGAGGGCGTCCAAAAGCTGCTTCTAGGCAGGAGAAACAGCACGAGGCAATGCGACCGGACGCCACTCGCCGCCCGGGCTCCTGCCATCAAGCTACCTAGGGCGGGGCGTTTTCTGGCAAGATTCAAATCTGTTGTCTATAGCGGGTGAGGGCTGATCTCTTGCGGTCGATCTTAGGGGCCGCGCCTTCCAAAAGCCCGGCTGTCCCGCTACCAGCGCTCACGTGACCGCTCTCTTCACGCTTGCCCTGTTCCAGCCGGACATTGCCCAGAATACCGGGACGATGCTGCGAATGTGCGCCTGTCTCGGACTTGATGCAGCGCTCATCGAACCCGCGGCGTTCTCGATCACCGATCCGCGGTTCCGCCGCGCGGCTATGGATTATCTCGAGCATGTTCGTCTGACGCGGCATGCCTCCTGGCGGGCGTTTCTCGCGTGGTGTGCGGAAAATCCGGCGCGGCTCGTCCTTCTGACCACACGCGCCACGCTCGCCTACACCGAGTTCCAATATGCGCAGGGCGACATCCTGCTTGTCGGGCGGGAATCGGCTGGGGTGCCGCAGGAGGTGCACGATGCCGCCGATGCGCGCGTTGTTGTGCCGATGCAACCCGGCTTGCGCTCGCTCAATGTCGCAATCGCCGCCGCGATGGTAGTTGGCGAGGCCCTGCGGCAGATCCGCTCGGCCCAAGGAGACGCGCCCGGTGAGTAGCGCTCTTGAGAACCGCCAGAATGATGCACGCGCCTGGTTCGAGGCACTGCAACAGCGCATCATCGCGTCGCTCGAGGCGATCGAGCGGGAGGCGCCCGGCCCGTTCCACGACGCGAATGCTCGACCCGGGCGTTTCGTCCGAAAGAGCTGGGATCGTACCGACCAAAGCGGCGCGCCAGGCGGCGGCGGCATCATGGCGACGCTCGCCGGCCGCGTCTTCGAAAAGGGCGGCGTGCATGTCTCGACCGTGTTCGGGACGTTTGCGCCGGAATTTGCCGCGCAGATTCCTGGCGCCGACAGCGATCCGCGCTTTTGGGCCTCAGGCATATCGCTGATCGTCCATCCCTGGAGCCCGCATGTCCCGACCGTGCATATGAACACGCGCTTCGTCTGCACCTCGAAAGCGTGGTTTGGCGGCGGCGCCGATTTGACGCCGATGCTGAACGCGCGCCGCACGCAAGACGATCCGGACGCAATCGCGTTTCACGCGGCGATGCGCGGCGCCTGCGAGCGCCATGCCGGGGTTGCCGACTACCGGCGCTACAAAGAATGGTGTGACGAATATTTCTTTTTGAAGCACCGCAACGAGCCGCGCGGCATCGGCGGCATCTTTTTCGATTATCTGAACAGCGCCGGCGATGCGGAGAACAGCGCCTGGGATGCCGATTTTGCCTTCACGCGCGACGTCGGCGACAGCTTTCTCAACGTCTATCCGCGCATCGTGCGCGCCAATTGGTCCAAGCCTTGGAGCGAATCCGAACGCGGGGAGCAGCAAGTCCGGCGCGGCCGCTATGTCGAATTCAATCTGCTCTACGATCGGGGCACGATTTTCGGCTTGAAGACGGGCGGCAATGTCGAATCGATCCTTTCGTCGATGCCGCCGACCGTGCGCTGGCCATGAAAAGCAAAACGCTCCCATGAAGCACGGGAGCGTTTGCGTTCGCTTCGATTACCGGCCGAGGAAAGCCAAGAGGATGATGATCGGGATTGGCACCCCGAGGAGCCAAAGCAAGATTCCGCGTCCCATTTTCTTCTCCTTATCTCAATCCGATTTACCGCCAGCGGAACATGTCGCTCGTATCGACGCCTTCGTCGCGATGGCGTCCGCCGAGTGCCGCCGCCGCCCATGCCGCCGCGGCGCCAACCGCCAGCGATGCGGCCGTGAGGAACGCCACCATGATGCCGGTGCGCCGCGTCCGGTTGGCGTTGTCACGGACCTGCTGCACGGCGGTGCTGACGCGTTTTTGCGCGTCCGCCTGCGCCACGCCGCTATGCGCGGCGGTGACGCGGGTGAGATAGGCGGCGTCTTCCTGCGTTACGCTCACGCCCGTCGCGTAGGCGGCGAGGACTGTGGCCACCTCCTTGTGTAGCGGTTCGTCGTAATTGCCGGGCGCCGGCTGATCGCTCCGCAGCATGACGTCGGCGGCGTAGCGGGCCGGATCGGCTTTACCGGCGATCGGATTGCGATCGGGACCGCTGGCGACCGCATGGGTGACCTCTTTGATGGTCATCGTCGCGATCCAGGTGCCCAGCAGCGCGGCAATTGCCCAGACGAGCAGACCATGCGCCGAATCGCGCACGTCGCTCTCGTGTTCGGTCGCGTCGAAAATGCGATGGCGCAGCCGGCCGGCGAAATAGCCGCCGACGGCGAAGGCCGAGACGGCCACCCAGATTTCCCAGATGCCTATCAGCCAGGTCGCGACTTTGCCGGAGAACCCGGAACCAGGGTAGGGCGATGTCAGGGTCAGGCCGATCGCCGAGCCGAATGTCGTCAACAGCACGAAGATCGCGCAGGCGATCAGAGCGCCGGCGATCACCGCGCACCAGTCAACGTAGCAATGGATCGGGGTTGTTTCCGCCGCGTATGCTGCGCGCGAGCGAACGCCACCTATGTCGGTCATGTGTTCCTCCCTTGAGGATGTTGGGGCTTGCGTCAGCGCAGGCCGAGGAAGGACAGAATGGCCAAGATGACGACGACGAGTCCGACGAGGTAAATAATGCCGCCCACCGTACTTCTCCTCTTTATCGCGCCGGATCCGCCGGCTCGTATCTTCGCCCCCCTAACTCGGTCCAGTGGCACAGGTTCCGCTTGTGTTTGCTAGAGCGCTGATGGCGCGCGCGATTCTTCCCGCTGCGCTGGCGCGGGTTCGGACAAGAAGACACGGGACGCCGAGCGGCCGTTCCTAAATTTAAAAAACCGGTCGCCCGGCGTCCGTGTGCGGCGATTTTTGGCCTCCCGCGTCCCGCGCTTCCATGGATCTGTTTTTGCGCAGGCTCACAACTTTCGATCTGCAACCCGGGCCGATCCATCCCCAGGGGCAAACACCCCGGACGGGTCATAGTGCCCGACGGGCGGGTCACTCGGCGACATGCGGTCCGCTTCGAAGGAAGCGGGCACAAGCCGCCGTTGGCGAAAGCCACCCGGGGCGTCGGTTAGGTGGACCTCCGCCGCAGGCGCCGCTCCCCCCGCACCTCAGAACCACTTCCGGAAGTGCCCGCATGTGGGCGGGGATGCCGGGAGCATACGGACGCGCGAGGCACCGGGGATAACTTTCGAAGATTAAATTTTGGGGCGTGACGGGAGGGTGCCCCGGGTCCCAATTGCCAGGGCGCACTAGACTCCGCGCGCCCGAATGGGGCTTAGATCGAGGCAATGCCAACGCGTCTGAGCCCGCTGGTCTTCGCCATCGTCGGGGCGTTCTTCGTCGCCGGGTCTGATATCCCGGCGCGGGCGCAGAACCAGAGCATCACAATATTCGCCGCCGCGTCGCTGAAGACCGCACTCGACGATATTGCCGCGCAGTGGCGGACGGAGACCGGCACGACCGCCCGCATTTCCTACGCCGCGTCGGGACCTCTTGCAAAGCAGATCGAGGCCCGCGCGCCCGCCGACATTTTTGTATCCGCCGACGTGGCGTGGATGGACTATGCCGCCGAGCGCAAGCTGATCAGGCCGGAGACGCGCCGCAACCTCCTCGGCAATGCGCTTGTGCTGGTCGCGCCGGCCGACAGCACGGCGCAGCCGATCGAGATCGATGCGCAAACCAATTTCACCGCGCTGCTCGGCCGCGACGGACGCTTGGCCATGGGCGAGCCGAAATCGGTGCCGGCCGGCGCTTATGCGCAAAAGGCGCTGACTACGCTTAATCTCTGGGACAAGGTGAAGGACAGGATCGCACAGACCCAGAGCGTGCGCGCGGCGCTGATCTTTGTTGCGCGCGGCGAGGCGCCGCTCGGGATTGTCTATCGCAGCGACGCGCATGCGGAGCCGAAGGTGAAAGTGCTCGGCAGGTTTCCTGACTCAAGCCACCCGCCGATCGTCTATCCGATCGCAATGATTGCCGCGTCGATGAACCCGGACGCGAAAGCCTTTTACGATTATCTCGCCTCGCCGGCGGCAAGCGCGATTTTCAAGCGGGAGTCGTTCGACGTGCTGCCGGGTGATGCGCGCAAGGCGGCGCTGTGGACCACCCCCATCCGACCCGCGCTGACGCGCGGGCCACCTTCTCCCGCAAGGGGAGAAGGGCCGCTGGCAGCATCGCTTTCGCTTTATTGGCTAAATTCGTTTGCTGCAAGGCGTCCGCGCGTTCCTTCTTCCCTTGTGGGAGAAGGTGTCGTTGCGCAGCAAGGACGGATGAGGGGTTAGTTTGTTCGGGGTATTCGCACCCTCCCCATCACCGCATCGAGCTTCCGCAAAACCTCGGGACCGCGCGCCTCCGGCGCGGTGAGGATCGCATTCTCCAGTGCACGGTCGGAACCGACAGGGCAGGGCTCGTGCTCGGCCGTGAAATCCGTGAGGAGGCGCGTCAGCAGACGGCCGACCTTCAGCGCATTCTCGTGCACGACCTTGATGACGGCGGCGACGTCGACCGCATCGTGGTCTGGGTGCCAGCAATCGAAATCGGTCACCATCGCGATCGTCGCGTAGGAAATCTCGGCTTCGCGCGCGAGCTTGGCTTCCGGCATCGCCGTCATGCCGATCACGTCGTAATCGGCATTCTTGTAGGTGAGCGATTCCGCATAGGACGAGAATTGCGGTCCTTCGATGCAAACGTAAGTGCCGCGGGTGACGACATCGATCTTCTCGGCGCGCGCGGCGTCGCGGATGCGCTGGCGCAGAAGCGGTGCGACTGGGTGCGCCATCGACACATGCGCAACGCAGCCATTGCCGAAGAAGGACGAGGCACGCGCAAAGGTGCGGTCGACGAATTGATCGACCAGCACGAACAAACCCGGCTGCAGCTCCGGCTTGAACGAGCCGCAGGCGGAAACGGACACGATGTCGGTGACGCCGACACGCTTCAGCGCGTCGATATTGGCGCGGTAGTTGATGCCGGAGGGGGAGAGAACGTGGCCGCGCCCGTGCCGCGGCAGGAAGACGGCCTCGGTGTTGCCGATGCGGCCGAAACGCAGCGCGTCCGAGGGCTCGCCCCAGGGCGTCTCGACCCGCTCCTCGCGCAAATCTGCGAGGCCGGGCAGGTCGTAGACGCCCGATCCGCCGATAATCCCGACGATGGCTTTTGGCATGCCCCCTCGCTCCAGCGCGCGCTCGCACGCTCTCTAAAACGCCCGCGCCGTCATTGCGAGCGAAGCGAAGCAATCCAGGGCAAACTCTCGTCGATTGTGATATTTGCCCCTGGATTGCTTCGTCGGCTTCGCCTCCTCGCAAAGACGGCCCGCGAACGGCGCGCCGTAACCACACGCAATCTCTCGGCCTCGTGATTTGCCGGAGCCCACCCACCCCACTAATTTCCTTATGAAATTCACCCCCGGGAGGAGTGCCATGCTGATTCTGCGCCGCAAGGGCTGGGAATTGCCCGAAAGCGCCGCGACGCCGGAGCGGTTCTTCTTCGATCGCCGGGCGGTGCTCGGCGGAACGGCGGCGCTCGGTGGCGGCCTCGTCGCCAGCTCGCTCGGTCTTTCGCGCGCACGCGCCGAAGCCGATCCGTCTGCGGGGCTTTTCCCGGCGAAACGCAACGAGGCGTTCAAGCTCGACCGCGACATCACGCCGGAAGAGGTCAACGCCAACTATAACAATTTCTATGAATTCGGCTCGAGCAAGCGCATCGCCGCCGCCGCCGAAGCTTTGAAGACGCGGCCGTGGCGCATCAAGATCGACGGGCTCGTCGAGAAGGCGCAGGAGATCGACATCGACGACCTCCTGAAGAAAATGCCGCTCGAGGAGCGGCTTTATCGCCATCGCTGCGTCGAAGCGTGGGGCATGGCGATTCCCTGGACCGGCTTCCCCTTAAAATCGCTCGTCGAATTCGCCAAGCCGACATCGCAGGCGAAGTACGTGCGGATGGAGACGTTCATGGACAAGAGCGTCGGACCCGGCTTCCGGCAGTTCTGGTATCCGTGGCCGTACATCGAAGGCGTCACGATGGCCGAAGCCAACAACGATCTCGCTTTCATGGTCGTCGGCGCCTACGGCAAGCCGCTCGGCAAACCCTTCGGCGCGCCGATCCGGCTCGCGCTGCCGTGGAAATATGGATTTAAATCGATCAAGTCGATCGTGAAGATCAGCTTCGTCACCGAGCGCCCCGTCAGCTTCTGGGAAAAGCTGCAGTCCAGCGAATACGGCTTCTGGGCGAACGTGAATCCGGCCGTGTCGCATCCGCGCTGGAGTCAGGCCACAGAGGAAGTGCTCGGCAAAGGCAATCGCGTGCCGACGCTTCTGTTCAACGGCTACGGCGAATATGTCGCCGATATGTACAAAGGCCTCGAAGGCGAGCGCCTCTACGTTTGACGACACTTTGATGAAAAAGGGCCGGGCATCGCTGCCCGGCCATGACCTGGTTGTCCAGGCTCCCGAAGGGAGATTCCGAGGTGGAGGTCGCATGCCGGGGAGGCAAGCTGCGAAGCCGCGGAACCCTAGTCATGTTGCGGCGAGATGTCGGCGCGCGCTAGCGGGTCTGGCGCATGCGCGCCATGCGTCAAGCGCAGTTCAATAGTTCCAGCGCTGTGCGTTGGTGACGAGGAAATCGCGAAACACCTGGATTCGCGCGACGTTGCGCATCTCCTCGGGATAGACGAGGAAGCAATCGTATTCCGGCATTTGCGATTGCGGCAGCAGGCGCAGAAGTGGACTCTCTTCCTCGATGAGATAATCCGGGAGAACGGCAATGCCGACGCCGGCAAGCACGCCTTTATGCAAGGCGGTGATGTTGTTGACCGACATCGCGGAAAGTCGCGGGCTCTTCGAATCGCGTCCGGCGGTTAATAGCGAGTTGAGGCTGTGCAGAAAGCTCGCGCCGGTAACGCCGTAACTCAGGATGCGATGCTGATCGAGCTCTTCCAGCGTGCGCGGCTGGCCGTGCTGCTTCACGTAATCCATCGATGCGTAGAGATGATAATGTACGGTGAAGAGGCGGCGGCGCACGAGATCAGGCTGCGACGGCTCGCGTAGCCGCAGCGCGACGTCGGCTTGGCGCATGCCGAGGTCGAGCTCCTCATCGCTGAGAATCAGTTTCAGCGTGACGTCGGGATAGAGTTCCAAAAACTCGCCGAGACGCGGCGTCAGCCAATTCGTGCCGATGCCGAGCGTCGTGGTGATGCGCAATTCGCCGTGCGGCTTCTCGCGATTGTCGCTCAGACGCGTCTGCACCGCGTCGAGCTTCGTCATCACCTCCTGGACCGTGCGGTAGAGGACATCGCCCTGTTCGGTCAGGATGAGGCCGCGCGCATGGCGGTGGAAGAGCGGCGCCCGCAGCTCATTTTCGAGTGCGCTCACCTGCCGGCTCACTGCCGATTGGCTCAAGCCCAGCGATTCGCCGGCATGCGTGAAGGAGCCCGCCTTGGCGGCCGCGTGGAAAATCCGCAGCTTGTCCCAGTCCAAAACGCCTCGTCTCCCCTCCGGGATTGCGCGACCCGGTCTATTCGGCGGCGATCTTGGTCACCGCTTCGAGCGTCAGCCACTTCTCGGCTTCAAGCGCCGCCATGCAGCCTAGGCCGGCGGCGGTGACGGCCTGCCGGTAGATGTCGTCGGCCACATCGCCCGCGGCGAACACACCGGGGACGCTGGTGATCGTCGAGCCCGGCACCGTCTTTATGTACCCGTTCGGCTTGCAGTCCACCTGGCCGACGAAGAGGTCGGACGCCGGGTGATGGCCGATCGCGACGAAAACGCCGTCGACCTGGCGCGTCTCGTGGGCATGGGTGTGGACGTTCTTTAGGCGCACGGCGCGGACGGTCGGGGCAGGGAGGTCGTCGCCGAGAATTTCCTCAATTGTATGGTTCCAGACCACCTCGACATTCGGTCGGGCAAATAGCCGCTCCTGCAGAATGCGCTCGGCCCGGAACGCATCGCGGCGGTGGACCACCGTCACACGCGAGCAGATGTGACTCAGATAGAGCGCCTCCTCGACCGCGGAATTGCCGCCGCCGACGACCAGCACCTCCTTACCGCGGAAGAAGAAGCCATCGCAGGTGGCGCAGGCGGAGACGCCGTAGCCTTTAAAACGCTCTTCACTGGGCAGCCCAAGCCACTTCGCCTTGGCCCCGGTGGCGATCACCAGCGCATCGCACGTATATGTCCGGCCGCTGTCGCCAATCAGCAGAAACGGCCGGCGGCCGAGCTCCACCTTCTCGATGTGATCGGCGACCAGCCGCGTGCCGACATGCTCGGCCTGAAGCTTCAGCTGCTCCATGAGCCACGGCCCCTGAATCGGCAAGGCAAAGCCGGGGTAGTTCTCGACCTCGGTCGTGATCATCAGCTGGCCGCCGGGCTCGAAGCCGGCGATCAGGATCGGCTCCATCATGGCGCGCGCGGCGTAGATGGCGGCGGTGTAGCCGGCCGGCCCGGAGCCGATGATGATCACCTGCGCATGCAGGGGCGCTTCGTCCGCCATGCTAAACCCTGGGAAGCCGAGGCCATGCAACCGACGCATGGCCGTCGACCGGACTTAAGCGATGAAGATCGGTGCCGCAAGCCAAGGTCCCACGGGGAAGGGACAGTCATCCCGGCAGTTCACAGGCTCGTGTGAAATTGCCGGGCACGTATGTGCCGCGATTCGGCAATCCGCGGCGATGACAGAGCCGTGGCCGCATCGGCGGATTGCGGAGATGCTCCCGCCCGAGGTGCTGGGCGATTTGGTCAGGCTGCCGCTGCGCCCGCCAATGACCGCAGGGCCGTCCGGCCGGCGTGAATATGGCAACGAGCAACGCGTCTATTTCGATCGCACCAACATGGCCCGCTTTCCGGTCATGCAGCGTATCGCGCAGGCGCTGCAGTCGCCGGCGGTGGTGAGCGCGCTGCACGCAACGTTCGGCGCCCCGCTCGATCGCGCCTTCCTGCGCATCGAATATGCGCTCGACATCGACGGATTCTGGCTCGAGCCGCATACCGATATCGGCGTGAAGAAATTCACCTGCTTCGTCTATCTCGATGGCGCCGGCGATCTCGGCACCGACCTCTATGCCGATCCGCACACGCTCGGGGATCGCGTGCCTTTCGCGCCGAACTCGGCGCTCGCTTTTATCCCCGGCGACGACACCTGGCACGGTTTTACGCCGCGCCCGATCGCCGGCGTGCGGCGCTCGCTGATCATCAACTATGTCGGCGCGGAGTGGCGCGGGCGCGAGCAGCTGGCTTTTCCAGAGAGCCCGGTTTGGCTCGCGCGTTGACACGCCTCGGCGCGAACACCTAGGTAGCTGCCGTGCAAACCGATACGCTCGAACTCGACATCTGGCGCGGCGATCGCGAGGGCTGCTTTCAAACGTTCACGTTGCCGCTACGCGACAGCCAAACCATTCTCGACGCGGTGACCGAAATCCAGCGCACGCAGGATGCAACACTCGCCTATCGTTTCGCCTGCCGTGTCGGCATGTGCGGCTCCTGCGCGATGATTGTCGACGGTATTCCGCGCTGGACGTGCCGCACGCGCGTCGTCGACGTGCGGCGCAAAGGCAAACGGCTGAAACTGGAGCCGCTGCGCAATCTGCCGATCGTCAAGGATCTGGCGGTCGACATGGCGGTGTTTTTCGAAAAATGGCGTGATGCCAAAGGTTATTTCGAGCCGGGCGATACGCCGCCGGCCGATTTCGCGCGTGTGCCGCCGGAGTCGCGCGAGCGCCGCGCCGCGGACATCGCGATCGAATGCATCAATTGCGGCATCTGCTATTCCGCCTGCGATGTCGTGAGCTGGGATGAAGATTATCTCGGCCCCGCCGCGCTCAATCGTTCGTGGACGCTGGTCAATGACGTACGTGACCGCAGCCAAAAATCGCGGCTCGAAGCCGTGGCCGCGGACGCGGGCTGCCATTCCTGCCACAGCCACATGAGCTGCACAGAATTCTGTCCGAAAAGCCTGTCGCCGACGCAATCGATTGCCGGACTGAAGCGCGAGACGATGCGCGCTGCGCTCAGAGGCGAAATATGAACACCGCCTGGACGGCGCGGCTCTTGTTGGCACAACGTGCGACGGCATTGGTGCTCGCTTTTGCCGTCCCGATTCATCTCGCAACCATCATCTACGCCGTGCGCGTCGGGCTGAATTCGGGCGAAATCCTCGGCCGCACGCGCGGCAACGCTCTCTTCCTTGCATTTTACTCGCTGTTCGTCGTAGCCGCGTCGATCCACGCGCCGATCGGCTTGCGCAATATCTTTCGCGAATGGGCGAATTGGCGCGGCCGCTCCCTCGATATCGCGATGATCGCCTTTTTCCTGATCCTACTGGCGCTCGGCCTGCGCGCCGCTTTCGCGGTCTATGCCGCATGATCCGCCCCACACACTTCAAGCACGGCTTTATAGCAGCGCTTCTGCACCGGCTCTCCGGCATCGCGCTCGCGATCTTCCTGCCGCTGCATTTCCTGGCGCTCGGCACCGCGCTCAGCGGGGCCGACCGGCTCGATGCATTTTTCAACCTGACGCACAATATAGGAGTGCGAACGGCCGAGTGGGGGCTCGTCACCGCGCTTGCGCTCCATCTCGTCCTGGGCTTACGTGTCCTGGTGCTGGAGAGCGCCGGCTGGCGCGAGCGGACCGCGAGCGTCGTCTCGGGCTGCGTCGCCGGCTCGTTGGCGATCGGCATCTTGTTCCTGTTGAACGCGCTCTAGTAGAGCGCAGCAAAGATCGAAACCATGCAACTCGAGACACATGAAGTCGAAGAGGTCTGCAAAGACCTCTATGTGCGCGCGCTGAAAATTCTGCCGCCCGACATCAAGGCGGGCTTCGCACGGTTGCAGCAGGCGGAGACGCATGCGATCGGCCAGAAAATCCTCGGCACGATGGTCGAGAACATCGCTGTCGCCGAACGCACGAACAATATCCTCTGCCAAGATACCGGCATTCCGATCTATAACGTCACCTTCGGCCGCGATGTCTCATTCGATGGCGCGGAAGTGACGCGCGCCATCCGGCGCGGCTGCGAGCGCGCGACGAAAGAGCATTCGCTGCGCTCGTCCGTCGTGCACCCGATCACTAGGGTCAACGAGCAGACCTCCTGCGGCATCCGCGTGCCGATCATCCATTACGATTTCGACGATCGGGAAGAGACGGTCGAGATCGAAATGATTCCGAAAGGCTCGGGATCGGAGAACGGCTCGTTTCTACAAATGCTGATCCCGGCCGACGGCATCAAAGCGGTGAAGCGTTTTGTGATCGATCGCGTCATCGAGCTTGGCGGCCGCGTCTGCCCGCCGACGATCGTCGGGGTCGGCATCGGCGGCACGTCGGATCTCTGCATGCATCTGGCCAAGATCGCCGCGACGCGTCCGCTGCGCAGCAAGTGCAGTGACCCGGAGGGCGCAAAGATCGAGGCCGAGTTGTCCGAAGCCGTGAATGAGCTCGGCATCGGTCCGCAAGGATTGGGTGGGCGCTCGACCTCGTTCGCCGTGCATGTCGAAATCGCCGCGACGCACATCACGCAGAATCCCGTCGCCGTGAACATCCAATGCCATTCGGCGCGCCGCGCCCGCGCGACGATCACGCCGGGCGGGATTCACTTCTCGTGAAATGATAGCCTGTTACGTCCACTCCCTCATCCTGAGGAGCCGCGAAGCGGCGTCTCGAAGGATGGGCAAACACAGCACCCTTTGCCGCCCTTCGAAACGCGCTGCTGCGCAGCGCTCCTCAGGGTGAGGGTACAACAATGACCCATCACGTCTTCGAAATGCCGGTCAGCGCCGCGCATGTGCGCGAACTCAAGATCGGCGATACCGTCACACTGGAGAAGACCCTCTACGGCATTCGCGATGCGACGTTGATCCATATGTTCGATCGCGGCCGGCGCACGCGCTTCGATCTCAACGGGCATGCGGTGATCCACACCGCCCCCAATGTGCATCGCGTCGAGAAATCCGACAAAGCGCCGGCCGGTTACGAGCCCTTCTGCATCGGCACGACGACGTCGCAGCGCATGGAGCGCTTCACGCGCCCGCTGATGGAACGCGAAGGCGTGCGCATCATCATCGGCAAGGGCGGCATGGCGCAGGGCACGCTCGACGCCTTCGCCGAGCTCGGCGGCGCCTATCTCGCCATCGTCGGCGGCGCCGCGGCGCTCGAGACCACCTGGATCGAAGAGATCGAGGACGTCGATATGGACGATCTGCATCCCGAGAGTCTCTGGCGCTTCCGCATCCGCAATTTCGGTCCGCTGCTCGTCGGCATGGATTCGCATGGCGGCTCGATGTTCGCCGACGTGCGCGCCGACGTCGCCGCGCGCCGCAACGCGATTCTGGAAAAGCTCGGAATTGCGGAGTGACGGGGCACGCGTGTAAACCGGTTGGCGGCCCCTCTCCCCTTGTGGGAGAGGGTGGCGCGCGCGTCAGCGCGGGTCGGGTGACGGGAAAGAGTTTAAATACTCCTCATCCGTCGTTGCTTCGGGCGCGCAGTCAAGTGTTCGCAGACTGCGTAAACTTGTCTGCGACTGACACCTTCTCCCGCAAGGGGAGAAGGGCGCGCTAATGATGCCGCCGCTCAGCGCATTAAACACCGACATCCTTATCCTCGGCGCCGGCGGCGCCGGCTTGTTTGCCGCGCTGCATGCGAAGAAGACCGCGCCCGATCTCGATGTCACGATCGCGGTCAAAGGTCTGCTCGGCAAATGCGGCTGCACACGTATGGTGCAGGGCGGCTACAACGTCGCGCTTGCGGCGGGCGACTCGGTCGAGCGCCACTTCATGGACACGGTCGAAGGCGGCAAGTGGCTGAACGATCAGGACCTCGCATGGATGCTGGTCACCGGCGCGCAGGTGCGGATCCGTGAACTCGAGAACGAGCTCGGTTGCTTTTTCGACCGCAATCCCGACGGCACGGTGCATCAGAAGGCATTTGCCGGACAAACATTCGACCGCACCGTGCATAAAGGTGATCTCACCGGCATCGAGATCATCAACCGGTTGATGGAGCAGGTCTGGCGCCGCGACGTGCGCCGCCTTGAAGACCATCGCGCGCTTGATCTCATTCAGGCTTCGGACGGAGCGGGCCTCGCCGGCGTGCTGATGCTCGACATTCGCACCGGCGAGCCGCTGCTCGTCCGCGCGCGTGCCGTGCTGCTTGCGACCGGTGGCGGCCCGACCATGTATAAGTACCACACGCCGTCGGGTGACAAGAGTTGCGATGGGCTCGCGATGGCGCTGCGCGCCGGCCTGCCGCTGCGCGACATGGAGATGGTGCAGTTCCATCCCACCGGCCTGCTCGCCGGGCCCGGCACGCGCATGACCGGTACCGTGCTCGAAGAAGGTCTGCGCGGATCAGGCGGCTTTCTGCTCGATGCAAGTCGCGAACGCTTCATGTTCGCCTATGACGAGCGCGGCGAGCGTGCGACGCGTGATATCGTGAGCCGCTCGATCATGTACCGCATTCGCGAAGGCCATGCGACCCCGAATGGCGGCGTCTATATTCGCATGGCGCATCTCGGGCCCGCGGAAGTGCGCCGCCAATTCAAAGGCATGGTCGAGCGCTGCGCCGATTGCGGCTTCGATCTTGCCGGAGGCGACGTCGAGGTCGTGCCGACTGCGCATTACATGATGGGCGGCGTTGTGTTCGACACGCAGTGCCGCACGCCGATGCCGCGTCTATACGCGGCCGGCGAAGACACGGGCGGCGTGCATGGGGCAAACCGGCTCGGCGGCAACGGCGTCGCGAATTCGACGGTGTTTGGCGCGATTGCTGGCGACCGGATGGCGGGAGCCGTGACGAACGAGCCCGGGACGTTGCCGGACTGTGATGCGCGGGCGATCGATGCGGCGTTGGATCGCGCCTACGGGCCGATCGGCCGCGCGCCGGGCGATATTTTTGCGATGCGCGAAGAATTGCTGGAACTGATGTGGGATCAGGTCGGCATTTTGCGCAGCGGCGCGCAGTTGCAGAACGCCACATCGCGGCTCGATGGGCTCGCAGGCGCGGTCGCCGCCTGCGGCATCACCGACGGGGATCGCCGCTTTAACCTGACCTGGATGGATCGGCTCAACCTCGAAAACCTGATCGAGGTCAGTCGCGCGATTTGCGCCGCGGCGCTCGCCCGTGACGACAGCCGCGGCGCGCATTTCCGCGAGGATTTTCCGCAAACATCCGCTCTCGATCACTCGACCTACACGGTCGTGCGATCAACCGAGAGCGGGCTGCACGTCGAAATGCAGCCCGTCCATTTCACGCGCGTGCGTCCCGGCGAGTCGCTGCTGCGCGACGCGGCAGAGTAGGGTTCAGTACGTGCTCTGCGGCGCCCCCGGCGCCCCCGGCGCGACGGAGCGCTGCGTCGTCGTCGGCACCCCCGACTGGTGCTGCATGCGCATTTCGCGCTTGTATTCGCGCCGCTTGTGGATGCCGAGCGCACATCCGGTGACCGCGCCCATGACGCCGTGATGGCCGGCATAATGGCCGGCAACCGCGCCCGCCGTGCCGTATTTGAGGCAGCCGCCGGGTTTCGCTTTCGCGCCGAGGGGGATGGCGAGCAGGCCGAGCGCGAGCGCCGGGGCGAGGATGAATTTCAGCATGGGGAGTTCCCTCCGTGAATGAACAATCGCCAGCGCGGATATAATGCCGAGCTGGGCTCAGGGTAGCCCCGCCGCCTATTTCAGCCCGAAATAGGCCCGTGCCAGCGCATCGTTTTGCCGGAGATCGCTGACGAGACCGGCGAAGCCGATGCGACCGCCCTCAAGCACGAAGACGCGGTCGGCGATATCGAGAAAACTCACATTCTGCTCGGCGATGAGCAGCGACAGGCCGTGCGTCCGCAGGTCCGAGAGCGTCTTCACGACCTCGCGGACGAAAAGCGGCGACAGACCGGCTGACGGCTCGTCCATGATGAGAAGCTCAGGGTCGGCGGCAAGCGCCTTGGCGATGCCGAGCATCTTGCGCTGGCCGCCGGAAAGGCTGCTCGCCGCCGCGCGGCGCTTTTCTCTCAGTACGGGGAAGATCGCATAGAGCTCATCGGCGCGGGCGCGGGCGCGTTTGGCATCGAGCGTCTGCGCACCAATGCGGATGTTTTCCTCGATCGACAGCGCCTGGAAGACGGCGATTTCCGACATGAAAGCCAGACCGCGACGCACGCGCTGATCGGTGCGCATGCGTGTCAGATTCTCGCCGTCGAAACGAATCGTGCCGTTGGTGACGCGCACTAATCCTAACAGCGCTTTCAGAAACGTGGTCTTGCCGGCGCCATTGGCGCCGAGCAACACGATGGTTTCCCCTTTGCCGACCGTGAGATCGACGCCCCACAGCACCTGCAGCGAGCCGTAGCCGGCTTCGATGCCGCTCGCTTCGAGCCGTGTGGCTGGCGCGAGGCTCGGATCAGGCGGCATGCGCGCCTCCGAGAAACACCTCGATCACCTGCGGCACGCGCACCGCATCGGCGAGCTTGCCCTCGAAAATCTCCTTGCCGGCATTGAGCACGATGACGCGATCGGTCACCTGCTCGATGAAACCCATCAAATGCTCGACGACGATGATCGCCATGCCGGTGCGTGCAAGCTCCTTCAGCTTGCCGCCGACCCATTCGAGCTCGGCCGGGTTCAGGCCTGCCGCGAGCTCGTCAACGAGAAGCAGGCGCGGCCCGGTCGCCAGCGCGCGGGCGAGGTCGAGCATTTTTTGTTGTGCGCTGTTCAATTCGGCGGCGCGGCGGTCGGCGACCTTGGCGAGCCGCAGCGATTCGAGCAGCGGCTCGGCATCGGTGAGTCCTTTCGGATGATTGCCATAAGCGATCGCGACCTCAATGTTCTCGCGCACGGTCAGCGCCAGAAACGGCTTCGGCACCTGGAATGTGCGATTGATTCCGAGATGCACGAGGTGATGCGATTTCGTGCCGCTGATGTTTTTGCCTTCGAAGAGCACCTCGCCGCCGTCGGCGGGATAAAGCCCGGAAATCACGTTGATGCAGGTCGTCTTGCCAGAGCCGTTCGGGCCGACGAGGCCAAGCACTTCGCCTGGTGCGATCGACAGCGTCAATCCGTCGAGCGCGCGAAAGCCGCCGAAGCGCTTGACGAGATCGGCGATCGCGAGAAGCGGCGCATTATCAGGGGACATCGATCCCCCGTCGCTGCAGCAATGACGTTAGTCCATTCGGCAGGAACAGGACGAGCGCCATGATGAGAAAGCCGTAGATCAGCTGAAAATATTGCGGCGCCGAAACGCCGATCAGGTTGTAGACGCCGTAAAGAATGACGACGCCGACGATGGGTCCGAGCAGCGTGGACGTGCCGCCGAACAGCGCAAAGACAATCGCAAATATGCTGAACTCGGCGCCGAACACAGTCTCGGGAAAGAACACCGAAACATACCAGGCAAAGACGCCGCCGATGAATCCGGCGACGAGCGCGCAGGCGAGCCAGGCAATCATGCGGGCACGCACCACGTCGATGCCCGCCATGCTGGCGCTGAACAGGTTTTCGCGGATCGCCTGCAACGCGAGGCCGAAATTCGACGAGCGCAGATAGGCGACAAACAGCAGCGTCGCGGCGAGGATCATGAGCGCCATGGCATAGGCGAGCGTCGGATTGAACACTCCGCTGAGGCTGATGCCGTAGGGACCGCGCGTAATATCTTCGAGGTTTGGGTTGGAAATGATCTGCAAGACGGCGAGCGATGCCGCGAGATTGGCGATCGAGAAGTATGCTCCGGATAGTCTGAGCAGCGGTGCGAGCAGGAGCCCGAGCGCGCCGGCGGCGGCGCCGGCCGCGACGAGTGCCGCGAGCGGCGGCGCTTTCAGGTGCAGCACGGCAATCGAGAAGCCATAGGCCCCGGCGCCGAAGAAGCCGACGTAGCCGAACGGCAGGTAGCCAGTGAAGCCGTAGAGAATGTTGACGCCCTGCGCGAGGGTCAGGAACACGACGAAATTGAACAGAAGCAGGTGGTTCGAATAAAATGAGGGCAGGATCGCCATAATTGCGATCACCGGCACGACGATAAGTGCGGTGTCGCGCAAAAATCTTCGCGAGAGCGCTTTAAGCAAGCCGCACCCTTCGTCCGAGGAGGCCGCTCGGCCGCACGAGCAGGATTGCGATCAGCAAGAGATAGGGCAGGAGATTGGCCCAGGAGCTGAGATAGCTCTGCATCAGCATATATGAGACGCCGTAGATGATGCCGCCGAGCACGGTGCCGAGCGGATTGCCGAGCGAGCCGATGACGATAACGGCGAAGGACGTCACCGTCGCCTCGACGCCCATCGCCGGCGTGATCGAGCCAAGCATGAACGGCGCGAAGACGCCGCCGATCGCGGCAAGCGCGATGCCGATCGCAAAGGCGATGGCCGAAACACGATGCGTATCGATGCCGGTCGACAGCGCCTCTTCGCGGTCGGCCATCACGGCACGCGTCAGCGCACCGAGGCGCGTGCGATAGAGATAGAGATAGACGCAAAGCACGGCGAGCAGACTTGCAAGGCCAGCGACGACCCAGGCCGCTGGAAACGTCTGGCCGAATATTTCGACCGGGCCGCTCTCCATATTCGCACCCGGAAACAGGTTGACAAAGCCCGCCAGTGCGCGACCAAGCTCGCCGCCGGGAATCGAGCGCTCGCTGCGGCCGAACACGATGCCGGCCACAGCCTCGATCACCTGCGACAGCCCGAAGAACAGGATGATCGACAACATTTCCGGGTCTTTGGCCGCGAGCAGCCGGGGAACCAGCATGTAATAAAGCGGCAGGCCGATCAGCACGAAGAGCGCGAAGGCGAGCGGAATGACCGCAACCGGATTCACCTCGCTCAGCGTGTAGAGCCAGAAGGCCAGATAAGCGCCGAGCATGAGGAAATCGCCATGCGCGAGATTGACGATGCGCATGACGCCGAAGACGAGATTCAGCCCGAGGCCCACGAGACTGAAGTAGAGGCCGAATAGAATGCCGGCGAAGAGGGTATAGACGAGCATCTATTTATGCGCCGGCGCCTCGGGAGGAGTGCACCACATTCCCGGACGCGCGAAAGCGCGATCCGGGACCCAGAGCAGACGCATCTGCCCCTGGACCCCGGACCGCCTTCGGCGTCCGGGGATGTGGCTTCTCCTGGTCAACCGTAGAACCCTACGGCCGCGGATACACCGGCTTGCCCGTCGCGTTCTCGTGCGGGTAGACGCTGACGAAATGCACATGCCCGTCCTTGTCGGGCACGAGCTGGCCGACCGGCATCAGTTCGCCGGTCTGGCCGCCGGTGTCGTCGAGCGCGAAGGTGCCGTCGAGCGTCTTCAGGTTGCCCGACAGGCTGAACACGGCGCGCCGGATTTCGAGCTGGTCCATGCTGGTTGCGACCGACATCGCCTTTTCCATGATCAGTCCCGTCGTGTAGCCGGCGACGGAGTTGAAGCCGAACTCGACCTTGCCATCGGTATATTTCTTCTTCCACGTCTCTTTAAATTGGTCGAGATTCATGCCGAAATTGACGTCGTACTTGATCTCGGAAGCCGGCACGTAGGTAAAGACGTACTGCAGGCCCTTGTGGCCGACGTTCTTCTCGAGCAGCTCCGTCTCGAGCCCGGGATAGATGCAGAACAGCATCTTGAACTTGATGCCGTTGTCCTGGAGATTGCGCAGGAAGGCGATATCGTTCGGCGCGTAGCCCAAATGGATCACCGCGTCGGGATTGGTGGCGCGAATATTATTGATGAGCACCGTGTAGTTCGAGGTTTCCGTCGGAACGCCCTGGTCGAAAACGAGCTCGACCTTGTCACCGGCCTCCTTCAAAAACTTCTTCACGGCATTCGCCTGCGTGCCGGTGAATTCGTTGGTGGCATAAAGGATGGCGACGCGCTTGATGCCGAGGTTCGGCCCGTCATATGAGAGAAAATCGGCAAGCGGCTTCGGCCAGATCGTCGAGGCCGGATCCGACATAAGTGCGATATAGGGGTTATCCTTGGTGAAGAACGCCGCGCCCGTGCCGGTCTGATCGAACAGGAACATTTTGCGATCGCGTGCAATCGGCACCGCAACTGAGGTAAGCACGGAGCCCGAATCGGCGACCAGCAAATCGACCTTGTCCTGCGTGATCAGCTGATTGTACAGCGTCGCCGCGGTCGCTGTATTGCTCTGGTCGTCATAAGCGATGAGCTTGATCGGCAGCTTCTTGTCGTAAGCTTTGACATACATCCCGCCTTCGGCGTTCTTCTGGTCCATCCAGAGTTTCAGGCCGTAATGCACCGGCATCGAGATCGAGGCGTAGCGGCCGGACGAAGCGTAGAGCGTGCCGATCTTGATTTCGGTCGGCGCTTCTTGCGCCTGTAGCGCCGTGGCAAAGGCTAATCCCGCCAAGCCAGCGAACGCACCGATGATCCTGCCCTTCATGCTTGTCTCCTCGTATTTGGTTGGCCGGACGCTATCACACGACTAGGTGATGACAAGAAGCTGGCAAATGGTTCCATAGCGAAGCCGTAGCGATGCGCCAGAAGGCGCTAGCCTCGCGCGCAGAATTGCGGCAGGAGGGAGCGGCTGATTTCCGGCGAGAACGGTCGGACAAAAGGGATCAGGCGGGAGGATTTGATGCAACGGGTTGAGGCGGGCGGGCTGAAAGTCGACAAGGAACTTCACGATTTTATCGTTGAGGAAGCGCTGCCCGGCACCGGTATTTCCGCGGATGCTTTTTGGTCCGGCCTCGGCGGCATCGTGCGCGATCTCTCGCCCAAGGTAGCCGCACTTCTGAAGCAGCGGGACGCGCTGCAGGAGAAGATCGATGCCTGGCACAAGTCGCGTGGCGGCGCGGGATTCGAGCAGCGCGAGTACGAGGATTTTCTGCACGAGATCGGCTATCTGCAGCCCGCGCCGCAACCGGGGCACATCACGACGCGAAATGTCGACGACGAGATCGCGCGGATTGCCGGCCCGCAGCTCGTGGTCCCGATGTCGAACGCGCGCTACGCGCTGAACGCCGCGAACGCCCGCTGGGGCTCGCTTTACGACGCGCTCTACGGCACCGATGCGATCTCGGATGCGGGCGACCTCACCCGCGCCGGCGATTACAATCCGAAGCGCGGCGAGCGCGTCATCAAGATGGCCAAGGATTTCCTGGACCGCGCCGTGCCGCTGGCCGAAGGCAGCCACGCCAAGGTGACGGAATATGCTGTCGAGAACGGCGCGCTGCTGGCAACGCTGATCGACGGCAAGGAAATCGGCTTGCGCGATCCAGAGCAATTTGTCGGCTATCGCGGCGAGGCGAAAGCGCCTGCCGCCATCCTGCTCGTCAACAACGGCATGCATATCGAGCTGAAAGTCGATCGCAAGCACCGCATCGGCCGCGACGATCCGGCGGGACTCGCCGACGTGATCCTCGAATCGGCGGTCACGACGATCATGGATCTGGAGGACAGCGTCGCCGCGGTCGATGCCGAAGACAAGGTGCTTGTCTATCGCAATTGGCTCGGGCTGATGAACGGCAAGCTCGTCGCAACCTTCCCCAAGGGAAAGGAGATGATCGAGCGCAAGCTCAATCCCGATCGCGTCTATAAAGGTGCACGTGGCGGCGAGGTGCGTCTGCCGGGACGCAGCCTCATGCTGGTGCGCAATGTCGGCCATCACATGTATACCGACGCGGTGCTCGATTCGAGCGGCAACGAAATTCCCGAAGGCATTCTCGACGCAGCCGTGTCCTCGCTGATTGCGCTGCACGATTTCAAGAACGCCGGCGATCTCCGCAACAGCCGGCAAAACTCCATCTATATCGTCAAGCCGAAAATGCATGGACCCGACGAGGTTGCGCTGACGAATGAAATATTTTCGCGCGTCGAAGACATGCTGTCGCTTTCCCGCGATACGCTGAAAATGGGCATCATGGACGAGGAGCGGCGCACGACCGTCAATCTCGAAGCCTGCATTCTGGCGGCGAAATCGCGCGTCGTTTTCATCAACACCGGCTTCCTCGATCGCACCGGCGACGAAATCCACACCTCGATCGAGGCCGGGCCGATGGTGCGCAAGAACGACATGAAATCGCAGCCCTGGATCAAGGCTTACGAGGATTGGAACGTCGATATCGGCTTGGCCTGCGGACTGCCCGGCAAAGCGCAGATCGGCAAGGGCATGTGGGCGGCGCCCGACAAGATGGCCGACATGATGGAGCAGAAGATCGGCCACCCCAGAGCCGGCGCCAACACGGCTTGGGTGCCCTCGCCGACGGCGGCGACGCTGCACGCGCTGCATTACCACGACGTCGACGTGACCGAGCGCCAGCGCGAATTGAAGAACCGCGCGCGCGCCGAGCTCAGCGACATTCTCACCATTCCGCTCGCCAAGTCGAACTTTCCGCCGGACGCCGTGCAGCAGGAACTCGACAACAATTGCCAGGGCATTCTCGGCTATGTCGTGCGCTGGATCGACCAGGGCGTCGGCTGCTCGAAAGTGCCGGACATTCACGATGTCGGGCTGATGGAGGATCGCGCGACCTTGCGCATTTCGAGCCAGCATATCGCCAACTGGCTCTTGCACGGCATCGTCACGCCGCAACAGGTGGAGGAGACGCTGCGCCGCATGGCGCTTGTCGTCGACCGCCAGAATTGCGGCGATCCGCTTTATAAGCCGATGGCACCCGCCTTCGACGGTCCGGCCTTCAACGCCGCGCGCGATCTCATCTTTAAAGGCCGCGCGCAGCCGAACGGCTATACCGAGTGGATCCTGCATGCGCGCCGGCGCGAGGCGAAGGCGAAAGGCGCGCCGCCGCCGCAGGGCTGACGCGCGGCGTTGCTCCGGTTTCTTGGAGCACCACGCCGAACACTTCGGCAAATTTCTCGCGGCCGAGCGGCGTGATCTTGAGCGCGCGGCTCTCGCGCGTCCTGCGCACCCAATCCACGTTCAGAAAATGCGCGCACAAAGCCGCGCCGACATGGCCGGCGAGATGCGGGCGCCGCTCGCTCCAATCGAGGCATGGCCGGCAGAAGATGCGCCGCGATTTTTGCCGCGGCGTGAGGTCGACGCCAAGCCGCGTCAGGAAATCGACCCCGGACGGCGTCACTTCGCCCGCATCGTCTTCGATCGCGACGTGTCCGCGCGCGACGAGCGAGTCGGTGACCCCGACGCCGAGCACGCCGGCGACATGATCGTAGCAGGTGCGCGCGGTGCGCATCTCGGCGTCGATGCGCGTCGGCGGGCGGTGACGCGGCGGGCCGTCGCCGGCGAGCGTCAGCACGGATTCGAGCGCCTCCGCCACGCGCGGCGAGGCCAAGCGGAAATAGCGGTGACGCCCCTGTTTCTCCATCGTGAGCAGGTTTGCTTCGCGCAGCTTGGCGAGGTGCGATGACGCCGTCTGCGGCGTCACGCGCGCGGTGAGCGCCAGCTCGAGTGCGGTTAGCGCGCGCCCGTCCATCAGTGCGGCCAGCATATGCGCGCGTGCGACATCGCCCATGAGCGAGGCGATTTCCGCGATATCGACGCCGGATCGCGCCATCTGCGTTCTCCTTCAACGTGCAATGTAGAGCAGGGGCGGGCGCGGCGACATAAGTTTTGCTTCGATGCGGATCGAAGCGTTCACCGTCATTGCGAGCGACCCCGGATTAAATCCGGGGGAAGCAATCCAGCAGCGCGGGTTCGGTTGGAAGACCCGCGCCGCAGGCGCCGCTCCCCGCCCGCATCGCCCGGAACCGAAAACCGGACGACGCCCTTAGGAGGGCGGGAACGGGGAAGATGTAGACATAGTTTCCTAATAATGTCAGGGCGACGCATTCTGCGCTCTTAATCGCTAGTACCAAGCTTCTGTGTGAACTGACAGTCGAGGCCAAGTTCTCTTGCGAGTGGCAGAGATTGCGCTTCGATGTCGGCTAGCCTCGTCGTAACACCCACGCCTCGATGCGCGCCGCGATCTCT
>DATAOB010000127.1:0-18878 GCA_036265935.1 Beijerinckiaceae bacterium
TCCTGCAGCGCGCGGATGTGCTGTGCGGCGGCTTCGAACACGTTGGCGTTCTCGTCGTTGCGTTCGGGCGCGAAATTGCGGCCGGGGCGGCCGCCGCAATCGATCGATACCCCCGCCGATTTCTCGAGAACTTCAAAAGGCGCGGTGCGCGCCAGCGCATGAGCATCTAATCTTTCGCGCCATTCGCTGGGTGAGAGATAGAGCGCATCCGGCGGCAGCGGCTTATAGGTGGATTTCGCCGGATCAGAATCGTGCGCTTCCTTGCGCGCGTCGTAATAGTCTTTTATTTGTGCGAGACGCTCGCCCGCTGCGTCCTCGGTAAGCGGATCGAGAAGCAGCGGCACATCGGCCACATAATCGAACAGCGTATCCATGCGTTCGTGGAACAACGGCAGCCAATGCTCGAGTCCGGGATGGCGGCGGCCTTCGCTGACCGCCTCGTACAAGGTGTCGCCGCGCGTCTGGCCGCCGAACGTCGCGAGATAGCCTTGACGGAAGCGCTTGATGCTTTGCGTCATCAGCTGCACTTCGCTCATCGGCACGAGATCGAGCGTGCGCAATTGCCCGGTCGAGCGCTGCGTCTCGGGATCGAAAGAACGGATCGATTCAAGTGTGTCGCCGAAGAAATCGAGGCGAATAGGCGCCCGCATGCCCGGCGCCCAGAGGTCGAGAATGCCGCCGCGCATCGCATATTCGCCGGTCTCGCGCACCGTGCTCGAACGCAGGTAACCGTTCGTCTCGAACCAGCGCAGAAGCTCGTCGGTATCGACCGAATTGCCCGGCGCGGCGGAGAATGTTTCGGCGGCAATGCCGGCGCGCGGCGGCACGCGTTGCACGAGCGCATTGACCGTCGTCGCCAGAATGCGCGGGCGCTCGATCGATGAACCGGATCGCGCAAGGCGCGCCAGCGCCGTCATGCGCCGCGCGGATATCGCGGCATTCGGCGACACTCGATCGTAAGGCTGGCAATCCCAGGATGGGAAATCGAGCACTTCGATATCGGCCGCGGCAAAAGCGAACGCCTCCTGGAACGCGCGCGAGCGTTGGCCGTCGCGCGCGACATGGACGAGCACCGCGCCCCTGCCCTCGCCGGCGCGCGCCAAGGCACGCGTGAGATCAGCGGCGACGAATGCGTCGAAGCCGTCCGGCACGCGCTGCAATGTGAGGGAGCCGCCGTTCTCCAATTGGGCGACGGCGCGTTTGAGATCGCTCACGTCTATTCTTCTTGGTTCAGATCACACATGGAACGGGGCTTCGTGCACGCGAAACGCGCGCACTTTCTTCAGAACCGCCGTATCTTCCGCCGCCGGTGCGTCCTCAAATCCGGCAAGCCAGGCGAAGACGAGCGGGTCGGGCAGATCGAGCAGATGCTCGAATTCGTCGAGCTCCGCATCGTTGAGACGCGACAGCGCCGCATCGGCGAAACCGCCCATGAGCAGGTCCATCTCGCGTGTGCCACGATGCCAGGCGCGGAATCGGATGCGGCGGCGGCGGACCTCGCGGTCCACCTCCGGGGTACTGTCGGTCATATGAATCCCTGCGCCCCGGCTTCGCCGTGGCGCCGTCTATATAGTCGCGCGCGGGCGGGCCGTCACCCGCTCCGCACCTTTCAAACCGGCGTCAGCCGCACGGGCAGCCGGTCGCGCGGCTTCGGAATCGGCCACATCTGCCAGTTCGGCGTGTAGCCCTCCGGCACGCTCACCTTCGCGCTTGTCAATAGGTGATAGACGAAGCACTTCGCCTGCATGTAGGCGAAGTGCAGGCCAAGGCACATATGCGCGCCGCCCCCGAACGGTATCCAGGCGAATTTGTGCCGCCCGCGCGAGGCCTCCTCGGTGAAGCGCATGGGATCGAAGACGAGCGGCTCCGGCCAGATCTCGGGCATGCGATGCGTGAACAGCGGATTGGCCGACGCATTGGTGCCTGCGGGAAACTGATAGCCGCCGAATTCGAAGGGCCGTACGGCGCGCCGCGGCACCGACGGAACCGGCGGATTGATGCGCATCGCCTCTTTGAACGCCATCTCCGTAAGTTCGAGCTCGCCGAGCCGTTCATAAGGAAGCGGCGCTGCGCCGCCGTTCTGCCGGCCGAGATTGAGGCCGAACGCCTCTTCCCGCAGCCGGTCTTGCCATTGCGGATTTTTGGCAAGGAACCAGATGAGCGACGTCATCGACGACGTCAGCGTGTCGTGCGCCGCCATCATGAGAAAGCTCATGTGGTCGACGATGTCCTGCGTCGATAAGAGCGAACCGTCTTCGTAGCTGGCACGACAAAGCTGCGAGAAAATATCTTCGCCCCCGGCTTCGCGACGGCGCGGAATCTCGCGTGAGAAGAGTTCCACGATCCGTTTGCGGCCCTGCACGCCGCGGTACATTTGCGTTCCAGGAATCGGCCTCCGCACCGGCGTAACAGCCGCCGCGACCATCTCGACAAAGGCGCGGTTCACCTCTTCCGAATGCAGCTGCGCGTCGTCGCCGATGAAAGACGTCGCGGCAAGATCGAGCGTCAGCTGCTTGATGGCGGGATAGAACAGGAATTGCGAATTGCTCTTGATCCAGCGCGCCACGCGCTCCTCGATGCCGCTGTTCAACTGCGCGAGATAAGATTTCATTGGTGCGGATTTGAACGCGACCGACAGCGCCTTGCGGTGCAGCCGGTGCTCGTCGAAATCGAGCAGCATCAGCCCGCGCGGGAAAAGCAGCCCGAGGACGGGTGCCCAACCCATCTCGGAGGAGAACAGCCGCTGCTGATCGAAGAGGATGAACTCGTTCGCCTCGGGACCAAGCAAGGTGACGCCGTGCATGCCGAGCAGATGATTGCGATAGACGGGCCCGTATGTCCGGTGCATCCGCTCGACGTGAGCGACAGGATCGCGGAGCGCTTTCAAGGTGTTGCCGATGATCGGCCAGCCCTTCTCGCCGGGAATATGAGCGAGATCCTTTTCGCTGAGCGGCGGGATGCGTGCGGGGCGGGCCGGTGCCTCTGCTGCGGCGAGCGTCACTGATGTCATTGCGCGTCCTCCCCTGCCGAACGGCGGCGGATGCCATCACTCCTCAGGCGGGCCGTCAATCTGCCACGACGTCACAAAGGTGCGACCATGACAAAGCGCCTCCGATCGGCAAGATAGCGCAGACATGCGCCCGTCCCTGCTCGATCCGCTGTTTGCCTCTGTATCCGCCCTCGCCGGGGTCGGATCGAAAAGCGCGCTTTTGTTCGATCGCCTGCTTGCCCCGCCCGGCGGCGCAGCGCGCATCATCGATCTTCTGTTTCACGTCCCCTACGACACGATCGACCGCCGCGCGCGGCCGAAAATCATCGATGCAGAGATCGGCAAGCAGGTCGTGCTCGACGTGCGCGTGACCGAGCACCGCTCGCCGGGCGGGCGTTATGCCAAAGGCCCCTACCGCGTGCATGTCGAGGACGATACCGGCGACGTGCAGCTCGTCTTCTTCATGGCCAATGTCAGCTGGATCGAGAAGAGCCTGCCCGTCGGCGCGCGGCGTTTCGTGTCCGGACGGCTCGAACTTTACGACGGCTATCGCCAGATCGTGCATCCCGATCGCGTGCTCGATGCCGAAAACGTACGCAATCTTGCAGCGGTCGAGCCCGTCTATGGCGCGACGGAAGGATTGCAGCCGCGCGCAATCGCGCGGGCCATCGACGCGGCGCTGCAGCGCGTGCCGCAGGGAATACCGGAATGGCTCGAGCCGTCGTTTGTCGCCGCGCAGAATTTTCCGGCCTTTGCGGACGCGCTCGACGCGATCCACCATCCCGCCGATCCCGACGCGATCAAGCCGGAAAGCACGGCTTATACGCGCCTCGCTTACGACGAGCTTTTGAGCCAGCAGCTGGCGCTGCGGCTGGTGCGTGCGCGGATGCGCAGATCGGCCGGGCGGGCGAGCAGGGCCGAGGGCACAATCATCGGCAAGATCGAAGCCGCGCTGCCTTTTTCGCTGACGTGCTCACAGCGCGAGGCGCTTGCCGAGATTCGCGCCGATCTCGCATCCGATAAACGCATGCTGCGTCTGCTGCAGGGCGATGTCGGTTCCGGCAAGACTTTGGTCGCGCTGATGGCAATGGCGCATATTGTCGAAGCGGGCGCACAGGCGGCGATGATGGCGCCGACCGAAATCTTGGCGCGCCAGCATTTCGCCCGTGTCGCGCCGCTCGCTGAAGCCGCGGGCTTGCGCATCGCGCTTCTGACCGGCCGCGACAAAGCGGCCGAACGCGCCCGCACGCTTGAGGGACTTGCCGCCGGCCACATCGACATCGCCGTCGGCACGCATGCGCTGATCGAAGAAGGCGTCGCATTCCGCGATCTTGCGCTCGCCGTGGTCGACGAGCAGCATCGCTTCGGCGTTCATCAGCGTCTCGCACTGGGCGAGAAGGGCGCCGCCGCCGACATTCTGGTCATGACGGCGACGCCGATTCCGCGCACGCTGGTGCTCACCTATTTCGGCGACATGGATGCGTCATCGCTCACCGAAAAGCCGGCGGGGCGGCAACCGATCGACACTCGCGCCGTGCCGAGCGAGCGCATCGGCGACGTGATCGAAGCGATCGGCCGCGCAATGCAAAACGGCGCGCGCATTTACTGGGTGTGTCCGCTGGTGGAGGAAAGCGAGACCACCGATCTTGCCGCCGCGACCGAGCGCCACGCCGATCTCAAGCGCATTTTCGGCAAGAAAGTCGGGCTCGTGCACGGCCGCATGAAGGGCACCGACAAGGATGAGGCGATGGCCCGCTTCCAGCGCGGCGACACGCAAATTCTTGTGGCAACCACGGTAATCGAGGTCGGCGTCGATGTGCCCGAAGCGACAATCATGGTGATCGAGCACGCTGAGCGTTTCGGTCTCGCGCAATTGCATCAGCTGCGCGGCCGCGTCGGCCGCGGGGAGGCGCGCTCATCCTGCATTCTGCTCTACAAAGGCCCGCTGAACGAGAACGCCAAGGCGCGGCTCGAAACATTGCGCGAGACGGAGGACGGCTTCCGCATCGCCGAGATGGATCTGAAACTGCGCGGCGAAGGGGAGGTGCTCGGCACGCGGCAATCCGGCGCGCCCGGCTTCCGCATTGCGCGGCTCGACGTGCACGCGCATTTGCTCGGCGCGGCGCGCGACGACGGTGAGCTCATCCTGCGCAACGATCCCGACTTGAAGAGCGCGCGGGGACGGGCGCTCAGGGTGCTCTTGTATTTGTTCGGACGCGACGAGGCGGTGCGGCTATTGCGGTCGGGGTGAACGTCACGCCGCCTCGCCGGGCTCTAGCCGGCGGCGCTTCATCTCCTCCGCCAATGCGGTGAGCTTGGCGTGCCCCTCGGGTTGGATCAGCCCCGCCGACATGATGAGCTTCGCCGCATCGTCCGGCGTCATCGGAATCTCGATCACCTCGCGCGCCGGCAGATAGAAGAAGAAGCCGGTCGTCGGGTTCGGCGTGCAGGGCAGGAACACGCCGAGATGCTCTTCCTCGGCGAGCGCATCGACGACCATACCGGTTGGCGATGCCGAGATGAAGACGATCGACCAATTGCCCTTCGACGGAAACTCGACGAGGCCGACGCGCCGGAACGACGTGCCGGATTGCGAGAAGATCGTCTCGAAAATCTGCTTCACGCTCTTGTAGATGCCGCGCACGACCGGCATGCGGTCGAGGATCGCCTCGCCGAGCCGGATGAGACTGCGGCCGGCAAGATTGGCGGCGAGGAAGCCGAGCGACGTCAGGCCGACAAGCGCGACGACGACGCCGACGCCCGGAACATGGAACGGCAGATAGCGATCGGGCTGCAGCAGCCTCGGGATCAGCGGCGTCACCCAGCCGTCGATCGTGTTGATGAACCACCAGACGATCCAGGCGGTGACCGCCAACGGCCCGGCGATGACGAGCCCGGTGAGGAAATACGCCCGCAGGCGCGCGCCGACGCCGCGGGGCCGGCCCGGGACGAACAGCGCAGCGGAATCCGGCACGCTCTGGCCTGGAGTAAAATCGGTCGTCAAGCTGGCGGCCGCCCCTTCTTCTGTCGCGCCGCAACATGGGCCGCGCGGAGAGCGATGGCAAGGTGGCGCCGGTTGCCTACTCGACCGTCACGCTCTTTGCCAGGTTGCGCGGCTGATCGACGTCTTTGCCCATAAAAACCGCGGCGTGATAGGCGAGCAATTGCACCGGCAGCGCGTAGACGATCGCCGCGAACTCCGGCGCCATCGTCGGCATCTCGACAAATCCTGAGAGCTCGACGGCGGCGGCTTCGGCCGCTTTCGCATCGCCGATCAGGACGATGCGGCCGCCGCGCGCCGCAACTTCCTGCACGTTCGAGACTGTCTTCTCCAAAGCGCGATCGCTCGGCGCGATCACGACCACCGGCATCGCTTCATCGATCAGGGCGATCGGGCCGTGCTTCAATTCGCCGGCGGCATACCCTTCGGCGTGAATGTAGGAGATTTCCTTGAGTTTCAGCGCGCCTTCGAGCGCCAGCGGATAATTGGTGCCGCGCCCAAGATAGAGCACGCTCTGCACCTTGGCGAAGGAATGCGCGATCGCCTCGATCTTCGCCTCGTGCTTCAGCACGTCGGCCATAAGACCCGGCAGCAAGATAAGCTCGTTGACTAGGCGGAATTCCTCCTCGGTCGAGAGCTTGCCGCGCGCACGGCCAAGCGCCAGCGCAAGACAGGCGAGGACCGAGAGCTGGCAGGTCAGTGCCTTTGTCGAGGCAACGCCGATCTCCGGGCCGGCGAGCGTCGGCGCGACGATGTGGCTTTCTCGCGCGATCGTCGAGCTCGGCACGTTCACGACGGAGAGAATGTGCTGCTTCTGGCTCCGAGCATAATGCAATGAGGCGCGCGTGTCGGCGGTCTCGCCCGATTGCGAGACGACGATCATCAGTCCGCGCTCGGGCAGCGGCGCCTCACGGTAACGAAATTCGGAGGCAACATCGATTTCGACCGGCAGACGCGCGAAACGCTCGAACCAATATTTGGCGGTGAGCGCGGCGTAATACGCCGTGCCGCAGGCGGTAATCGTGATGCGATCGAGATTGTTCGGATCGAAGGGAAATTCGAACGGCAGGTGCACCCTGCCCTGCGACATGTCGAGGTAGTGCGCGAGCGTGCGCGCCACGACCTCGGGCTGCTCATGGATTTCCTTCGCCATGAAGTGGCGGTGATTGCCGCGCTCGACGAGCAGCGCGCCGGCGACGGTGCGCTGCTTCACGCGCTCGACGATGTTGCCGTACTCGTCATGGAATTCGGCGAGGCCGGGACGCAGCACGACCCAGTCGCCCTCTTCGAGATAGGTGATGACCTCGGTGAAGGGCGCGAGCGCCAGCGCGTCGGAGCCGAGATACATATCCTCGGCGCCCCAGCCGACGGCGAGCGGCGGCCCTTGCCGGGCGCCGATCAGGAGGTCGTCGACGCCCTCGAACAGAAAGGCAAGGGCAAAAGCGCCTTTGAGCCGCGGGAGGGCAGCGGCGACAGCATCGACCGGATCCAGCCCCTTGCGCATCTCAGAGGAGACGAGATGGGCGACGACCTCGGTGTCGGTCTCGGTCGAGAAGGTGAAGCCCTTACCTCTCAGTTCCTCACGCAGCTCGCGAAAATTCTCGATAATGCCGTTATGAACGACGGCAAGCCGGTCGCTCGCATGCGGATGCGCGTTGGCTTCGCTCGGTCGGCCGTGCGTCGCCCACCGCGTGTGGCCGATGCCGATCACGCCCTGCAGTGGCGATTCCGACAGCCGCAATTCGAGGTTCTTGAGCTTGCCCTCGGCCCGCCGGCGCGTCAAGTGGCCACCTTCGAGCGTCGCGATACCGGCCGAGTCGTAGCCGCGATATTCGAGCCGCTTCAGAGCCTCGACGATCGAATCGGCGACCGGCGCGCTCCCCAAAATTCCGACGATCCCGCACATGGTCCCCTCACTTATGCCCGGTCTTTACGCCCTTACGGCTGTCGCGGAAGTCCTTGGCCCAGCCCGGTTTCTCGACCTGCCGCCCGCGCCCGAGCGCCAGCGCGTCAGGCGCGACATCCTCGGTGATGACGGAGCCGGAGCCGATATAAGCGCCGGCCCCGACTTTTACCGGCGCCACGAGCGACGAGTTGGTGCCAATGAAGGCATTCGCGCCGATTTCGGTGCGGTGCTTGGAATAGCCATCGTAATTGCACGTGATCGTGCCGGCGCCAATGTTGCAGGCGGCGCCGACCGATGCATCGCCGATATAGCTCAAGTGGTTCACCTTGGCGCCGCGGCCGATCTCGGCGGCTTTGATCTCGACGAAATTGCCAACCTTCGCACCCTCTTGGAGGTTCGCTCCAGGACGGAGCCGAGCGAAGGGCCCGACCGACACGCCCTTGCCGACGTGGGCACCTTCCAGGTGCGAGAAGGAGTGGATCACCGCACCATCTTCGACCACCACGCCCGGTCCGAAGACGACATGCGGCTCGATGGTGACATCTCGGCCGATCTCGGTGTCGGCGGAGAAGAACACCGTCTCCGGCGCGACCAGTGTCGCCCCATTGCGCATCGCCTGCTCGCGCAGCCGCTTTTGCATCACGGCCTCGGCCTCGGCGAGCTGGACGCGGTCGTTGATCCCCATCACCTCTTCCTCTGAGGCGAGAATTGTGCCGGCGTGAAGGCCGGATTGTCGGGCCACCGCCACGGCATCGGGCAGATAAAACTCCCGCTGGACGTTGTCATTGCCGATGGCCTCGAGAATCGCCAGCGCCTGGCGCCCAGGCAAGGCCATCAGGCCGGCATTGCAAAGGGTCAGCGCCCGCTCCGCGACGGTCGCATCTTTGTGCTCGCGGATCGCCAGAAGCGAGCCCTCTGCATCACGGACGAGCCGACCGTAGCCGGTCGGGTCCTTTGCCTCGAAGCCAAGGGCAATGACAGCATTTTCGCTGGCGAGCGCCTCGCGGAGATGCCGGAGCGTGGCGGCCTCGATGAGCGGCGTATCGGCGAACAGGACGAGGATGTCGTCATGGCCTTTCGCCACGGCCTCGCGTGCGGCGAGGACCGCATGAGCGGTCCCGTGCCGCTCGGCCTGAAGATGAACAGAGACACCCGGAAAGCACCGCCGCGCCTCTGCAGCCATATCCTCCCGGTCTGGACCGATCACGACGGCGACGTCGTCGATCTCCGCCTCGCGCACCGCCCCGAGCACATGCGCAAGCAGGCTGCGCCCGGCGATCCGGTGCAGCACCTTCGGCACGGCGGACTTCATGCGCGTGCCTTCGCCCGCCGCGAGAATGACGGCGAGTGCCCGGCGAGGTTTTGAAATGGCGGCGTCCATTGCGAGATGTTGGCTCAGGTTCACAATCGCTGCTGAATAATTGCACCTTCCGTGGTTCGGAAGCGCGGCCAAATTAAGCAGAGGGTAAACGGTGCATTCCCACGAGCGGGCTTCCCCGCTGCAAAAAGCCGCAAAATCACCTCGCAGGTGCACGCCGCGATCGGCTATAGACGGGCGCGGTGGTTCGGCCCGCCCCTTGCAGGCCGTGGTCCGCGTAAGTCGCTTGAGTCCTCACGCCTGATGTTGCAACGCCGAGACCTCCTGAAACTGACCGCAGGCGGGCTGGCAGCGGGCGTCGGCGGCCTAGTCGCGGCGAGCCATGAGGCCGTCGCGCAAGGGCAGAATCCGCCGGATTCGGCTCCGTTTGGCTTCACCAACGTCCTCGAGGTCGCCCGCGCCTTCGCCAAGCGGCCGTTTCAGCCTGCCGGCACCGATCTTCCGGCGCCGTTCAACAATCTTGGCTACGACCAGTATGTTGGGATCCGTGCGCGACCCGAGGCGATCCTCTGGACCGGCGACAATGTCGGATTCGCAATCGAGCCGCTGCATCGCGGCTTCATCTTCTCCGCGCCAATGCAAATTTATCTGCTCGAAGGCGGCGCGCCGCGGCAGCTCACTTACGGCCGCGCCCAATTCGATTTCGGCGCGTTGCAGGTGCCGCAAAGCCTGCCGGATCTCGGGTTTTCGGGCTTCCGGGTTCTGCAGCCGCGTGAAGGCGGCGGCTTTGCCGACGCGGCAATTTTCCAGGGCGCAAGCTTCTTTCGCGCCATCGCTCGCGGCCAGACGCTCGGCGCAATGGCGCGCGGCCTGACGATCCGTACCGGCGATTCTCGCGGCGAAGAGTTCCCGGCCTTTCGTGCCGTATGGATCGAGAAGCCGACGCCAGCTTCAAATACGCTCGTCATCTACGCCCTTCTCGATTCCGAAAGCGTCACCGGCGCCTATCGCTTCACTTTGCGCCCGGGCGAAGCGACGATCATCGACACCGAGGCGACGCTCATCCCGCGCGCGGCAATCGATCATTTTGGCCTCGGCGCAATGAGCGCCGCGTACCTGTTTGGTCCGATCGACCGGCGTCGGACCGACGACGTCCGCCCCGCAGTTTGCGAGGTCAACGGCCTGCAAATGCTCACCGGACGCGACGAATGGATTTGGCGTCCCGTCGCCAACCGCGAAACGCTGCAAGTCTCGTCGTTTGTCGATGACAATCCCAAGGGCTTCGGTTTTCTGATGCGCGACCGCGATTTCAGCTCCTATCAGGACGACGATCAGAAATGGGAGACGCGGCCCTCATTGTGGATCGAGCCGATCGGCGATTGGGGCGCCGGCAATGTCCAACTGGTGGAAATCCCCTCCGAATCCGAAATCAACAGCAACATGGTTGCCTATTGGCGCCCGGCGCAGCCTCTGGCGCAGGAATCCATGTTCGCTTATCGCCAATTCTGGTGCTGGCAACCCCCGGCAAAGCCCGTGCTTGCTTCCGTGTCGGCGTCGCGCGGCGGCCGCGGCGCTGGCGGGCCCAAACGCCGGCGATTCATTGTTGCTTTCACCGGAGACCTCTTTGCCGATCCGCAGCGCACTACCGGACTGAAGCACGTCTTGAGCGCCACACCAGGCTCGGTCTCGATCAGCCGGATATATCTTTATCCGAACCGCAAACTCTGCCGCGTCGTCTTCGACATCGACCCCGGCAGTGAAACCTATTCGGAAATTCGCCTGTTACTGGACGTCGGCGGCAAGCCGGTCAGCGAGACTTGGCTGTATCGATGGACAGCATGAACGCCATGCGCACGAATATGCGCTTGCCCACCGGTTCTCGCAGCGTCGGGGCGGCCCCGAACACGCCGCCGGAAGCACCGCTCGACATGCCGGTGCAGAGCCTCTCGCATTTCGACCGCCGCACTCGAATCGAGGATTCGAAGAAACGGTTTGCGCTCGGCACCTGGATTGCGCGGCTTCTCGTATTCGGCGGCGGCTTGGCACTGACGATCTACGGCGCGCATGAAATGTACAAGGTCGTCGAAGTCGGCGGCGTCACCCCGCTCAAATGGGCGCTGCTCATCCTCTTTGTCGCCAATTTTTCTTGGATCAGCATCGCATTCACCGCCGGATTCATCGGCTTCCTCTGGCTCCTCTTCAACCGCGGCCGCGCACCCGCTTTGCCCGACACGCTCACCGCGCGCACCGCGGTCGTCATGCCGATCTACAATGAGGCGCCCAGTCGAGTCTTCTCCGCCGTGCAGGCGATGTTCGAGGACGTCGAGCGCACGGGCCTCGGGACGCATTTCGATTGGTTCTTCCTGTCGGACACGACCAATCCCGATATATGGATTGCCGAGGAGCGCGCCTTCCTCGCTTTGCGCGCGCGTCTGCCCGACGGCTCGCGCATTTTCTATCGACACCGGCCCAAGAATACGAGTCGCAAGTCCGGCAACATTGCCGATTTCGTCACGCGCTGGGGCGGCGCCTACGAGCAAATGGTGGTGCTCGACGCCGACAGCCTGATGACCGGCTCCTCGATCGTGCTCCTCGCCGCAGCGATGGAGGCCGATCCCCGTTCCGGCATCATTCAAACGCTGCCCCTCATCATCAACCGCAACACGCTGTTTGCGCGCGTTCAGCAATTTGCCGCGCGCATCTATGGCCCGGTGATCGGCGCCGGCTTATCATGCTGGATGCGCCGCGACGGCAATTATTGGGGCCATAACGCAATCATCCGCACCAAGGCTTTTGCGGATCATTGCGGATTGCCGGAGCTGAGCGGCAAGCCGCCATTCGGCGGGCACATTCTAAGTCACGATTTCGTCGAAGCGGCGCTGATTCATCGCGCCGGCTGGGCGGTCTACATGCTGCCGATGCTCGGCGGTTCTTACGAAGAAAGCCCACCCTCGCTAATCGATGTCTCGACGCGCGACCGCCGCTGGGCGCAGGGCAATCTGCAGCACATCCGCGTCGTGCCAGCGAAAGGCCTGCATCTCGCTTCGCGCCAACATTTCATGACCGGCATTTTCGGCTATCTCGCCTCACCACTTTGGATGGCACAGCTGGTCGTCGGCATCGTGCTTGTCTTCCAGGCAAGTTACATCAGGCCGGAATATTTCACCGCCGATTTCGCGCTGTTTCCCACTTGGCCTCGGTTCGATGCGAAACGGTCGCTCGATCTGTTCACGCTCACCATGACCATCCTGCTCGCGCCGAAGGTGTTCGGTTATCTGATCGCGCTGATTGATGGCGAGGTGCGGCGCGGCTCCGGCGGCGCCATTCGGCTCACCATATCGACGCTCTTGGAGATCGTTCTGTCGGCGCTGCTGGCGCCGATCATGATGCTCATTCAAACCGGGCACGTTCTCAACATTCTCTTCGGCTTCGACACGGGATGGGACCCGCAGCGGCGCGACGACGGCTCCATTCCGTTCAAAGCGATTGCGCGCCGACATCGGTCGCACGTCGCGCTCGGCATCCTGAGCCTCATCGCCGGATTGCTGATTTCGCCGTCGCTGGTCGCCTGGATGTCCCCGACGATCGCCGGTCTCGTGCTCGCAATCTTTCTATCCTGGGCGAGCGGCCAGCGCTCGATCGGACTGGCGCTACGGCGCCTCGGCTTGCTTGTGACGCCGGAGGAGACCGCGCCGCCGCCGATCGCCTCCCGATCGAATGGACTTGCCGCGGCGCTCGCGGCGGAAGGACGCGACGAAGGCGACGCACTGAGGCTCGTGCATGCCGATCCCGATTTCCGCGCGACGCACGAAGTGTTCCTGCCCCCCGCGTCACGCCGACGCAAAGGCGAGGTGACGCCCGAACGTGCGCTCGCGGAAGCCAAGCTCAATGATGCCGAGACGATCGAGGATGCGGCCGCCTGGCTGAACGCCAGGGAGCGAATGGTGCTCTTGCACGACCGCGCGTTGCTTGATCTTCTCGCCCGTCTGCCGGCGGCGCAGGAGGAGAGCGTGCCCCGCCGCAACGTCACCGCCGCCGAGTAGGCGAACAATCTGGGAGGACCTCATGCTGTCCAGCGCTTCACACCTGCGGCTCATGGAAGACATGTCGGAAGCGGAGAAGGCGCTGCGCGTCGACCTCGCGGCCTGTTACCGGCTCGTCGCGCTCTACGGCTGGGACGATCTCGTCTTCACGCATATCTCGGCACGCATTCCGGGACCCGAGCACCACTTCCTGATCAATCCTTATGGCATGATGTTCGAAGAGATCACCGCGTCGAGCCTCGTGAAGGTGGGAATGGACGGCAATAAGATCGGCAATTCGCCCTATTCGGTTAATCCCGCCGGATTCACCATCCACTCCGCCGTGCATGAAGTGCGCGAGGATGCCGGCTGCGTCATGCATCTGCACACGCCGGACGGCACCGCCGTTGCGACCTCGCGCGAAGGCTTGCTGCCGCTCAATCAGACCGCACAGCTGGTGATGGCCGATCTTGCCTATCACGACTACGAAGGCGTCGCTCTCGATCACGACGAGCGGCCGCGGATTCAGAAAGACCTCGGGGACAAGAACGTCATGTTGTTGCGCAATCATGGTACCCTGACTGTCGGCCAGACCTGCGCCGAGGCTTTCCTGCGTATGTATTTCTTGGAACGCGCCTGTACGATGCAGGTACGCACGCGCGCACTCGGTGGCGAGGATTATCCGACGGAGATGTCGGTGATCGAAAAGAACATGGCGCTCAGCGAAGGCGAAAGCCTGCGCAACGCAGCGAAGGAGCTGGTCTGGCCGGCACTGTTACGCAAGCTCGATCGCACCGATCCGAGTTTCAGGAACTAGCGGCCGTCATCAGCAGCCCTAAGCCGCGTCGGCTTTGTTGACCTCCGCGGCCTTCGCGCCGCGTTCCTGTGCGTCGGCAATGGCGCGCGCGAGCGCCGGGCTCAAACCCATATCGGCGATCATCTCGGCGGCCTCGCGCATCTCCGCGGCGCGGCGGATGCCATGACTGCTCACCCGCTCGGCTGAATTCTCGGCGAGCGCCGCCCAACCCATCCCGGGATAAGTCGCCTCCAAGCTGCCGAACACTTCGTCCGCGACATCCCAGAATTGCGCGGCCCGTGCACATTCGACCGTGAGAACTTCGAGACCTTTCATGACGATGCTGCGACAGAGCTTCATCGCCGATGCGCGGCCATACTCCGCCGCAACGGCGCGGATGTTCATACCGACCGCATTCATGCGTGCGGCGAGTTCGGCTGCGCCGGGACCGCCGGCGAGGATCGGAACGGAGATGCCCGGTTCGAGTACCGCTGCCATGACGGCGCCTTCGACGTAATGCGCACCGGTTTTGTTGACGATTTCCGCCGCACGCGTCTTGGTATTCGGCGAAGCGGAGTTGATATCGAAGAAAAACTGACGGGGCTTCAAATAAGACTCTGCGTCGCGCGCGACATTGAGCATGGCGTCGGCGGTTACGGCGGAGATGACGACATCGGCGTCGCGCGCCGCTTCCGCCGCGTTTCGTGCGGCGATAACACCGGCTTGTCGCGCGCGCTCAGTCAGCGCGCCAGCATCGAAGAGGATGTCGTAGGCCAAAACCGCAACATCGCCGCGCGCCAGAAATTGGCGTGCGAATGTCTGGCCGACTTCGCCATAGCCGATGAATGCAAGTCGCATCGGAACCCTCACACTCGGTCATTGCGAGGAGCGAAGCGACGAAGCAATCCAGTGCAAACGCTTCATACTATGAAGCACTGACTCTGGATTGCTTCGCTGCGATCGCAATGACGCAATTTGCCGACTATGCCGATCGATACAGCTTGGTGATGACGAACTCGCGATGACCCAAAGCCTCGGCTGCCGTCAAGCGTCCATTCGCCGTGCGCTGGATCATGCCGATCAACGCGTCGCCCGCGGTCTCGAGTGTCTGCTCACGGCGCAGAATGCCGGTGACATCGACATCGATGTGCTCGCGCATGGTACGCAGCGTCTTCGGATTGCCAGTGATTTTGATGACGGGCACGATCGGATTGCCGATGACGTTGCCTTGTCCCGTCGGGAAGGTGTGCACGACATAGCCGCCGGCCGCCATCAAGGTCACGCATTCGGCGGCCGCCGATGACGTATCCATGTAATAAAGTCCCGGACCTTTGGCCGGCGCCTCCGCCGGCTCCAGCGCGTCGATAAATTTCGATTTGCGTCCGATCTTTTCGAGATTGCCGAGCGCCTTCTCCTCGATCGTCGTCAGGCCGCCGGCAATATTGCCCTTGGTCGGTTGGCTATCGGAGAGGTCGTCGGTCTTGTGCGCCTCGATGACATCATCCTGATAGGCCTTCCACATCTTGTACCACTTCTCCCCCACGTCCGGCGTCGCGGCGCGGGCTTTGGCCAGATGTTCGCCGCCGGTGATCTCCGACGTCTCGCCGAACACGCCATAGATGCCGAGCGGGATCAGCTTGTCGTACATGTTGCCGACTGTCGGACATGACGACAGACCCGTGGTCGTGTCCGACTCGCCGCATTTGGTCGAGACCCAGAGCTCCGACATCGCGCATGCTTCGCGCGGCAGTTCCGAGGCCCAATGCAGATATTCTTTCGCCACGTAAGAGGCGCGCGCGATGGTGGCGATATCGCCATGCCCTTCGATGCCGAAACCGGTCACTGGCTTGCCAGTCTTGGCGATGCCGTCGACGACGCGTTTGGTCCAACTTTCCTCGATACCGATGACAATCACCGCCGCGACGTTCGGGTTGGCGCCGATGCCGATCAGCGTGCGGAAGAAAAGATCGAGATCGGCGCCGAATTGCAGCCGGCCGTAGGCGTGCGGCAGCGCCAGCGTTCCCTTGACGTTGTTGGCGACCGCCTCGCTGGCGGAATTCGAGAGGTCGTCGAGCGGCAGGATGACGACGTGATTGCGCACGCCGACGCGGCCGTTCTCGCGGCGCCAACCGGTGACGGCGAGCTTGCCGTAATCTTGCGATTTGATCGCGGCTTGCGTCTGCGCGCGCGCGGCGGCAATCGCCTTGTCGGAGTTCACTTGCAGGGAATTGACTTGCATCGGGGGCTCCTCACCAGCGCTTTGTCTTCATATTGTGGACGTGCAGGTGTTCGCCCGCCGCCACATCAGCGATCGCCTTGCCGACGTCCTCGCCATATTTCCAGATCGTGTCGCCGGCTTTGATGTCTTTCAGCGCCACTTTGTGGCCGATCGGAATGTCCATCTTAGCTTTGAGATGGAAGGTCGTGTCGTTCTCGGTGATTACGCCAAGCATCTCCGTGCCGGCCTTCAAATCTTCGACGACGACGACGCCGCACGTGTCCTTTGGACTGTGCACCAAAAGTTGAGGAATGCTCACCGCTTACGATCCTCCCTGAGTTCATGTTGCTCTTACGCGCCACGTCAGCGCTTCGACGCCTCGTAGCGTGCCTTGGTCTCGGCATTCATGGGGTAAAGGCCGGGCAGGTTCGCGCCTTTGTCGACCTCGCCCATGATCCATTCTTCCATGCGCTCCTGCTCGGGCGCGGCGGCGACCACTTCGTCGAGGAGTTTTGCCGGAATGAGCACGGCGCCGTCGTCATCGACCACGACGATGTCATCGGGGAAAACGGCAACGCCGCCGCAGCCGATCGGCTGCTGCCAGGCAACGAACGTGAGACCCGCGACCGACGGCGGCGCGGCGCCGCCCCGACACCACACGGGAAGCCCGGTGCCGAGCACGCCGGCGACGTCGCGCACAACGCCGTCGGTGATCAGCGCCGCGACGCCGCGCTTCTTCATGCGCGCGCAAAGAATGTCGCCGAAAATGCCGGCAGCGGTAACACCCATCGCATCGACGACGGTGATAACGCCCTCCGGCATCGCCTCGATTGCCGCGCGTGTTGAAATCGGCGACGCCCAGGATTCGGGCGTGGCGAGATCTTCCCGCGCCGGCACGAAGCGCAGCGTGAAGGCGGGGCCGACGAGCCGCGGCTGTCCCGCGCGCAACGGCCGCGTGCCGCGCATCCAGACATTACGCAGACCCTTCTTCAAAAGGATCGTGGTGATCGTCGCGGTTGAGACCTTGGCGAGAATATCCCTGGTTTTCTGATCGAACGGCATCGCGGCTCCCTGGAAATGCGCGCCCCTCATAGGCCGAAGCGCGCAGGCGGTCGAGCGGGCTTCAGTGCGGTAGTACTGCGCGCGATCTCGGCTACGTGGTCCCCCAGCGCCAGCGAGGACGTAAGCCCCGGCGACTCGATCCCAAAAAGGTTGATGAGGCCGGCGACGCCGTGCTCTCGCGGCGTTTGCACGACGAAATCCTGCGCCGCAATCGCCGGAGGCACGATTTTTGGCCTGATGCCGGCATAGCCCGGTTGAAGAGAGCCATCCGGAAGGTCCGGCCAATAGCGGCGGATCGCTTTGTAGAAGCGCTCGCCGCGCGCCGGATCGACATTGTAGTCGATCGTCTCGACCCACTCGACGTCCGGGCCGAATTTCGCCTGCCCGCCGAGATCGAGCGTCAGGTGCACGCCGAGGCCGCCGGGCTCCGGCACCGGATAGATGAGATGGGAGAAGGGCGACCGCACGGTCAGGGTGAAGTAATTGCCTTTGGCGAAGTAGCGGGTCGGCACGGCCTCCTGCGGCATGCCGGCGATGTTTCGCGCGATCAGCGGCGCTTCGAGGCCCGCTGCGTTGACGAGCAGCCGGCAGGCGAGCGTCATCGGCTCGGCGCCGCCGATCCGGAGTGCAATCCCCGCCTCTCCCGCGCGCCCGCCGACGAGCGGCGCGTTGAGGCCAAGGCTCGCGCCGACCGCCTCCGCATCCCCGAGCAGCGCCAGCATCAGATGATGCGAATCGACGATTCCGGTCGATGGCGAGAGCAGCGCGCCACTGCAGGCGAGCGCCGGCTCCAGCGCCTGCGCCTCGACCGCGGTCAGAAAGCGGAGATCCTCGACGCCATTCGCCCGCGCCCGTGCTTCGATCGAAGCGAGCTTGCCCGCCTCGGCCCCGTTAGTGGCGACGATGAGCTTCCCGCAGTTTTTATGCGGCACGCCGTGATCGGCACAGAATTGATAAAGCGCACGCTTTCCGGCGACGCAGAAGCGCGCCATCAGGCTGTCCTTCGGATAGTAGATGCCGGCGTGAATGACCTCGCTGTTGCGCGAGGAAATGCCGGTGCCGATCGCCTCCGCTGCTTCGAGAATGATCACCTCGCGGCCGGCTTGTGCCAGCGCCCGCCCGATTGCGAGCCCGACCACACCGGCGCCGACGACCACGCAATCGACCTGATCCATGCACCTCTGCCCACCTGCCGCGCACCCCCTCTAGGAGAGGCAACGGCAGAAGGGCAACCCGCCCGGCGCGTGCTGGACAAGGCCGCGTCGTCTCCCCTATATGGCCGCGCCCGGCAGGCCGGCGCGCCCAGGTAGCTCAGTTGGTAGAGCATGCGACTGAAAATCGCAGTGTCGGTGGTTCGATTCCGCCCCTGGGCACCAACAAAGTCAAAGACTTAGACGAGAGCGCCGAAAGTTTTAGCCAGTCCGGAATTCCGGATTTAGCCACTTGTTCCGGTTTGTTCTCCCGGGAGGTTCGCGGAAAAGTCTCCTCTGATCGGTGCGCGCGCGCTCGCACCCTCGCTGCGGATAAAGACTACATCCTACTTAGAGATCTACAATCCCCTGCTGG
>DATAOB010000128.1:0-8628 GCA_036265935.1 Beijerinckiaceae bacterium
GCCGGCAAAACTCGCGGCAGTCGCGCTCGCCAACAAGATTGCGCGCATCGCCTGGAAGCTGATGACGAGCGCAGAACGTTATGCCGGCGCGCCGCAGCCTGCGGCGATCGCTTAAACCCAACCCCGAGGCACGAAGCAGCCCATACCGGCCGCACAGCGCAAACCGAATCGTTCGATCCGTGACGGGAGACACTCCGCGCAATCCCGTGGCCATAACGGCCGCTTCTCCTGACTAGAACTCCCGCCGCGGAAACCATCTTAGCCAACGGCGCTCGCCGCACCAGCAGGCCGGACACATGGATGCAAGCGAACGACAACTCAAAACAAAGCGCGTGCCGGGCGGCGCATCGAGCGCTCGCGACAAGACGAGGCGGTCGGGATTCCACGCCCAATAGAGATGCGTCTCGTCGTTGGCGAACCCGCCATAGGTTGCGAGCGTCTCTTCCCAATGCAGGCCGCTGCTCATCGTCAGGAGATGCTCGACGTTGATGGCGTTGCGCTCCGGATTGCGCAGATCGACGAGCTCGGGGAAATAATCGAGAACAGGCGCGGAGGGATTGATTGCGTCCTCGCCGATGGCGATTCCGGCGAGCAGGCCGACGAAACTTTTGCTGACCGAGCGCATGTCGTGTTGCGTGCTCGCATCGAAAGCGACGGCGCGTAAAGAGGCTGTAGATCGAGCGGTCGGCGCCCTCGCGGTAAATTTCCGCGATGAGCTTGCCATGCAGCTCGACCAGCACGCTGTGGATGTTGGCTTGATCGAGTGTCGCGGGATCGAGGGCGGCGCAGAGCGTCGCGGACTCGAATCCGGCGTCCTGCGGCGCCGCGACGGACCAGCCGTCCCCGAGCTTCGCCTGGACTGCGCAGGATGGGCACTCGGCCAGCGCAGCACCCGGGCAAAGCGCGAATGCGAGGATCGCCGCGCCGAAGAGCCGAAGCATCGCTTGGCTATTCCGTCTGCTTGCCCAACCGTCCGGCAAGATCCTGGATGTATTGCCAGGCGGTGCGGCCGGACCGCGCGCCGCGCGTCGTCGCCCATTCGAGCGATTCGGCCCGAAGCTTATCGGGTTCCATCTCGAGGCCGAAGCGCTCAGCATAGCCGAACACCATGGCGAGATAATCGTCCTGGCTGCAGCGATGGAAGCCGAGCCACAGCCCGAAACGATCGGAGAGCGAGACCTTTTCCTCGACTGCCTCGCCGGGATTGATGGCGGTCGAGCGCTCGTTCTCCATCATGTCGCGCGGGAGGAGGTGGCGGCGGTTCGACGTGGCGTAGAACAGCACGTTCGAAGGCCGCCCCTCGATGCCGCCGTCGAGCACCGCCTTCAGCGACTTGTAGCTCGTGTCGTCGGCGTCGAAGGAGAGGTCGTCGCAAAAGATCAGGAAGCCGAAGGGCGCGTTGCGGACGAGCCCCATCAGCGCCGGCAGGCTGTCGATGTCCTCGCGATGGATTTCGATTAGCTTGAGCGGCCGAAAGTTCGCCTGACCTGAAAGCCGCGCATTAACGTCGGCATGTATCGCTTTGACAAGCGAGGATTTTCCCATACCCCGCGCGCCCCAGAGGAGGGCGTTGTTGGCGGCGAAGCCGCGGGCGAAGCGCTCGGTATTCTCGGCAAGCTGGTCGCGGACGCGGTCGATGCCCTTGAGCAGGACAAGGTCGACGCGATTCACCTTTGCGACCGGCAGGAGTGATGCGCTCGCCGCCTGCCAGACGAAAGCCTCGGCGGAAGCAAAATCCGGCTTCGCCGCAGCCGGCGGGGCGAGACGCTCGAGGGCGGCGGCGATCCGCGCCACCTCGCGGGTGAACTCGGGTGAACGAGTTGGAGAACCAGGAGTAGGAGTGGGGGGATCGGCAGGCATATGCGGCGCTTCTACCCGGCTAAGCCCGAGCCGCAAAGGGTCCGCCAAGTCTTCCGCGAGACCATTGCGCCGCAGCCGCGATTTGTTGCTTTCGTGGACTTCATCGCTATAGTCCGCGCCACTTTTTGCGGGGCGTTTTGGCAGCCTCGCCGCACGCGGAAAGCTCAATGTTCTTCGTTACCCCGGCCTACGCCCAGGCTGCGACGCCCGGAGGCACCGATGTCATCATGCAGCTGGCGCCGTTCGGCATCATCCTGGTCATCATGTATTTCCTCATCCTGCGGCCGCAGCAGAAGCGGGCCAAGACCCAGCAGGAGATGGTGAAGAACGTGCGCCGCGGCGACATCGTCATCACCACCGGCGGCCTCATCGGCAAGGTGACGAAGTCGGTCGACGACAGCGAGGTGGAGGTGGAAATCGCGCCCAATGTGCGAGTTCGGCTCCTGCGGGCGATGATCTCGGACGTCCGGTCGAAGGGCGAGCCGGTCAAGGAAGCGAGCTAGGCGAGCGCCGGCTCATTACGGACTGATTCATGCTGCGTTACGCCACCTGGAAAGTCGCCGCCATCATCGGCATGACGCTGATCGCGTTGTTGGTTGTTGTGCCGAGCATGTTGTCGCCGTCGACGCGGCAGGCAATCTCCCAACACCTGCCATGGCTGCCGATGCGCACAATCGTGCTCGGGCTCGATTTGCAGGGGGGCTCGCATGTCCTGCTCGAAGTCGATCAGGCCTCCGTCCTCAAAACCCAAGTCGACAATCTGCGGGACGACGTCCGCCGTGTTCTGCGCGAAGAGCGCGTGCCGATCACCGGCGGGATCGGGACGCAAGCGCGCGGCGTGCAGTTCCGTGTCGCCAATCCGGACGATCGCGCGAAAGTCCTGCCGAGGCTCCGCCAGTTGCAGCAACAGACCGGCAATGTGCTGCTCGGGGGCGGCGGCGCCGGCTCGCTTGATGTCAAGGATTCGCCCGACGGCCTGATCCAGGTCACCGTCACCGATGCGGGGATTGCCGACAAGGTGCGCCGCGCCGTCGATCAATCGATCGAGGTCTTGCGCCGCCGCGTCGACGCGCTCGGCACGACGGAACCGAACATTCAGCGCCAAGGCGCCGATCGCATTCTCGTCCAGGTGCCGGGACTGCAGGATCCCGAAAAGCTCAAGGAGATTCTTGGCACCACCGCAAAACTGGAATTCCGCCTTGTCGCCGAGCCGGGCGCCAACCCGGCGGACATCGAACTGCTCGACCAGACGGAAGAACCCGGCAAGCTGCCCGTCGAAAAGCAGGTGATGGTGCAGGGCGAGGACTTGACCGATGCGCAGCCCGGCTTCGATCAGCGCACGAGCGAGCCCATCGTCAATTTCCGCTTCAATATTCGCGGCGGGCAGAAATTCGCCGACGTCACAACGAAGAACGTCGGCAAACCGTTCGCCATCGTTCTCGACAACAAGGTGATTTCCGCGCCGCGCATTTTGCAGCCGATCACCGGCGGCGCCGGTCAGATTTCCGGTCGCTTCACGGTGGAGCAGGCAACCAATCTCGCGATCCTGCTACGTGCCGGCGCATTACCCGCCAAACTCAATATCGTCGAAGAGCGAACGGTCGGACCCGGCCTCGGCGAGGACTCGATCAAAGCCGGCGAGCGCGCGGCTTATGTCGGGGCAGCGCTCGTCGTCGGCTACATGCTTATCACTTACGGCATATTCGGCGTATTCGCCAATCTTGCGCTGTTCGTGCATATCGCTTTCATCTTCGCCGCGCTGGTGCTGCTCGGCGCGACGCTGACCTTGCCCGGCATCGCCGGCATTGTGCTGACGATCGGCATGGCCGTCGACTCGAACGTGCTCATCTACGAGCGCATCCGCGAGGAAGCGCACATGGGCCGCTCGATCATCTCGGCGCTCGATGCTGGCTTCAAGCGCGCCTTCGCGACAATCGTCGACTCCAACGTGACGATGTTCGTTGCGGCAGCAATCCTGTATTTTCTCGGCTCTGGGCCAGTGCGCGGTTTCGCCGTGTCGCTGGCGCTCGGCATTCTGACCACGATCATCACCGCGGTAACGATGACGCGGATGATGATCGCCGTCTGGTACCGCTATGCGCGGCCGACGCGACTGCCCATTTGAGTATCTGACATGAAGCTCCTGCGTCTGGCCCCGGAGAACACGAAATTCGGCTTCATGCGCTTCCGGCGCGTGAGCTATCCGTTCTCGGCTTTTCTTTCGATCGTCTCAGTCACGCTTTTTCTGACCGTGGGCATGAATTTCGGTATCGACTTTGCCGGCGGCACCCTGATGGAGCTACGCGCCAAATCCGGCACGGCCGATCTGGCACAATTGCGCTCGACGGGCGAGCACCTCGGCCTCGGCGACATCGAGGTGCAAGGCTTCGGCAGTGCCTCCGATGTGACGCTGCGTTTCGGTCTGCAGCCCGGCGGCGATGCGGCGCAACAGGCGGCAGTGGAGAAGGTGCGCAAGGCCGTCGAGGGCGCCTATGAAATCCGCCGCACCGAGGTTGTCGGTCCGCGCGTCTCCGGCGAGCTCGTGCAATCGGGTACGCTCGGCGTCGTTGTCTCGATTATCGCGGTCTTGAGCTATCTCTGGTTCCGCTTCGAATGGCAGTTTGCCGTCGGCGCCGTCATTGCCACCATGCACGACCTGTTGCTGACCGTCGGTTTCTTCTCGATCACGCAGCTCGAATTCAACACGACCTCGATCGCCGCGATTTTGACCATCGTCGGCTATTCGCTCAACGAGACGGTCGTCGTGCTCGACCGCATCCGCGAGATGATCCGCAAATACAAACGCATGTCGACCGCAGACATCATCGACTTATCGGTAAACGCAGTGCTGCCGCGCACGATCATGACGGCAACGACCGTTTTTCTCGCGCTGCTCTCGCTTGTCATCTTCGGCGGCCAGGTGATCCGCTCGTTCTCGCTGGCGATGATGTGGGGGATTTTCGTCGCCACCTACTCCTCCGTCTTCATCTGCTCGCCGATGCTGATTTATCTCGGCCTGCGCAGCGACAGCGTCGAGCCGGCGCCGGTGCCGGAGGAAAAAGTCGAGACAAAGCCGCGCGCCAAGGTGGCCTAAGCCAGACCATGGCGGGCAGTCGACCGGACGGCTTTGTTCCCGGCGCGCATTCGATCGACGCCTACGGTGCCGGCGGTTTCGGCTTTGCCGGCGTGTCGCATCGCGGCTCGATCCTGGCGCTGCCGTCGGGCGTTCTCGCCTGGCCTGTTTCCGACCCGTCGCAGATCGATGTGGAGTCGCTCGCACCGCTGTTCGAGGAGCCGGAAGGCGCAATCGAGCATCTGCTCGTCGGCACCGGGCCGAATTTCGTGCCCCTTGCGCCCGCTCTACGCAAAGCGCTACGCGCCCGCGGGATTGTCAGCGAGCCGATGGCGACCGGCGCCGCGGCGCGCACCTACAACATCCTGCTCGGTGAGAAACGGCGCGTCGCCGCGGCGTTGATCGCCGCGCCATGATGGCTGGGGAGGGGGCCGAGACGGCTCGTGTCGCGTCGCTCGCGGGCCACTATGAATATTGTGGGGCACTGGTACACGAGCATGATCGCGACCGCTGGCTTGCGAGCCTGTTCGCGCCAGCAGACAAGCGCCCGCATCTCCACGCCCTTTATGCCTTAAACATCGAGATCGTGCGCATTCGCAACGTGGTCTCCGACCCGATGCCCGGCGAAATCCGCCTGCAATGGTGGACCGAGGCGCTGGAAGATGCGGCGCGTGGCGACGTCCAGGCCCATCCTGTCGCAGACGCATTTCTCGACACGATCGCGAAATTCGGGCTCTCCCGCGCCGATTTCTCCACGCTGATCGAAGCCCGGCGCTTCGATCTTTACGATGATCCGATGCCGGATATGCGGGCTCTCATCGCCTTTTGCGACGCGACCGCGGCCTGCCTTTTCCGCGCGGCGGCGAAAATCCTGTCAGGCCAGCCTGCCGATGAGGCAGCGCATGCCGCCGGAATCGCCTGGGGGATCACCGGTCTGTTGCGGGCATTGCCGCTCCACGCAGCGCGCGGGCAATGCTTTTTGCCCGCCGATCTCCTGGCGAGACACGGAACCTCGCGCGCCGATGTGATCGCCCGGCTGGGCACGCCTGAACTGCGCGAAGCCTTGGGCGAGTTGCGGACGATCGCGCGAGACCACCTCGAGCAGGGGCAAGCCTTGGCCGGTTCCATCGCATCGGTTGCCCGCCCAGCTTTTTTGCCGCTGGCGGTGTTGCCACTCTATCTCGCGGCCATGGAGCACCGCGATTCTCATCCTTTTGCCCTGACCGAGGTGCCACTATGGCGTCGGCAGTGGCGGTTTTGGCGCGGAAGCCGGCAGCCCTGATGCCGCCCGGGCGCGATGTCCTCCTCTTTCTCGCATTTATCTGCCTATTGTTTAGGTTCCACTGCCACAGCTAGACAATCGCGCGCACGGAGGCTGGAACTGCCCGATCTTTTTGCCTCGCGGGAGGTTATTCTGTCGTCAACAAGCTGAGCAACAGCTCTTTCCAAGTGAGGGGTAAATCCAATGCTACGCAAAATCCTTATGGCCTCCGTCGCCACCGCCACCATCGCCGGCTGGCCATCGCGGCCGATCTTCCGTCCCGCAAGGCGCCGCCGCAGGCGTACATTCCGCCGCCCATTCTGAGCTGTCGGCGTGAACGGCGGCGGCATGTGGAGCAATTCCAGAGTCATCACCACCACCGGCACGAATCTGGGCGTGGATCCGCGGCCGCCGCTCTGTCGGTGACCAATGCCTTCGGCAATAACGGCAACATCTACAACCGCTTCGGTTTCCTTGTCGGCGGCCAATGGGGCTAGTGCTCGGGACAGAGAGCGATTTCCAGGGCACCTTCGACAATTGCCGCAATAACAATAATACCAACGGCTTCTTCTTCATTGGAAACAACAACAATGGTTGCGTCGTCGGCGGGCTCGGCATCGCGCCGATTGCCGGAACCGGGCTCTCCATGGTCGCACGCTACTGATTTCAGCCGCACATCTACAAGGGAATGCCCGGCCTTGCGCCGGGCATTTTCTTTTCATTCCGCTGCATGGCGCTGCGGGCCTGATATCCACGTCTCGAGATCGCGCCCGGCGCGTTCGCTCAATGCGCGCTTCTTGGCCAGCGCTTTCTCCGGGCCGCGCAGTCTGCGCCCATCCTCCGCTTTCGGGGCGGACGCGAGCGGGGGAAACAAACCGAAATTGACATTCATCGGCTGGAATGAGCGCGGCCCGGCATCGATTGTCTCGATGTGGCCGCCGGTTATATGGCCGATTAGGGCGCCGAGTGCGGTCGTAACGGGCAGGGGCGCCAGCGTTTCGCCACACCGCTCCGCTGCGGCGAAACGCCCAGTAATCAGTCCAATCGCGGCGCTCTCGACATAACCCTCGCAGCCGGTGATCTGGCCGGCAAAACGCAAGCGAGGCTGGACCTTTAGCCGTAACTGCTCATCCAAAAGCTTAGGCGAGTTGAGAAACGTGTTGCGATGCAGGCCGCCGAGGCGCGCGAACTCGGCATTCTCCAGACCGGGAATCAGGCGCAACACTTCCTTCTGTGCGCCGTGTTTCAGCTTCGTCTGGAATCCAACGATGTTGTAGAGCGTGCCGTGCGCGTTGTCCTGCCGTAGCTGCACGACCGCATAAGGCTTGCGCTCCGGCGCATGCGGATTGGTCAGGCCGAACGGCTTCATCGGGCCATGGCGTAGCGTCTCGCGACCGCGCGCCGCCATGATCTCGATCGGCAAACAGCCGTCGAAATAGGGCGTGCCTTCGAATTCACGAAACTCGCTCGTCTCCGCGGCGAGCAGAGCGTCGACGAAACCTTCGTACACGTCGCGCGACAGCGGGCAGTTGATGTAGTCAGCGCCGGTGCCGCCCGGACCCGCCTTGTCGTAGCGCGACTGGAACCAGGCTTTGTCCATGTCGATCGAATCGCGATGGACGATCGGCGCGATCGCGTCGAAGAAGGCGAGTTCCGCTTCGCCGGTGAGCGCCTGGACGGCCGCTGCCAATGCTGGCGAGGTCAGCGGGCCGGTGGCGATGATGACGCTGTCCCAATCGGCGGGCGGCAGACCGGCGATCTCTTGGCGGCGGATATCGATCAATGGCTCTGCGGCGATGGTTGCCGTGACAGCGCTGGCAAAGCCATCGCGATCGACCGCCAGCGCGCCGCCCGCCGGCACTTGGTGGGCATCCGCCGAGGCCATGATCAGCGAACCGAGCGCTCGCATCTCGCGGTGGAGGATACCGACCGCATTCGTCGCTGCATCGTCCGAGCGAAAGGAATTCGAGCAGACGAGCTCGGCAAGACTGTCGGTGCGGTGCGCGTCGGTGGCGCGAACCGGCCGCATCTCGTGCAGCACGACCGGAACGCCGGCGCGGGCAATCTGCCAGGCCGCCTCCGAGCCAGCCAGGCCGCCTCCGATTACGTGGACGGGTTCCATGGGTCGCTCTTAGCGGCTTCGAAGAGCGTGCTCAAACGAAAGCACCCGCCGGGGGAGGAGCCGGCGGGCGCGTCACACATGCAGACGGGGAGGCTGCTACGGACGAGAAAATTCCTGTTAATTGGACGCAAGAAAGCCTCGTATGTCCCTGGGAAGACTTGCTGTTTGTTAGCAGCAGTTTACTTCCATTTGCACTGGTGTGCCGTTAGCCGAAATTTAGCCCGAGCATTTGGCCATGCGCAAGACGTTATCAGACAAGGGGGTTGCGGCCCTCAAACCTCGTCCGACCAGGTATGCTTTTGCCGATCCTGA
>DATAOB010000129.1:0-7021 GCA_036265935.1 Beijerinckiaceae bacterium
ATCGCGGATCATCTCGCCGGAGATTCCAGCTGTTGTTGCCAGCCAGGCGATGACCTCGCGGTCGTGGCAGTCGAGGACGAAGGCGATACGCACGATCTCGCCATTCCAGCAGGTGAACTCCAAAGCATCGTACGTAGCGGATGCTTAGTTTGATTGGTCCTGCGTCTCCAATAACAAGTGGCATGTATCACCCGCGTGTAACGTCGCAGGACATGCCAGAAGACTTAAGTAGTGGATTTCCTGAGCGGAACTCTACAACCCTTGGTGCCCAGGAGAGGACTCGAACCTCCACGACTTGCATCACTGGTACCTGAAACCAGCGCGTCTACCAATTCCGCCACCTGGGCCCGGGCGTCTCTTACGGACCGGGCGACCCCCTTGTCAAACCAGCGCGGCAGGGCTCGCATCTCAGGCGCAAATGCGCGAAATTAGCATGGCTTAAGCTGGGTGCTGCCGCGCGCCCGCGAACACGAACGAGGTCGCATGAGCTTTCCACGATTGCGGATCGGCACGCGCGGCTCTCCCCTGGCGCTCGCCCAGACGCATGAGGTGCGTGCGAAGCTCGCCCATGCACACCGCGTCTCCGAGGAGGCGATCTCCGTCTGCGTGATCCGCACGACCGGCGACGCCATCCAGGACCGCCCGCTCGCCGAGGCCGGCGGCAAGGGCCTGTTCACCAAAGAGCTCGATCTCGCACTGCTCAACGACGAGATCGATCTCGCCGTGCATTCGGGCAAGGACATTCCGACGCTGATCCCCGACGATCTCTCGATTCCGGGCTTTCTCGAGCGCGAGGATGTCCGCGATTGCTTCGTCTCATCTCTTGCGAAGATGCTCGAAGACTTGCCGCGCGGGGCGCGCGTCGGCACCGCGTCGCTCCGGCGTGCAGCGCAGGTCAGGCATAAGCGCGCCGATCTCGAGACGCCGCTCTTGCGCGGTAATGTCGAAACGCGGCTACGCAAGGTCGAATCCGGCGAGGTCGACGCGACGCTGCTCGCACTCGCCGGCCTGAAGCGACTCGGGCTGCAGGACAGAGCGACGGCAATTCTGTCGACGCGCGATTTTTTGCCGGCGCCCGCGCAGGGCGCGATCGGCATCATGGTGCGCGCCGACGATCGCTCGACGCATGACTGCGTCGGGCCGATCTTGCATGAGCCGACGAGTTTGGCCGTCGCCGCCGAGCGCGCGTTTTTATCCGCACTCGATGGATCGTGCCGAACCTCGATCGCCTGTCTTGCCGAAATCGCCAACCGACAACTCTCGCTGCGCGGCACGGTGCTGCGGCCGGACGGCTCGGAAGCGTTTGCCGTGCAGCGCTCGGGGCCGGCTGCCGAGGCCGGCGCCATCGGCAAGAGCGCAGGTGAGGAATTGCTGACACGACTGCCCGCCGGCGTGCTCGCGGCGTGAGCGGCGTCTCCGGAAGCGTGCAGCGATGCGACCACATCCCGCGCCGAAGGCGACCCGGGGTCCAGGGGCAAATGCGCCCGCGCTGGCCGGATGCAAACCGGTTTGCTCCGCGAAGGCGGTAACAAATGCGCATCCTTTTGACCCGCGCGAAAGCCGATTCCGAGCGCACCGCGGTGCATCTCGCGGCGCTCCGTCATGCAAGCCTGATCTCGCCAGTCATCGAGATTGTCGGCTTCCCGGTGAAACTGCCGGCCCAAAAATTCGATGCGATCGTTGCGACAAGCGCGCACGCTTTCGCCGCCGTAGACGTGCGGGAGCTTGCGGACGCGCCCTTGTATGTTGTCGGCGAACGCACGCGCGAAGCGGCAGAGCGGGTGGATTGGATCGCGCCCATTCGCGTCGGCGCGGATGTGCAGGAGCTTGTCGAGCTGTTGCGGCAAGATTCGGCGCGATTGCGCCACGTCCTTTATCTCGCAGGCCGCCATCGCAAGCCCGACATCGGAGCCGCCGCAAAAGAGATGAGCCTCGATCTCGATGTGGTTGAGACGTATGTCGCACGTGAAGCACCGTCGCTGACGCCGGAGGCCGAAGCGGCGCTGCGAACCGGCGAGGTAGATGCAGTGCTGCACTATTCCCGCCGCAGTGCGGAGCTCTTCGTCACGCTGGCAGATCGCGCGGCGCTTTGGGCGGACGCAAAAAAGCTCCTGCACTTCGCTTTGTCGAACGATGTCGCCGAGCCGCTTTCAGCGGCCGGCGTGCAGCCGCGTGTATCGGCCCGCCCTGATGAAGACCATCTCCTGGCGCTTCTCGCCGGCGCCGATCGCGGCTAACGCCTGCTGTCCCTCTCGCGGCTTTCGTGGCACACCCGAAGCCGATGCATGCCGAATCCCGCGCCGTCGCGGCGCGCCCGCAAAATCTCACCGCGCCGGCGGTGCGGCGGTTGATCCTTGCCGATTTCCGCTCCTATCCGGCGCTCGATCTTGCGCTCGACGCGCACATGATCGTGCTGACCGGCGAGAACGGCGCCGGCAAGACCAACGTGCTCGAAGCCTTGTCGCTGCTTTCGCCCGGCCGCGGCCTGCGCCGCGCCGAGCTCGCCGAATGCGCGCGGATCCGCGGCAGCGGCGGTTTCGCCATATCGGTCGAGATCGAAGGTAGCCGGGGACGCGTGCAGCTCGGCGCGGGCCTCGAGCCGCCGGATGGCGGGGAGCCGCAGGCCCGCCGCTTCCGCATCGATCGCGCCCCCGCACCCTCGGCCCGGGCGCTTGCCGATCACCTGCGCCTCGTCTGGCAGACGCCGGGGATGGACCAGCTCTTCACCGGGCCTGCCGGCGAGCGGCGGCGGTTTCTCGACCGCCTGGTCCTCGCGGTCGATCCCGACCACGGGACGCGCGTCAACGCGCTCGAGCGGGCATTGCGCAACCGCAACCGCCTGCTCGAAGAGGGCGCCGCCGACCGCCGCTGGCTGGAGGCGGCCGAACACGAGGTCGCGGAACTCGCTGTCACAGTGGCCGCCGCTCGCCGCGATACGGTTTCGCGCCTCGTGGCGCTCATCTCGGCGGAGCGCCAGCAGGACTCACTCTTTCCCTTTGCCGAGATCGCGCTAACCGGCGACATCGAGGCGCTGGTCGCCGGCATGCCGGCGCTCGCCGCCGAGGACCGCTACCGCGCGATGCTCGCCGAGAACCGCGGCCGCGACGCCGCCGCCGGGCGCACCCTCATCGGTCCGCATACGAGCGATCTCGTCGTGCGCCATGGCCCGAAAGGGCTCGAGGCCCGCCAATGCTCGACCGGCGAGCAGAAGGCGCTCCTGACCGGCCTCGTTCTCGCCCACGCGCATCTAGTCGCGGCGGCAAGCGGCATCGTGCCGATCGTGCTCCTCGACGAGATCGCCGCGCATTTCGATCCGCTCCGCCGCGCCGCGCTCTTCGACGAGCTCGTAGGCCTCGGCGGCCAGGTCTGGATGACCGGCGCCGACGATGCCGCCTTCGCCGAGCTCACCGACCGCGCGCAAATCCTGCGCGTCACGCCGGGACGGATTTCGCGCGGCAATTAGCGCCGATCCGGCTCTCAAAAACCGGCCCCGCCGACGCCATATCAACCCAATGAAATCCGGGCGCTTTCTGCGCCTGGAAAACCGTCCAAAACCGCTCCCTTCAGGGTGCAATCCGCTGATCTTTTCGAGTAGAATAGAGCCTCGCGAATCGTGGCTGCGGCCGCACCCTTTTCCAACACCTCTCAGAGAGACATGGCCGAACCCGCGCGCATCCTTCCCGTCGACAATTCATCCGAAAGCTACGGCGCCGAGCAGATCAAAGTGCTGCGCGGCCTCGACGCCGTGCGCAAGCGCCCGGGCATGTATATCGGCGACACCGATGACGGCTCCGGCCTGCATCACATGGTCTACGAGGTCGTCGATAACGCCATCGACGAGACGCTCGCCGGCCACGCGACGCTGATCCAGGTGACGCTCAATGCCGACGGCTCGTGCACCGTCTCCGACAACGGCCGCGGCATCCCGACCGACATCCATGCGGAAGAAGGCGTCTCCGCCGCCGAAGTCATCATGACGCAGCTCCATGCCGGCGGGAAATTCGACCAGAATTCCTACAAAGTGTCCGGCGGCCTGCACGGCGTCGGCGTCTCCGTGGTCAATGCGCTGTCGTCGTGGCTGAAGCTGCGCATCTGGCGCGACGGCAAAGAGCACCTGATCGAATTCGCGCATGGCGATGCGGTATCGCCGCTGCTCGTCACCGGCGATGCGCCGATGGAGGGCGAGCGCCCAAAGCGCGGCACCGAAGTCACCTTCCTGCCGAGCACCGACACGTTCACCATGGTCGAGTTCGACGCGAAGACCATCGAGCATCGCCTGCGCGAACTGGCGTTCCTGAATTCCGGCGTGCGCATCGTTTTCACCGATGCGCGCCACGCCGAGATCAAACGCGAGGAGCTGCATTACGAAGGCGGCGTCGAAGCCTTCGTGCGCTATCTCGACCGCACCAAGCAGCCGCTCATCTCGGCGCCGATCGTCGTGCGCGGCGAGCGTGACGGCATCAATGTCGAAGTCGCGCTGTGGTGGAACGACGGCTATCACGAAAACGTGCTGGCGTTCACCAACAACATCCCGCAGCGCGACGGCGGCACGCATCTCGCCGGCTTCCGCGGCGCGCTGACGCGGCAGATCACCGGCTATTCCGACCGCTCCGGCCTGTCCAAGAAAGAGAAGGTCGACCTCACCGGCGACGATTGCCGCGAGGGCCTGACCTGCGTGCTCTCGGTGAAAGTGCCGGACCCGAAATTTTCCTCGCAGACGAAGGACAAGTTGGTGTCCTCCGAGGTGCGGCCGGTCGTCGAAGGCGTGATCAACGAGCTTCTGGGCCAATGGCTCGAAGAGCATGCGGCCGACGCCAAGCGCGTCGTCGGCAAGGTCGTCGAAGCCGCGGCTGCGCGCGAAGCCGCGCGCAAAGCGCGCGAGCTCACGCGCCGCAAAAGCGCGCTCGATGTCGCCAACCTCCCCGGCAAGCTCGCCGATTGCCAGGAGCGCGATCCCGCCAAATCCGAGCTGTTCCTGGTCGAAGGCGATTCCGCCGGCGGCTCGGCGAAGCAGGGCCGCGCCCGCGAATATCAGGCGGTGCTGCCGTTGCGGGGAAAAATCCTCAACGTCGAGCGCGCGCGTTTTGACAAGGTTCTCTCATCACAGGAAATCGGCACGCTGATCACCGCGCTCGGCACCGGCATCGGCCGCGACGATTTCAACGTCGACAAGCTGCGCTACCACAAAATCATCATCATGACCGACGCCGACGTCGACGGCGCGCATATCCGCACGCTGTTGCTCACCTTCTTTTACCGGCAGATGCGCGAATTGATCGAAGGCGGTTATGTCTACATCGCGCAGCCGCCGCTTTACAAAGTCTCGCGCGGCCGCTCCGAGCAATATCTGAAGGACGAGCGCGCCCGCGAAGATTACATGATCGTGAACGGCATCGACGGTGCGGTGCTGCGGCTCGCGACCGGCGAGGAGCGCGCCGGCTCCGACTTGCGCGCGCTGGTCGAGGAGGCGCGCGTCATCCGCCACATCCTGACGCAATTGCATTCGCGCTACGACCGCCGCGTCGCCGAGCAGGCGGCGATTGCCGGCGCGTTAAAACCGCTCGGCACGCTGCCGGCGGAAGAGGCGCAATGGCGCGCCAATGATGTCGCTGAGCGACTCGATGCGCTTGCCGAGGATATCGAGCGCGGCTGGGAAGGCCGCGTCGAGGCCGAGGGCTATGTCTTCACGCGCGAATTGCGCGGCGTGAAGCAGGCGGTGGTGCTCGACACTGCGCTGCTCGCGTCCGCCGAGGCGCGCAAGCTCGACGAGCATGCGGCGGCGTTGAACGCGGTCTATGCCAAGCCCGCGATGCTGTTGCGCAAGGGCGAGGAAGTGCAGGTCGCCGGTCCCGGCGCGCTTCTGGACGCCGTGATGGCGATCGGCGCGAAGGGCGTGACGCAGCAGCGCTACAAGGGCTTAGGCGAGATGAACCCCGAGCAGCTCTGGGAGACGACGCTCGATCGCAACGTCCGCTCGCTGTTGCAGGTGAAGATCAAGGAGGTCGACGAGGCCGACGATATTTTCGTGAAGCTGATGGGCGACGTCGTCGAGCCGCGACGCGAGTTCATCCAGGAGAACGCGCTCTCTGTCGCGAATCTGGATGTGTAAGGGGGGATTTACACTTGCGCTTTTTAGGAGCTGACGGTGGGTTGGTTCAAGCGGTGGAGATCGAGAGGCTTCTCTCTCAATGCGGAGCCGCAGCCTCAAAATGCGAAGGTCCGCTTACTTGATCTTACGTTTTCCGACGGTACCTCGATTCGTCTCAAACCAGACACAGTGCTTGTTCTCACCGGGCCCAACAACGTCGGAAAGAGCGCGTCTCTTCGGGAAATAAGAGATTACCTAACGGAGGGCATTCCGCCTGGTCCGGTTTTGAGGAAAGTTACCCTCGACCGCACGGGTTCGATCGCGGATTTCAGTGACACGATCTCGAAGGCAGGCCTTCAGGAAGGTGATGGTCGCTTCGTGAAAATCGGGAGAAAAGACTATCGTCTTTCGAGCATTGAAGAAGACTATGACAAATCCTTCGTTAGTTCGCCTCCTATGCAGTTTTTCGTGGCGCATTTGGGCGCCGGTGAAAGGCTTGAGCTGACGGAACCAATCCGACGGGCAGACTACGCGTACTCGGGCCCCAGCGAGCCCTTGCAGTGGCTTGAATTTGACGAGGACGCCGAGGAGAAAGTCAGCACAATATTCGAGCGTACTTTCGGGATGCATTTGATTTTAAATACGCTCGGAGGCGAGCAGCTTTCACTGCATGTTGCAGCTTCACGAGGCCCGGATCAGGCGACGACCCACCGTGCGACGGCGGCGCGGGCGTGATCGAGATCATAGAACAGGGTCTCGTTGAGAAGTTCGTCGCGCATCCGGCCATTGAATGCCTCGCAGATGCCGTTCTGCATCGGCTTGCCTGGGGCGATGAAGTGCCAGGTTACTCGATTCTCCTGCGCCCAGGCCAGCATGGCGTTCGAGGTGAACTCGGTTCCGTTATCGGAGACGATAATGCCTGGTCGGCCGCGC
>DATAOB010000130.1:0-2808 GCA_036265935.1 Beijerinckiaceae bacterium
GCGGTCAAATTGCTTCGGGAAGGGATGTTTCGAATGCTTCTCGCACGCGGGTTTGCCGTCGCCGCGGCGACATTGTTGCCGGTCACCGCCGGACTTGTCGCATCGCCTCTATCGGCTGCGGAATCATCGGCTGCAGCGGCATCCGCAATCTGCGCGGACGCGGCCGATCTCACGGTTTTACCCTCGCCGATCGCGCCGTGGAAAGGCGCGCCATTGCGCGTCATGGTGGTTGCAGAAAAGCCGGTTCACGGCGCGCTTTCGCTGATCGCGCCCGATGGCAGCGTCGCGGCCACATCGTCGGACCGGCACGGCGGCGGGCCTTATTCCTGGTTTGCCGAGATCGCTACGCCGGCGGCCGGGACATGGCATGCAAAGCTCGCCCTCGACCACGTGTCGGCCGGATGTGGGGCGATCACCCGCGAAATTGTCGTGAATGCGCGCAAGCCCGAGTCTCCAGGAACCCCGCCGGGCCGTATCTGGCAGGTGCGCAATAGCTGGAACAGCACGACGGAATCGTTGTTTTCGGCATGGATCGAGAAGCTGTTCGACGCGCCGCCCGATCAGGATCTGTCGTGGAAGGTGTGGCATGAAGTGCTGCGCGACAAATCGCGCAATTTCCTGTTCAACTATTTGGGCCGCGGCGAAGACAATCTTACGGCGAGCTTACGTCCTGACTGCGCTGACTTCGTCTACTTCCTGCGCGCCTATTTCGCTTTCAAAATGGCGCTGCCATTCGGATATTCGAATTGCTCGCGCGGCGCCGGGGGTAAGGCGCCCAAGTGCTACCAGTGGTTCGACGTCGAGCATCCCGAGACGACGCGTCCCGCTCCACCGCCGGAACAGGACTTGGCGTCGAGACCGATTGCGATCGCTTCCGCCGCTCCAGCCCGAAACTTTCTTGGATTGTTTGCTCAGGCGCAGCCGCAGCCGTTAGATGCGCCCGTAAGTCCAGCAGTGCCGCCCGCACCACCAAAGCCGAAGCGCCCGGCGACGTTCGCAGAATATCTGCGCGACGTCGGCGACGTCGTTCACAGCGGCGCGGTGCGAGTAGCGGCGAACGACGATAACACCGATTTCTACAGCGTCCCGCTGACAGAAAAGGCGCTCCGCCCGGGAACCGTGTATGCCGACCCTTACGGCCATGTGCTGATGCTGGTGCATCGCGTGCCGGAAGTGAACGGGAAACCCGGCGTCTTTCTCGCCGTCGACGCCGAACCCGATGGGTCGATCACGCGCAAGCGCTTCTGGCGCGGCAACTTCCTGTTCGTGCACGATCCCGCGCTCGGCACCTCAGGGTTCAAGCATTTCCGGCCGATCGTGGGCGACAAGAATGGCCCGCTGCGACGACTCACCAATGCGGAGATCGCCAGAAATCCGCACTACGCGGACTTTTCGCTCGAACAGGCGCACATGAGCGCCGAGGATTTCTACGATCGCATGGATGACGTGATGTCGCCCGAGCCGCTGGACCCGGTGCGGGCGATGACCGACGCGATTACCAGCCTCAACGAGCAGGTGAAGACGCGCGTCACCTCGGTCGAGAATGGACGAAAATATCAGGATAAGCAGGCGGGCTTTACGGCGATGCCGAACGGCCCGTCGATCTTTCAGACCAGCGGCGCCTGGGAAGACTACTCCACGCCGGCGCGGGATTTCCGTCTCTTGATCGCGATCGATGTGGTGCGGAACTTTCCTGAACGCTTCGCGCGGCGCTCGGACCGGTACGCGATACCGGGAGGCAAGAGCATTGAGGACGTGAAGCGCGAGTTAGAGGGCGTGCTCGCATCTGAGCTTGCGGCGCGCAAGTTTTCCTATATTCGCAGCGACGGCTCGCAATGGACATTGTCTCTCAAGGACGTGATCGAACGGGCAGCGGACTTCGAGATGGCCTACAACCCGAACGACTGCGCCGAGATACGTTGGGGGGCCGCGGAAAACAGTGAGGAAGCGGCGACTTGCAAGCGGCACGCGCCGCAGGCGCAGCGCGCCACGATGTCGTCGGACTATCGCACTTGGTTCCGCGAGCGGCATTGGCCCACCCGCACCTAGAGTAGACCTCTCCCGAGGATTGGGAGAGGAGCGCGCGCCCTAAAAGATTGTTCACTCCAAATCGAGCGGCTGGGTGCCTTTTGGCTTCCCATCGGCGCCGAAGGTGATTTTCTCGATCCGCGCCTCAGCCCGCTTCAACAGATCGTCGCAGTGCTTTTTCAGCGCCTCGCCGCGCTCGTAAATGACGATCGACTCCTCAAGCGGAACGTTACCCTTCTCCAGCCGGTCGACGATGTCCTCAAGCTCTTTCATGGCGGCTTCGAACGGCAGCGAGGCGATATCGGGCAGCTCCGTCATTTCGTCTCTCATTCTGCCGCTTCGCGGATCGGCACCGGCGGCGACCATTTCAGCACGGGTTTGCGCGCTGCTCCTGTTTCGTCCAGCCGGCGGCACGGCGCAAGATACGGCGCGCCGGTGAAGCGCTCGGCCTCGCCGCGTTTCGCGCTCATCGCCAGATCGCGCAGCGTGGCGATGAACAAATCCAGCGAGGCAAGCGATTCCGATTCCGTCGGCTCGATCAGCATCGCGCCGTGCACGACGAGCGGGAAATACATCGTCATCGGGTGGAAACCCTCGTCGATCAGCGCTTTGGCGACGTCGATCGTCGAGAAGCCCTCGGCGAAGCCCTTATCGCTGAAAATGGCCTCATGCATGCACGGGCCCGACTGCGCGAACGGTGCGTCGAGCACGTCGTCGAGGCTGCGCAGCAAATAGTTGGCGTTGAGCACACTGTCCTCGGCGACCTGGCGAAGCCCGTCG
>DATAOB010000131.1:0-6050 GCA_036265935.1 Beijerinckiaceae bacterium
TCCAGAAGCGGCGCGCCACTCCAGTTCTGACTGACGAGTAGATCGTGCGATTGCGACAGAGCTCGAATGCGTCCCAGAAAGCGCTCCTCAAAATCCGAGAAACTTCCACTGTACCGCGCTGTTTGCGCAGCCATTGCTTGAACGACTGAAAGCAAATTTTTCGTGCGGTGAGACAGTTCATCCAGGATGAAGTGCAAATTGTCTTCTTGCTTTTTGCGCTGGGTGATATCCACGTTGACGCCTATGATTTGTCCGCGTCCCGCATGCTCAACCACCCGCGACCGCCGATCAATCCAACATGAATTCTCGTTCGGCCGAACAAGGCGCAGCTCAAATTGGAACTGAGCGCCGGATTCAGCTTTCCTTTCTTTTTCGCGAATGTCATCGAGGCGCGCTTGATCGTCAGGATGTACGCGCTCGCGAAATGCTGACAAAGACGGCGTTACTTCGCCCGAACGATAGCCCAGCTGCCGGTACAATTGCTTTGTCCAGCGCACCTCGCCGGTCTCAGGGTCGTAAGCCCACGGAGCGACATCCCCTGCTTCTTGTGCCATCTCGAGCCATTGGTGCATCTGGCGCAGGTCACGCTCGGAGCGCTTGCGTTCGGATATGTCGCGATGGACGACCGACACACCAACCACCTGCCCACTCGAATCCCGAATTGGCCCAGAGCTGATCCCAACCTCGACCAGACTTCCGTCTTTGCGTCGACGAGACGTTTCGAAATAAATCTGCTCACCTTGAAGTACCCGTTGGAATCTAGTCCCTGGCGCATAGTTCGTGGGATCGAGCGCGAGAAAGCCAAGAGGCCGGCCAATGGCCTCGGCCGCTGTGTAGCCGTACAGGTGCTCAGCGGCGGAGTTCCATGTCTGAATTCTTGCGTTCGTATCGATGCTGAAAACAGCATCCATCGATGAGGCGACAACCGCGGCTAGAAGAGCATTCGTCTGTTCAGTCGGACTGCTCTCGGTCATGGCAAGGCCAACTCAACAATCGTTGCGCCAACGAGTCGAACATGTGCTCACGCGCGTGCTTCCGACCGAAAGGATAGCACACCCTCAAGCCGGCCGTAGACTGGTCCGCTGCGCAATAAGTCTGCTTTGCGCCGAAAGCGGCGGCAGCCATCACGAAATATTTCGCGCGCTCGTGTCTGGCGAGCCACCGGCCGGCCCTTAGTCCGTCATACAAGGGCCGCACCAAGCTGACATGCTGCTATTGTTGCACTGTTGGATCCCTTAATCCTAAGCCCCGCTCCAGCGGGGCTTTCTTTCGAGGCATTCATTCCCAGCAATTCAAATCACATTCGATGATCACGCCTCTCACCGATGGCCCACAGAGGCGGTCGGGTGATTGGCACAGATGCGCTGCGTAGAGTGATGGCCAAGAGCGCGCAGGGTCCCGAGGATAATCCAAACTCCCGTCATCTGCTGTCACAGCGACGACGTTCCTGCCAGCAGGGCATTGCCGTCCAAGCGGGGCGCCTGGCCGTCCGCGGCTCTCGCCGCCCGCTTAGCTATGCGTCTGCAAATCGTAGAGGCAGGCGAGTGGCTTACCCGGCGGTATGTAGCAAATGGGTGACACTGCTAGGCAATGCGGATCGGGCTAACAGAAAGCCGTAGTAGTGCGCGGAACCGAACGAGCGGCTGGAATGTTAGTCGGGCAGCTATTCGGGCCTGGGGGCAATACCACTCTCGAATAATGGATCGGTGGGCGGCGAATACGGGCCGCTCGGAAGGCGCCACAGCGGAAGAGGCCGTGCCGTTCCCGCGCGCTGCCCGTCGATCGTTCGTTCTTCGTCTCGTGGCGTTTCTGTGGTTGTGCCTGCCCATGCCCAGCTCGACGGGAAGAGCGCGTCGTGCAGTCCTGGTCACCGCGCTGTGTGCTGAAGCCCCGTTGGCGAGCGCGCAACTGACTACCGCTGCAGTATCACGCTCGAGCGCGTGCCCGAAGGCGTAGATCCAATGCACGGTGTCGGGCGAGCAGCGGCCGCGTCGAGCCGTACTTTGCCACGAATTACACGCATTTTCGGGCACAAGATGCTGGTCGGCGGGGACACGATGCGGGGCATTTGTTTGCCGGGGCATTGGCTGAAGTCGTACGCCACGGCCGTGGCGGTCGCTTCACTTGCATGGTTGGCGGGTCCAGAGGAGGCGCGAGGCTTCGATTTGTTCGGCCTATTCAGGTCCAATGAAGCACCCCCCTCCCCCAACCCGGACAACCTCGTCTACAGCGTCGATTTCGTTGCCAGGAACGCCGATAAGGATCTGCTGACGATCCTACGTGACGCCTCGAACACCCACAAACTCCGGCGGGAACCGCCGCAGAGCGCGGAAGAGCTGGTGCGGCGCGTTGAGGCCGACCTCCCACGCCTGATCGATGCGCTTTGGGGTGCCGGCTATTACGGTGCTGACTTACGGGTTCGAATTGGTGAGGCGACAATCGGTCTCTCGGGATCGAGCGGTTCAGCATCCCGCATCGCCGAGAGCTTTCGCAATCGCGCCCCGGTGCCGATCGTCTTCGAGGCCGAGCTTGGAAAACTCTTCACCTTGCGCCGGATCGAGGTGATCGACGCCCGGACACACGCCCCGCTTGACCCCGCCCTCGTCCCGCCGCGAATCATCCGCTTGCGGCCCGGCGACCCGGCCCGCGCCGCTGATCTGAGGGCCGCCCAGGTTCGCATCCTCGATCGCTTACGCGCGCGATCGCGGCCGCACGCCAAAATCGCTCAAGCGGAGCCGACCGTCCTCCATCAGAGCGGCGAAATGGATCTCGTCCTCGTTGTCGATCCAGGCCCCGAGGCGGGGATCGGCCCGGTGACCGTGTCCGGCACCCAAGATGTCAATCCTGCGGTCGTGCGCTCCTTCGTCCATCTCGAAGAGGGCGAGCGCTACTCGCCCAGGAAGATCGCCGATACGCGCAAATCCGTCGGGCGCATCGAGGCGCTGGGTTCGGTGCGCATCCGCGAGGCCGAAGCGCTCGACGCCAACGGCAACGTCCCGGTCTTCGTCGAGGTGACCGAGCGCAAGCCGCGCCTCTTCGGCATGTCGGCGCGCTATTCGACTGTCGACGGCCCGGGCATCCATGCCTATTGGGCGCATCGGAATCTCTTCGGCGGAGCCGAAAGGCTGCGCCTTGATGCCGATATCGGCTTTTTCGTTAACAATGACCGGCCATTGATCAAAAATGACGGTGATATCGAGTTCGACGATTTCACCGGCCGCCTTGCCGCGAGCTTCGTGAAGCCGGCGCTCTGGGGATCGCGCAAGGACCTCCTTGTCGATACCGCCCTCGTGCGCGAAAAGACCGTCGATTATATTGGCGACTACGTCAACGGCACGGCCGCGATCCGCCATCGCTTCAACGACATCTTCTCCGTTCAGGGCGGCATCGGCATCGAGCGCGGCGAGACGCGCGACGTGCTGGGTCGGATCGATTACAGACTCGTCGGCATGCCGTTCGGCCTGACCTATGACTCGACCGACAGCTTGCTCGATCCGACGCAAGGGTTCCGCGTCCAGGCGCGTGCCGCACCTTATGCGCAGGCGATCGGCTCCAGCATCGATCTCTTCGAATCCAAGGTGCAAGCCTCAGCCTATTACGCCATCGACGAAGCGGCGAACTACGTGCTCGCCGGCCGCATCGGCTTGGGCTCGCTGTTCGGCCCCGAAATCAACGAGATCCCTACGACGCATCGCTTCTACGCCGGCGGTGCCGGTTCGGTACGCGGCTACGCCTATCGTTCGCTCGCGCCAATCGGTCCCTTTGGCCAGGCGATCGGCGGCCGGAGCCTTTTGGACGGGTCGGTCGAGGCGCGTATCAAAGTCACCGATACGATCGGCGTAGTCCCCTTCCTGGATATGGGCAACGCTTTCGCGTCGAGCTATCCGGACTTCAAGGAGCCGATACGTTTCGCCGCCGGCCTCGGCCTTCGCTACTACACCGCCATCGGCCCGATCCGCCTCGACGTTGCGATGCCGCTCGAACGCACGCGCGGCGCGACGCAGGTCGCGGTCTATGTCAGCATCGGACAGGCGTTTTGAGATGACGAAACAGTTCAAAGCCTTCGCCGCCTGCCTCAGCGTCGTCAGCCTCGCGGGGCTCGGTGCGCTCGGCGTCACTTTCGGCACGCCGGACTTCGCGCAAAAAGACAAAGGCTTTCTGGCGGGCCTGATCTCGCAGGCGCTGTCCTCGCCGGGCATGCAGGTCTCGGTCGGCGCGATCGACGGCGCCTTGTCATCGGATGCGACGATCCGCGACGTGGTCATTGCCGACAAGTACGGGCCTTGGCTGACGCTTGACCGAGCCCGCCTCGTCTGGACGCGCACCGCACTTCTTTCGCGCCGTCTCGAGGTCAACCGGCTCGAGATCGGCAAGCTGACGATAGCCCGAAAGCCCGTGCCATCGGAATCGGAACAACCCGCTTCGGAAGCGCCGCTCTTGCCGGAGCTTCCGCTCAAGGTCGAGATCGAGCGCTTTGCGCTGCAAGAGGTCGCACTCGGCGAACCGCTTCTCGGCCAGGCGGCACGTCTTTCGGCCGAGGGCAAAGCCAAGCTCGGCCCACCGACCGAAGGGCTCGACCTAACATTCACGACGAAGCGCCTCGATCAGCCCGGCACAATTGACATCAAGATCGGCCTTGTGCCGAAGACGCAAGGCCTGACCGTCAAGGTCAAGGCGCAGGAGCCGCAAGGTGGGCTGATCGCGCATCTCGCGCAACTTCCCGACCTGCCGCCGGTCGATCTCGACATCGACGGCAAGGGCTCGCTCGATGCGTTCGTCTCGAGGGTCATCTTCGCGGCCGGCGCCGATATCGGCGCCGACGGCAACGCGACCTTGACGCGGCAGGGCGATGGGCGGTGGCTCAATCTCGCCATGGCGGCCCGGATCGAGGGTCTCCTGCCGCACGCCGTGGCGCCGATCTTTGCCGGCGCGACACGACTCGACGGCGATCTCGTGTTCGCCGATTCCGGCGCGATTTCGGCCGAGCACTTCTCGATCGTCGCCCGGGCCGCCCGGCTCGACATCGCCGGCGGCATGGCCGCCGACGAAAACCTCAAGATCGCGACCACGATCCGCGCCGTACCCGGCAATGAGGGCGTCGTCCGATCTGGCGACGTCGAGATCAAGGCGCTCGATGCGCGGATCGATGTTGGCGGCAGCCTCCAGGCGCCGCGCGTCACTGGCGATCTCGCCATCGCCGATGCTCATCTGCCGATCGGCCGCTTCGGTCGGCTCGCGGCAAAGTTTTCGGCGCTTTCGAACGGCCCGCTTTCCGAGCCGACGACCCGCATCGCGCTCGAAGCCGATGCCGAAGGCGCCCATCTCGCGTTCGCCAATCCAGCTTACGCCAAGGCCGTGGGGACGAGCGCCAAGGTCTCGCTGCGCGGCTGGACGACGCGGGACGGCGAAGGCGAGTACGACATCCTCCGCCTTACGGCACCGACCCTCAATCTCGGCTTTTCGGGCGCGCTCGGCCCGAAGCGAATCGCCGGCAAGCTCGATCTGAAAGTGCCCGATCTCTCGCGCTTCGCGCGTCTCGTTGGCCTCGACCTGTCCGGCGAAGGTGTTTTGGCTGCAAAGCTCGACGGTGCGCCGAAGGAGGAGCGCATTGCGGTGACGCTAGACGGGCGCCTCGCGCGGCTCACAACCGGCATCGAATCCCTCGACGGTTTGACGGGTGGCCGCGTCGCCTTAACCGGGAGAGTGAAAAAGCTGCCGGCCGGCGGGTTCGGCTTCGACGACCTCAAGCTCGTCGGTGCGCATCTGACGGCTCTCGTGAATGGCGACGCCACGACCACCATGGCCGCGATCGATGCCCAAGTCGATCTGCCGGACCTGAAGCGCGCCGATCCACGTCTAACCGGCCGGGCCAATTTGAGGGCGAGTTTGACCGGCAACGTACAAAAGCCCAATGCGGCGGCGCGGCTCACGATCGTCGACGCGAGCGGGATCGGGCGCCCAATCCCGCGCCTGGTGCTCGAGGCGGTCGCCCGCGATCTCACCGGGGCGCTCGATGCTCGCCTGTCGCTCGACGGCGAGGTCGACAAGAA
>DATAOB010000132.1:0-19458 GCA_036265935.1 Beijerinckiaceae bacterium
TGTACGCAGGTTGGGGGAAAAATCTGCATGCTAAAACGATGTCCACCAAAATTCATGGCTTGGAACGGAAAGCGCCTTTCGGAGCGAACACCTGCGATAGTTCTTGGCCTTACTCCGGAGGCATGGGTAGTGGACTGGGTAGTGGATTAGGTAATGGATCGGGTAGAGGATTGCTGGCTAGTGGATCGGGTAATGGATTGCCTAATGGATTAGGCAGTGGATCAGCTAGCGGATTGGGTAATGGATTAGCGAGTGGATCAGGTAGCGGATTGCGCAATGGATTCGTTAGGGGCTTGCGTAGGGGATTGCGCAGTGGATTGGGCGGATTGGCTATCGCTTCCTTTGAAAGCGGCACCGCGGCTGTTAAAGCAGAAATCAAGGCCACCAACAGCCATCTTCCGCTATGCAGCGCAGCGAAACGACGCGATGTGCCAGAGGCAGATATTCTTGCTCTATGCAATGCGCGTCTCTAAAAAGAAGTCCGCGTCGGGTTTGACCATTGAATTCATCGCTACATGCAGGGAGTGTACCCGCTTGTCATGTTGTTTGACGTATTCGTACGCGGCATGCTCCCGCTCCAGGTCTGGATAGATGAGTTCACCTCGATACGTGAATGCCGGTAGCGTTTTGCCAAAACCGTCTAGAGCCTCGCGGCGCATGACGCGATAGCCGGTGGCAAACCCCATATCTATGAAATGCTGAAAGAAGGCGTGCAATCTCGGCAAAAACTCTTCTTCACTGACGCCGTTACGCAAAGCAAATATGCCGCTAAAGGTCACTAACGAAATTTCCTGCATCTCTAGCACCGGGTGTTCTCCCTGCCGACTGAAATTTACTACAGAGAATACAAATATGTCGATCCGGAAGTTATCGACGAGGAGCCCGGCATCGGCTAACGGCTCGGCATTCCAGCGATCCGCATAGCGGCAGGCTCGCTTGGTACGTCAAAGATGACCGAAACCTTCCGCGATCCGCACATTGGGCATTTGAGCCGGGCCTCTAGGCTGGTGAGTGGGAACCGCCCGGCTTCATTCTCCCTTGCCAGCCTAGCTCGCGGTCTGGCCCAACTGGCTGCACGAAAATAAGTTCGGCGGTTATCGGGTGATTGCCCGCAAGGACGGCGACAAGTGCGCCTGTGGCCCGCACAACGTTCGAGGGAGAGCACCCCCGGCTGAGTTATCACTGACGAAATTTGGGGACACCTGCGTCAAGTTCACCGCCGCGGATGTTCGCCGAAAACCGCAGCCGTTCACGCACTTTGTTGGGGCAAATGTTGGGGTAAGGTGATCCCTGGAGGTAAAAACAGCAGTCGTCTCAATATGTTAACGCCGACCCGTGGCGGAGACGCAGGAATCGAGCCGGAATGGCGCGGCTTTCGGCCGCCGCGCGCCGCGTCGGCGACGTCGTCGACCTGTTTTCGCGGATCGCCGCGCAGACGAACCTCCTGGCGCTCAACGCGACGATCGAGGCGGCCCGCGCCGGGGAGGCCGGACGCGGCTTCGTTGTGGTGGCACAGGAGGTGAAGACGCTCGCCCACCCAGACCGCGCGCGCCACCCAAGAGATTGCCGAGCAGATCGCCGAGATGCAGGCGGCAACGACACTGTCGGTTGGTGCGATCGGGACCATCAAAGAGAAGATCGCCGAGGTCGAGCACATTTCATCGATGATCGCGTCTGCCGTGCACGAGCAGGGCGCCTCGACCCACGAAATCGCCCGCAATGTGCGCTCGGCCGCCTCCGGCACCAACGCGATGAATACGCAGGTCGAGAACGTCGCCGATGCGGTGGCGGTGACGGGCGACAGCGTCGAGGCCGTGGTCAACCTCGCCTATGAACTTGACCAGCTTGCGAGCCGGTTGCGCAACACGGCGAGCGATTTTGCCGCGAGTCTCGCCTCGGCCGCATAGCTCTCTGGCTTACCGGCGGCCGGGCTTCTTGCGCGAGGGATGAAGCAAGTCCTCGATGTCCTCGCCGCCCGCGCCGACCACGCCCGTCGGATCGACCGCGACCTCCACGTCGCGAGGATCGGGTTGCCGCTGGCGCCGGCGAATGCCGCCGGCAAGCAGCGCGTAGCCGGCGGCGCCGGCGATCGCCAAGGCCGGCATGACGTTGATCAGCGCCTGAAAGGCGTCGGCGAAGAGTAGCGCCGCGAGGAGGGTGCCGGCGAGCCCGCCGCCGATCTGCAGGAATGCCATGAAGGCGCTGGCCGCGCCGGCACGGCTGCCGGCATTGGCGAGCGCGCCTGTGGTCGCGCCGGGCACGATCCAGGCCGAGCCGAAGGCCCAGAGCGCCGTCGGCCCGATAATGGTCGCCAAGCTTGGGGGGAATATTCGTAGACCGATCGCCAGGATCGCCGCGGCTACGACAAAAATGGCGATCCCGAACGGCACCAAACGCACGGCCTCGTAGCGCCGCAACAGCTGCATGGTAACGAGATTGCCGGAGGCGTAGGAGGCGGTCTGGATGAGGGTGGCGAGCCCATATTGCGTTGGCGTGAGGCCGATCATGTCGATCAGCACAAAGGGCAGCAGGGCGGGCAGCGTGTAGAGGCCGCCAAACGCGCAGGACATGATCAGGCTAAAGCGCATGAAGGCGCGGTCGCGTGCCAGAGTCGCGTAGCTCTTCAGGATGTTTTTCGGACGGGCCGCCGCAGGGTTGATGTTGGGGTTGGTCTCGGAGACGGCGAAGATCGTCACCGCGACCACCACAAGCCCGTAGAGGACCATGGACGCGAAAATCGCGTGCCACCCGAGCGTCCGTAAAAGGAGCGCGCCCAGGCTTGGCGAAATCGCCGGGCCGATGGCGAAGATCAGCCCGATCAGGTTCATGATGCGGGCCGAGGCCTGCCCGGTGAACTGGTCGCGGACGACCGCGCGCGAGGTCGCGACGCCGGCGGCGGCGCCGATCCCCTGCAGCGCGCGGGCGACAAGCAGCCAGGTGATGGTCGGAGCAAAGACCGCAAGCAGGCTGCCGGCGAGATAGATCGAGAAAAACCCGAGCGCGATGGGTTTGCGCCCATAGGCGTCCGACAACGGTCCGCAGACGATCTGCGCGAAGGCGAAGCCCAAGAAGTATAGAGTGATCGTCAGTTTGACGGTCGACGGATCGGTGGCGAAAGCCTCGACCAGGGTCGGCATTGCCGGCGTGTAAAGGGCGAGGCTGATCGGCCCGAGCGCAACAATGAGCGCGCCCAAAAACGCGGTGCGCGTCGGCGACATCGATGGCGCTCTTGCCGTCACTTTGCTCCCCCGGGACGGGTGTATATGCTCGCGGCAGGATCATCCACCGGCCAGTCGGCCCGATGCGCGGACGCCGGCGCCCGACCCTTCGCATCGCCATCGGCCCGCGCAAAGATCGTTGCATGGCACTTGATCAGGACTCACTGACGCAGCTCCTCGATACGGTCGAGCGCTTCGTGCAGGAGCGGCTGCGGCCGATGGAGCGCGAAGTCGCGGAGAACGATCGCATTCCCGATCACATCGCGACGGAGATGAAGGAGCTCGGCCTGTTCGGATTGAGCATCCCGGAGGAATATGGCGGTCTCGGCCTGACCATCTCCGAGGAAATACAGGTCGCGCGGCGGCTCGGACATACGTCGCCGGCGTTTCGCTCGCTTGCCGGCACCAACATCGGCATCGGCTCGCAGGCGATCGTCATGGACGGTACGCCGGAGCAGAAGGCGCATTACCTGCCGCGGATGGCGAGCGGCGAGGTCATCGGCTCGTTCGCGCTCACCGAGCCGGAAGCCGGCTCCGACGCCGGCTCGCTGAAAACGACGGCGCGGCGCGAGGGCAACGACTCATACGTGATCAACGGCGCCAAGCGCTTCATCACCAATGCGCCGCATGCCGGCGTGTTTACCGTTTTCGCACGCACAGATGTTGCGAGCAAAGATGCGCGCGGCGTCTCGGCCTTTCTGGTCGACGCGGGATTACCGGGGCTCTCGGTCGGCAAGTCCGACACCAAGATGGGGCAGAAGGGTGCGCATACGGCGGACGTGATGTTCGACCATGTGCGCGTGCCAGCGGATGCGATCGTCGGCGGCCCGCCAATGGAAAATCAGGGCTTCAAGACCGCGATGCGCGTCCTTGATCGCGGCCGGCTGCATATCTCGTCGGTTTGCGTCGGCGTCGCGGAGCGCTTGATCGACGACGCGCTGCGCTACGCCATGGAGCGCCGGCAGTTCGGCCAGCCGATCGCCGAGTTCCAGCTCGTGCAGGCGATGCTCGCCGATTCGAAAGCGGAGGCATTTGCTGCGCGCTGCATGGTGGAAGAGACGGCGCGCCGCAAGGATCGCGGCGAGAATGTCTCGACGGAGGCCGCCTGCTGCAAGCTCTTCGCCTCCGAAATGGTCGGACGCGTGGCAGATCGCGCCGTGCAGATCCATGGCGGGGCGGGATACATGGCGGAATATGACGTCGAGCGCTTCTATCGCGACGTTCGCCTGTTCCGCATCTATGAAGGAACCAGCCAAATTCAGCAGCTTGTCATCGCGCGCAATATGGTTCGTGAAGCCCGCATGTGAGCTGCTTACTCAAGAAACAAGCATCGGGAGGAGAGATGAAGATTTCGAAATTGTTGCCGCTCGTCTGCGGTCTCGCGGCCGCTGCGGCTCCGGCCCATGCGCAGGTCAAAGTCGGCGTGACGGTCTCGGCGACGGGGCCGCAGGCTTCGCTCGGCGTTCCGGAAGTCAACGCGATCGGCCTGTTGGCCAAGGAGATCGGCGGGCAGAAGATAGACTACACGATCCTCGACGACAAATCCGACACGACCCAGGTCGTCGCCAATACGCGGAAGCTCATTGCCGAGAACGTCGATGTGATCATCGGCTCGAGCACAACCCCGAACACGCTGGCGATGATCGGACCGGTTGCCGAGGGCCAGACGCCGGTGATCTCGCTCGCCTCATCGGCGCGGCTGATTACGCCGATGGACGACCAGAAGAAATGGATTTTCAAGACGCCGCATTCGGATTCTCATATGGCCTCGGCGATTGCCGATCACGCATCCAAGAACGGTGTGAAAAAGATCGCTTTCATCGGCTTCAACAATGCGCTCGGCGACGCCTTTTCCGACGAGATCACGCGTTACACCGGGAAGAAAGGCATCCAGGTCGTCGCCAACGAGCGGTTCGCGCCGCAGGACACGAGTGTTCTCGGGCAGGTACTGAAGCTCCTCGCTGCCAATCCGGACGCCGTGGTCATCGGCGCGTCCGGAACGCCGGCGGCACTCCCGGCCATCGCGCTGGCACAGCGCAATTACGCTGGAAAAATCTATTTCAACCATGGCGTCTCGAATAACGACTTCATCCGCGTCTGCGGCAAGAATTGCGACAACGCCTATGTGCCGACCGGCCCCGTGATGGTCGCCGATCAGCTGCCGGACTCAAATCCGGTCAAGAAGAATGCGCTCGCTTTCGTTAAGGAATATGAAGGCAAGTTCGGCGCCGGTACGGTGTCGATTTTCGCGGCTTATGCGGCCGATACGGGCCTCATTTTGCAACAAGCGATCCCTGCCGCGTTGAAGAAGGCAAAGCCGGGCAGCGTGGAATTCCGCCAGGCGCTGCGCGACGCCATCGAGTCGGTGCATGGCCTTGCGACAACGACCGGCATCGTCAACATGAGCCCGCAGGATCATGTCGGCCTCGGCTTCGATGCGCCGGTCATGGCGCAGATCGTCGAGGGCAAATGGCGGCTGGCGAAGTAGACGAGAAACATGCAGAGCGCGGCGGCTGAGCGTTACGCCGATTCAGGCGAGAGCGCGCGTGCGCTTGCCGAAAATTTCGACATAAAGCGGATCGACCCGGCGTTTCTCGCCGATCCGTTCCAAACCTACCGGGCGCTGCGTGAGCACGACCCCGTCCATCTCATGCCGGACGGCTCGTATTTTCTTTCGCGCTACGAGGATTGCCTCACGGTCTATCGCGAGCACGATATCTGGCGCTCGGACAAACGGGTCGATTTCCGCCCGGCTTTCGGCGACAGCCTGCTTTACGAGCATCACACGACAAGCCTCGTCTTCAACGATCCGCCGTATCACAGCCGCGTCCGCAAATTGCTTGCGCCCGCCTTCACGCCGCGGGCGCTCGGCCGTTTGCAGCCGCAGATCGAAGCTTCGGTCGAGCGGCTGCTCGATCGCGCAGCAGAGCGTGGCAGCATCGATCTCATCGACGATTTTGCCGCGGCAATCCCGATCCAGCTTATCGGCGACCTTTTGAACCTGCCGCTCGATGAGCGCGGGCCTTTGCGCGACTGGTCGCTCGCCATTCTTGGCGCGCTGGAGCCGACGCTGAGCGCGCAGCAATTCCAGACCGGCGTGCGCGCGGTCGCTGAGTTCAAGACGTACCTAGGCCACCACATCCGCCGCGAAACGAAGGCAGGCCGCAGCGGCGCCGGCGAGGTGCTCGCGGCCCTGATCGGCGGCAGCGAGTTCAACACGAATGCGCCGGAGAACGAGCGCCTAAGCGAGCTCGAGCTCATTCACAATTGCATCTTTCTTCTCAACGCCGGCCACGAGACGACGACAAATCTCATCGGCAACGGCATCGATCTCCTGATCCGCCATCCCGATGCGCTCTCCGATCTGCGCGCGCATCCCGAGCTGATCGATGCCGCGGTCGAAGAATTCCTGCGCATGGAAAGCTCCAACCAGCTCGGCAATCGCCGCGCCGCGTGCGACACTGTGCTCGGTGGCGTTCACATGCAGGCCGGCACCTATGTGCATATCGGGATCGGCGCCGCCAACCGCGATCCCGCGCAATTTCCGGATCCCGACCGGCTCGATATCCGGCGGCAGCCGAACCGCCATCTCGCCTTCGGCACGGGTATCCATGCCTGTGCCGGCATGTCGCTCGCCCGCATGGAAGCGCGTGTCGCGATCGGTAAACTGGTCGCGCGGTTCAGCGAGATCGAACCTGCGGGCGGCGCCACGCGCGGCAATCGCGCGCGGTTTCGCGGCTTCGCGCATTATCCGGTGCGACTCGGCTAGTGATATCCCACGCCCGCGTGCACCTTGCCGCGGAACAGCCAATAGACATACGCGGTATAGCAAAGAATGATCGGGATCAGCACCGCCGCGCCGACCAGGAGAAAACCTTGCGTCTTTGGCGATGCTGCCGCATCCCAGATCGTCACGTGTGGCGGCACGATCATCGGCCAGAGGCTGATGCCAAGCCCGGCATAGGACAAAGCAAACAATCCGAGCGCGCAGAGGAACGGCGTTACCTCGCCGTTGCCGCGAGCCTTGTTGAAGAAGACCCAGACAAGCACGAGCACGAGGATCGGCACGATCGCCGCGCCTGCCGCGGCCGGGAAGGTCAGCCAACGCTCGCGGAACGGCGCGCTGAACAGCATCGTTACCGACACCGCAGCGATGAAGCCGAGCGTCACCAGTCCGAGGGCGACCGCAATCTTGCGGAAACGCGCCTGCAACGCACCTTCGGTCTTCCAGATGAGCCAGCAGGCGCCGAGCAGTCCATAGCCGGCAACGAGCGCCGCCGCCGTCAGGATGCTGAACGGGGAGAGCCAATCCCACCAGCCGCCGGCGTAGGCGCGGCCCTCGACACGCACGCCCTGCACATAGGCCCCGAGGCAGATGCCCTGGAATAGTGTTGCTGCGTAGCTGCCCCCGGAGAACGAGCGATCCCACCAAAGCCGCCCACGTTCCGTGAGCGCGCGGAAGCGCATCTCGAAGGCGACGCCGCGGAAAGTGAGCGCGAGCAGCATCAGAATGATCGGCATGTAGAAGGCGGGCAGCAGCGTCGCATAGGCCAGCGGAAACACCGCAAGCAGACCGCCGCCGCCGAGCACGAGCCAGGTCTCGTTGCCGTCCCAGACGGGAGCAACCGAGTTGACCATGATGTCGCGTTCGGTCCGTCCATGCACGGCAGGAAAGAGGATGCCGACGCCGAGATCGAATCCGTCCATGACGACATACATGAACACGGCAATGGCGATGAGGCAGGCCCAGATGAAAGGAAGATCGAGGCTCATCGCACGGCCTCCAGCAGTCCCGAGGGATCGCGCCCGTGCTGGTCGCCGCCCAGGGAAGGTGCCGGCGTGATGCCGGCGGTGCGCACCGGCTGGCCTTGCGGCGCGCCGGGGTCTTGTGCTTCCGGCGTTTGCCGGAAGAGGTGCAGCAAGTAATAGATGCCGGCGCCGAAGACGATGAAGTAGACGATTGCGAATGCTGCAAGCGACGCGGCGATGGCCGGCGCCTGGACCGGCCCGACGCTGTCGACTGTGCGCAGAAGTCCATACACCGTGAAGGGCTGCCGCCCGGCTTCCGTCACGATCCATCCTGCCGTCACCGCGATGAAACCTGCCGGTCCCATAAGCACGGCCCATTTCAGGAACCAGCGCGTGTCGTAGAGATCGTGCTTCATGCGCAGATAAAGCGACGCGAGCCCGAGCCCGACAATGAGGAAGCCGAGCCCGACCATCACCCGGAACGCGAAGAACACGAGCGGAAGATCGGTCGGCCAGGTGTCCTTCGGAAACGCCTTCAGGCCTTTGATCTCGGCGTTCCAATCATGGGCGAGATAGAGGCTGGCGAGATGCGGAATGCCGATGCCGTAATCGAGCCGCTCCGTCTTCGCGTTGGGAATACCGAAGATTTTTGCTGCGGCGCCGCGCTCCGTGTCGAAATGTCCTTCCATCGCGGCGACCTTGGTCGGCTGGTGACGATAGGTGTTGTCGCCGTGCATATCACCGATCACCGCCTGCGCCGGGCCGACGATGGCCGCCATCCACATTGCCATCGAGAACATCACGCGGGCGCGTGGGTTATAGGAATCGCGTAAGAGATGATACGCGCCGACCGCACCGACGGCGAGCGCCGTCGTGAGATAGGCGGCAGTCACCGTATGGGCGAAGCGGAAGGGAAACGACGGATTGAAGGTGATCTCGAACCAGCTTTCCGGCATGAAGCGGCCGTCCTGGGCGACGGAATAGCCCAGCGGCGTCTGCATCCAGCTGTTCGCCGAGAGAATCCAAAAGGCCGACACAAGCGTGCCGCCGGCGACGATGCAGGTCGCGACAAAATGCAGGCCTTTGCCGACGCGCTGCATGCCGAACAGCATGACGCCGAGAAAACCGGCCTCGAGGAAAAACGCGGTCAGCACCTCGTAGCCGAGCAGGGGGCCGATGACGTTGCCGGCTTTGTCCGAGAAGACCGACCAGTTGGTGCCGAACTGGTACGACATGACGATACCGGAGACGACGCCCATGGCGAAAGCGATGGCGAAAATGCGCAGCCAATAACGGAAGACGTCGAGATAGACCGCCCGGCCGGTCGCGAGCCATAGGCCCTCCAGCACGGCGAGGTAGCTCGCTAAGCCGATCGTGAAGGCGGGGAACAGGAAATGCCACACGACGACGAAGGCGAACTGGAAGCGGGCAAGATCGACGGCGCTGGGGAGCATGAGCGAGATCCACGCTGCGACAGGTCAAGCTAGCACATCAGAACCGATCCGCCATGCGGCGCGTTGCTCCGGTCGCATCGCAGGCTTGGGCATTGGAGGACGCGTGCCGGAAAACGTCGCTGAATATCTGCCGAATATCATCGGCTTCGTCGCGGGTATCCTGTCAATAACGAGCTTCGCCCCGCAGGTCTACAAGGCCTGGCGCGAAGGCACGCAATCGATCTCGCTGCGCATGTACCTGATTACGGTGACAAGCTTCACCCTGTGGACGATTTATGGGCTGCTTTTGAACAGCCCACCGCTCATCATCTTCAACGCGCTGAGTTTGATGATGAGCGGAACGATTCTGGTGCTGAAGCTGAGAAACCTTAAGAATGATAAGCGAGCGAGCAGCGCCGCGGCATGAATAACTTTCGCGGCGGTGCTGACATCGGAGATCAGCTCAGAGCCGCATAGATGTCGCCGGAATTAGCACTGCCCGGCAATTCGGCAAGCCAGCGTGAGATCGCCCCCGCATCGGTCCAATCGGCATGGACAAAACGCTGGCTTTCTCCGAGCGCCGCATTGAAGCGCGCGTAACCGAGCGCGTCACATCTGTCGGTGCATTTCTGCGCGACATCGCGCTGGATCGTGGTGAACTCGAACGACAGCGCCGGTACCGGCCGGCTCAAGCCGGCCAAAACTTCCGCCTCGAAACCCTCGACATCGATCTTGATGAAGGCGGGTAAGCCATGCTTCTCGATCAATACATCAACAGTCGTCAGCGGTACTCGCAGAGTGTCGGTCCACGCCTGCTCCTCCCATCCGGCCGCACCCGCGGCTGCGTGGATGAAATCTGCCGACGCGGTCGCCACGGTCGGATTATCGACATTGAGGTTTAGATCGACCGATCCCGATCGGCGGCCGACTGCCGCCGCCTCGATCGTCACATTGGGATCGCGGCCATAGATCAGCCGCAGCGTGCGCGCTAGCGCCGGCTGCGGCTCGATCGCGACGACGCGCGCCTCAATCCGCCGGAACGCCGCGATGCGGTCGCCGACATGCGCGCCGATGTCGAAAACGAGATCTCCCCGGCGAACGAACCGGCGGTAGAGCCGGTCCATCGCCGCGCCGCGCTCCTTGTCGCCGTAATAGATGCGCAGCGAACGAACGACACCGCGGGCGGTGCGTAAGGCGTCAAGCATCGCGCATCAGATATGGCATTCGCGCATCACCCGCGCGCGCCTCCAGCGCCGGCAGGCGCAGCGATTCCAACGCGGCCGGCACCTCGACCTCTTCGGGAATGCGGCCGATGCCCATGCGCGCGAGCACGATGCCGAAGAGCGGCGACGCCGTCGCGACCGCAAACGGCACCGCGAGCAACAGTCCGCCGGCGCCCATGAACGCCAGCGCGATCTTTTCCGGCGCTTTCGTCAGAACGACGCCGAGCACCAGGCAGCCGGCAAGCGTCTGCGGCCACAGCCGCGTCAGCGCGAGACGCCACGGCACCGCATGGCTTTCGCGCAATTGACTGTTCCAGCTCCCGCCACGCCGAAACACGAACAGGCGAATGATGAACAACGTATGCGCCAGCGCCATGATCGGCGACAGGATGATCATATGCAGTGCCTCGGTCGCGACATTCGAGACGAACGATGCACCGCCGCCATAGGAGCGCCGCGCGCGTTCGCGCAAAAGCAGGTCGACAACGCTGGCGATTTTCGGCGCCCAGGTCATGAACATGGCGAGCCCGAACAGAAGCGCGCCGGCGCCGAGTCTCACCGGCGCCGCCGGCCCGATCTGCGTTTCCGAAAGCGCGAGCGTGATCGTGCCGATCGCCATCATCGCCATCCAGGCCGGCGAGCTCAGATACATCAGAATCGCGAACAGCAATTGGAATCGACTGACCGGCTTCAGGCCCGGCAAGGTCAGGAGCTGCCAATATTGCATATTGCCGTGCAGCCAGCGCAGATCGCGGCGCTTGAATTCCAGAAGCGTCGGCGGATTCTCCTCGAAACTTAACCCTTCCTCCGGCAGCACGCGCACGTCGTAGCCGGCGCGGCGCATCAAAGCGGCTTCCACTTGATCGTGGCTCAGAACATGGCCGGCGAGCGGCCCGGTTCCGGGCAGAACCGGCATCGCGCAATGGTCGGTGAACGGCGCCAGGCGCAGGATGGCGTTGTGGCCCCAATACGGTCCGCAATCGCCCTGCCACCAGGCGGCGCCGAGCGTGTGCGAGCGCATGCCGAGCCGCATGCCGAATTGGAAGACGCGCGCGAACGGGCTGACCGAGGGCAGGCCGACGATCAGCGTTTGCAGAATGCCGAGCCTCGGATTCGCCTGCATGATGCGCACGAGACGCATGACCGCATGCGCCGGCATGAAGCTGTCGGCGTCGAGCGTGACGGCGAAGTCGTGATGTGCGCCCCAGCGTTCGCAGAAGTCGCGCATGTTTCCCGATTTGAATGCGGTGTTCACCGCGCGCCGGCGATAAGTGATCGGGACGGTGCCGTTCCATTTTGCGGCGAACGTCTCGAAGCGCGCCGCTTCTGCCGCAACAATTTCAGGGTCGCTGCTGTCGCTCAGCAAATAGGCGTGAAAGAGGGGCGCCGTGCCGGCGCGCGTCAGCCCGTCGAGCAGCGGCTCGAGATTGCGAATCACCTGATCCGGGCTTTCGTTGCGGATGCACATGAGGATGGCGGTCGATGCGATGAGCTGCTCGTCGCCGTGGATATTCTTTGCGAGCGGGTTCACGCTGGCGACGGGATCGCGGCAAAGCCGCATCACCAGAAAGCCGATCGCCGCATTCCAGAAGCCGACGACCGTCCAGGGCAGAGTGATGAGGAAGAGGAGGATGAAAACGATCGCAGCGGCGCTGCGTGGCGGCACAGCGGCGCATGCGAGCGCGAGAAGTCCAGCCATCGTGGCGGCGACCAGGAATGCAAATATTGCGCGGCGGCGCGCGAGCGTCCGCGCGATATCGGCGGCGCCTGCCAGGCGCGCCGTCGACCGGTTGGGCATGCTTGTCGTTTCCCCTCGTCCTCAGGTTCGGATATAGCCTTGCGCCGAATGCAAAGTCCAAGGCTGAATCGGCAAGGCCTGTCCTCGGCAGAAGAGACGGCGGAGGCGCTCTGGTATTCCGCGCCGGGGCGCGCCGAAATCCGCGCCGAGCCGCTCGCCGCGTCCGGCCCGGGCGAGGTCCGCGTGCGCGCCCTCTTTGGCGGCATCAGCCGCGGCACCGAGCGGCTGGTTTTTTTGGGCCGCGTTCCGCCGAGTGAGCATGAGCGCATGCGCGCCCCGTTCATGGCGGGCAGCTTCTCGTTTCCGCTGAAGTACGGATACGCGATCGTTGGGCGTGTCGAGCGCGGCCCCGCCGGGCTCGAAGGGCGCGCCGTCTTCGCCCTGCACCCGCATCAGAGCGCCTTCACCGCGCCGGCCGACGCAGTCGTGGCGGTGCCTGACGGCATGCCGGCGGCGCGCGCGGTGCTTGCGGCGAACATGGAGACGGCGCTCAACGCGGTCTGGGATGCGGCGCCGGGTCCGGCGGATCGCATTGCGGTCGTCGGCGCGGGCGTCGTCGGCGCGCTCGTTGCCTGGCTCTGCGGCCGGCTTCCGGGCGCGCGAGTCACGCTGATCGATATCGAGCCGTCGCGCGGCGAGCTTGCCCGCACGCTCGGCGTTGACTTCGCCGCGCCCGAGGAGGCGCCGGAGAATTGCGATCTCGTGGTGCATGCGAGCAGCACGGCGGTCGGGCTTGCCACCGCGCTCCGCCTCGCCGGCAACGAAGCGACCGTGCTCGAATTGAGCTGGTATGGTGCCGGCGATGTCGCCGTACCGCTCGGCGGCGCGTTCCACAGCCGCCGCCTGAAGCTCATATCAAGTCAAGTCGGCCAGATCGCGCCGTCGCATCGCGCTCGCTGGACGCATGCACGCCACCTTGCCGCGGCGCTCGACCTTCTCAGGGATCCCGCGCACGATGCGCTGCTCACGCCGGCAATTGCGTTTCACGATCTGCCGGCGCGGCTCCCCGATGTTTTTGCGCCGCAGAGCGGCGTCCTCTGCCAGCTCGTGAAATATCCTGCTGCCGAATAGAAGGAATGCACATTGTTCGCCGTCGAAGTTCGCGACCACATCATGATCGCTCATTCGTTCCAAGGCGCGGTGTTCGGCCCGGCGCAGGCGCTGCACGGCGCGACCTTTGTCGTCGATGCCGCCTTCTTTGCCGAGACGCTCGATGCGAACGGCATCGTGATCGACATCGGCCGCGCGCATGAAGCACTGAAGGCGGCGCTCACGCCGCTCAATTATCGCAATCTCGATGAGCTCTCCGATTTCAAAGGCAGCAACACGACGACGGAGTTCTTGACGAAGCACATTTACGACCGCCTCGCCGAGGCGGCGCGTGCCGGAAAACTCGGCCGTGACGTAACCGAATTGAAAGCGATCCGCGTCACCTTATCGGAATCGCATGTCGCGCGCGCCTGGTACGAGGCTCCCTTGTGGTGAAACGCGTCGCGTTTGCGGTGCCGGGCGACCTCGCAACACCGACCGGCGGCTATGTCTATGACCGCCGCATGATCGTCGAGCTCGCGCGCTTCGGCTGGGGAATTGATGTGATCAATCTCGGCGCGGACTTCCCGCCTCCGAGCGCCGCGCAACGCAAAACCGCACGGCGGCTGCTGATGGAAGTCCCGGCCGGCCTTCCGATCGTGATCGATGGACTCGCTTACGGCGTCCTGCCCGAACTTGCTTCCGAGCTCGCCGGCGATCATCCGCTGGTCGCACTCGTGCACCACCCCCTCGCTCTGGAATCGGGATTATCGGCTGAGGAAGCCGAGAAATTGCGCGCGAGCGAGCGCCTGGCTTTGGAAAAAGCGACGCGCGTGATTGTGACGAGCGCGACAACAGCGCGGCTTCTCGAAACCGAATACAATGTCGCCGTCGATCGCATCACCGTCGCCTGTCCGGGCACGGATCCCGTGTCCCCGGCGCGCCGCAGCGGCGACGGTATCGTGCGGTTGCTTGCCATCGGCGCGATCGTGCCGCGCAAAGGATACGACGTGCTCATTGAAGCGCTTGCGTCACTGATCGATCTGCCGTGGCATTTGACCATCGCCGGCGACGACACCCGGAATTGCGAGGCAGCCGCGCGCCTCAATGCCGACATCTCGCGATTTCGTCTTGGCGAGCGCGTCACTGTGCTCGGTGCCGTCTCCGATGTGCGCCTCGCCGAGCTCTTCGCCGCCACGGATATTTTTGCGCTTGCCTCACGCTACGAGGGCTACGGCATGGTGTTTTCCGAGGCGATCGCGCATGGGCTGCCGGTGATTGGCACGCGTGCCGGCGCGATTCCTGAAACCGTCGCGCCGGAAGCCTGTATCCTCGTGCCGGCCGACGATGCGGCCGCACTCGCGAACGCGCTGCGCCGCGTAATCGAAAGCTCTGACAAGCGAATTCGCATGGCGGCAGCCGCGCGCGAGGCGGCTCACAATCTCCCCACATGGCAAGACTCGGCGAAGATTTTTGCCGGCGTGCTGGAAGCGCTCGCATGAGCTTCTCCGCCGACTGGCTCGCATTGCGCGAGCCGCACGACAAACGCGCACGCAATGTGGCGGTGCTCGATGCGCTCGCCAATTCGCTCGCCGGCACAAACCCGATTCGCATCGTCGATCTTGCCTGCGGCACCGGCTCGACCCTGCGTGCGCTCTCACCGCGGATACAGGCAACGCAACACTGGCGGCTCGTCGACAACAATCTCAGTCTGCTCGCGCGCATATCCGCGCCGTCATCATCGCGCGTGAGTTTCACGACCACGCCGCTCGACCTTCAATTCGATTTGGAAGCCGCCCTCGATGGGCCGGTCGATCTCGTCACCGCTTCCGCGCTGCTCGATCTCGTCTCCGAAGTCTGGGTGGAGCGGCTGACGACAGAAATCGCGGCGCGAGCGATCCCGATGTATGCGGCGTTAAGCTACGATGGTTGCGCCGAGATCAGCCCCGCCGATCCGCACGATGCGGCGATCATGCAATCTTTGAATAAGCATCAGCGCGGCGACAAAGGTTTTGGGCCGGCACTCGGCCCGGATGCGGCCGGCAAAGCGATCGTGCGATTTCAATCGCTCGGCTATTCCGTCGTGCAGGGCCCGGCCGATTGGCGCTTCGCGCCCGAAGATCGCGAAATCCAGGCCGAGATTTTTTCCGGCTGGGCGAGCGCCGCGCGCGAAGTCGGCGATCTGCCGCTCGCCAACATTGTCGAATGGTTGACATTTCGCCGCGACGAGGTTGCCGCCGGGCGCTCGTCACTCGTCGTCGGTCACGTCGATTTTTTCGCCGCGCCGGCCACCACACGCTGAGCCGACAAATCGCAGTCGAACAAAATCTCGTCGTCGAGCTGAAATGTCCGGATCGGCATGCGCAAGGCCTGATCGGTGCGCTCGATCGGCGGCAGCACGAAACCCGGGCGGCCGCTGCCGATGATGATCGGCGCGACGATCACATGCAGCCGATCGAGGCAGCCATGTCCAAGAAAGCATGACACCGTTTCGGCGCCGCCCTCGATGAGAATGCGCTTGAGGCCGCGCTGGGCGAGCGCCGCAAGGATGGCGCGCGGATCGATGCGTCCATTCGCCGCCGGCAAGGCCAGCACTTCGACATCCGAGCTGAAACAGCACTGCGTTCCCTCGCTAACGATGGCAAGGCGGCGCACGCCGTCGCAACTGAACACCTTGGCACAGGCGGCAAGCCGCCCTTTCGGGTCGAGCACGACGCGCGCAGGGTGCGGTCCCAGCACATGCCGCACCGTCAATTGCGGATCGTCGGCGACCGCCGTGCCGACGCCGACGAGCACGGCATCGACCAGTGAGCGCAATCGATGCAGATGGGTGAGCCCCGCCGGACCGTTGATGTAGCGCGAATGGCCGGAGACCGTGGCGATGCGCCCATCAAGCGACTGACCGATCTGGCCGACGACGACGAGATCGTCGATCGCTCCCACGCGCAGCGGCGCAAAAAGTTCGTCCCACGGCCTAAACAACGTGCGCGCCGGATGGCGAAAGGCCTGCACGAAATCCGGCCAGGAATCGCGAGCAGCGCAATCGCCAATCGGGCGAATTTCGCCGGCGACATCATTCGCGTCGGACTTGACGAGCGGCATATCCATGTTCAACCCTAGGCGCCTGTCCTTACAGGACTATTTCCTTACGCGAAAGCCAGCCGAAATAACCATGCTGGCAATCGGAATAGGCGTGCGGGCGAAGGCGTCTTACGCTTGGCCCCGCCAGCCGAATGGCCAATCAAACGGATGGAAGCCGGTCGTATGAGTAGAGTGGGGAGGGATGTGGCTTCCGCCCTGTTCGGTAGCAACGGACAGATCGGCGTCACTCGCGGGGTCGCCGAATTTCATGCCGGACGACCGGTGCTCGTCAGCAGCGGCTGCGAAACCATTCTCGCTTTGCCGGTCGAGGGACTGGATGCGACGCGCCTGCGCGAATTCATGGGCCTCTGCGCTCCGGCTCTACCTTGCCTGGCGATCACGGAGCGCCGCGCACGTGCGCTTGGATTCGGCACCGACACCGCAACGAAGCTGCGTTTCTCGTCAAAGGCGCGTGCGAAGACGATTCTCGCCTTCGTCGCCGGTGCCAAACCCCATCGCCGCGTTGCAGCGATACCCGCAGGAGCGGCGGCGGAAGCTGCAATCGAGCTGGCGAAATTGTCGCAAGGCTTGCCGGCGGTGCTCGTCGCCGAATTGGTCAGCGCAGATGCCATCGCCTCCAAGCATCAGATCGTCGTCATCGAAGCGCAATCGGTTGCGTGTTTCCGCGCGGAAACAATAGCGTCGTTGCGGATTGCAAGCAGAGCTTCCGTACCGCTTAAATCCGGCAGCCGTGCAGATTTCGTGGTCTTTCGCGACGAGAGAGGAGAAAGCCCGGTAGCGATTGTCATTGGCAAGCTCGACGTCAGCAAACCCGTTCCAGTGCGCGTGCACTCGGCTTGCTTGACCGGCGACGTGTTCGGCTCGCGGCGATGCGATTGCGGCGATCAGCTGACGTTGTCTCTCAATCGTTTGGAAGAGCAGTACGGCGGCATCGTTCTCTACCTGCCGCAGGAGGGCAGGGGCGTCGGCCTCGCCAATAAGATGCGCTGCTATCAGATGCAGGACGAGGGCCTCGATACGATCGATGCCAATACGACGCTCGGTTTCCAGGAGGACGAGCGCGATTACCGCATCGCCGCGCGCATGCTGCAGATGCTCGACTGCACGCGCATCATTTTGATGACGAACAATCCCGCCAAGCTCGCCGGTCTCGCCGAAGCGGGTATCGAGATTGCCGGACGCGTGCCGATCGAAGCGCCGATCAATGGCGACAATCGCCGCTATCTCAAGGCGAAGGCGGCGCGCGCCGGCCACCGGCTCAGCCCCACATTATTGTCGGCACTCTGACCGGGGATCCGGGTCGCGCGCCGCATTTCCTCTGCTGGGCTGTCGCTCAGCGAACCTGTTCACGGCGAAGAACCCGTTATTCGGTCTGACGGGTGACCGTCTAGCTCCGGCTAAACGAAAGTTCACGTTGGTGAGCGGAACCGTGATTTTTGCATCCGGTTAACCCCCCAACGTGGAGGGGAGGACAGGAGAAAAGATGCGAACCAACCTTTTGATTTCATGTGCCGCCACCGCACTTCTGATCGGCATCGGCAGCGCCAATGCACAAGGCGCCGCCGAGCACAAAGGTGGCCCGAAGGAGGGTCCCGCGGCAGCGGCAACTCAGTCGAAGTCCGCCATGCCCGCCGAGCACGGAATGGCAGAGCATCGCAGCGCCGCCGAGAGCCCGAAAGCCGATGCGGCAAGCTCCGCCAGGCCGTCGCTAAACGAGCCGAAAGCGCATCAAGGCGCCGCCAACGAGAAAGCTTCGCCGAATACCCACGGCGCCGCGGCCAACGAGAAGAATGCTGAGAAGAACGCACCGAAAGCGGCGCAGACGAGCCCGGCCGACAAGGCCGCGCCGAAATCGACGGCTGCCGAGCAGTCGAAGCAGAAGCCTGACCATGCGACGGCCCAGCGCGATAAAACCGCTTCTGAGCCGAAAACCGGACGCTCCGCCGCCACCGGCAAGAACGAGCCGGGCAAGGGCGAGGCGGCTAAGATCGAGCCGGGCAAAACCGGCGCGAGAGCTACCTCGAATCCGACCGAATCCGGCCGCTCGGCAACGAGCACGACAACCGGCGCCGGCGCCGGCACCAACGCCACCACGCATACCGGCGTGAATGCGCAGGAGCATGGCACTTCGGCCGCTTCGGTTCAGATCGATCCGCAGAAGCAGGAGCGCATCCGTACCGCGCTCTCATCGAGCAAGGTCGAAAACATTCGGCATGTCGACTTCAATGTGTCGGTTGGAACGCGCATTCCGGAGCGCTACCACTTCTATCCGCTGCCGACCGAGATCGTCGACATCGTGCCCGAATATCGCGGCTTCGAGTACATGGTGGTCGACAACGAAATCGTGATCGTCAATCCGCGCACGCGCGAGATCGTCTACTCGATGAGCGAAGGCCGCTCCGCCGGCATGAACCACCCTTCGGTCGATTGCCGCTGAGCGGAAAGCGTTGAGACTTGGAAGCCCGGCGAGAGCCGGGCTTTTTTTGCTTTCAGCGCCACCTGCCGCGCAGCCGCGCGTCGAGGCTGAACGCGCCCGGTCCGGCACCCTAAAGGCGCGAGAAAACCGCCGATCATATTGCGATATTTTTGAAGAAGTGAATCAGCTGATTGGTGCGTTGCGCGGCCTCCGCCTCCCAGAAGCGGTGACCGATCAAGGCAGCGACCAGAACGAACAGCGCCAGCACCAGCGCCGCGGCGCGCGTCTGGAACCCCAGCAGGATCGCGAGACCTCCCAAGAACTCGGTCAACCCCGCCAGAAGCGCCAGCGGGTAGGTGATGCCCGAGGGAAAGCCGTGGTTGACCAGATAGGTCGAGAAGCCGGTGAGCCGGTGAGCTTGTCGTAGCCGCTATAAAGGAAGATCGCGGCCAATCCGATCCGCGCCAGCAAGAGCGCCGGTGCTTCGCCA
>DATAOB010000133.1:0-18905 GCA_036265935.1 Beijerinckiaceae bacterium
GCGCCATCTGCGTTCTCCTTCAACATGCAATGTAGCGCAGGGGCGGGCGCGGCGACATAAGTTTTGCTTCGATGCGGATCGAAGCGTTCACCGTCATTGCGAGCGACCCCGGATTAAATCCGGGGGAAGCAATCCAGCAGCGACTCGGCTTCGTCGCTGCGCTCCTCGCAATGACGTCGCCCTCCCTCGCGCTAACCACCAGCGTTAAGTACATAACCGACACCTGCGGCAGCACCTCGTTTAGCAACAGCTCGCGATTGTCGCGCATGCACTGGAATTTGCTGCCGAGGCAGGCTTTGGCGCGCCGGCAGTTTCGTAAGCGGCAGAATTGCGGGAAGCCGAGCGTCTCCATTATGAGGCGCGTACCGGGCTGGCTGAGGCCGCTGGCCTCGATCGCAGCAAGGCGCGCGCGTTGGTCTGGCCGAAGCAGGTCTAAGCGGGGAGCGTCCATGCGCGGCGTCGTCCTTTCCTTTGAAGGCGCGCGTCATTGTCGCCGCACGCCAGCGCGTACGAAGTTTTCAGATGAAAGGACACGGGACGCCGGGTCACCGATCCTAATTTTTTAGAGCCGGTCACCCGGCGCCCATGTGCGGCGATTTTTGGCTTGATCGCGTCCCGCGCTTCCACGAGGAGCCGCACCGGAAGAGCGCCCTTCGTGAGAGGCCTGATCCGTTGCGCCGCCCGCAAAGGGCAGCGCCGTGCGGCTCCCGTCCCCCAGGGGCAAGGCATCCCGGACGGGTCGTAGTGCCCGACGGACGGGCCACTCGGCGGCATGCGTTTCTTGCGAAGCCCGCGCCGCCGTTTGCGAAAGCCTCCCGAGGCGCGGGTTCGGTTGGAAGACCCGCGCCGCAGGCGCCGCTCCCCCGCCCGCATCGCCCGGAACCGAAAACCGGACGACGCCCTTAGGAGGGCGGGAACGGGGAAGATGTAGACATATTTTCCTAATAATGTCAAGAGGGCGACGCATTCTGCGCTCTTAATCGCTAGTACTAAGCTTCTGTGTGAACTGACAGTCGAGGCCGAGTTCTCTTGCGAGTGGCAGAGATTGCGCTTCGATGTCGGCTAGCCTCGTCGTAACACCCACGCCTCGATGCGCGCCGCGATCTCTGCCGGGTCGCCTGCGATATCGAGGCGCTTCAGCCGCGCGTTTTCGCCGGCAATGATCATGATGTCGGATTTGCGGACGTCGAGCGCCTCGGAGAGGAGCGCGATCAAAGCCGCATTGGCGGCGCCCTCGACCGGCGGCGCGGCGACACGGATTTGCAGCATGCGCTTGCCGTCGGCGCCGGTGACGATGCCGTCGAGACCGGTGCGCGATGCACGCGGCGTCAGCCGCACGGCAAGGCGGATGCCGGTCGCGGTCGCGGTGAAGGGCAGGGCGGGCATCTCCAACATACTGCCCGCTCGGGTCGCTGATCGTTAGCGCCCTCTCCCGCAAACGAACCGGGCGCGCTAACCTCCACCCGGGAGACCCTCATGAAAACCAAGCACATCATTGCCGGCCTCGTCGCCGCTTCGCTCGCAGTCGCGTCGCTCGCGGCAGAAGCGGCCGACATTCACGTCATGTCATCGGCGGGCTTCAAGGCGGCCTATCTGGAGCTGGTGCAGCAATTCGAGCAAAAGACCGGGCATCACGTCATCAATGCTTGGGGGCCGTCGATGGGCGCAACACCGCAGGCGGTGCCGAACCGCATCGCGCGCGGCGAGCCGGTCGATGTCGTTATCGGCGTGCGCGAGGCGCTGGATAAGCTCGCCGCGCGGGGCAAGCTTGTAAGCGAGACCGATCTTGCCAAGGCGCAGATCGGTGCGGTCGTGCGCGCCGGCGCGCCGCATCCCGATATTTCCAGCGTGGAGGCGTTCAAGCGCGCGCTCGAGAACGCCAAGTCGATCGCTTATTCCGACAGCGCCAGCGGCGTTTATATCCAGACGGTGATCTATCCGAAGCTCGGTGTCTCGGAGGCGGTGAAGGCAAAGAGCCGCATGATCCCCGCCGATCCCGTCGGCGAAGTGGTGGCGCGCGGCGAGGCCGAGCTCGGATTCCAGCAAATAAGCGAGCTGAAGCCGGTGAAGGGCGTCGATCTCTTAGGGCCGATCCCGGCGGACATCCAGAAGGTAACGACGTTTACTGCGGGCCTCGCCGCGAGCGCCAAGGAGCGGGAGGCCGGCGAGGCGCTGATCGAGTTTTTGGCGGCGCCGGAGGCGATCGATGCGATCCGCAAGAGCGGCATGGAGCCAGCGAGAGGGGAGTAGGGCCCACATCCCCGGACGCCTGAAGCGAAGCGCAAGGCGATCCGGGGTCCAGGGGCAGATGCATTTGCTCTGGGTCCCGGATCGCGCTTCACGCGTCCGGGAATGTGGCGCCTTGCACTCCGCGCCCCGCCTCCCTAAAACCCGCTGCTTCCCTTACGCCGGCTGGTTTCGGCGAGTGAGCTGGAGCGATCATGATCAACGTCACCTTTCCCGACGGCGCGTCGCGCGCCTATGAGCCCGGCGCCTCAGGCCTCGACATCGCCAAATCGATCTCGCCTTCTCTTGCCAAGCGCACCGTGGCGATGCTGCGCGACGGCGCGCTCGCCGATCTCGCCGATCCAGTCGACCGCGACGCCAGACTCGAGTTCATCTCGCGCGACGACCCACGCGCGCTCGAACTCATCCGCCACGATGCCGCGCACGTGATGGCCGAGGCCGTGCAGGACTTGTTTCCCGGCACGCAGGTGACGATCGGGCCGGTGATCGAGAACGGCTTTTACTACGATTTCTTCCGCAACGAGCCGTTCACGCCGGAGGACTTTCCGGCGATCGAGAAGCGCATGCGCGAGATCATCGCGCGCGACAAGCCGTTCACCAAAGCGGTGTGGTCGCGCGACAAGGCGCGGAGCTGGTTCGAGACGCATGGCGAGGCTTTTAAAGTCGAGCTCGTCGACGCGATCCCGCCGGATCAGGATTTAAAGATCTACAAGCAGGGCGACTGGCTCGATCTCTGCCGCGGTCCGCACATGACTTCGACGGGCAAGATCGGCAACGCCTTCAAGCTGATGAAGGTCGCCGGCGCGTATTGGCGCGGCGATTCCAATAGGCCGATGCTGTCGCGCATTTATGCAACAGCCTTCGCACGCCAGGAAGAGCTCGACGCCTATTTAAAGCAGCTCGAAGAGGCCGAGCGCCGCGATCATCGCCGCTTGGGACGCGAGATGGACCTCTTCCATTTCCAGGAGGAGGGGCCGGGCACGGTCTTCTGGCATCCGAAGGGCTGGACCCTGTTCCAGACGCTGATCGCCTATATGCGCCGTCGCCTCGCCGGCGATTACAGCGAAGTCAACGCGCCGCAAGTGCTCGACAAGGCGTTATGGGAAACGTCCGGCCATTGGGGTTGGTATCGCGACAACATGTTCATGGTGAAGCCGGCGGGCGACGATCCCGACGACGAGCGCACGTTTGCGCTAAAGCCGATGAACTGCCCGGGTCACGTGATGATTTTCAAGCATGGCCTGCGCTCCTATCGCGAGTTGCCGCTGCGCATGGCGGAGTTCGGCCTGGTGCACCGCTACGAGCCGTCGGGAGCCATCCACGGCATCATGCGCGTGCGCGCCTTCACGCAGGACGACGCGCACATCTTCTGCACCGAGGACCAGCTTGCCGACGAGTGCATGAAGATCAACGATCTGATCTTATCGGTGTACCACGATTTCGGCTTCGACCGCATCGTCGTAAAACTGTCGACGCGGCCGGAGAAGCGCGTCGGCACCGACGCGATGTGGGACCACGCCGAAGCGGTGATGGGCCGCGTGCTCGATGACATCAAGGCGCGACACGGCAATATCGTGGCGACGTCGATCAATCCCGGCGAGGGCGCGTTCTACGGGCCGAAATTCGAGTACGTGCTGCGCGACGCGATCGGCCGCGAATGGCAGTGCGGCACGACGCAGGTCGATTTCAACCTGCCGGAGCGCTTCGGTGCCTTCTACATCGCGCCGAACAGCGAGAAGACGGTGCCGGTGATGATCCATCGCGCGATCTGCGGCTCGATGGAGCGCTTCATCGGCATTTTGATCGAGCATTTCGCCGGCCATCTGCCGCTGTGGCTGTCGCCCTTACAGGCGGTCGTCTGCACGATCACGCAGGAGGCCGACGAGTACGCGCACGAGCTGATCGCGGCGGCGCGCAAACGCGGCCTGCGCGTCGAGGGCGATCTGACCAACGAGAAGATCACCTACAAAGTGCGCGAGCACTCGCTGGCGAAAGTGCCGGTGCTGCTCGTCGTCGGCCGCAAGGAGGCGGCGGAGCGCAGTGTGTCGATCCGAAGGCTCGGCTCGCAGGCACAGGTGCCGATGGGCTTCGACGAGGCGCTCAGCGCGCTCGCCGACGAGGCGACGCCCCCGGACGTGCGGCGCGAGCGCGGCGAGGGGCTGCGCGAAGCGGCGGAGTGAGAGCGGAACGAAAACACTTCCTATCGGGGCGCTCGATCGAGCTCCAATATGCACTTGGCATCGCTTGGAATGTCGCTGCTGACTGGCGGCTTGGGGTAGTATTGGGTATTTTGCTGAACGTCTATTGCGGTCTGCTCATCCGTCAGCAGCATGATCAGCTTCAAGGCTTCGTCCAATCCCGAGGAGATGCCGCCGCCGGTCAGACGGTTGCGATCGGGCCAAAAGCGAGGATAGCCCTCCGCGACTGTCACGTTCTTGAAGTACTTTTCAAAACACGGAATGAAATACCAGGGCGTCGTCGCTTTATAGCCATCGAGCAGGCCCGCGCCAGCGAGAAGCATCGCGCCTTCGCACACCGAGCAGATGCGCGTTCTTTGCCTGGTCCCGGAGGAAGTTCAGGTAGGCGCCGTTGGCGTTGATGAGCTTGGAGAGCATAGGCGGATCGCCGCCGGGCACCCAAAGCGCGTCATACTTGTTCCCGGCCTGCTTGAATGTCTTGTCCACTTGAAAGGAGAAGGCGTCACGGAATTTATGCGGCCCCGATTTTTCCGCGACGACATCTGCGTCGATCTTCGCCCATCGGAACATTTCGTATGGCCCGGTGACATCCAGCATGTCGACCGAATCGTAAACCGGCATCCCAATGCTCGTCATATCGCCCTCGCTTGAGAACCTGAGGTCAGCCCCGTTCAGGGCTCATGAAATATATACACGGTTCCAGTGACAACTCAAAGATGCGGGCTGAGGAGGCCGAGAGGGGGCTAGAAGTCGGCGCTTATCCCCGCCGCCTTGGCCGCATCCTTCTGCGCAGCGTCGGCGCGCTGAAATCCTTCGCGCTGCCTCAGCCGCTCCCAATAGGCACGCACGGCGCCCGGCAGCTTCTCGCTTAAGCCATTATAATGCGAGAGCAGCAGCGCATAGCCGACCGAAATATCCGCAGCGGTAAATCTCCCGGAGCAGAGATAGTCGGAGCTTGCGAGGGTCGCTTCCGCCATACGCAGCCGGCCATAGAAGAAACGCGCATAATCGTCCACGACCTGCGGCTGGCGGCGTTCGTCAGGCTCGATACGCGAATAGCGCAAGACGATGGCCTCGGGAAACGTCAGCGTCGCCTCGCCGAAATGCAGAAAATTCAAGAAAGCGCCGTAAGTCGGTTCGTGCGGCTCAACCGCAAGCGGGCTTGGGCCGTAGCGCGTCGCAAGGTATTGGCAGATCGCCGCAGATTCCGTCATACGCGTGTCGCCGTCGAGCATCAGCGGGATCGTGCCGAGCGGGTTGATCTGCAAATACTCCCGCGCATGAACGCGTGGGGGAAAGGGCAGGATTTTCAATTCGTACGGCAGCCGCATCTCCTCCAGCGTCCAGAGGACGCGGAACGAGCGGGCGTTCATGCAATGGTACAGGGTGATCATTGGAAAGCTTCCACATCCCCGGACGCCGGAGGCGATCGGGGGTCCAGGAGCAAATGACGGAATTGCGGGCGTTTGCCCCTGGGTCCCGGATGGCGCTCCGCGCCTCCGGGAAAGTGGATCGCAGCGATCACAGCCGCATCTGCCGGCTCGCCAGATCTTTCATGATTTCCTCCGTGCCGCCGCCGATCGCATTGACCTTCACCTCGCGATAAATGCGCTCGACCTTGTACCCGCGCATATAGCCGGCGCCGCCGAAAATCTGCACGGCTTCGGAGGCGCAGTAAGCCATGGTCTGCGTCGCCTGATTCTTCAGCATGCAGATATCCGCGATCGGGTTTTCGCCATTCGACGCGCCAGGTCAGCATTTCCAAAAAGGGCCTGCGTCGCCGCGACGCGCTGCGCCATGTCGACGAGCTTGTGGCGGATCACCTGATGCTCGCTTAAAGATTTGCCGAACGTGTGGCGCTCGCGCGCATGCACGATCGCCTCGTCGAGGCAGACGCGCGAAAAACTGGCGCAGGACGACGCCATGCCGAGCCGCTCGTCGTTGAAATTCAGCATGATCGTCTTGAAGCCCGCACCTTCCTCGCCAATCAGGTTCTCGGCCGGCACGCGGCAATCCTCGAAGTAGAGGGTCGCGATATCGGACGCCCACTAGCCCATCTTCTTCAAGGGCGTGCGCGAGAAGCCGGGGCGGTCCCGCTCGATCAACAGCAAACTAACACCCGCGGCGCCGGGACCGCCGGTACGCACCGCGACGGTGTAATAATCCGCCCGCATGCCCGAGGTGATGAACGTTTTCTGCCCGTTCACCACATAATCGTCGCCGTCGCGCCGCGCGCTCGTTTGCAGGCGCGCCACGTCGGAACCGCCGCCGGACTCGGTAATCGCCAGCGCGGAAATCTTCTCGCCGGACAGAATCTGCGGCAGAACGCGCCGCTTCATTTCCTCCGAGCCACGCCGCGCGATCGGCGGCGCGCCGATCGTATGCGACATCAAGGACGCGCAAATGCCGCCGGCGCCGCAACGCGCGAGTCCTTGGCTAGCGACGAGCCGCATGAAGCGGTCGCAGGCGATGCCGCCATATGCCTCGGGGAAACCGAGCTGCAGCAGGCCGATTGCCGCCGCCTTGCGATAAAGCTCGCGCGGAAATTCTTCCGCCTCATCCCACTGCGTGGCGAAAGGTTCGATCTCTTTCTTGACGAAACGCCGCACCGTTTCGCGAAAGGCTTCGTGCTCCGGCCGATAGAATGGATTCAGCGCCGGACGCGCCGGCGCCGGCACTTCAATATTCACTGCGCCGCTTCCAACGTGCGGGCGATTGCCTTGCGCAATTCGTATTTGAGCACTTTTCCAACAGTATTCCGCGGCAGCGCGCTCATAATCTCCAAGCGGCGGGGCAGCTTGTAGCGCGCCAGCGACTCGCCGGCGAAGGCGCGCAACTCCTCGAGAGTGAGCGACTGCCCAGGCTTCAGCGCCGTGACCGCGACGACGCACTCGCCCCATTTCTCGTCGGATTCGCCGATGACGGCGATCTCGGCGATGGCCGAATGCTTGAACAGCACGCTCTCGACCTCGGCGGGATAGACGTTCTCGCCGCCCGAGATGATCATGTCCTTGCTGCGATCGCAGATCGTCAGAAAGCCCTCGCCATCGAGATACGCAATGTCGCCGGTGCGGAACCAGCCGTCGGCATCGATCACGGCGGCGGTATCTTCCGGCCGGTTCCAGTAGCCGGCTATCACGTTCGGGCCGCGCACCATGACCTCGCCTGGTGCGCCCGGCTCGTGCACGATCTCGCCGTCGCCGTCGACGAGCTTTATCTCGGTGAATAAAGGCGTACGCCCCGACGAGCCGAGTTTGGAGAAACTAAATTCCGGCGCCAGGAACGACACCATGGGCGACGTCTCGGTCAGCCCATAACCCTGCTGCATCGGCACGCCGCGCTCGCCATAAAGCCGCAGCAGTGGCTCGGGGCAAGGGGCGCCGCCGCAGACCGCGACGCGCAATGACGAGAGATCGGCGGTCGCGAAATCCGGATGCAGGCTCATGAACTGAAACATTGCCGGCACGCCGAAAAACGTGGTGACGCGATGCTCTTCGATCGCCGCAAGCGTGCGGCCGGGATCGAAGGCGCGCTGCAGCACCACCTCGCCGCCTTTCTGCAAGGTGGCGAGCGTCAGCACATTCAAGCCGCCGATATGGAACATGGGCGCGCATGTCAGTGTGACGTCGTTCTGCTCGAAGTCGATCGTGTGCATCGCATTGGCGTTGTTCCACCAGATATTGCCATGCGTCAGCATCGCGCCTTTCGGCCGCCCGGTCGTGCCTGATGTGTACATGATGACCGCAACATCCTCGGGCGCGGTAGCGAACGGAGCCACGGTCGCGCCGCTCGCCGGCGCATCGAGGCGTTCCCAGCGCGCAGCGTCGGATTGTGTCGTGAGGAAATGCCGTACCGTCCCGAGCTCCCCGCGCACGCTGTCGATGACCGGCCGATGCGCCGGGTCGGCGATCAGCACCTCGGCGCCGCAGTCGGAAACGATGAACGCGATTTCCGGCCCCGTCAGCCGGAAATTCAGCGGCACAAAAATCGCGCCGAGCCGGGCGGCGGCAAACAACGTGATCAAAAAATCCGGCTGGTTCTGGCCGAGAAAAGCGACGCGGCTGCGATGCGCGACGCCGAGTCCGGCGAGACGCGCGGCATATTGCTCGATCAGCGCCTGTGTCTCGCCGTAGGTTGCCGTCGCGCCCTCGAACGTGAGCGCGCGGCGCTCGGGCGTGCGCAAGGCGCGCTGCAGGAACCAGTTGGCGAGGCTGATATCGGCGTGCATGATGATCTCTCCCCTGTTTTGCGCCGCTCTTGCCGGCGGCTTCTTCTCTCGCGGGCGGCCCTCAGCAGGGCCATCGCGGGCATGTGCAATCGCTTGAAAAGCTTTGTGTAATTTGAACTTGAGAAGCAGGCCCAAGTCAACGATGATGCGCCGCCGCCCACGAAAAGAGCTCGAAAACAGCCTCTATGCCCATCCTCGCATCCGCGATCGTTAGAGAAAGCGAAAGCTACCGCGCCAATCGCGCCGCGCATCTCGCGCTGATCGACGAATTCCGCACGCTCGAAGCGAAGGTGCGCGAGACGTCGAACCGGGCGGAAAAAAAATTCCGCTCGCGCGGGCAATTGCTGCCGCGCGAACGCGTCAGCCTCGTGCTCGACCGCGACATGCCGTATCTCGAATTATCGACGCTGTGCGGCCTCGGCATGAACGAGGATGATGGCACCGACAATGTGTACGGCGGCGGCTCGATTGCCGGGATCGGCTTCATTTCCGGCGTGCGCTGCGTCGTCACGGCGAATGATTCCGGCATCAAGGGCGGCGCCTCGCATCCGATGGGCGTCGAGAAGGCGCTGCGCATCCAGACGATCGCGCTGCAGAACAAGCTGCCCTATGTGTCGCTCGTCGAAAGCGCCGGCGCCAATCTTTTCCTGCAGGCGGAAATGTTCGTGAAGGGCGGCGGCACCTTCGCCAACATGTCGCGGATGTCCGCGGCCGGCATTCCGGTGATCTCGATCGTGCACGGCTCGTCGACGGCGGGCGGCGCATATCAGACCGGACTTGCCGATTATATCGTGCTCGTGCGCAAACGCTCGAAAGTGTTTCTCGCCGGGCCGCCGCTGCTCAAAGCCGCCACCGGTGAGATCGCGCATGAAGAAGCGCTCGGCGGCGCCGAGATGCACGCGGTGACGACCGGCCTCGGCGAATATCTCGCAGAAGACGATGCCGACGCGCTGCGCATCGCTCGCGACATCATCGCGAAAATGGCATGGAACGACAATCTGCCTTTCCGCGCGCCGCGCGCTTACAAGCCGCCGCGCTACGATGCGGAGGAGCTCATCGGCATCGTTCCCGTCGATTATCGTAAGCCTTATGAAGTGCGCGAAGTCATCGCGCGCATTGTGGACGATTCCGATTTTCTCGATTTCAAGCCGCTCTATGGGGCATCGACGGTGTGCGGTCACGCCGCGATCGAAGGGCAGCCGATCGGCATTCTCGCCAATAACGGCCCGATCGATTCCAACGGTTCGACCAAGGCGGCGCAATTTATTCAGCTCTGCTGCCAATCCGGCACGCCGCTCGTCTTTCTGCAGAACACGACCGGCTACATGGTCGGCGTCGAGGCGGAGGAATCCGGCATCGTCAAGCACGGGTCGAAGATGATCCAGGCGGTGACCAACGCGACGGTGCCGAAACTCACGTTGCAGATCGGGGGCTCGTTCGGCGCCGGCCATTACGGCATGTGCGGGCGCGCTTTCGGCCCGCGCTTCGTCTTCTCCTGGCCGAACAATCGCATCTCTGTCATGGGCGGCGAGCAGGCGGCACGTGTGCTGACCATCGTTGCCGAAGAGGGCGCGCGCGTCCGCGGCGAGAGTCCGGATCGCGCCAAGCTCGATGCGATTTCGCAGCGGGTGGTGAAGAGCTATGACCGCGAGTCGACGGCGCTGTTTGCCACCGCGCGATTGTGGGACGACGGTTTGATCGACCCGCACGATACGCGCCGCGTGCTGTCCTTCTGTCTTGCCACGGCCATGGAAGGTGAGCGCCGCATGCTGCATCCGAACACGTTCGGCGTCGCGAGGATGTGATGGCGGAGCTTCCCGCAACCAAGGTGATTCGTCTCGATCGCCGCGGCTTTCGCCTCATCGCGACGATCGACGATCCGGCGACGCGCAATGCCATGACGGACGAATTGGTCGCCGATCTCTTCGCCGTTCTTGACGCCACAAAGGACGATCGCTCGATCCGCGTGCTCGTGCTGCAAGGCGCCAACGGGGCGTTCTGCGCCGGCGCCAACTTGAAAGGCAATCTCGCGCGGCTGAAAGCCGACGTGAAGCTCGACGAGACCGATCCGATTTTGACCGCCAATCGCCGCGGCGGCGAGCTTTACGCGAAGCTGAACGCGCATCCGATGCTGGTCATTGCGATCGTCGATGGGCCGGCCTTCGGCGGCGGCCTCGGCCTCACCTCATGCGCCGACATTGTGCTGGCGACGCCGCGCGCGCGTTTCGCTTTGTCGGAGACGGGGCTCGGCATTCCGCCGGCGCAGATCGCGCCTTATGTCGTCGCGCGCGTCGGCCTGAAACATGCGCGGCGGCTGGCGCTGACCGGTGCGCGCTTCGACGCGCAGGAGGGGGTCGCGATCGGTCTCGTCGATCATTTGTGTCCGCGCGACGACGATCTGCAGGCGGCGCTGAATGCGATTTACGAAAATGTCGGGCGCTGCGCGCCGGGCGCGAATGCCACCACGAAACGGCTCTTGCTCGCCAGCATCGGCCGCCGGCCGGAGGAGCTCACGGACGAAGCGGCGACGGCATTCAGCGCCGCGCTGCGCGGCGAGGAGGGGCGGGAGGGACTTGCGGCGTTTCTCGAAAAACGTCCGGCGCGCTGGGTGGAAAAATCCTGATGGCGGGCCGCTTCCGCAAAGTGCTGATCGCCAATCGCGGCGAGATTGCCTGCCGCATCAGTCGCAGCGCGCATGCCAAGGGCTATGGCAGCGTCGCGGTCTACAGCGAGGCGGACGCCGACGCGCTGCATGTGCGGCTCGCGCAGGAAGCGATGGCGATCGGCCCGGCGCCGGTCGCGCAATCGTATTTGTCGATCGACAATATCATCGAGGCGGCGAAGAAAAGCGGCGCCGATGCGCTCCATCCGGGATATGGATTTCTTTCGGAGAATGCGGGTTTTGCGCAGGCCTGCGCAGATGCGGGGCTGATCTTCATCGGTCCCTCGCCGGACGCCATTCGCGTCATGGGCGACAAGGCCGAAGCCAAGCGCCGCATGATCGCCGCGGGCGTGCCTTGTGTGCCGGGCTACCAGGATGAAGACCAAGCCGATGCGCGGCTGACGCAAGAAGCCGCGCGCATCGGCTTTCCCGTGATGGTGAAGGCGGCGGCCGGCGGCGGCGGCCGCGGCATGCGGCTCGTGCAAGACGCGGACGCGCTTGCAAGCGCGCTGCGCACCGCGCGTTCGGAAGCGAAGAACGCGTTCGGCGACGACCGCCTGTTTTTGGAGCGCGCCATCGCCAATGCGCGGCATGTCGAAATCCAGGTCTTTGGCGACACGCACGGCAACGTCATCTATCTCGGCGAGCGCGATTGCTCGGTGCAGCGCCGGCACCAGAAGGTGGTCGAGGAGGCGCCGTCGCCCGCAGTCGACGCGGATTTGCGCGCACGCATGGGCGCAGCCGCCGTGCAGGCGGCGAAGGCCATCGCATATGTCGGCGCCGGCACGATCGAATTCATGCTCGACTCCCGCGGAGAATTCTATTTTCTCGAAATGAACACGCGATTGCAGGTCGAGCACCCGGTGACCGAGCTCGTGACCGGGCTCGATCTCATCGCGTTGCAATTCGATGTGGCCGAAGGCAAGCCGCTGCCGCTCGCGCAAGACGACGTGCGGCTCGATGGACACGCCATTGAAGTTCGGCTTTACGCCGAAGACCCGCGCAAAAAGTTCCTGCCGCAGACCGGCGCGATTCATCTGTTCGAACCGGCGGTGGGCGAGGGCGTACGCATCGACCACGGCCTCGCGCACAGCGGAGTAGTGACGCCGTTCTACGATCCGATGCTCGCCAAAATCATCGCGCATGGCGCCGATCGCGAGGAGGCGCGGCGGCGGCTTGTCGCAGCGCTGGAAGATACGGTGCTGCTCGGCGTCACGACCAACAAGGAATTCCTGATCGACGTGCTCGAAACCGATGCGTTCGTTCGTGGCGAGGCGACGACGGAATTCGTCGACAAGCACATGAAACTTGGGCCGGCTGAGCCGCCGGATTTCGCAACGCTCGCCGTCGCCGCCGCGCTGTTCAGCGACAGCGCAGGGCAGGGCGGGCACTCCTCGCATTGGCTGCAGCATCCGCTAAAGCTTGCGATCGGCGAGACCGAGAAGAACCTTCACAGTGCGCGCGACGGTGCGTTCTGGAACGTGACGGGGGTTGGGGAAAGCGCACGCCTGCGCATTCTCGAAAAAACAGAAAATCGCCTGCGCTACGTAATCAACGGCCACGTCCGCAACCTGCGCTTCGCCCGCGTCGACGGCATCCTACATCTCGATCTCGGCCGCCGCGTCGCAAAAATCGAGGATCGTACCTTCGCCCCGCCGGCAATCGGCGACGCCGCTGCGGACGGCATCTTGCGCGCGCCGATGAACGGGTCTGTTATCGCCATCCGTGTCGCCGAGGGCGCGCGCGTCGCGCGCGGCGACATCGTCGCGGTGCTGGAGGCGATGAAAATGCAGCACGAAATCGTCGCGCCGGCGAATGGCGTCGTCGAGACGGTCGCTGTCCAGGCCGGCGCGCAGGTCGCGACGCGCGATCCGCTGGTGATCGTCAAGATGGAGAGCGCGGCGTGAGACGCGATGCGATCCGCATTGCCGGCGCCTCCGGCTTCTGGGGCGACTCGTCCATCGCGGTGCCGCAGCTTTTACGCGCCGACAATCTCGATTACATCGTCTTCGATTATCTCGCCGAAATCACCATGTCGATCATGGCGCGGGCGCGGGCAAAGGACCTTTCTGCCGGTTACGCCACCGATTTTGTCAGCACGATCGGGCGGGACGCCCGCGCAATCGGCGAACGCAAGATAAAGATCATCTCCAATGCCGGCGGCGTCAATCCGCGCGCCTGCGCGCGTGCGCTCGAAGCGAAGCTCGCCGAGGCCGGCATCAAGATGAAGATCGCAATCGTGCTCGGCGACGATCTCCTGGATCGCGCCGACGAATTCCGCGCCGCCGGCACGCGCGAAATGTTTTCCGGCGCCGAAATGCCGGAGAACCTGTGGAGCATGAACGCCTATCTCGGCGCGGGGCCGATCGCCGCGGCGCTCGACCAGGGCGCCGATATTGTCATCACCGGGCGCTGCGTCGACAGCGCGGTCACGCTCGGCGCCTGCATGCATGCTTTCGGCTGGCGCGCCGACGAATTCGACCGGCACGCCGCGGGCTCGCTCGCCGGCCATATTCTCGAATGCGGTGCGCAGGCGACCGGCGGCCTGCACACGGATTGGGAAGAGACCGGCGATTGGGCCAATATCGGCTATCCCATTGCCGATATCGCGCCGGACGGCAGCTTTGTCTTGTCGAAACCGCAAGACACCGGCGGCTTGGTGAATTTCGCTACAGTCGCCGAGCAGATGCTGTACGAGATCGGCGATCCCCGCGCTTATGTGCTGCCGGACGTCACCTGTGATTTCTCGAACGTGCATATCGACGAGATTGGCCGAGACCGCGTGCGCGTCTCCAACGCCAAAGGCCGCGCGCCGACCGACACATATAAAGTCAGTGCGACTTATCAGGACGGCTATCGCGTCGGCGCATATCTGACGATCGGCGGCATCGATGCGGCGCGGAAGGCAGAGAAAGTCGCCGACGCGGTGATCCGCCGCTGCGGCACGATTCTGAAGTCGATGAATGCCGCGCCTTATAGCGAGACGAGTGTCGAGGTGCTCGGCGCGGAAGCCTCTTACGGGCCGCATTCGCGTGCACGAGAAGCGCGGGAAGTCGTGCTGAAGCTTGCCGCGAAACATGCCGAGCCGCGGCCGCTCGAACTATTGGTGCGCGAGCTCACCTCGTCCGGCACGTCCATGGCGCCGGGGATTACCGGCATGGGCGGCAATCGCGCCAGGGTGTCGCCGGTCGTGCGGCTGTTTTCGTGCCTGGTGGCCAAGGAGATGGTGCCGGTTGCAATCGAGGTGGATGGGGTGCGGAGACCCTTTGCAAATCCAACCCCTCATTCTGAGGAGCCGCGAAGCGGCGTCTCGAAGGATGCGGCAGCTGCATCCGCTAACGATGCACCCTTCGAGACGATTGCTTCGCAATCTCCTCAGGATGAGGGAGTTGTTGCGGCAGCCGCTCCCACCGTTCCCCTCATCGCGCTTGCCTGGGCGCGCAGCGGCGACAAGGGCAACAATTCCAATATCGGCGTGATCGCCCGCAAGCCCGAATATCTGCCGATAATCCGGCGGGCGCTTACGACGGACGCTGTTGCGAATTATTTCGCCCATCGTCTCGAAGGGCAAAGAGACGATCAAGTCGAGCGCTTCGACGTCCCCGGCATCCGCGCGGTGAACTTCGTGCTGCACGACGTGCTCGGCGGCGGCGGCATTGCCTCGCTCCGCAACGATCCGCAGGGCAAGGGTTTTGCCCAAATGCTGCTCGATTTCCCCGTGCCCGTCGACCAAAAGCTCGCCGCCGAACTCGCATCGAGGACCGATCCATGATCTATACCGAACAGCACCGCGAGCTCATGCGCTCGGTGACTAAATTCGTCGAAACGGAGATCAATCCGCACGCCGAGGAATGGGAAAAGGCCGGCATTTTCCCGGCGCATGACGTGTTCAAGAAAATGGGCGAGCAGGGTTTCCTCGGCATCAACAAGCCGGAGAAATTCGGCGGCCTCGGCCTTGATTATTCCTACGAAATTGCTTTTTGCGAGGCGCTTGGTGCGAACAAATGTTCGGGCGTCGCGATGGGCATCGGTGTCCACACCGACATGGCGACGCCGGCGCTAACGCGCTACGGCTCGGATGAGCTGCGCGAGGAATTTCTGCGTCCCTCGATTGCCGGCGATTATGTTTCATGCCTCGGCGTCTCGGAAGCTGGCGCCGGCTCCGACGTTGCCTCGGTCAAGACCACCGCGCGGAAGGACGGCAGCGATTACGTCATCAACGGCGGCAAGATGTGGACGACCAACGGCACGCAGGCGGACTGGATGTGCCTGCTCGCCAATACGAGCGAGGGCCCGGTTCATCGCAACAAATCGCTGATCTGTCTGCCGATGAAGACGAAAGGGGTCGAGATCGCGCGCAAGCTCGACAAGCTCGGCATGCGCGCCTCCGACACCGCGCAAATCTATTTCGACGACGTGCGCGTGCCGCAGCGCTACCGCATCGGCGAAGAGGGCATGGGCTTCATCTACCAGATGCAGCAGTTCCAGGAGGAGCGCATCTGGGCTGCCGCCGGTCATCTCATCGGCATGGAACGCGCCATCCAGATGACGATCGATTACACCGCCGGCCGCATGGCCTTCGGCAAACCGATCATCGACAATCAGGTCGTGCATTTCAAATTCGCCGAATTGCAGACCAAGATCGAGCTGTTGCGCTCGCTCGTCTATCGCGCCGTCAACGACTACATGAACGGTCAGGATATGACGCAGCTCGCCTCGATGGCGAAGCTCACCGCCGGTCGGTTGATCCGCGAAGTCAACGATGCCTGCCTGCAATATTGGGGCGGCATGGGTTTCATGAACGAGAGCGAAATCTCGCGGATGTATCGCGACGGGCGCCTAAGCTCGATCGGCGGCGGCGCCGACGAGGTCATGCTGACAATCATCGCCAAGGGCATGGGCATCCTGCCGGGGCAGCGGAGCAATCATTAGCGCCCTCACCCTAAGGAGCGCCGAAGGCGCGTCTCGAAGGATGGCAAAGGCACCCGCTAACGACACGTCCTTCGAGACGCGCTGCTGCGCAGCGCTCCTCAGGATGAGGGTTGTTATGCGGCGATGCGCACCGGCAGCTGCTCGTAACCGCGCACGAAGCTCGAATAGACGCGCTTCGGCTCGCCGACGACTTCGATATGCTCGAAGCGTTTCAAAATTTCTTCCCAGATGATTTTCAGCTGCAATTCGGCAAGCCGCATGCCGAGGCAACGGTGAATGCCGAAGCCGAACGACATGTGAATGCGGGGCTGGGCGCGATCGATGATGAATGCGTCCGGATCGCCGATCACGTCGCTGTCGCGATTGCCCGAGACGTACCACATGACGACGCGATCGCCCTTGCGGATGCGCTTGCCATTAAGCTCGGTGTCGGCGGTCGCGGTGCGGCGCATATGTGCGAGCGGCGTCTGCCACCGGATCACTTCCGGCACGAAACTGTCGATCAAGGCGGGATTTTTGCGCAGCTTGTCGTATTGATCCGGGTTTTCGTTGAGCGCCAGGACCGATCCCGTCATCGAATTCCGCGTCGTGTCGTTGCCGCCGACGATCAAGAGAATGAGGTTGCCGAGCAGGTTCTCGCGATCCATGTCGCGCGTCGCCTCGCTATGCGCCATCATTGAGATGAGATCGCTCTTGGCCGGTGCGTTCACGCGCTCGTTCCACAGCCGCGCGAAATATTCGCCGCATTCGTAGAGCTCGGCGAGGCGCTGCTCCTGGCTCTCGTAGATGCCGCTCTTCGGCAGGGCGGTGGCGACGTCGGACCAGCGCGTCAATTTGCGGCGATCCTCCCAGGGAAAATCGAACAACGTCGCCAGCATCTGCGTCGTCAGCTCGATCGAGACGCGCTCGACCCAGTTGAAAGTCTCGTTTCGCGGCAGATTGTCGAGGACCGACGCCGATCGCTTCCGGATCAGGATGCCGAGCTCGGTCAAATGCGCCGGCGTGAACAGCGGCGCAACGGTCTTGCGCTGCGCTGCGTGGCGCGGCTCGTCCATGGCGATGAAACTCGGCCACTCGTATTTCGGATCGACGTCGCGCAGCATGATGCCGCCGAGCCGCACGTCGGAAGAGAAAATGTCGGGATGGGTCTCGACATGCATGATGTCGTGGTACTTCGTCACCGACCAATACTCGCCCACTGCCGCCGGGCTTTTCGTGCAGTAATGCACCGGCTCCTCGTTGCGCAGGCGCTCGAAATACGGCCAGATCGTATCGGTGCGGAACAGCTCGGGATTGCCGGGATGGAAATCCGCGAGCGGCATGGAATAGGCCGTCTCGCGGGCGGCACGCAGCCGCGCCGAGCTCGGGGCGGCCGCCTCTTCGACATAGGTCATGGGGAAAGCCTACGCCCATGTGCGCCCGGCATCAATTCTGCTATGGCCGACGCGAAGCTCACCCAGGGTATCCGATGTTTCCCGAACGCCTTACCGAGGGCTACCGCGCCTTTCTCGAGCGCCGCTTCGCCAGCGAGCGCTCGCGCTACGAGATGCTGGCAGCCACCGGCCAGCGGCCGGAAATCATGGTCATCGGCTGCATCGACTCGCGCGTCTCGCCCGAGGTGATTTTCGACGCCGCACCCGGCGAGCTTTTGGTAGTGCGCAACGTCGCCAATATTGTGCCGCCCTACGAGCCGGACCTCTCGACCCAGCACGGCACGAGCGCGGCGCTCGAATTCGGCGTGCAGGCGCTGCGCGTCAAGCATATCGTCGTGCTCGGACACGCTTATTGCGGTGGCATCCGCGCCTTTGCCGACGAGCAGGAGCCGCTCTCGCCCGGCGATTTCATCGGCCGCTGGATGTCGCAGATCGCGCCGGCGGCGGCGAGTCTCGGGCCGCGAACCAAGAACGATGAAGATTATCTGCGCCGGCTCGAATTCGCGTCGGTTGAACTGAGCTTAAAGAATCTGATGACATTTCCCTGCGTGCGCATTCTGGTCGAGCGCGGCAAATTGCATTTGCATGGCGCTTATTTCGGCGTCGCCAGCGGCAAGCTCTTGGTGCGCGATCCCACAAGCGGCAAGTTCGAGCCGGTCGGCGATGGCGACGCGCACCCGCTTGCGATGATACGCTGTGAAGAGACGAACGCAGCCGGCAATGGCTGATGCCCCGCCCGACATTCCCGCAGGTTTTGCGCCGCATTGGCGTAAAAGCGGCCTCACCGATCCATGGCAGCCGCTTTATTCGCGCCGCACGGAAGATGCGGTCTATATCGGCCTGCGTGCCGGCCCGGCGCACTCGAACAGCCGCGGCTTTGTCCATGGCGGGCTCATCTCCGCGCTCGCCGACAATGCGATGGGCTTAAGCTACGGCCTGGCGCTTGGTCACGTGCCGCTCGTTACGGTTAATTTGACGCTCGACTTCATCGCCGCGGCGAAGCAGGGAGAGTGGCTGGAGGTGCGGCCCAAAGTCGTGCGCACCGGCTCGACGCTCTGCTTTGCCACGGCGGAAATCTTTTCCGGCGAAACGCTTTGAGCCCGCGCCAACGCGATCTTCCGCACTGCATGACTGACCTGCGCTGCCACCGGGGTTGACAACAGCGAGCTTCGTATCATCATAAGCGCATGGGGACCGCGATCTCC
>DATAOB010000134.1:0-8431 GCA_036265935.1 Beijerinckiaceae bacterium
ATAGATGCACTTCATGTGATTTGGCGTTCTTCGTGCGGTCTGAAGGAAGCTTCCAGGTCCGCGTCTTTAGATCGATCTCGTCCCAGGTGCAGCGCGCCACCTCCTCGCGGCGCTGACCGGTCAAGGCTAAGACTTCGACGATATCTCCGCCAATCTCTCGCGCGGCAAGGATGACCTTGGCGAGTTCATAATCGCTCAATACCCGATCCCGCGCGACCTGTTTTGCCGGAAGCGGCACGCCGTCGGCGGGCGATCGGTCCAACAAGGCGCGGCCTACGCTCCAGCGGAAGAAGGTTTTCACGGTCTTCAGGGCTTTGTTGGCGGCGGCCGGTGCTCCACGTTGTTCGATGGCGCTCACGAGATCAATGACATCAGGCTTGGTGAGCTCGTGGATGCTCCGACTGCCCCATGCTGGTTTCACCTCGCGGCGGAGTATCCGTGAAATCTCCCGAGCGGATCGATTTTGAGCTACATGCTGCGCGATAAACGCCTCAAGCAGATCATCCACACGGTCCGCAACCATCTTTTTGCGGGAGTCTCTCTTCTCCGCAGCTAGATCGCGTCCTTCCAGTTTCGCGGCAAATACCTTCTGAGCGGTCACACGAGCCTGAATGAGGGTGACGCGACCGTACGGCCCAATGGTGTATTTGCGGAGGCGCGACCCGGCTCCGGCCGTTCGGTACATCACCACGAAGACCTTGCGCCCTTTCGGAGTAATCTTGACCCCAAAACCGGGGGACCCGGTGTCCCAATAAACGGTGTCCTTGGACGGGGTTGGCAGAGCATCGATGACAGTTTTGGTTAGCTTCGCGCGCGGCATTTGATCCTCGATGGGGTGCTACCTTGAACTGAAATAGGTAGCACTGCATGGGTCACATCGGGATCAAACCTGACCGTCTGTCGCCATTGACACAAGCGAAATCAATGACGTATCCACCTCCAGGAAACAACTTCCATCGCCAGCTATCCTTTCCCCGAGAACGCAAGGGGAGAAGGGGCGCCTGCATCGACGACTGCGCTTACCTCAATGATCTCCTGGAGTTCACATATTCATGCCCGACACCGGAAACACGTTGACGCTCGAGACGACCAAAGGCCCGGTCGTCATCAAAATGCGTCCCGACCTCGCGCCGAAACACGTCGAACACATCAAGAAGCTCGTCGCCGAAGGCTTTTATGACGGTGTCGTGTTTCATCGCGTCATTGAGGGCTTCATGGCGCAGACCGGCTGCCCGCATGGTACCGGCACCGGCGGTTCGAAATACCCGAACCTCAAGCAGGAATTCAATTCCGAGGCGCATGTTCGCGGCACCGTCTCGATGGCGCGGGCGCAGAGCCCGGATTCGGCCAATTCGCAATTCTTCATCTGCTTCACCGATGCGCGCTTCCTCGACAAGCAATACACGGTCTGGGGCAAGGTGACGTCCGGCATGGAGAATGTCGACAAGATCAAGCGCGGCGAGCCGGTGCGGGATCCCGACAAGATCGTCTCCGCGAAGGTAAGCTGACGCCGCCGTCGTGCGACGGCAATGCATGTCGACCTCTTCGACTTCGAGCTGCCGGAAGAGCGCATTGCGCTGCGCCCGGTCGTGCCGCGCGACGCGGCGCGGTTGCTCGTGATCGACGCGAAGACCAACAGGTTCGAAGACCGCTCCATCCGCGACTTGCCCGATCTGTTGCGGCCGGGAGACGCGCTTGTCGTCAACGACACCCGAGTCATCCCGGCGGGGCTCGAGGGTATCCGCGTGCGCGGCGATGCGGTCGCGCAGATCGAAGTCACGCTGCATACCCGCGAGAACGACAACACATGGCGCGCATTCGCGCGTCCGGCAAAACGGCTGCAAGTCGGCGAGCGCATACGCTTCGGTGAGACGTCCGAAAGCATGGCGTGCCTGCTCGCAGCGTTGGATGCCACTGTGCTCGCCAAGGATGACGGCGGCGAGGTCACGCTCGCTTTCGATCTGACCGGCCCCGCGCTCGACGAGGCGATCGCGACGCTTGGGCAGATGCCGCTGCCGCCCTATATCGCTTCGCGTCGCGCGACGGATGCACAGGACGCACGCGATTACCAGACGATGTTTGCCGAAGAGAACGGCGCGGTTGCGGCACCGACCGCGGGCCTGCACTTCACGCCGGAACTGGTCGCGGAACTCGAAACGCGCGGCGTCACGCTGCATCGGCTCACGCTACATGTTGGTGCCGGCACGTTCCTGCCGGTCAAAGCGGAAGATACGCGCGATCACCGCATGCATGCGGAATGGGGGACTTTGTCGCCGCGGACGGCCGATGCGCTGAATGCGGCCCGGACAAACAGCGGCCGGATCATTGCGGTCGGCACGACGGCGCTGCGCCTGCTCGAATCCGCCGCGGACGAAAACGGCACCCTTCACCCGTTCTCAGGCGAGACTTCGATCTTTATCGAGCCCGGCTATCGCTTCCGCGCGGTCGACGCGCTGGTCACGAATTTTCACCTGCCGCGCTCGACGTTGTTCATGCTGGTCTCGGCTTTTGCCGGGCTCAATTTGATGAAGCGAGCCTATGCGCATGCGATCGAGCAAGAATATCGCTTCTATTCCTACGGCGACGCGTGTCTTTTGTTGCGATGAGCGAGGGCTTCTCTTTTCGGGTGAGCGCGAGTGACGGCATGGCGCGCACCGGCGAAATTTTAACGCCGTGCGGAAATATTCGCACGCCGGCTTTCATGCCGGTCGGCACCGCCGGCACGGTGAAAGCGATGTATGCCGATCAGGTGCATGCGCTCGGCAGCGACGTCGTGCTCGCCAATACCTATCATCTTATGCTGCGCCCGGGCGCCGAGCGCGTCGCCGAACTGGGCGGACTGCACAAATTCATGCAATGGCCGCATCCGATCCTCACCGATTCCGGCGGCTTCCAGGTGATGTCGCTCGCCAAGTTGCGCAAGCTCGATGAGAGCGGCGTCACGTTTCAGTCGCATATCGACGGTTCGACGCACGTTTTGACGCCCGAGCGCTCGATGGAAATCCAACGGCTGCTCGGCGCGGACATCCAGATGCAGTTCGACGAATGCGTGAAGCTGCCCTGCAGCACGCAAGAGGCAGAGCGCGCCATGCGGCTGTCTCTGCGCTGGGCGAAATGTTCGAAAATCGCCTTCGGCGAGCAGCAGGGCAGGGCGCTGTTCGGAATCGTGCAGGGAGGCGCCGATGAGACGCTGCGCATCGAAAGCGCGCGTGCGCTCACCGAAATGGATTTTCACGGCTACGCAATCGGTGGCCTCGCCGTCGGCGAGCCGCAGAACGTCATGCTGGCGATGATCGACACGGTCATTCCGCATCTTCCGAAAGGTAAGCCGCATTATCTCATGGGCGTCGGCACGCCTGACGACATCGTGGAAGCCGTGTCGCGCGGCATCGACATGTTCGATTGCGTGATGCCGACGCGCGCCGGCCGGCACGGTCTTGCTTACACCCGCTTCGGCCGCATCAATCTGCGCAACGCCAGACATGCGGACGATCCGGCGCCGCTCGATGCGGAATCGTCATGCCCCGCCGCACGTGATTACTCTCGCGCATACCTGCATCACCTCGTCAAATCCGGCGAGATTCTCGGCATGATGCTTCTGACCTGGAACAACCTGGCTTATTACCAGGAGCTGATGGCGGGCGTGCGCGCCGCGATCGCAGCGGGACGGCTCAGCGATTTTCGCGATAAAGTACGAGCGGGTTGGGCGAACGAAAGGCCAGCCGACTAGTGTCGCGTGGACGATTTCTCCTGCTCAGACCGCACGCGCTCTCGACGATGTTCCCAACGGTCGTATTGCAAAACGCCAAGGCCGATGATCAGGAGGCCGACGGGTGCAAGCAGCACTGTCAGGAATTGCGAGGTGCTCATTCACCATTCCTTCTAGAGCCTGCATAGCGCTGAAGTGTAAGGCAACACTCAGCAATAGACAAACAACCGCGATGGTGGCGATCTGATAAGTCGGAGTCGTCGCGGTTGTGCTCAGGTAAGTGATAGCCGGCGAGAGAACACCCACCGCGGCTGCGGCCACGCCGAGTCCGTTTAGATAATTGGCCGTGAGTTTCCTTTTTTCGTCAGCGGCCTTGCTCAAAACGCGCTCCCGACGCTGCCAAAAAGAAAGAGCGGGGTGGGCCGTGAGGCCATCCCCGCTCTTCGGCATCCGTCCCTGACCAAGATCTACCCTGCTGGCGCTTAGGCAAGCGACGCTAACTCGCGTCTTCAGATAGGTCCGGCGTCCTCCCAGACTTGGACTGCAGCTACAACGGCACTCGGGCCGCGGCCCCTTTTCGGAAAGCGTCGCGAAAGTATTCGAGGACCAGCTTCTTGTCACGTGAAATCAGAGCATTTTGACGCACATTTCGGCAGCATTGCCCAAAAGTATATCCCCGCCTCTGAGCGGCGGGCGAAGCTTGTCTTTTCGCCGGCCTTACGTTTGTTAGCTGCGGCGAGGATTCGCCTCATTCGGAAAGTCGATGCGCCTTAGCCGTTATTTCCTGCCGATCCTGCGCGAGACGCCGAAAGAGGCGGAGATCGTTTCGCACCGCCTGATGTTGCGCGCTGGCATGATCCGCCAGGAGGCGGCCGGCATCTACGCCTGGCTGCCGCTCGGGCTTCGTGTCTTGAAGAAGATCGAGGCGATCGTGCGCGAGGAGCAGGACCGCGCCGGCGCCATCGAGCTTCTGATGCCGACAATCCAATCGGCCGAGCTTTGGCGCGAGTCCGGCCGCTACGAGGCCTATGGCAAGGAGATGCTGCTCATCACCGACCGCCACGAGCGCGACATGCTGTTCGGCCCGACCAACGAGGAGATGATCACGGAGATTTTCCGCGCCTATGTCAGGTCGTATAAGGACCTGCCGCTCAACCTCTACCATATACAGTGGAAGTTCCGCGACGAGGTCCGGCCGCGATTCGGCGTCATGCGCTCGCGCGAATTCCTGATGAAGGACGCCTATTCCTTCGACCTCGATCAGAAAGGCGCCGAGCACTCCTACAACAGGATGTTCGTCGCCTATCTCAGGACCTTCGCCCGGATGGGGCTGACCGCCATTCCCATGGCGGCCGAGTCCGGCCCGATCGGCGGCAATCTGAGCCACGAATTCATCATCCTGGCCGAGACCGGCGAGAGCGAGGTCTTTTGCCACCGCGACTATCTCGGCTTCGAGACGCCGCCGGCGACGATCGATTTCGACGATGCGGCGGCGCTGGCCGCGACCGTCGCCCGGTGGACCTCGCTCTATGCCGCGACCTCGGAAATGCATGAGCCGGGAAAATTCGAGGCGCTGCCGGGCGAGGCGCGGGTCTCCGCTCGCGGCATCGAGGTCGGCCATATTTTTTACTTCGGCACCAAGTATTCCGAGCCGATGCGCGCAGTCGTGAACGGGCCCGACGGCAAGGAGACCCCGGTCCATATGGGCTCGTACGGGATCGGCCCCTCGCGCCTCGCGGCGGCGATCATCGAGGCGAGCCATGATGAGAACGGCATCATCTGGCCGGAACCCGTCGCGCCGTTCCATGCCGGGCTTGCCAATCTGAAGATCGGTGACGCCGCCACTGACGGTGCCTGCGCCGATCTCTACGAGAAGCTCGAGCGTGCCGGCCGCGAGGTGCTTTACGACGATCGCGACGAGCGCCCCGGCGCCAAATTCGCCACGCTCGATCTCATCGGCTTGCCCTGGCAGATCATTGTCGGCCCGAAGGGACTGGCCGAGAACAAAGTCGAGCTGAAGAACCGCAAGACAGGCGAGCGGGCCATGTTGTCCGCCGAGGACGCCGTTCAGCGAATCGCCGGATGACGATGAGCGTCAGCGCTGCCATGCCCAATGTTCTGGCTCATCAATCCGAGTCAATGCGCACGCGTGCGTTCGCGCCGTTCGAGTGGATGCTCGCCTGGCGTTATTTGCGCGCGCGCCGCTCCGGCGGATTTGTCTCGGTCATTGCGGCGCTGTCTTTTCTCGGCATCGCGCTTGGCGTGGCGACGCTGATCGTCGTCATGTCGGTGATGAACGGCTTTCACAAGGAACTGCTCGACAAGATCGTCGGCATCAACGGTCACCTGTTCGTGCAGGCGGCCGATCCGCCGTTTTCCGATTACAGGGATGTGGTGAAGCGCGTCTCGGCTGTCTCCGGCGTGACGCTCGCCATTCCGATGCTCGAAGGCGCGGCGGGCGTTTCCTCGCCCTACAACCAGGCCGGCGCGCTGCTCCGCGGCATTCGCGAGGCCGACTTGAAGCGCCTGCCCGGCATTGCGGGCAATGTCCGCGCCGGCTCGCTCGATGCCTTTGATTCCGGCACCGGCGTCGCCATCGGCCAGCGTATGGCGGAGAATTTGAGCCTGCGCGTCGGCGACACGATCACGCTGCTTTCGGCCAAGGGCGCCAACACGCCTTTCGGTATCGCGCCGCGTATCAAGGCCTATCCGGTGGTGGCGATTTTCCAGATCGGCATGTCGGAATTCGACGGCGTCTTCGTCTACATGCCGCTGGCGGACGCGCAAAGCTTCTTCAACAAGGACGATGAAGTGAGCGTCGTCGAGGCATTCGTGTCCGACCCCGATCAGATCGACGGCATTCGCGCTAAGATCGATGATCGCATGCCGCGTCCGATGCTGATGACCGATTGGCGGCAGCGCAACAAAACCTTCTTCGATGCGCTCAATGTCGAGCGCAACGTCATGTTCATTATCCTGACGCTGATCGTGCTGGTCGCCGCGCTCAACGTCATCTCTGGTCAGATCATGCTGGTCAAGGACAAGGGCAGGGCGATCGCGATCCTACGCACGATGGGTGCGACGCGCGGCGCCGTCATGCGCATCTTCCTGATGAACGGCGCCTCGATCGGCGTTGCCGGAACGGCGCTCGGCCTGCTTCTGGGTTTGATTCTCGCACACAATGTCGAGACGATCCGCCTGGTGCTGAATCGTCTGCTGCACGCCAACTTCTTTCCGGCAGAACTCTATTTCCTATCGCGACTGCCGTCGGTCATCGACCCGCGCGATGTGGCGCTGGTCACCGTGACGACTCTCATCCTGACCGTGGTGGCGACGATCTATCCCTCATGGCGGGCGGCGCGGATCGATCCGGTCGAGGCGCTCCGCTACGAATGAGCCCGCCTGCTCTGAGGCTCTCCAAGGTCGAGCGGCACTACAGCCAGGGCGATACTCGGCTCGATATTCTCCGCGGCGTCGACATCGCGATTTGGCCGGGCGAGGCAGTGGCGCTGGTTGCGCCCTCGGGCGCCGGCAAGTCGACGCTGCTCCACGTCGCAGGCCTGCTCGAAAAGCCTGACGCCGGCGAGATTCTTATCGAGGGCAAAAACACCGCTGCGATGTCCGACGACGCGCGAACGGCGCTGCGGCGGGTGACGATCGGCTTCGTCTACCAATTTCACCACCTTCTCCCGGAATTTTCGGCCGAGGAGAACGTGGTCCTACCGCAGATGATCCGCGGGCTTGGCCGCGCCGAGGCGAAGCGCCGGGCCGGCGAGCTCCTCGATTACCTCGGGCTTCTGCCCCGCCGCACCCACCGTCCGGCGGAACTGTCCGGTGGCGAGCAGCAGCGGGTCGCGATTGCTCGGGCGGTCGCCAATGCGCCGCGCATCCTGCTTGCCGATGAGCCGACCGGCAACCTCGACCCGCACACGGCCGGGCACGTCTTCGATGCGATGATGGCGCTTGTCCGCGCGACGCGACTGGGGGCGCTGGTTGCCACGCATAATATGGACTTGGCCGCCCGGATGGACCGCCGTGTCACCCTCCGCGACGGTAAGGTGGTTGAGCTGGCCTAGCCCGTAATTGTGGGCGTCTGCCCGAGTTCCTGCAGCCGTCCGGTTAATTCGCGTAGCTGCTTCCGCAGCTCCGTATTCTCCCGTTCCAGCCGCTGAAGCTCGTCGTTGGCGCGAATTGGCTCGGCGTTCGGCGGCACGAAGGCAACGCCGATCATGCCGTCGCCGCGCCAGACCAGCCGGGTGCGGTAGGTCAAGGTTGCGACGACAAGCTTGCGGGCGGCCGCCGTGACAGCGGCGCTGGGCATATTGGCGTGGGCTTCATCCTGGCCCGACGACCCTCGCTCGTTCCCAGGAGACGCTGAGATTCTCCTCCCTCGCGGCATTTTTCTAGCGGCAGGCGCGTCGCGGCCCCGCTTTGCGGCCCGGCGGCTATGCGTGGAGCTACGGTAATAGTCCGGCGCGGGCGGCGGTCAGATGGCCTTCGCCGATCTTCTGCGTGGCCTCGCGACGACGGTGGGACCATTATCACTTTGGCGCGCGGATTCGGGACCGCCTCAGATCGTATTCGCAGCGCAGTACGGTGCCCGTTTGAGGAGAGGCTTTGTTGATTGCATCCCGCTTCTTTCGGCGTTTCGCCTCGAACCGGGAGGCGCCGACGTCCGCCGTCGCGGCCGGGCCGGCTGACTATGAGCGGGAGTCATTACAA
>DATAOB010000135.1:0-4190 GCA_036265935.1 Beijerinckiaceae bacterium
GTGCATGTCTTCATGACGATCCTGCGTGAGCTTCTGCAGTCCCGAGTTGATCGCGGATTCTGTTGTCTCGGGCGATCTTAGAGCTTCCAACGCCGCAGGCGGGCTCATCCTCTCCATCGCCGGTGCCGGCGATGCGGGCCGGGGAACTGTTTCAAGAGGGCCGGGCGCGATCTGCGTGAGCATTGCCTTCAAACGACGCGCTTTTTCTAGCTTGTCCATGGCTTCCCCGTAACGCAGTGCGCTAGATGCGCGGTACACGTGTGTACAGGCCAGCATGGTTGTGAGCGGCTGTCAAACGGCCACTTCGCTCATTTCATCGTTTAATGCTCACACTTCGCCGGACACAGTTGCCGCGCCCGGAACGGAGGCGGCCGCTATCCTGGCGCCCCCGGGTCTCGCGGCTTGCGACTCCCGGCGCTGTTTGCCTGATCGTGGACGCAGGAAATCTTCAAGTATTCGACGCCCTCGCGCGGTGCGAGCGCGGTGCCGGCGAGCACCGCCTGACCTTGTCTGCCGCACATGAGCTCGTTGGCGACGCGCGGGCCCTGCGTCACGTCGATTGCCGTTTCCGGCGTACAGGCGGAGGGCTGCGTCTGCAGCGCGCAGACCAGGATGAGAATATGGATCGGCATGTTTAACCCCTCTCGATCAAGTCGCATTCGCGATCGTTCCCGGCGTGCTATGCGAAGCCTGGGCCAAAATCTGTGGCGGAAAGGCAACGCACCTGCGGCTTGCCGCCGCTGGCGCGGACCGGCTACAGCGGGGGAGTTACGGCGAGGAGGGAAAGATGAATTTGATCCGGCGCGCTGTCGTTGCGGGATTGGCGACGGCGCCTTTGCTCGGACGCGCATCGCAAGGTCAAGGCGCGCCGAATCTCGGGCCGAACCGGCTCGTGCTTCTCGGCAACAAGGGCGGACCGGCGATTCGCGCCTACGCGCCGAGCCCCTCGGCCAATCTGCTCGTCTGGAACAATGTGCCCTATGTCATTGATGCGGGGTACGGAGTGACGTTCAAACTCGTCGAAGCGAAGTCTCCGCTGCCGTTGCTGCGCTACATTTTCATCACGCATCATCATTCCGACCACAATCTTGAAGCGGGCCCGCTCGCTTATAATGCCTGGGCGATCGGGCTGAAGACCCCCGTCGACATCTATGGACCAAACGGAGTCGATCAGCTGATCGACGGCTTCTTCGCCAGCAGCAAATTCGACATCGAGACGCGCATCGTCGACGAGGGCCGGCCGGACCTGCGCAGGCTTGTCACCACACACGCCTACAGCGAGGGCAAGGTGTTTGCGGATCAGGGCGTCACGGTCACGGCGCTCCGCAACAAGCATCCGCCGATCGTCGATTCGTTCGCGCTGAAATGCGATCTCGGCGGCAAAGTCATCGTGTTCTCCGGCGACACGACTTACTTCCCGCCTCTGGCTGATTTCGCGAAGGGCGCGGACATTCTGGTGCATGAAGTAGCGTACGCGCCGGCGCTGGAGGCGCTCGCGGCACGCAATCCCAACGGCGCGACGTTGCTCGAGCATCTCAAAGCCGCGCATACGATGGCCGAGGATGTCGGCCGGATCGCGAAGACGGCGGGCGTGAAGCAGTTCGTGCTCAATCATTTCGTCCCCGCCGACGACAAGAAGCTCACCGACGAGTGGACGGCCGCCGCGCGCACGACCTTCGACGGGCCGATCATCGTCGGCCGCGATCTTCTCGAAATTCCGTTGGCGTGAGCCGATGCTGAAGCTCTGGGGACGCGCCAATTCGATCAACGTGCAGAAGGCGCTCTACTGCATCGAGGAGCTCCGTCTGCCCTATGAGCGAATCGACGCCGGACGCGGCTACGGCATCGTCAACAGCGCGCAATACAAGTCGATGAATCCGAATGGGCTGGTCCCGACGTTACAGGACGGCGATTTCGTCTTATGGGAATCCAACGTCATCGTGCGCTATCTCTGTGCGAAGCATTCCGACGGCGATCTCTGGCCCCGCGATCTCGCCATCCGCGCCGCTGCCGATCGCTGGATGGATTGGCAGCAGACGGCGATTACGCCCGCGATTAGTACGGCATTTCACGGACTCGTGCGCATGCCGGGCTCGCGCCCGCCGCAGGACATCGACGAATCCGCAGCAAAGAGCGATGCGCTGTTCTTGATTCTCGATGCGCATCTCGCCGGCCGCACGTGGCTCGAAGGCGAGCGCTTCAGCATGGCCGAATGCGTGATCGCGCCGGCGGTGCACCGCTGGGTCAACATGCCGGTGCAGCATAGCGACGTTCCGCATGTCAGGCGCTGGTATGATGTGATCATGTCGCGGCCGGCGGCGCAGCGCGTCATGACACTGCCGATCACCTGATTAGATAAACGAGGAGCGATATGGCCGGTATCCCGATCGTCGAAGCGCATGGTGCCAAAATTCCCGCGATCGGGCTTGGCACCTGGCAGCTTTCCGGCGAGACCTGCACGCGCGCCGTCATCGCGGCGCTCGAATGCGGCTATCGCCACGTCGACACGGCCAAAATGTACGGCAATGAGAGCGAAGTCGGTGATGGCCTAAGAAGCGCAGGCGTGGCGCGTGACGAAATTTTCGTCACGACAAAAGCCTGGCGCGACGATCTGCATGAAGGCGACCTGCAGCGCTCGGCCGAAGCCAACCTGAAGCGGCTCGGGCTCGACAAGCTCGATCTGTTACTGATTCACTGGCCGAACCGCAACATTCCGCTGAAGGAATCGATCAAGGCGCTGTGCGAAACGCGCGCACGCGGTCTCACACGCCACATCGGCGTGTCGAACTTTCCCGTCGCGCTGCTCGAGCAGGCGCTCGCGGTCGCGACCGAGCCGATCGTTACCAATCAGTGCGAATATCATCCGTGGCTCGATCAGACGAAAGTGCTCGCTGCCTGCCGCGAGCACGGCGTTTCGTTCACGTCTTATTGTCCGCTCGGCCGCGGCGAAGGCCCTCGCGATCCCGCGATCAAGAAAATCGCCGAGCAGCACGGAAAGACTCCGTCGCAGGTGCTTCTGCGGTGGCATATCCAGCAGCCGGCGTGATTGCGATCCCGCGGTCGGGCACGCCGGCGCACATTCGTGAAAACATCGCGATCACCGGTTTCCAGCTGTTGCCGCAGGAGATGCGCGCGATTTCCGGCATGGCGCGCAACGATGGCCGCATCGTCGATTTCGACTGGGCGCCGGATTGGGATAGAGCGGCGTAACGCCGAGCCCATGAGCTCGCCAGTCAAGGAGCCTCACTTGGACCAGTCAACGACGGCATCGCCTAACGCCGACCAGATCACCTATTGGAACGCGAGGGCGGGCAACACATGGGCGTCCATGCAGAAGCGCCTTGACGCGCAGATCGGACCAATCGGACTGAAGGCGCTCGACGCGCTCGCCCCGCGCGAAGGCGAGCGCGTGATCGACATTGGTTGCGGCTGTGGGACCACGAGCTTCGAAATTGCACGGCGGGTCGGTGCGTCCGGTCATGTGAGCGCGGTCGACATTTCGCAGCCCATGCTCGACATCGCGCGCCGCGACGCCGAGCGCGATCGTGTCCATAACGTCGAGTTCTTGGAAGCCGATGCGCAAACCCATGCATTCGAGCCCGCCACTTACGATGCGTTGTATTCGCGCTTCGGCGTCATGTTCTTCAGCGATCCTGTTGCGGCATTTAGGAACCTGCTTGCCGCGTTGAAGTCCGAATCCGGACGTCTCGCTTTCGCGTGCTGGCGGCCGCTCAAAGAAAATCCGTGGATGGCTGTTCCGGTAAAGGCGGCGATGCAGCATCTGCCGCCGCAGGAGCCAACGGATCCGCTTGCGCCGGGCCCTTACGCGTTTGCCGATGCCGAGAGGGTGAAACGGATTCTAGCCGAAGCCGGTTTCGTGAAGATCGCGGCCGCCCCGCACGATCAGAAGGTCGCGATGGGCCAACTCGACGATGCAATCGAGCAATGCACCCGCGTCGGTCCTCTGAGCCGTCTTTTGCTTGAATATCCGGATGCGGTCACGCCTGTCATGGAGACGCTCCGCAATACGTTAGCTGAATATACGAGTGAGGGGGTTGTTCGTATGGATTCCGCTGCTTGGATTGTCACTGCGCGGCGAGCTTGATAGCGCATCGAACTGTGGCTGTCGCATCACTCTTGTAAGTTTCGTGGCTAAGCTGGCACACGTCCGCCGCATTTGAACTCTACCA
>DATAOB010000136.1:0-10668 GCA_036265935.1 Beijerinckiaceae bacterium
GCACTTCGCCTACATGCAGGCGAAGTGCTTCGTCTATCACCTATTGACAAGCGCGAAGGTGAGCGTGCCGGAGGGCTACACGCCGAACTGGCAGATGTGGCCGATTCCGAAGCCGCGTGACCGGCTGCCGGTGCGGCTGACGCCGGTTTGAAGGGTCCCGGCGGGTGACGCAGCGCGCGCCGGCGACTATATAGACGGCGCGCCGCGGAGCACTCGCGGCGAAGGAATTCACATGCCTGACAGCTCCCCGGAGGAGGACCGCGAGGTCCGCCGCCGTCGTATTCGATTCCGCGCTTGGCATCGCGGCACCCGTGAGATGGACCTCATCATGGGCGGTTTCGCCGATGCGGCGCTGCCCGGTCTCGATGATGCGGAACTGGACCAATTCGAGCATCTGCTCGAGTTGCCAGACCCGCTGGTCTTCGCCTGGCTTGCCGGATTTGAGGATGCGCCGGCGGAGGAGAATACGGCGCTACTGAAGAAAGTGCGCGCCTTTCGCGCGCACGAAGCGCCGTTCCATGTGTGATCTAAACGAAGACGAATAGACGTGAGCGATCTCAAACGCGCCGTCGCCCAGTTGGAGAAAGGCGGCTCCCTCACATTGCAGCGCGTGCCCGACGGCTTCGATGGTTTCGTCGCCGCCGATCTGACGCGCGCACTGGCCCGGGCCGGCGAGGGCAGGGGCGCGGTGCTCGTCCATGTCGCGCGCGACGGTCAGCGCTCGCGCGCTTTTCAGGAAGCCTTCGCTTTTGCCGCGCCCGATATCGAAGTGCTCGACTTCCCCTCCTGGGATTGCCAGCCCTATGATCGTGTGTCGCCGAACGCCGCGATTTCGGCGCGGCGCATGACGGGCCTTGCACGCCTTGCGCGATCTGGTTCATCGATCGAGCGTCCGCGCATTTTAGCGACGACCGTCAACGCGCTCGTGCAACGCGTGCCGCTGCGCGTCGGCATTGCCGCCGAAACATTCTCCGCCGCACCGGGCAATTCGGTCGATACCGACGAGCTTCTGCGCTGGTTCGAGACGAACGGTTATCTGCGTTCGAGCACGGTGCGCGAGACCGGCGAATATGCGATGCGCGGCGGCATTCTCGACCTCTGGGCGCCGGGCATGCGGACGCCTATTCGCCTCGATTTCTTCGGCGACACACTTGAATCGATCCGTTCTTTCGATCCCGAGACGCAGCGCTCGACCGGGCAATTTCGCGCGCTCGATCTCGTGCCAATGAGCGAAGTGCAGCTGACCACGCAAAGCATCAAGCGCTTTCGGCAGGGTTACGTTGCGACGTTCGGCGCACAGACGCGCGGCGACACATTGTACGAGGCGGTGAGCGAAGGCCGTCGCCATCCCGGACTCGAGCATTGGCTGCCGCTTTTCCACGAGCGGATGGACGTGCTGTTCGATTATGTATCCGATGCGCCGCTGCTTCTCGATCCGCTTGCCGAAGAGGCAGCGGGCGAGCGTCTCGCGCAAATCAAGGATTATTACGACGCGCGCAAGGAAGCCCACGAGTCTGATCCGGCGAAATCCACCTATAAGCCGCTGCCGCCGGATGCACTTTACCTTTCGCCCAGGGAATGGCGCGAAAGATTAGACGCTCACGCCCTGGCGCGCACCGCGCCTTTTGAAGTTCTGGAGAAATCGGCGGGGGTATCGATCGATTGCGGCGGCCGCCCCGGCCGCAATTTCGCGCCCGAACGCAACGACGAGAACGCCAACGTGTTCGAAGCCGCCGCACAGCACATCCGCGCGCTGCAGGAGAGCGGCAAAAAGGTGATCGTCGCCGGGTGGTCCGACGGCTCGCGCGAGCGTTTGGGCCACGTGCTCGCCGAGCATGGATTGAAACGCGCCGAGCTCGCCTCGACGCTTTCCCAAGCGTTGGCGGTGAAAGGCGGCGCAATCGCGCTCGCGGTGATCGGCTTGGAAGCGGGGTTCGAGACCGCCGACTACGCCGTCATCGGCGAGCAGGATATTTTGGGCGACCGCCTCGTGCGCCAGCGCCGCAAGGGCAAGCGCGGCGCCGATGTGCTGACCGAGGTCGGCGCGCTCTCCGCCGGCGATCTCGTCGTCCATGTCGATCATGGTATCGGCCGCTTTGTCGGCCTCGAAGCCATTATGGCAGCGGGCGTGCCGCACGATTGTCTCGAATTGCACTATGCCGGGGGCGACAAGCTTTTCCTGCCGGTCGAAAACCTCGAACTTCTATCGCGCTACGGCTCGGAAGATACCGAGGCGCAGCTCGATCGCCTCGGCGGCTTAGGCTGGCAGCAGCGCAAGTCGCGGATGAAGAATCGTATCCGCGAGATCGCCCAAGGTCTGATCCGCATCGCCGCCGAACGCGCAACGCATGCCGCACCGAAATTCGTGCCGTCGCCGGGGGCGCTCGACGAATTTTCCGCGCGTTTTCCCTATGACGAGACCGAGGATCAGCTGTCCGCGATCGACGCGGTGCTCGAGGACCTCGCCGCCGGACGGCCGATGGATCGGCTCGTCTGCGGCGATGTCGGTTTCGGCAAGACGGAAGTGGCGCTGCGCGCCGCGTTTGCCGTGGCGATCGAAGGCAGGCAGGTGGCAGTCGTCGTGCCGACGACGCTGCTCGCGCGTCAACACTACAAGGTTTTCACGAGCCGCTTCGCTGGCCTCCCGGTGAAAATCGCGCAGCTGTCGCGCATCGTGCCCGCGGCAGAGCAGCGGCAAGCCCGCGAAGGCATTGCCTCCGGCGAAGTCGATATCATCATCGGCACGCATGCTGTTCTCGGCAAGCAAGTGAAGTTCAAGGACCTCGCGCTCGTCGTCATCGACGAGGAGCAGCACTTTGGTGTGAAGCACAAGGAGCGGCTGAAAGAACTGCGCACCGAAGTGCATGTGCTGACGCTTTCGGCAACACCGATCCCACGCACCCTGCAACTTGCAATGACCGGCGTGCGCGAATTGTCGCTGATCTCGACGCCGCCGGTGGACCGGCTTGCGGTGCGTACATTCGTGACACCGTTCGACGAGCTGATCATCCGCGAGGCGCTGTTGCGCGAGCGTTATCGCGGCGGGCAATCGTTTTATGTCTGTCCGCGCATCGAAGACTTGGAGGAAGCGGCTTCGTTCCTGCGCACGGCCGTGCCGGAAGCGAAATTCGTCATCGCCCACGGGCAGATGGCTGCGACCGAGCTCGAAGACAAAATGTCCGCCTTCTATGACGGCAAGTACGACATCCTCGTTTCGACGGCGATCGTCGAATCGGGCTTGGATATCCCGACCGCCAACACGATGATCGTGCATCGCGCCGACATGTTCGGGCTGGCGCAGCTGTATCAGTTGCGGGGCAGGGTTGGGCGCGCGAAGGCGAGGGCTTACGCGCTGTTCACGATTCCGGCGAACCGGCAGATCACGCCGCAGGCGGAGAAGCGGCTTAAAGTGCTGCAATCGCTCGACACGCTCGGCGCCGGTTTCCAGCTCGCGAGCCACGATCTTGACATCCGCGGCGCCGGCAACCTGCTCGGCGACGAGCAGTCCGGGCACATAAAGGAGGTCGGCTACGAGCTCTACCAGCAGATGCTGGCCGACGCGATTGCGGCGCTTAAGGCCGGCATTACCGAGCCGGCGGAGGAGGCGTGGTCGCCCTCGATCACGATCGGCGCGCCGGTGACCATCCCGGAGCATTACGTGCCCGACCTGCAGCTCAGGCTGCAGCTCTACCGCCGCCTGGCGACGATGGAGGAGGACGCGGAGATCGAGATCTTTGCCGCCGAGCTGATCGACCGCTTCGGCCCGCTGCCGGAGGAGGTCGGCGACCTTTTGAAGCTGGTGGCGATCAAGGCGCTCTGCCGCCGCGCTCACGTCGAGAAGGTCGAGGCCGGGCCGAAAGGCGTCATTGTCGGCTTCCGCGACGATTCCTTTGCCAATCCGGCCGGCCTCGTGCGGTTTGTGGCGGAGCAGGGGAACGACGCGAAGGTCCGGCCCGACATGCGGGTCGTCTTCATGCGCGATTTCGAGACGATCGAGGCACGCCTGGAGGGCACCCGGCAGATTCTACGCACCCTGGTCGGCCTCGCCGAGAAGGAGAAGCAAAGGGCTGCGTGAGCGCTCGCCCTTGATCTCACGGCCCCGACGCTTATCTAAGCTGCATCGGGACGCGAGATCGCTCGTGGCCTGGCCTCTCGGGTGCCCTTTGGGTTCTCCGACCACGGAAGTACTGGCGCGGGAGCTTGAAGAGGCGTTCGATTGAGCACGGAAGGGTCAGGAAACTGGCCCTTTTTTGTTATTTGCGAGGGATTTGACGAGATGATGAGAACCTTCAGGAAACCCACCGTTCGCTCGGTGATGTTCCAGATCGGCTACGAGGATGGGCGCACGGCCTACCTCTGGGTCGACGGACACGGCGGTTCCGGAGATGACCATCTCGTCGGCGCCATTGCCAAGCAGCAGCAGGAGCAGGGGCTGATCCCGCCCGGCAACGTGGTGTCGATCCGCCGCGTGCGTTAATCTGCAGGCTGCTTGTGCAGCCAATTCTCCGAAGCCAGACGTCCGCTATCGCGCAGGCGCAAAAGAAACGGCCAGTCGAGATCCGCCGCACTTTTGTCGGCGAGATTCTCGACGAGCTCGTCGGCGGCGATCCGATCGATCTTCAGGTTCCTGATCTTCGGACTTGGCGCCACTTCCGCCGCCAGATCGAGCACGTCGAATTCGCTGTTCAGCGATGAATTGAAGGTGATCTGGTCGACCCGCTTGGCGATCTCTCCGGACGTCGTCGGCGCGTGCTCGATCTTTGTCGGCGTGATCTGCACGACGAGGATGTTCGACGTCTCGGATTCGTGCACGAGGCGCACGAGCGGCGGATTGGCGACGTAACCGCCATCCCAATAAAGCTCACCCTCGATCTCCACGGCGTGGTGTACCTGCGGCAGGCAGGCAGACGCGAGCACGGCTTCCAAGCTGATGTCATCGTTGCGGAATATGCGCAGCTTGCCGTCACTGATCCGGGTCGCGGCAATCATCAAATGGACCGGCGACTTCTCGCGCAGGCGGTCGAAATCCACCTCCGCCGCAAGCGCCTTGCGCAGCGGATTCAAGTCGAAGGGATTGAACTGAAACGGCGCAAGCGCCCGCGTCAGCATCGCTAATCCCGAGGGCGCAATGCTTGAAATCTGCGTCGCGTTGGCGAGCGAGATGAACGCCGCTGCTTCACTCATCCGCTTCCAAAAATGCTCCAGCTTCTCCTTGGCTACCTCTCGACCGCCCTCGGCGAGGCCGGCGGCGAGAAGCACCGCGTTGACTGCGCCGGCGCTGGCGCCGCTGATCGTATCGAGGCGGATTTCGCGCTCCTCAACGAGCCGGTCGAGCACGCCCCAGGTGAACGCGCCGAAAGAGCCGCCGCCCTGCAGGGCCAGGGAGAGCTGCCCTGGCGGCCAGCTTGGCTGCGGGCCGATATGGCTTTTGATGATGTCGCGAGCGGTCTGAATCAGGTCCATGCAGCTAAGATAACCCTGATCCGTGACATTTCAGTGCGGCATTTGTGCGCTGCAACAAACTCAGGCGAGCTATGCTAAAAGCGCGTTAAAAATCGTTAATCTTCAACCAGTTCGCCGCTTTTTTCTGCAGCCTTTTTGATCGCGCTGGCGAGCACTTCCGGCGGCTGGGCACCCGGCATCCCGAATCGCCCTGCGAGAATGAAGAAGGGGACGCCGGTGACGCCGAGCCGCTGGGCGGTCGCGATCTCCTCGCGCACGCTGTCTTTGTCGGCGTTCCCGGCAAGCAGCCGCTTGACGACGTCAAGCTCCATCCCGACCGCGCCGGCAGCTTCAATCAGCACCGCGCGATCGCCCACATCACGGCCTTCAACGAAGAAATCGCGGAAAAGCCGCTCAACAAGCTCGACTTGCTTGCCGACCGATTGCGACCAGCGGATCAGCCGATGCGCGTCAAGCGTATTTGGCGAGCGTTCGATGCGATCGAAAGCGAAATCAATTCCCGCATCCCGTCCCGCAGCGGCAACGCGGGTGTAGATTTCATCGACACGCTCGCCGAACTTCCGTTCGAGATAGGCGCGGCGCGCGATTCCTTCTGGCGGGATCGTCGGATCGAGCTGATAGGGACGCCAACGGATCTCGATATCATCACGCGGCAACACCGCAAGCGCTGCTTCGAGATTGCGCTTGCCGATATAGCACCAGGGGCAAACGACATCGGAGACGATGTCGATCGTCAGCGGCTCTGGCTTTTCATCCGGCGCGAACGTCATCTCCAGCTCCGTTCGGCTTGCCGCAGCGGGGGGGACCGGCGCGAGCACTTGGCCTGACAATATAGGAGCCGGTTTCAAATTCGCCCGTACCCTTCGTTCAATTCTAAGGGCGCTCTCGCCGATCATGCGGACCTCAACGAGCGCACAATCGCCGCGGATGGCAATCGGTGCTTCGTCTCGAACCACCGCAATTGCCGAGGCCAGCACATCATCGCTCAGCAAACCGGCGCGTTCGAAGTCGGGCAGGATTGCTGCGGGAACAACGCAATGAGGTGGACCGATATCATCGAGCAATGCGAGCAAGCTCGCGGCTTGGAAAGATCCGAATAGGGTCAGCGGCGCGCCGGACAAATGGCTTGCGATAGGTCCGGTGACGAGGCTTGCGAACGAGGCGGGGGCGAGGGTCGACAGAAGGCGCGAGCCCGCACCTATCTCGGCCTTGCCGACGAACTCGAGCGCCGCCGAAAGTAAGGCGCCTTGCTCGTGGAAAATCGGTTGGTTTTGCGTACTGAGCGTGCCGATCCGCGGCCGATGATCGGCAGCCACCGAAGGCTATGCGTCGCGCAAGCTCAGACGTTCCGGCGCGAGATCGATCGCGCCATCGGCCGCGCCGGGCCCAAGCGTCGCAACGATCCGGATTGTTTCCGAGCGTGCCGCCGTCTCAAACAGCACCTCTTCCAGATCGATCTCAGCGTAAGAACTGGCGCCGACGATCGCTGTGCAATTCGCCGCGGCAGCGATCGCCACAAGTTCCGCAGGCCCGAAACCAATCCGCACGAGCAGCGGCTCGAGCCCCGCAGCGAGTGCGGCGATCGGCGCGATGACGCAGGCCATGCAGGGCGAGGTGAGAATCAAAAGGCGTTCGCCCGGAGCAAGGCCGAGTTCGCCGATATGCTGCGCGAGCGCCCGTACCTGGCGATCAAACTCGCCGTAGCTAATTTCCCGTGCCGGCTGGCCGGGTACCGCCTCAGCGAGCGCGATCCGATCCGGGCGCAGCTTCGCAGCGCCTGCGGTCAGCGCGTCGAGGCTGAAGGCGGCAATCGGATGCCTGCGGGCAAGCGCGTCCGCTTCGTTCAGGGCTGTATTTTCCACCATGTATCGAGCGTCACGTTGAACAGCGGCGCTGCATAATGGGGGAGTTTGGATGGCCGCGCGATTCGCGTCCAATGCGCAGTCCATTGTTCCTGTGCATGATAGAGCGGCACGATGTAGAAGCCCGACAGGAGCACGCGATCATAGGCGCGCACCGCGGTGACGAATTCATCATGCGTTTTCGCAGCTAGAAGGTCGCTGATCAGCGCATCGAGCGCCGGCGAGCGCGCGCCGGTGAGATTGAAGGACGATTCCTGATCTGCGCTTGCCTGTGTCCAACGATTGCGCTGCTCGTTGCCGGGCGAGGCAGAGGCGGCCCAGGTGCCGATCATCATGTCGAAATCGAATTTTTGCCGGCGGCGCTGATACTGTACCTCGTCGACGAGCCGCACATGCGCGATGACGCCGATGCGCGCGAGCTGACCGGAATAGTTCAACGCCAGCCGTTCCTGGTCACGGTTGGTTACCATGATCTCGAAGGCGAACGGCTCGCCGTCTTTGGTGAGCACGCCGTCTTTCACTCGCCAACCCGCCTCGTTCAGCAGCGCCATCGCCCTTCGTGCCTGGTCGCGATCACGCCCGGAACCATCGGTCTTAGGCGGGCGCCAAGTGCCTTCCATGATGTCGTCGCGCACCGCGCCGGGGAACGGCGCAAGCAGCGCACGCTCCGCTTCGCTTGCCGGACGGCCGGTCGAGGCGAGTTCGGAATCGTCGAAGAAGCTCTTCGTGCGCGTGTAAAGTCCTGAAAAGAAGTTGGCATTGATCCATTCGAAATCGAACATGATGCCGAGCGCTTCGCGCACGCGTATGTCCTGAAACAGTGGCCGGCGAAGGTTGAAAGCGAAGCCTTCCATGCCTTTTGGTACGCCGGTCGGCAAAGCCTCTTTGACGACGCGACCGTCGCGTACGGCGGGAAAATCGTAACCGCTGATCCAGCGTGTCGTGTTCCCCTCATCGCGATAATCGATCAGCCCGGCTTTGAACGATTCGAACAAGCTGTTTGCGTCGCGGAAGTAATCGATGTCGATCTCATCGAAATTGTGCAGACCCTTTTGGATCGGCAGATCGCGGCCCCAATAATCCGGATCGCGTTTCAAGATGATGCGCTCGCCGACTTTGACTTCCGCTATTTTGTACGGGCCCGAGCCGATCGGCGCTTGCAGCGTCGACTCGCTGAAGCGCTCGACATCCGTCGCATGCTTCGGCAGGACCGGCATGATCGCGAGGATGAGCGGCAGTTCGCGATCTCCAGCGCCGGTCAGATCGTAAGAGATCGTGTGCTCGTCCGGCGTGGTCATCGATCTGACCAGCGAGAAAGCCGAGCGTTGCTGCGGCCGGCCTTTATTCTTCAAGAGGTCGAAGCTGAATGCCACATCGGCGGAGGTGATCGGCACGCCGTCAGAGAAATGCGCGCGCGGATCCAAATGGAACGTGATGAAGGAGCGCGCGTCATCCGTTTCGATCGATTGCGCGATCAGCCCATAGAGCGTGAAGGGCTCGTCGAACGAGCGCTGCATCAGGCCCTGATAGACATTGCCCTGAATGCCCTGCGCGGCCGATCCGGCTTTGACATTGAACGGGTTCAAACTGTCGAACGTGCCCTGCACGCCGACCGTAAGCCGCCCGCCTTTCGGCGCGCCGCGGTTGGCGTAGGGCAGATGATCGAAGCCCGGCGGCAACGCCGGCGCGCCATGCATGGCGATGCCGTGGGTCGGGGACGGCGTGGATTCGGCGAAAACCGCAGGCGCAGTTGCGAGGAGGGCGCCGAGCAATGCGCCGTACGTGAAGCAGCGCAGGTCCGCTCCACTGGCGAAGCCGCGTCGAATCGAGAACCCGTCCATCCAGCGAGAATAGCGGCAAGATGGGCGGCAGCGTGACGGGCTGATCAGTTCAGCTTCGCCACCACCGCCAGGCGTTTGACGTCGCCGCGCAGAAAGGCCTGAAGGAACGCGTCGTAGTTCCTGAATGACACGCAGCCATTCGAGTCGCCGCGCGGGCCGAGCATGTAGGTGTGGGCGAGGAGCCCGTCGCGGCCATACACATTGCTGTCGATGGGCGTGAGCCGCAGCGCTCGCACCCCGTGAAACAGGCTTTCGCGCAGCTTCAGCTCGTAGGTGGCGGGCGGCGTTGCGCCGCGCATACGCACATGGACGTGGCCGGGATCGTCAAGATATTCGCGTAAGCCCGAATGTGCCTCGAGCTTGGTGCCGTTCGGCAGGTACACGGTGCGTGCGCTGATATCGTACACGGCGGTGAATTTGTCGTAGGCGGGAGCGACCGCATTTGTGGCCGCGCCCGGCGATGTCCGGAGCGCGCCATCCTCAGGGTTCGCATAAGCGAGGACGGGGCCGGGAGGCTGCTCGGTTTTCGTGCCAAACAGCCTGTCGAAGATCGAGCTCGCTTCAGCCGGCGTTGTCGGGGCAGGATTGGCTTGCGCCGTCCGGGTTGCCGCCGGCGTGCGGCTGAGGTCGGCCGGGCGGCGGGCCGGCACCGGCACGTTCTCGGCAATGTCGGTCGCGGGCGGCACCGGAACAGGCGCGACGTTCGCGGGGGCGACGCTTGCGACCTGCACAGCAGCGCTGAAGGCTTCGAAGTTCGCGCCCCGTGGCGCGCTCTCAGCCAGCGACAGCGGTGCAAAATCCAAGGAGAACATCACGTCCTGCAGCTCAATGCGCGGTTTCGCCGCGGCGATCCGTTGCGCTGGCACGGTCTTACCCGGACGGACCTTCGCGATTGTGGTGATTTCCGGCGCCTTAGCGACCCGCACCGTACCGCCCGGCCGCGCGAAGATCAGGCAGGCCCCGGCCGCGCCGATAAACGCCACCGTGACCAGACCGAAGCCGGCCTGAGACAAAAAATCCCGAAATAGGGGGCGGCGATCGAAGGCAGAAGTGTACCCAGGATAGGTCGCGCAGTACGTCATTCGCCCCGCTTTCCGAGTGCAGCCATGTTCGAATCCCGTTGAACCTGCCGAAGCTTGGCGGGATCACTTGGGCTGCATTAGGGCGATTCTTGGTTAGCAGCGGCTTAAAACGCTGTCCTTTCAGGGGCATGACTCCCCGGGACCTCCTGCGCTGCGCATGCAGTAGGCCTTACCAGGGCAGGACTAACAGCAGCGAAAGCCCTTGCTGCCCCCTTCGCCGTAACGGGCGGCCTGACGTTCGCGGAAAAACTCCGGATAGGTCATCGCCGCGCGGTCGGGATGGGTACGCTTCATGTGCTCGACGTAAGTGTCGTAGTCGGGAAAGCCGACCATGAGCCGCGCGCCTTGGCAGACGCAGCGGCCGAATTCGGCAAGCCGGTTACGCAGAGGCGATGCGCTCGTAGCCTCGCTCATTCGGCG
>DATAOB010000137.1:0-65201 GCA_036265935.1 Beijerinckiaceae bacterium
CTCATCGAGCTGATCGGTCCAGACCGCATCGTCGACGTCGGGAAATCGGTGAAGGATTTCTGGAATTACGACGAACCGTTCGACTCATATCCAATCGACACCGGCCGACTGCGCCGCGTCGCCGAGCTTGCGGCGGAAAAAGGCGAATGGGGCCGCAAGCTGCCGCAAGGGCACGGCCTTGGCATCGCCGCGCATCGCAGTTTCGTCAGCTACATCGCCACCGTCATCGAGGTCGCGGTAGACGACAAGGGCAACATTTCGTTCCCGCGCGTCGACACCGCCGTCGATTGCGGCACTTACGTCAATCCGGAGCGCATTCGCTCGCAAATGGAAGGCGCGGCGATCATGGGCATCAGCCTCGCCAAGCACGGCGAGATCACCTTCAAGAATGGTCGCGTGCAGCAGAGTAATTTCGACAATTTCCCCGTCGCAACAATCGACGAGGCGCCGGGCGTGATCAACGTGCACTTGACGCCCGGCGAAGGTCGTCCGCCGGGCGGTATTGGTGAGCCGGGCGTGCCGCCTTTCGCGCCGGCTTTGTGCAACGCGATTTTCGCCGCGACGGGCAAGCGCATCAGACGCCTGCCGATCGGCAATCAGCTGGCGTGAGGAGCGCGATCATGCGGATGAAAACAACAGCAGGTCTCGCCGGCACGCTTGCGTTGCTTGCGGTATCGGCAGGCGCGGCATCGGCCTGCGGTTTTGAGAAAAGCGCGGAGGCTTCGCCCGCGTTGCGGCTTGCGCAAACCGGCGACGCCGCACGCCCGGCGCGTGGGCCGCAATCGGAGACCTCGGTCTCGACCGCCGCGCCGCCGGCAACGGTAACGCAACCGACCGGCGCGACCAACCAGCCGCCAGCCGTCAAGCAGATGAACGAGGAGGAAAAGCAGAAGGTCGAGAAAGAGGGGAAATAGGATCGCGGGCCGGCATCTCGCGCTTTCGGCCGGGAGCAGCTTTCTCAAAGGAAAGGCATTCCCCCACCGCCGCTTTTTGCATACGCTCGCCCCTTGACGGCGCGGCGAAGCATCGCGCCGCATCTCGGGAGAAAGACGCATGCGCCAGTTCAAATTGGCCCCACTATTTGCGTTTGCGCTCGGCGCGGCGCTCGCAAGCTCGGCATACGCGCAGAAGAAATACGACACCGGCGCCACCGACACGGAAATCAAGATCGGACAGACGATTCCGCTGAGTGGTCCGGCCTCGGCCTACGGCAGCATCGGCAAGGTGCAGGCCGCCTATATCCGCATGATCAACGAACAGGGCGGGGTCAACGGCCGCAAGATCAATCTGATCCAGTACGATGACGCCTACAATCCGCCGAAAACCGTGGAGCAGGTGCGCAAGCTCGTCGAAAGCGACGAGGTGCTGACCACGTTCCAGATCATCGGCACGCCGCCGAACGCCGCCGTGCAGAAATATCTCAACGAGAAGAAAGTGCCGCAGCTGCTCGCTGCGACCGGCGCGACGCGCTTCACCGATCCGAAGAACTACCCCTGGACGATTGCCTTCAATCCAAACTATCAGGCGGAGGCGCATATCTACGCCAAATATATTCTCGCCAATCATCCCAATGCCAAGATCGGCATTCTCTACCAAAACGACGACCTCGGCAAAGATTACGTGAAGGGCTTAAAGGACGGGCTCGGCACGAAGGCCGCGAGCATGATCGTCGCGGAGGCGCCTTACGAACTTTCCGACCCGACGGTCGATTCGCAAATGGTGAAACTGAAATCATCCGGCGCCGATCTTTTCTACAACATCACCACGCCGAAGTTCGGCGCACAGGCGATCAAGAAAGCCGCCGAGATGGGCTGGAAGCCGGTGCAGATACTCGACATCAATGCCTCGCCGGTGAGCCAGACGCTGGTGCCCGCCGGGCTCGATAATGCCAAGGGCATCATTTCCGTCAATTACGGCAAGGACCCGCTAGATCCGCAATGGGCCGATGACGAGGGCATGAAACGCTACAAGGCGTTCATGGCGAAATACGCGCCGGGCGAGGACGCCAATTCCGGCATCGCGACCTACGGCTATTCGACCGCCGCGCTGCTTGTTCAGATTCTCAAGCAATGCGGCGACGATCTCACCCGCGCCAACGTCATGAAACAGGCGACGAACATCAGGGATTACGTCGCCGATCTCGCGCTGCCGGGCATGTCGACGTCGACGTCCCCAGGCGACTACCGCATCAACAAACAGTTCCAGATGATGAAGTTCGATGGAACGCGCTGGGTGTTGTTTGGGCCGATCCTGACGGACGATTTTGTGGGGAATTGACCGCAGCCTCGACTGGCTCGACGCAAGCAGCCGCTCTTTCACACCGCGGTCGCCGCCCAAACCGGCGACCCGTTCCAGCTAATTTTCCAATTGGCGCCGGGCGTGACGTCCTGAACAGCGTTCGGCTGGAAAGCGACGATGCAGGTGCCGCCGGGATCGCGCACCGAAGGATAGACCAAACCGCGCGAGCCGCCGTTGATCAAGCTCTTCGCCAAGGCCTGTCCTTCGGGATATCCGACACTGATATCCGCATCCAAGCATGCGGGCTTCGGGCTGACGTTTCGCAGATCGTGAAACCGGCCGATAAACGAAGCGTGCAGCGCACGATATTGCACCTCGTCGCGATAATGCCCGATATATCCGAGTTCCCTCGTCTTATGGAACGCGACCTCCTCGAGCGCGGTCCTATGGTCGAAACCCGCGTACCATGCGCCGCGGGTCTCATCGTTGAAACGGTTGCCACCCTTGCGGCGGTAGGCGAAGGCGGCGGCGATCATGCTGTGGCCCCAGCCGGGACCGATTCCGGCATCCGGCACGGTAGTCAGCCTCCTGCTCGTCAAGCCTTCCAACGCTTCGATTTCGCGCAACTCGTCGTCGGTATCGACCAAAGCGCGCAAGACCGCCGGCTTGTAATACGCGGTCAGGATCAGTCTAACGGTCCGCTGCTGCGCAATCTCCGCTAGAGGAAGCGTCACATACCGCCCCGCACCGCGTCGATATATTCGCGGGTCTCCATCATCGCGGGCAAACCGCCCTCTTGCATGTGATCGAGCGGACTGCGCCCTTTAAACAGCGGGCCGCGGTTCGGCATCTTCACCCATTGGTCGGCCAGAGGATCGCCGAAATAGAGATGCAGGCCCTTGTAGAGACCGATCAGAGCGCTGGCGCGCATGCGCTGGTCCTGATTCAGCGACCCGGACCAGGCGCCGCTCCGCATTCTCGTCCATGTTCGCTCCGAGACGCCGAACAATGTGGCTGCGGTCTCGCCGTTGACACGCCACGCCTTGAAGACGCGAGAGAGAGCCTTGATTGCCGTCAGGGCGCCTTCGGTGGGTTCGCGGTCGGCGGTCGTCAAGCGAGGAGGAAGAGCCACCATCAAGACGAGGAATAGCGTCAATTGGCGAAAATATCAACGCCATTTGGCGATAATCCACCCCTGATCCCTGCGCTGCTGAATAGGAAAGGCTGGCTTGCCCCTTCCCCTCACCCCATATTCGCCTTCACCGCCTCGATGAGCTGCTTCAGCGTGAACGGCTTCGGCATGAAGCCGAAATCCTCGCCCTCCGGCAGGTTTTTGGCGAAAGCCTCCTCGGCGTAACCCGAGACGAAGATCACCCGGCATTTTAGGCCGCGCTTGCGCAACTCGCCGAACATCGTCGGCCCGTCCATCTCGGGCATGACCACGTCGGAGACGATGAGGTCGATCTCGCTGCCGCTTTGCTCGACGACGTCGAGCGCGTCCAAGCCGGACGCAGCTTCGAGCACGGTATAGCCGCGCGAGCGCAGCGCGCGCGCCGAGAAAGCGCGCACCGCCTCCTCGTCCTCGACGAGCAGGATCGTGCCGTGACCGGTCAGATCGGCGGCGGGTTTGGCGGCCTCGATTTTTGCCGCGACCTCGTTTTCGTCCGGCACGTGGCGCGGCAGGAAAATGCGAAAAGTCGTGCCCTCGCCGACGGCACTGTCGACGAAGATGAAGCCGCCGGTCTGCTTGACGATGCCGTAGACCATCGACAGGCCGAGGCCGGTGCCCTTGCCGACTTCCTTCGTCGTGAAGAACGGCTCGAAAATCTTGTCGCGCACGTCGGCGGGAATGCCGTGGCCTTCGTCCTCGATCTCGATCAGCACGTAGTCGGCGGGCGTCAATTGGCTTTCGCCGAAATCGGCGCATTGCGCCTCGGTAACGTTGTGCGTGCGCACGACGATCTTACCGCCCTCCGGCATTGCGTCACGCGCATTGACGACGAGATTGACGATCACCTGCTCGAATTGATTGAGATCGGCCTTGACCAGCCAGAGATCGCGCCCGTGCTTTACGTCGAGCTCGATCGTCTCGCCGACGAGCCGGCGCAGAAGCATGTGCAGATCGGAGAGCACCTCGCCGAGCTGCAGCACTTGCGGACGCAGCGTCTGACGCCGCGAGAAAGCCAAGAGCTGACGCACGAGACCGGCGGCGCGGTTGGCGTTCTGCTTGATCTGCATGATGTCGTGGAAGGCAGGATCCGTCGGCCGATGATTGGCGAGCAGAAGATCGGAGAAGCCGATGATCGCCGTCAGCACATTGTTGAAATCGTGCGCGACGCCGCCGGCAAGCTGGCCTATCGCCTGCATCTTTTGCGATTGCGCGAAATTTTCTTGCAGCGCGCGCTGCTCCGTCGTGTCGAGCGCGTAGAGCGTGACGCGCGGCTCGGCGTCGGGGCTTACATCCTCGCCGGACGCGGCGAAGAACAAACGCGCCGAATGCTCCTTCTCGCCCGACAGCGTCACGTCAAGCGGCGCGATATCACTTTTGCCCGCCGCGGCATCCGCCAACGTATTTTCCAGTGCGGCGCGATCCCGCTCGGCAATCGCTGAGAAAATCGAGCGGCCGTGCTCGCCGCCCTTCAAGGCTTGCGGAATAAGCTTGGCGAAGGCGGCGTTCGAGCGAACGATATGGCCGTCGCGATCGAGCGCGGCGATCGCCATCGGCGTCGAATTGAACAGCCGTGCGAACCGCACTTCGGCGGCGCGCAAATCTTCGGCCGGCTCCTCGCCCGACGTGCGGTTCAGGACGAGCGTGCGCGAAATGCCGGGCGTCGCGTCCTGGCCGAAGGCGACGCGGTGCAGGAGCCGCACCGGCAGGCTCTGGCCGTTGCGGCGTTTCAAGTCGACGTCGAGCACTTCGGTGCGGACATCGCCGGGACTGCCGGCAACCGCCGCCAGCAGCGCCGCGCCATTGCCGGCGATCAGATCGGAGAGCGCCAAGCCGCCGGTGCCGACTTGGGCGAGGTCGTAATCGAGCCAGCCGGCGAGCGTCGCATTCATGTAGGAGATGCGCCCTTCCGCATCGGCGGAGAAAAACCCCGCCGGAGCGTGATCGAGAAAATCGATCGCGTGCTGCAATTCCTGGAAAACGTTCTCGTGGCGCTCGCGCTCGCGGGTGATGTCGGCGACGCTCCACAAAGTCGCGCGTTTGCCGCCGGGCCGCTCGATCGGGCGTACCCGCACGCGATACCAGGCGACCGGACCATCGCCGAGAAGCGGCGGCGAGAGGCGCAGCTCCTCGGTGCAGCGCTTGCCTTCGCGAGCGGCGAGCGCCAGCCGGTAGACCGCCTCCGACACGTCGGCCGTGCCGGAGAACAGCCGATCGACGAGCCGGAGCTCCGCGGGATTGCGCGCATCCGATAATGCCATGTAGGCGTCGTTCGCATAGATGGGCTGCGTCTCGCCTTCGGTGACGAGCAGCCCCTCCGTGCTCGTGTCCGCCAGGAGCTTGGTCAGGTCGTTGCGCGCGCCGTGCCCGGCGAACTGGACGAAGCCGACCGCCAGCGCGAATAGGGCGAAGACGCCAACAACGGCCAGCAACGCCAAGAAGGCGAGGATCAGGCGCTGCGCATCATCGCGCGGCAACAGCGAAAACGCGCCAACGACGACAACAAGAATGACCGCCAGCGCCACGACGAGGCCGGGGCTGCCGGAACGTTCCGGGCGATCGAATCCCACGGCGGGCATATCGCTCATTCAACCACCTGATAGCGGTGAGCTCGTGGCCGCTGCAATATGCGGCCGCCTTCTGTCCCCAGGGCCCGGGGCACGTCGAACCCTGCAAATAGACCGAACAGTGTTAACTATGCGTTAACCTTTCGGCCCTGCGCCTTGACCTTCATGATAATTTATGCGTTTGCCGGCGGACCCAAGAGAACGAAGTACATGCAGTTCACGAGTTTCTTCGGAGAGAATCGCACGCTCGCCTTCATTCTGGCGGCCGTTTGCCTGCTCATTGGCGTGGCGCTTCTCTTCGTCCTCTTCCGGATCGTCTTCGGCCGCGGCATCAAATTGCCCGGGGGGCGCGGCCGTCAGCAGCGGCTTGGGCTCGTCGACGCCTTCGAGATCGACCGCCAGCGCCAGCTGGTGATCGTGCGCCGCGACAATGTCGAGCACCTGATCATGATCGGCGGCCCGAACGACGTGGTCGTGGAATCGACGATCATCCGCGCCGAGGCGCGCGAAGCGCGCTCCTCGCGCGAACGCGAGCAGCCGGCGATCAGCGGCCTCTCCTGGCCGGCGGGGCCCGCCGCGACGGAGATCGCGGCACAAACGCCGGCCGAGCCCGCGCCGGCTGCGGCACGACCCGCGGTGCCGGAACCGCCGCCGCCGCCACGCCCGCAGCCAGCTCCGCTTGCGCCAAGGCCGGCACCGGCGGCGGGCGAAGCGCCCGCTGCCGAAGCCGCAGGCGAGGCCGAACAGAGCGCCCTCGCGCCGCCGCCGCCGCGGCCGTTGCGTCCGCCGCTGCCACCTCTGCGCCCGCTTGGCACGGGCGAGCGGCCGACCTTGCCGCCGCGGCCGCCTTTGACGCCGCTCAGGCGCGAGCCGCGGCCGCTGCCACCGTTCCTGACGAGCCCCAAGCCGGCAGAGCCGGCACCGGCACCCGCGTCGCCGCCGCCGGAGCCCGCAGCCGAATCCGTTGCGACCGCCGCCACCGATCTCTCCGGTGAGACCGGCGTGCCGCCGCCGCCCGCGCCCGACCATCCCGCCGCCGAGCAGCAGGCGTCGTCCCCAGCCGCGGAGGCGCAGCCCGGCGCCGCGCCGAAGATCGAGCTCGATCCGCTCGCGTCGCTTGAAGAAGAGATGGCGAAGCTGCTCGGCCGCAATCCGAACGAGGGCCACTAATTCCAGGCGGCCAGCGCGGCGCGCGCGGCCCGCAAATCGTCCGGCCACGGGCACTCGAAGCGCAGCGCCTCGCCGGTGACCGGATGATCGAAGGCGAGCACCGCCGCATGCAGCGCCTGCCGCCGCAGCTGCGCGACGGCGTCGCGCGCCCCCTCCGGCAGCAGCGCCGCCTTCGACATGAAGCCCGTCGCATAAACGGGATCGCCGACGATCGGATGGCCGATATGGGCCATGTGCACGCGGATCTGGTGCGTGCGGCCGGTCTCCAGCCGGCAGGCGACGAAGCTCACGACCCCCCTCCCCGCCGGGCCGTAGCGCTCGGTGACGCGCCAATGCGTGCGCGCGCTGCGGCCGCGTTCGGCCGGCACCACCGCCATCTTCTCGCGATCAGCGGAAGCGCGGCCGAGCGGCGCGTCGACCACACCGGCGGCGCGATCCGGTGCGCCCCAGATCAGCGCGTTGTATTCGCGCAAGAACGGCAGCGTGCGCCCGTGATCGGCAAACAGCTTCGCGAGCCGGCGATGCGCCGCATCGGTTTTCGCCACCACCAGCAAACCCGACGTCTCCTTGTCGAGCCGGTGCACGATGCCCGGCCGCTCGACACCGCCGATGCCGGAGAGCTCGCCCTTACAATGCGCGATCAGCGCGTTGACCAGCGTACCGCTGCGATTGCCCGCGCCGGGATGCACGACCAGCCCCGCCGGCTTGTCGATGACAAGGAGGTGCTTGTCCTCGAGGACGATGTTGAGCGGGATGTCCTCGCCGGCGACATCGAGCTTTTGCGGCGGCGGCACGACGATCCGCACATGCGCGCCGGCTTTCGTCTTGGCGCCGGGATCGCGCACCGCACTCCCGTCCACGTCAACCAACCCGTCGCGGATCAGCTGCTGCAGGCGCGTCCTCGACAATCCGAGGCCCTCCGCCTCGCTGCGCGACGCGAGCACGCGATCGAGCCGCAGGCCGTCTTCGTTCGCGCCGAGCGCAAATTCATGCGTGGCGCCGGCCGGTGCCGAGGAAACAGCGTCGCGCAAATGAAAAGGCCCCGGAGAAACCTCCGGGGCCATTAACGCAACTCTTTACGCAGGTCACATCAGCGGACGGTTTCGCACTGCCGCTCGCCGTAGACATTCGTCCAGCAGCGGCGCTGCAGCGGTCCATCTTCCGGCATCTCATAAACCGGACCGGGCGCGACGTAACCCGGCGCCAGGGAGGTGGGATAGGGGGGAACGTAAACGGTGCGCCCTTCATAGAGCGGCGCGGTCGCGACGTCGGCCGCAGCCCCGGTGGCGCCGCCGATGAGGCCCCCGGCAAACGCGCCGGCCGGACCGGCCAGCGCTCCGCCGGTGAAAATGCCGACCGCAACGCCCGTGTTGGTTTGCGCCATCGCCAGCACGGGCAGGCTCGCCAATGAAGCGGCAACTAAAAATGTGCGCACGAGCCTCATGACGATCCCCTAAATCTCAGCCGTCACGCCGAAAACGCCGAGTCTACGGCCAAGGTTCCCGCTAAGGTGAAGAGATTCGCTCGTCTGGCGGGCTTGTCTCATTGGCCGCCATCGAGGTGCGCGCTCCTTCTCCCCTTGTGGGAGAAGGTGGTCCGCGCGTAAGCGCGGGCCGGATGAGGGGACGTCATTGCGAGGAGGCGAAGCCGACGAAGCAATCCAAGGGGCAAGTTCTGTAATCATCGAGCGTTTGCCCCTGGATTGCTTCGCTGCGCTCGCAATGACGGCGCTTCGGCAACGCAAGAAGGGATCGCCCAATAGCGATCCAGCGCTTACCGCGATGTCATTCCGGCGCGTAGAACCCGCCAGGGGAAAATGAACGTAATTTTCGCCTTCGCGGGAAGGAAATCCACGAAGCCCCGGCGCTTTTGCCTTCGTGGGTACCCGGCGCAAGGCCGGGTATGACGCGCCTCCGCAACCAGCGAATCCCCTCCCCCCAAATCTCTTGACAGCCCCCGGCCCCCGACATTATCTCCGCGGCACCTGTTAGCACTCCACATCGGAGAGTGCTAACAGCCGGTTTCAACCCACCCCGGCCGCCAAAAAACCGGCCGGCCAGCCAAACAGGAAGCCCATGGCAACGAACTTCCGTCCTCTGCACGACCGCGTCGTCGTCAAGCGCGTCGAAAGCGAAGAACGCACCAAAGGCGGCATCATCATCCCCGACACCGCCAAGGAGAAGCCGCAGGAAGGCGAGGTCATCGCCGTCGGCCCCGGCGCCCGCGACGAAAACGGCAAGCTGGTCCCGCTCGACGTCAAGAAGGGCGACCGCATCCTCTTCGGCAAGTGGTCCGGCACCGAGGTCAAGATCGACGGTGAGGACCTCCTCATCATGAAGGAATCCGACATCATGGGCGTCGTCGAAGGCTCGGCCGCGACGACCAAGAAGGCCGCCTGACCGGCGTAGCCCTCCCCGAAACTTCCAGAGATAGCAGGAGCTTATAAAGATGGCAGCGAAAGAAGTACGGTTCTCGACCGACGCGCGCGACAAGATGCTGCGCGGCGTCGACATCCTCGCCAATGCGGTGAAGGTGACCTTGGGCCCGAAGGGCCGCAACGTCGTCATGGAGAAGTCGTTCGGCGCCCCGCGCATCACCAAGGACGGCGTGACGGTGGCCAAGGAGATTGAGCTCTCCGACAAGTTCGAGAATATGGGCGCGCAGATGGTGCGCGAGGTCGCCTCCAAGCAGAACGACGCCGCCGGTGACGGCACGACGACCGCGACGGTTCTCGCCCAGGCGATCGTCAAGGAAGGTGTCAAGGCGGTTGCCGCCGGCATGAACCCGATGGACCTGAAGCGCGGCATCGACGCCGCGGTTGAGGCGGTCGTGGCCGACCTGAAGAAGCACTCGAAGAAGGTCACCTCGAACGACGAGATCGCTCAGGTCGGCACGATCTCGGCGAACGGCGACTCGTTCATCGGCCAGGAAATCGCCAAGGCGATGCAGAAGGTCGGCAACGAGGGCGTGATCACGGTCGAGGAGGCCAAGACCGCCGAGACCGAGACCGACATCGTCGAGGTCATGCAGTTCGACCGCGGCTACCTTTCCCCGTATTTCATCACCAATGCGGAGAAGATGGTCGCCGAGCTCGACGACCCCTACATCCTCATCCACGAGAAGAAGCTCTCCTCGCTGCAGCCGATGCTGCCGATCCTCGAAGCCGTGGTGCAGGCGGGTAAGCCGCTGGTTATCGTCGCCGAGGACGTCGAGGGCGAGGCGCTCGCGACGCTCGTCGTCAACAAGCTCCGCGGCGGCCTGAAGATCGCCGCCGTCAAGGCGCCGGGCTTCGGCGACCGCCGCAAAGCCATGCTCGAGGATATCGCCATCCTCACCGGCGGCCAGATGATCGCCGAGGATCTCGGTATCAAGCTTGAGAACGTCACCCTGCAGATGCTGGGACGTGCCAAACGTGTCCGCATCGAGAAGGAAAACACGACGATCATCGACGGCGCCGGCCAGAAGAGCGAGATCGAGGGCCGTATCGCCCAGATCAAGGCGCAGATCGAGGAGACGACGTCCGACTACGACCGCGAGAAACTGCAGGAGCGGTTGGCCAAGCTCGCCGGCGGCGTCGCGGTGATCCGCGTCGGCGGGGCGACGGAGGTTGAGGTTAAGGAGAAGAAGGATCGCGTCGACGATGCGCTCAACTCCACCCGCGCTGCGGTCGAAGAGGGCATCCTGCCGGGCGGCGGCATCCCGCTGCTGCGTGCAATCAAGGCGCTGCAGGCGCTGACCGATAAGAATAATAATCCCGACCAAAAAACCGGCATTGAGATCGTGCGCCGCGCGCTTGTCTCCCCGGCGCGGCAGATCATCGATAATGCTGGTGGTGATGGTGCCGTCGTAATTGGCAAGCTGCTCGAGTCGGGCGACTACGGCTACGGCTACGACGCGCAGATCGGCGAATATGCCGACCTGTTCAAGAAGGGCATCATCGACCCGACTAAGGTTGTGCGCACCGCCCTTCAGGACGCGGCGTCCATCGCCGGCCTCCTGATCACCACGGAAGCTATGGTTGCCGAACTGCCGAAGAAAGAATCGGCGCCGGCGATGCCGGGCGGCGGTGGCATGGGTGGCATGGATTTCTGATCTGCCTTGTTATTATCGCCACTCTCGGGTGCATGGACGCTGGCCTCGGCGAAAGCCGGGGCCTTTGCTTTTGTCCGCCCGGGCTGACCCGGCCCGCCCCGGCAAAGCTCAAATGCCGCAGAGATTTGCTTGAACCGCATCAATTTCAGTTTAAGCTCTTGGCCTTAGCAGCAGGCTCAGAGCCGCTGCAGCGCGGCGCTCACTGGACATTCTCGCGACGGGGCCCAGATGTTCTCGCTTTGGCAACGGCGCACGCGAGCGTTGCAATAATGACCCAACATCAGGGGCGGACAACCACGCGCGCCGATCTGCTCGAGGCGGTGCATGCGAGCTGCCCCTCGTTGTCGCGGACCCAGGCGCGCGAAATGTTCGAGATGGCGCTCGATGAAATCTGCGACACGCTGGTCCGCGGCGAACCGGTGAAGCTGCGCTCCTTCGGCATTTTCGCCGTGCGCTCGAAACGCGAGCGGGTCGGCCGCAACCCGCGCACTGGGGTCGAGGCGCCGATCGCGCCGCGGCGGGTCGTGACGTTTCGCCCTTCCCCGGTCCTCCTTGGCAGGGTCAACGGCGAAGGCCGGCCAAGCTTCTCCGACGACTGAGCGAGTCCCCCGGTCACCCGCCTCCCGCGCCCCGAATGACCTAAAATTCACTTGCGCTCGGAACCGCTTTTCCGGCTTGTCTCATCGAAGCCATCTTCGACGCGACAATGGCGAAATTCTCCCTTTCGAGCACCGAACTTTGAGTCGGAACCCGACCTCGGATTTCTTGACCGGCGATTCTGAATGATCGGCTTGAGCATTGCCCTCGGCATCTTCGCCGCTGCTACCCTTGGGGCGGGACAGACCTCGGGCAGCGGATTGTACTTCCTCGGCGCCGTAGCCGCGCTTTGTGCGGCGACGACTTATCTGTCGCGCAACATATCGAGCTTTCTCAAGATCTTCGTCGCGATCTTCTCGATCGAGACGATCGTCTTCGGATTGATGGTGCTTGGCGGAGAGCTGAGGCTCTGGCCCGAGAGCTATATCGATTATCTGCCACCGCAAAGCGTGACGCTGACGGTCGCGATCTTCTCCATCCTCGTCTACAGCGTTTCTCACATAAGTGTCATCCGCAACATCACGGACATCGCCGATCGCTATTTCAACACGAGCGACGGCACGCGCGCGCGCATATGGCCTTTTCCACCTTTTCAAACACGGGAGAGGAGCTTGGCAATCGCCATGGTGGTGTTCCTCGTGCTCGTCAACCAGGCGCAAGTCGGCATCACCGTGCGCCTCTCCTTCTTCAACCGCGAATGGTTCAACGCCATCCAGGAGAAGAACGCGGCACAGTTCTGGTCGCAACTGTTCACCGTCTTCACGCCTTGGGCCTTCACCTATGTCGGAAGCACGGTCATTGAATATGTCGTGCAATCGACATTGACCATTCGCTGGCGGCGATGGCTGACCGACCATTATGTCTCGCGCTGGCTCGACGGCAATACTCATTACCGTATGAGTCTGCTCGGTTCTGACGCCGACAATCCGGATCAACGCATCTCGGAAGACATAAGCCGGTTCATCGACGCGCCCACGGAAGGGCAAACGGGCCTCTATGGTTATTCGATTCAGCTTATTTCGACCTTAAGCTCGCTCGTCTCCTTCGCCATCGTCCTGTGGATGCTGTCGGCCAATTTCACCCTTCCCGGTACCGACATTCGTGTTCCCGGCTTCCTGTTCTGGGTTGCCTTGGTCTATGCGGGCCTTGGTACGTTCGTGACCCACCTCATCGGGCGGCCGCTCGTCAAAATCCTCTTCCACAAGCAGCGCGTCGAGGCCGACTTCCGCTTCTCGCTTGCGCGGTTGCGTGAATACGGCGAGCAGGTAGCGCTGCTCAAGGGAGAGCCTGCAGAAAAAGTCTCGCTCGGCCGGCGTTTTGCGGCAATCGTCGCCAACTATTTCGACCTCATAAACACGCGCAAAAAGCTGATCGCCTTCACACAGCTTTACGGTCAAATCTCGCCAATCATCCCCTACATCTTCGCGGCACCGTTCTACTTTGCCGGACGCATTCCGCTCGGGATCATGACCCAGACCGCGAGCGCGTTCGGCAGAGTCGAACAGGCGCTGACCTTCTTCATCAGCTATTATACGTCGCTCGCCGGGTTCAAATCCGTGCTCGATCGTTTGACGTTGTTTGAGAAAGCGATGGGGCGTGCGCAAATCCTCGGGCACCAGCCGCCGAGGATCGAGATCGAGGCCTCGTCGCAGCCGGATGTCAGCCTTGAACACCTCACGCTCGGCCTGCCGGACGGGCGCAGCATCGTCGAAGATGCCAGCCTTGCATTTCATGCGGGCGAGCCAACGCTCGTCGCCGGCCCTTCGGGCTCGGGCAAGTCGACGTTGTTCCGCGGCATTTCCGGGATATGGCCGTTCGGCGATGGTGAGATCACCTTGCCGGAAGGCGCAAAAATTATGCTCCTGCCGCAGAAGCCGTACATTCCGATCGGCACGCTGCGCAACGCCGTCACCTATCCCGCCGAGCCGCGCACTTACAGCGATGAATCAATCGTCGAGGCGCTGAACGCGGTCGATCTACCGCTGCTCGCCCATCAGCTCAATCACGAGGATATTTGGGTGCAGCGCCTGTCGGGCGGCGAACAGCAGCGCCTGGCGATTGCGCGCGCGCTCCTTGCGAAGCCCGACTGGCTCTTCCTCGACGAAGCGACGGCCGCCGTCGACGAGAAGATGGAGGCGGCACTCTACGCGACAATGGCGCGGCTTCTGCCGCATACGACGATCGTGTCGATAGGCCATCGCTCGACGCTCAGCCATTTCCATGATCGGCGCGTGGAGATGCAGCCGGCGCGCGACGGCACGTTCAAACCTCGGGACCTGCCCGCCAAAGCGGCGGAGTGAATGCCGGCAGCAGTGGTCTATGGCCGTGGCTGGAAGCCGGGCGTCATCGGCGACATCGTCCGGCTGCATGCGGTTTATTATTCCAGGGAAGGGGGATTTCGGCGTGGGTTTCGAGGCGCGGGTTGCGACGGGACTCGCCGCTTTTATCAAAACTTACGATGCGTCCGTCTCGCGCCTGTTTACCGCAAGCATTGAGGATGGCCTTGTCGGCTGGTTGGCGATCGCTGGCACGAACGATCCAGACCGCTCAACGCGCCTGCATCCTGGACGAGGCCGTCGCGAGCTTTCGCGATCTCGTCAAAGTGAACGTGCTGTTGACGCGCGCCGCCGACGTCGCGGCGATGACGGATGAGGGTCGGCGCGAAGCGCCTTAAGCAACGCGCCTCAATCGGAACGCCCCCTCACCCGACCCGCGCTTACGCGCGGGCCACCCTCTCCCGCAACGGGAGAGGGTCGTGCCCATTCTACCGCAGAAGCTGATTTACAAGAATGAGGGCTCCGCCCTCTCCCCATGCCGTCCCGCGCCGGCGGCGAAACGCGCCGCGCCGGCGGCACCTTCGAGCGCGACGACGCCGGCGCTGTTCCCATATTCGAGCCTCAGCGCCTCGCGCTCGCTCTTGCCCTCCTGCAGATTAATTGAGCGGCGGTCGGCGCGTAGACAAATTTGCGGCAGGCGCGCCAGCTCCTGCGCCAACTCCTCGGCAACCTGGCGCGCCTCGCCGTCCGGCACCAGCCGTTCGCACAATCCGATGCGGTAGCACTCCTCCGCCATGACCTTGCGGCCGGTCAGGATGATGTCGCGGGCGCGGCCCTCGCCGACGAGGCGCGGCAGGCGCACCGTGCCGCCGTCGATGAGCGGCACGCCCCAACGCCGGCAATAGACGCCCATGTAAGCGCTCGCGCCCATCACCCGCATGTCGCACCAGAGCGCGAGCTCCATGCCGCCGGCGACCGCTGGTCCCTCGATCGCGGCGATGACGGGTTTTGTCAGTTCGAGCCGCGTCGGGCCCATCGGACCGCGCAAATGGCGACCGTCGTCGGGCTCGGGAAAGGCGAGCTCGCTCAGCCGATTTTGCTCGCCGCCTTTCGCCGCGACCTTCAAATCGAAGCCGGCGCAGAAGACGCCGCTGTCGCCGGTGAACACGGCGACGGATGCCGAGTCGTCGCGATCGAAGGCGAGAAAGGCGTCGTAGAGCTCGATTGCGTGCTCCGGGTTGACGGCATTGCGCGCTTCCGGCCGCGACAGGATCATTGTCCAAACCGCGCCGGATTTTTCTGTTCTAACGGTCATCGGTGCGTTCCCTCGAATGCGAGAAAGTCGGGCAATTATAGCATCGGACATCGAACCGCGGCCCTCGGTTGAGCAGCGGCGCAATTTTGCGATAGGCTCCGCGTATCGAGAGGCACGCCTCTTGCGAAGAATTTGCCCGCCTCAAGCAGGGCACATGACGATCGTGAGGGAATGTCATGGCGGCTTCAGAACTCAGGGCAGACGATCACAGCATAGAGCCGATCCCCGAGCGCGACCGGGACTCGACCGGCCCGCAGCAGATGTGGATCTGGGCCGGCGCCAATATCGCGCCGATCAACTGGGCGCTCGGCGCCCTCGGCATCATTCTGAAACTGGGGCTGTGGGAGACGATCGCCGTCATCGTTCTCGGCAACATCATCGGCTGCGCGATTTTCGCCGCCTTTACGGTCATGGGCCATAAGACCGGCGTCAATCAGATGGTATTGAGCCGCTCCGCCTTCGGGCGGCGCGGCGGCTATCTGCCGAGTGCGCTGATGTTTCTGATGACGCTCGGTTGGATCGGCGTGAACACGTATTTCCCGGTGAAGATCGCGATGGCGATCCTCGGTCAGTTCGGCATCGCCGATACGTGGTTTCCGAATATCATCGTCATCACCCTTATCATGGTGATCCAGGTCGGCATCGGCGTCTATGGCTTCTACGCCATCCGCACGTTCGAGAAATACACGGTGCCGGTGACGGTCATTATCATGGTGATCATGAGCGTCATGGCCTGGTCGCAACCTGGCGTCGTCAACTGGTCGCTGACCAGCACGCTTCCGCCGGCCGCGCATTTCACGATGCTGAGCCTCTTGACGACGGCGATCGGCGTCGGTTGGGGCATATCGTGGGTGACATGGGCGTCGGACTATTCGCGTTTCGTGCCGCGCAACGTGCCCTCATCGTCGGTGTTCTGGTACAGTTATGTCGGCATGTATGTGCCGACCGTGTGGCTCGGCATTCTCGGTGCAACGATCGCCAGCGTCACGCTCGACGCCGATCCCGCCAAAATGGTGAGCGCCGTCTTCGGCGGCCCCGTCGCCATCCTGGTGCTCTTGCTGGTGCTGCACGGCCCGATCGCCACCAACATTCTCAACGTCTATTCGGCGGCGCTCGCGGCGCTCAGCATGGGACTGCAGGTGTCGCGCACCGCGCTCGCGTGGATCGTCGGGATCATCGGTTACGTCGTGACGATCTACTTCGTCTTCGCGCCGTCCTTCGCCAAGGCGTTCGACAATTGGATGATCGGCCTGCTCCTGTGGATGAGCCCGTTTGCCGGCGTGATCCTCGCCGATTTCTATATCAAGCGACGCAGCGAGATCGATGTCGCCGAACTCTATCGCCCGCCTGAGGTGAGCGCCTATGGCGACGTCAATTGGGGCGGCGTGATCGCCTTCCTTGTGGGCCTTCTCGCCGGCTGGTCCGTCGAGGACGGGCTCGTTCCGGCCTTGCAAGGGCCGATCTCGACCGGTCTTCTCGGTGGTGCGGACTTGAGCTGGCTCGTCGGGATCGTCGTCGCCGGCGCGGTCTACCTGGCGCTCAGCAGACGCCGGATGGTGCCTGCCTATACTTGATCTTCAGCGCCGATCGATCGGCGGCAGCGCTCGCTGCTACCAACCTCGCGAGAGCGACAAGAGCGCATGAAAGGCGTGGTTTTCGCAGGGAACCGCAGGGTCGAAATCCTGGACTTCCCCGATCCCTCCCCCGGACCCGGGGAGGTGGTGCTGGAGATAAAATCCTCCGGCATGTGCGGCAGCGATCTCAAGTTCTATCGCGCCGTCGGCGGCGCGGCGTCGCTCGGCTTCAAAATGCCGGACCACCCGGTGATCGCCGGACACGAGCCCTGCGGAATTGTGGTGGCAGTCGGCCCCGGCGTCCCTGAAAAGCAGGCCCGCCTCGGTCAGCGCGTCATGCAGCACCACTATCGCGGCTGCGGAGTGTGCCCGCACTGCGCCACGGGATGGCAGCAGCTCTGCGTCGAGGGCGTCGCCGAAGTCTACGGCGCGACCGGCCACGGCGCCCATGCCCGTTACATGAAATGCCCGGCGAACACGCTTGTGCCGTTGCCGGACGAGCTCTCGTTCGAGGCCGGGGCGGCGATCTCCTGCGGGACCGGCACGGCCTGGGGCGCGCTGGAGCGCCTCGGCCTTCGCGGCGATCATACGATCGCGATTTTCGGCCAGGGGCCGGTCGGACTCTCGGCGACGCAGCTCGCAAGCGAAATGGGCGCGCGCGTGATCGCGCTCGACACGAGCGAGGAGCGCCTGGCGCGGGCGCGCGAGTTCGGGGCCGATGTCGTGATCGATCCGGCGGCCGAGAAGAACGTGGTGCAGGCGATCCGGGACTCGACCCATGGGCTCGGCGCCCACCTGTCGCTCGATGCATCCTCGTCACCGCAGGCGCGCGCACAGGCCGTGCGCTGTGTACGCACCTGGGGCAAGGCGTGCTTTGTCGGCGAGGGCGGCGACGTTACGCTCGACGTCAGCAACGACATGCTGCGACGGCAGGTGACGATCATCGGCTCCTGGACCTTCTCGACCATCGGCCAGGCGCAATGCGCGCGTTTCATCGCCGATCGCGGCATCGGGGTCGATCATCTCTTCACGCACCATTGGCGGCTCGAACAGGCGGACGAGGCGTATCGCCTGTTCGACTCGCAAACCGCCGGCAAGGGCGTTATCCACCCCTCCTGAGCGGCTCGCCGAAATTCCAGAGGGGAGAGACAGGCTTGCGCATTGCGATCATCGGCACCGGCGCGATGGGCTCGGTTTATGCCGGGCTACTAGCAGATGCGGGGCTCGACGTTTGCGCGGTCGACATCTGGTCCGAGCATATCGAGGCGATCAATCGTGACGGCCTGCGCGTCTCCGGCGCGAGCGGCGAGCGTGTCGCAAAGCTGCGGGCGACGACGAATGCGCGCGATGCAGGGGCGGCCGACCTCGTCATCATCGCGACCAAGGCGAGCGGCATCGAGGCGGCGGCCAAAGACGCGCGCGAAATTCTGGCTCCGGATGGGATCGTTTTGACGATCCAGAACGGCCTCGGCTCGGCAGAACGCGTCGCTGATATCGTCGGCGAGGATAGAACCTTGATCGGCGTCGTCGGCGGCTTCGGCGCGTCGATCAAGGCGCCGGGGCACGTGCATCATAACGGCTGGGAATTCGTGCGGCTTGGCGAATATGGCGGCGGCAAGATCACGCCGCGGCTCGAACGCGTCGCGGAGTTGTGGAAGCGCGGCGGCTTTCGCGTGCTTTTGTTCGAGGACATCCATCAGCTCGTTTGGGAAAAGTTCATCTGCAACGTCGCGTTCAGCGGCACGTGCACGCTGACGGGCTTGACGATCGGCGAGGTTCTCGCCGATCCGGATGCCTTCAAGATCGCTGCGGGTTGCGCGGCAGAGGCATATGCGGTGGCGAAGGCGAAGGGAATCGCCGTCGATATGTCCGATCCTGTGGAATATGTCCGCGTCTTCGGCCAAAAAATTCCCGGCGCACGGCCATCGATGCTGCTCGACCACCTCGCCAAGCGCCGCTCCGAAATCGATGTCATCAACGGCGCGGTGCCGCGCGTCGGCGCCGAAGTCGGCGTGCCGACGCCGGTCAACGAAACGGTTGTGGCATTGGTGCGGGCGCGCGAAAGCGGGTTCGCGCCTGCGCCAATTGGGTGAGGCAACACGTCCGTGGCCGAGATTGCGCCTGCACGGATATTGCGGTCCGATCACCAAGCCCTGCACACGCTTTCGGATATTCTCGCCGAGAATGTCCGCTGCGTGCCGCAGGCGCCCGCAGCACGCGACGGGCGGGTCGCGCTGAATTGGTCCGAGCTCGTGAGGCTTTCCGAGGGCTATGCGGCATTACTCGCCGCGCGCGGCATCGGCTTCGGCGACCGCATCGCCCTATGGCTGCCGAACTGCGTCGACTATCTCGCGCTGACTTTCGCCTGCGCGCGGCTCGGCGCAATTGCCGTCCATGTCAACACGCGCTTTCGCACGACCGAAGTCGGGCATCTCCTGGAGCGCTCGAAAGCCCGCGCGCTGGTCACTGCCTGGGGATTTGCGCCGGTCGATTTTCCCGCGCTTCTGGCGGAAATACCGGCGGCGCAGCGCGCCTCGCTCGAATGCGTGATCGGGCGTCATGCGACGGCACAAAATATTGGCGGCCACCCGGTCGTGCGGTTGGCGCCGGCGGGACGCTGTGCGGATCGGGCTCAGCCAGAGGCGCCGTGCCTCACCTTCACGACCAGCGGCACGACAAGTGCGCCGAAATTGGTGCTGCATCGCCAGCGCTCGATTGCGCGGCACGCACGCGATGTCGCCGCCGTGCTGCAGATGAGCGCGCCGGGGACCACCGTTCTCGCCGCCGTGCCTTTATGCGGCACGTTCGGTCTTGCTTTCGCGATGGCTGCCGCGGCCGGCGGCGCACACATCGTGCTCCTGGACCAGTTCGATCCGGTGCAAGCCGGCGCGCTCATTCGCGAGCACAGGATCACGCATATCGTCGGCAGCGACGACATGCTGGCACGCATCGCGGAGGCCGCGGACGGCCAGCCGTTCGAAAGCCTCCGCTTCAGCGGGTTTGCCAGCTTCACGCCCAAGGCAGCCGAAAACGTCGCGTTTGCCGATGCGCTGCAAATGAGGCCGCGCGGCCTCTATGGCAGTTCCGAAGCGCAGGCCTTGTTTGCCTTCGCGCCTGACGCTCGCCGCACGATCGACGGCGGAGTGCCCGCCTCGCCTGAAGCGGAATTCAGGATTGCCGATCCCGACACCGGCACGCGCTTGCGCGAGGGCGAAGATGGCGAGTTGCTTTTGCGCGCACCCTCGCTTTTCGACGGCTATCTCGATAACCCGGAGGCGACGTCGCGCGCCTTCACAAAGGATGGATTTTTCCGCAGCGGCGATCTCGCGTGTCGGGTCGAGCCGGGTTTCGTTTATAAAACGCGGCTCGGCGACGGATTGCGGCTCGGCGGCTTTCTGGTGAATCCAGAGGAGATCGAGAGCTTCTTGCAGGCGCTACCCGAAGTGGCTCAGGCGCAGGTTGTGGCCGTCGAGCGCGGCTCCGAGCGCGTGGCTTTCGCTTTCATCGTCGCGCGTCCTCAGTGCGAACCTGACGAAGCTGAATTGCTTGCCGCCTGCCGCAGCGCGCTTGCGGCTTACAAGCGGCCGGCGCGCATCGTCACGCTGGAATCCTTTCCGACGACGGAGAGCCCGAACGGCGTCAAGATCCAACGCGCGAAGTTGCGCGACATGGCAAGCGCGATGATGAATTCCGCGGGCTGAGTATTATTCTCACGCGCCGCCGAGATAGGCAGCAACGACGCTCGCATCGTTGGCGACTTGGGCGGCGGGCCCCGATAGCGTGATGCGGCCGCTTTCGAGCACGTAGGCCTGGTCGGCGATTTCGAGCGCGGCGCGGGCATTCTGCTCGACGAGCAGGATCGTGCGCTGCTCGGCTTTGAATTCCGAGATGATGCGGAAAATTTCTTCGACGAAGCGCGGCGCGAGCCCCATCGACGGCTCGTCGAGCAGTAGCAGTTTCGGATCGGCCATCATGGCGCGGCCGATCGCCAGCATCTGTTGCTCCCCGCCGGACAGGAGGCCCGCCGATTGCGTGTGACGCTCGGCGAGGCGCGGAAATCGCGTGAGAACGCGCTCGCGGCGGCGCGCTTCCTCGGCACGATCGCTGAGGAGATATGCGCCCATGCGCAGGTTCTCGTCGATGGTCATGTTGGAGAAAACTTGCCGGCCCTCGGGCACCTGCACGATGCCAAGCCGCGCGATGCGATTGGCGGCGAGCGAGGAAATGTCGTTGCCGGCAAGCCGGATGTACCCTGCGCGCGGACGGATGAGACCGGAGAGACCGCGTAGCGTCGTCGACTTGCCGGCGCCGTTCGCACCGATGAGGGTCACAACACGGCCGGCCTCGACGGAGAGATCGATGCCTTTCACGGCATCGGTGCGGCCATAGCCGAGCACAAGACCGCGCACCTCAAGCAGCGGCGCGTTCATCTGACGCGCGCTCCGGCTTCGAGACGCTCGCCGACTTTCGTGCCGAGATACGCTTCGATCACGCTGGGATCGCTGCGCACTTCGACCGGCGTGCTTTCGGCGATCTTGCGGCCGAAATTCAGCACGGTAATGCGGTCGCACAAATTCATGATGAAATGCATGTCGTGCTCGACGAGGAGCAGCGTCACGCCGCGCGCTTTCAGGCGCAGAAGCAAATCGATCAGGCTCGCCGTTTCCGACGGATTCATGCCCGCAGCGGGTTCGTCGAGCAGCATCAGTTTCGGGTCGGAGGCGAGCGCGCGCGCAATTTCGAGCCGACGCTGATCGCCGTAAGGAAGACTGCCGGCGCGCCGTGCCGACGCATCGGCGAGCCCGACAAAGCCTAAAATATCGCGTGCCTTGCCGATCGCCGCGGATTCAGCGGCTCGAAATGATGGCAGCCGCAGCAAGGTCGCACCGAGCCCGCCGCCGACATGGGCGTGCATGCCGGCAAGCACATTTTCCATCACCGTCATCTCGCCGAACGTGCGGATGTTCTGGAAGGTGCGGGCGAGCCCGCGCTGCGCGCGTTCCCAGCTCGGCCAATCGTCGATGGTTTCGCCGTTGAAAAGGATGTGGCCGTCGTTCTGATGTCCAAGACCGGAGATCAGGTTGAATGCCGTCGTCTTGCCGGCGCCGTTCGGGCCGATCAATCCGTGCACCGTCTGCGGCTCGACATGGAAGGATACGCCATCGACCGCCGCGAGACCTCCGAAGCGCACAGTCAGGTTCTCGAGCGCGAGGATGGCGCCGTTCATGCGCGCGCTCCCGTGCGGCGGATGCGCCAGGGCACGAGGCCGTGCGGCATGAATAGAACCGCGATGACAATGATGAGTCCATTGAAGACCAGCCTAAAATCGTGCAGCGGCCGCAACACCTCCGGCAGCAGGGTCAAAATGATTGCGCCGACAACCGGTCCAAAGGGCGAACCAATGCCGCCGAGCAGCGCATAGCTGAGTATCGTCACGGCGGCATCGAAGCCGTAATCGTTGGGCGAGATGAACGAGGACACATGCGCGTTGAGCGCGCCGGCAAGTCCCGCGAGCATCGCCGAGACGACGAGCGCGGACAAGCGGTAGCGCGGCAAATGAACGCCGAGCATGCCGGCGGCGATCTCGTCCTCGCGCATCGCCTCCATGGCGCGGCCGATGCGCGAGCGGCTAACGAGAACGAAAGCGATCAGCGCCAGCGCAAGGCAGCTGAAGATCAGCGTATACCCGGCCTTTTCAGGAATGCCGGACAGACCGAGCGCGCCGCCGGTCAGCTCGGAATTGACGAAGGCGATGCGCAGAACTTCGCCGAGGCCGATCGTCGCCAGCGCGAGATAAACGCCGGATAGCCGCAACGTCGGCGCGCCGATGATCAGCGCCGCGACCGCGGGGACTGCCATCGACGCGAGAAGCACGAGCGGGAACGGCGCGCCCAGCTTTAATGTCAGCAGCGCGGAGGTATAGGCGCCGAGCCCCATGAACGCCGCCTGGCCGAGCGACAGCTGGCCGATCGCCAGCACGACATACATGCTGAGCGCAAGCAGGCCGTTGATGCCGAGCGCGTAGATGAGACTCTGATAGGAGAAAAGGAAATCGTCCAGAAACTCGTACATCAGGCGCGCTTGATTGCGGCGCGGCCGAACAGACCGACCGGCCGAAACCACAATGTGAGAACGAGAAGCAGGAAACCGACCGCATCCTTCAACGTCGAGGTGACATAACCGGCGGTGAGGCCCTCCAGCAGGCCAAGAATGAGGCCCGCGATCAGCGCACCCCTGATGTCGCCTAGCCCACCAATGATGATGACGGCGAAGCCCTTCAGCATCATCGCCTCGCCCATATAGGGCTGGATCGCGTTGTAATTCAGCCCGATGAGGATGCCCGCGGCGGCGCCGAGCGTGCCGGAGACGAAGGAGACGAAGAACGTCACCAGCGTGACATCGACGCCCATCAGCCGCGCGACGTCCGGGTTTTCAGCAAGCGCGCGAATAGCGAGGCCGAGACGCGTGCCTCGCATCAAGGCCAGCAGGAGCACGACCATCACGAATGCAGTGCCGACGATCAGCATCTGGCTGCGGCTGACGCGCACGGTGCCGATTTCGATGGCCGAGGGATCGATGGCAGCCGGCGGAAAGCGTTGGATGTCAGTGCCGATAAACGCGGTCATCAGCGAGTAGAGGAGCAGCGTCGCGCCGAGCGTCACCATCAGCGAGGCGAGTTCCGGGGCCTTCTTGCGTCGCAGCGGCGTGAGCAGGAGCCCGTCGATGACGACGGCGATCAGCCCCGTTGCGATCGCCGCAAGCGGCAGTGCGATCAAGATCGGCGCCACGAAATGGCGTGTCGCATAAAGCGCGATCAGCGCGCCGGTCGAGAAATAAACGCCGTAGGTCAGATTGACAACGTTGAGCACGCCGAACATCAACGTGAAGCCGAGCGCAAACAGCGCGTAAGTGGCGCCGGAAATAATGCCGTTGACGAGCTGCTGGGCGAGCATTCAGGAACTTTGTCGCTCGTTGGCTAACCTTCTCCCCTTGCGGGAGAAGGTGCCCTGCGAAGCAGGGCGGATGAGGGGTAATTCCGCCCCTCACCCTCATCCGTCATTGCTTCGCAATGACACCTTCTCCCATCAAGGGAGAAGGTGGGCTAACGATCGGCTGCGTTAATTAAACTGCCGGAACTTGCCGTCGTGCATCTCGATGACGACGACGCCGGACGTCTCTGCCGGATCGCGGTTCGCGGTGAACGCGAACGGCCCCATGACTCCTGTATATTTCACCTTGCCGAGCGCGTCCTTGATCTTTTCCGGCTCGGCTGCGCCCGCATCGTTGATTGCCTTCGCGACAATGAACAGCGTGTCGTAAGCCTGCGCGGCGAACTGATCGGGCTCCGCATTGTATTTGGCCTTGTAGGCCTCGACGAATTTCTGGCTCGCCGGATCGGCCTTGCCGATGAACCAGGGCGAGCCGACCAGCGTCCCTTCCGCAGCGTCGCCGGCGATCTCGGCGATCTTTGGCGAGTTGAAGCCATTGCCGCCGATCACGCGCACGTTCGACGGAAAGCCCAGCGCCTTCTTGGCAAGTAGAATCCCTGCTGCCGGCTCGACCAGACACGATACGACAATGGCATCAGGATTGACCGATTTCACTTTTGTCATCTGGGCCGAGAAATCGGTGTCCTTGGTGCCGAAGGTCTCAGTCGTCAAAGTCTGTATCCCCAGCCTTTCCAGCGCCCCCTTCATCACGTCGTAGCCCGATTTAGAAAAGGCGTCGTCGTTGGCGTACATGACGGCCACCTTTTTTACCCCGAGCTTTTGCTGCGCGGTCTTCAGCGTCACCGGCACGACGTCGGCTTCGGGCAGCGAGGTACGGAAGACGTAAGGACCCATCGCGGTGATGCCGTTCGCCGTTGTCGACGTGCCGACGATCGGGATCTTGCGCTCGTTGGCGACGGGACCGGCGGCGAACATCTCGTTCGACAGCGTCGGTCCGAGGATCAGCGGCACTTTGCTGCGACCGATCAACTGGCGCACCGCGTTGATCGCCTGATCCTTGTTGCCGGCGGAATCCTCATAGGCGATGGCGAGCGGCCGGCCGCCAAGCACGCCGCCATTCTTGTTGACGGACTCGAGGGCGAGGTCGAAGCCGTTTTTGATGGCGATGCCGTATTTGTTGTTCGGCCCGGTGAGGATTTCGATCGCGCCGATGGTCACCGGCTCTTTCGATTGCGCGAGCGCGGCGCCGCCAACGAGCGATACCGCCAATGGCAGCGCGGCGAGCGCCGCCAGTTTGTTGAGGAACATGCTACCTCCCTTGACCGGACGATCGGACGCCGTCCGGAAAATCTGCGGTTTATGTAGCCGAGCGTCGGCGGGGCTGCAAACCGCGACCAAGTGCTATGCGCTAAGTGCCTTGGTCTCTTCCGGTGGCGCGATGTAGGGTCCGCGGCCTTTTGCTCAGCGAGTCACTCTTGTCGGTCGAAGCAGCCCCTATCTATTTGCGTGATGCGGCATCCGTCGTCGATGGGCGTGCGGCGTGGATGCGGCTCGGCCTCGCCGTGCTCATCGCGACGCTCGGCGGCGTCGGCATGTGGTCGGTTCCCGTCAGCCTTCCGGCAGTCCAGGCGGAGTTCGGCATCGCGCGCGCCGCAGCCTCGCTGCCGTTCACGCTGACCATGGTGGGATTTGCCTTCGGCGGCATCGCGCTCGGGCGGCTCGCCGACTGGCGCGGGGTCGCTCTGCCACTCATGATCGGCGCGATCGCGCTTGCTTGCGGCTATGTCGCGGCGGGTCTTGCGCCGAGCCTGCCGGCCTTCGCTCTGGCGCAGGGCGCGCTCATCGGCTTCGGCAGCGCCGCGAGCTTTGGGCCGCTGATCGCCGACATATCGCACTGGTTTGAGCGCCGCCGCGGGATCGCCGTCGCGATCTGCGCGGCCGGCAATTATGTTGCCGGAACCGTCTGGCCGCCAACGATCCAGCACTTCATCGAAACATCCGGCTGGCGCGCGACCCATATCGGGATCGGCATTTTCTGCGCCGCGACCTTGCTGCCGCTCGCCTGGTTCATGCGGCGGCGCCCGCCCGGCCACGCCGCGGCGCAGGACGGGACGCCCGCGGCGTTCGTGGCACCCGATATTGGCCTTTCGCCGCGCGCTCTCCAGGTGCTGCTCTGCATTGCTGGGGTCGCCTGCTGTGTCGCAATGGCGATGCCGCAGGTGCATATCGTGGCCTATTGCGGCGATCTCGGCTACGGCGCGGCGCGGGGCGCCGAGATGCTGTCGTTGATGCTTGCCTGCGGGATTGTCAGCCGCATCGGCTCCGGATTCGTCGCCGACAGGATCGGCGGCCTCGCGACGCTGCTCCTCGGCTCGGTGCTGCAGGGGCTGGCGCTGCTTCTCTACCTCATGTTCGACGGGCTCGCCTCGCTTTACCTCATTTCCGGCCTGTTCGGCCTCTTCCAGGGTGGCATCGTCCCGAGCTACGCGATTATCGTGCGCGAGCACTTCTCGCCGCGCGAAGCCGGCGCGCGGCTTGGTCTGGTGCTCATGGCGACCTTGGGCGGCATGGCGCTCGGCGGGTGGATATCGGGATACATCTTCGACCTGACCGGCTCTTACCGCATCGCCTTCTTGAACGGCCTTGCGTGGAATCTCCTCAACGGCGTGATCGCGCTTTGGCTCTTGCTGCGCGAGCGTCGAGGACCATTCGTCCGAATGCCGGCGGACGCGGCGACGTGATTAACTAGGCGGGTGAACAGGCGGGGCGCCGCCCTCCCATTGGCAAAAGCCGTGCTTGCGCTTACCGCATGTTCTCCGGCGCGGTATGAACAGAGCCCCTTTCATTCTTCTCGGCCTCGGCGGGTCGGTGGCAATCGCCGCCGGCGTCGCTCTTCTTGTGCTCGCGCTCGATACGGCCCCGCACGCAACACGTCCGCCCGGCGCCGCGGAGAAAGCGCCTGCAGCGGCGCCTGCGTCGCCGCCGGTGAGCGCGGCCTCCGCCGAAGCCCGCGCCGCCGGACGCAAGACGATCGAGGCGCGCATCGCGCAGGTGCCGGAATATCAGCGCTTCTTCGATCGCCTGCGTCTAGCCTTGCCCTCGCAATACGAGATGACCCTGAACACTTTTGCCGATCGGCTTGTCGCCACCGGCAAAGAGCAGTCGGTCGATCTCTATCTATCCGAGGCAATGCGCGATTTGCGGCAGACTCGGGGGGCCCTCGCCGCGAAAGCCGATGCTGCTTCTCTTGCCCGTATCTTCGATGTGCAGCTCGCCATGCTCGACGCGCTGTCGAAAACCGACCAGCGGCTCTGCGTCGACTTCCTTTATGGCGGGGCGAGCGAGGCGTTCTACCAGTTCTCGGCGCAGCACCGGCAATTGGCGAGCAACATGGCGATCGCCGGACTCGATGCGATCGTTGATGGCCAGGCGAAGAAAAACGAACGCCAGCCGCCGACCGATGCCGACTTCCTGTTGCTCGAAAAGGCAATGGCCGGCAAGGGGCTGTCGCAGCCGGAGATCGAGGCACTCTTGGACGGGAAAACCCCCAACCCGCCGCTTGAGGACGCACGGCTATGCCAGGCAGGGCGCGTTTATCTGGAAATGCTGAAGACGCTGCCCGAGTCGGTGCGGCTGCGCATCTACGCGCTTGCCGTGGAGCTCATGGCCCGCTCGTGAGCCGATCGCGCCCGAGTGCGCGGATTTGCTTGCGGAGGGCCGGGAAGCAAGCCATCTTTGCCGGCGAGGAAACGAAACAGGAGGCTCGCGATGGCAGTCGCCAGCATACTCGCGCAGAAGGGACGAGAGGTCGTCACGGCTTCGCCCGATCGGACTCTGCAGGATGTCGCGACGATATTGGCGGAGCGTAAAATCGGCGCCATCGTCATCACCGATGGCCAGGGGAAAGTCCTCGGCATGCTTTCGGAGCGCGACATCGTGCGGGCGATGGCACGGCAAGGCGCGGGCGCGCTCGACGATCCGGTGTCGCGTCACATGACCGAGCGTGTCGTCACGACGACAGAGGACGCGACGATTCCGGGTACGATGGAGCTGATGACGTCGGGCCGTTTTCGCCATCTTCCCGTCGTCGCAAACGATCGGCTCGTCGGGCTGATCTCGATTGGCGACATCGTCAAATGGCGGCTCGCCGAGATTGAAAGCGAGCATCAGGCGCTCAGGGAATATATCGCGACGGCGTGAATTCGCTCGCGCCGGCCTTGCCGGCTAGATCGTCCGACGCCGCCCGACTGAGACCGTCGCGAGGTGATGCTCGATGTCGTTCAGCGAGCGGCGCACGGCTTCGCGACCGCTGGCGATAAGCTCGTCGGCCAAATGGAAATCGAATAGACCAAACCGGCCGAGGCCTCGCGCGCTGATCGTGACATCTGGCGGATCGCCGGCAAGGCGGGAACGGGCGATCCGGTCTTGCGTGATGTTGAGCGCATCGAGAACCGTGCTGGCAATCCCCGGCGCACCATCTTCGCCGCGGCCGAAGGTGCGGCGGAAGAAACCGGTGCGTTCAGGTGATCCGCCGTGGGGCGGCTCGACCGTGTTCGCCGCCACGTCGAGCGCCTGCAGGGTCTGATCGACCACAACGCGATCGCTGATGACCGTGCCGCGGAACATCGTGTCGCCGATAAGGTTGACGGCGATGACCAGGTCGGCGCCAAGCGCGCGGCAGACGGCGACGGGAACGGGATTGACCAGCGCGCCATCGAACAGCCAGCGGCCGTTCCACTTCACCGGCTCGAAAACGCCAGGCATGGCGTATGAGGCGCGGATCGCCTCGACGATCGGGCCGCGCGTCAGCCACACTTCGTGTCCGGAGCCGACTTCCGTCGCGACGGCGGCGAACGCGGTCGGCATGTCCTCGATCCGGATATCCGCCAGCTCACGCTCGAGGCGGGTCTTAAGCCGGCCGCCGCTGAAGAGGCCACTGCCGGAAAACGAAAGGTCCAAAAGGCTGAACATCCGCCGGCGTGTCAGCGCCCGGGCAAAGCTCTCGAGTGGCTCGATCTTGCCCCCGGCAAAGCAGCCGCCAACGACCGCCCCAATCGATGTCCCGGCGACCACGTCCGGCACGATGCCGTTGCTGACCAGCTCCTGCAGAACGCCGATATGCGACCATCCGCGCGCGGCGCCGGCTCCAAGCGCGACCCCAACCTTCGGCTTCGGCCGGGGCTGAGCCCGCTCGGGCAGCTTGATCACGCCCTCGCTGTGGGGGGGTCTTGTCTCCGGGGTTTTGCGCAGCAGCGACAACATGTTAACCACTCTGGATACGCAACGCTGATCTAGTCATCCGGTTCTATGGTCGTAAGGCTGCGCTCGGAAGATGGCGAAAAGTTTAAGCATCACGGTTACTTAATAGGATCGAGGATCAGCCGCGAAGCGCCTGGCAACTCGACGCGGCGGTAGAAGCAAGACTTGCGCCCGGTGTGGCAGCTCTTTCCGTCCCCCCCTACGGCTACTCTCAGGAGAAGGGCATCTTGATCGCAATCGATCCGCAGCTCTGTGACGGTTTGCACCTGTCCTGACGTATCGCCCTTGCGCCACAAGGACTTGCGCGAGCGCGACCAGTAATGCGCGACGCCGGTCTCGATTGTGAGCCGCAGCGCTTCCTCATTCATGTAGGCGACCATAAGCGCCGCCCCAGTATGCACGTCGGTCGTGACGCAGACGATCAGCCCGTCAGCATCGAAGCGGGGCGCAAAAACGTCGCCTTCCTCCAATTCGGACTTGGAAGCCGCTGTCGAAAATTGCATTGTCGGCCTGCTTGTCATGATCCTGAGATAAGGGCACTCGCTGGCGACGGGAGGCGCACGCGGGCGGCATACATGCGGCTATATGGAGTGGCAATGGCGCACGAGGGCGAGTGGGAGCTCAAGTTCGAGCTCGATCAGACGCAAGGCAGTAGCGAGGGTTCTGCTCCATGGTTGCCGGACGGCATCCGTGCAGCGACGCCACGCACGCTTCAGACGATCTATTACGACACGCCGAAAGAAAAGCTGCGCAAGCGCCACACCGCGCTTCGTGTCCGCAAATCCGGCGACGAGTTTCTGCAGACGATAAAGCAGAACGGCGTCGGAAATTTCGCTCGCGGCGAGTGGGAACAGTCGATCGATAGACCGCAGCCGCGTTTACGCGCGGCGCGTGGTACACCGATCGAGCACTTCATGGCAAAGCGGCGTCAGCGCGAGAAGCTGAAGCCGCTGTTCGAAGTCGACGTGCAACGCCGCTCGTGTGACGTGGTCAAGGCCAACAGCGTCATTGAAGCTTCGCTCGACGAAGGTCACCTCGAGGCTGAGGGCCACCGGCTGCCGATCCGCGAACTCGAATTCGAGCTGAAACACGGCGATCCGAGCCACTTGTTCGAAGCCGCGCGCGAAATCGTCGGCAAGGCGCCGCTGCGCCTGAGTTTCCTGAGTAAGGGTGAGCGCGGCTACCGCTTGCGCGAGCAAAGCCTGACAAAGCCGCTTCCGGCTTCGTCCGCGCAGTTTCGCCGCCGCGCGAGCGCCAAAGAGGCGATGCAAGCGATCGCCCGCACATGCCTGCATGACCTCACGAGCAATGTCGGCACGATCGAAGGTGAACATGCGGTGGAAGGCGTGCACAAGACGCGCATCGCCGTGCGCCGGCTGCGGGCGGCGATGACCCTTTTCAAGAAGATCACAAAAGACGAGGAAAGCGATCGCCTGCGCGGCGAAATGAAGTGGCTCTCCGACCTGCTCGGCGAAGCGCGCGATCTCGACGTGCTGCAGATGGAGAGCGCCCTGCCGAAAGCACGTGATCTTTCCGGCGGCCGTGAACTCGTCGAGGTCATCGCGCAGAAGCGGCACGCCGCGCATGAGAAGCTGCTCGAAGCGGCGCGGTCGCAGCGCTTTTATCTCTTTCTCATCGATCTCGTGCGATGGATCGAAGACGGCAACTGGCTGAAAGTTAAATCGAAGCAGGGAGACCGGCCAGTCGCCCGCTTTGCGCGCACGGCGATCGCGCGCCGCCGCAAGCGTCTCCTGAAAAGAGCGGATCACCTGAAGAAGCTGGCGCCGCAGGCGCGCCATCAGGTGCGTATCGACGGCAAGAAGCTGCGCTACATGACGGAGTTCCTGCAGCCGCTTGCAAAAAGCAAGGAGCAGCGGCGCGAGCATCGCCGTTTCGTCAAGCAGCTGGAAAAGATGCAGACGAGCCTCGGCACCCTGCATGACGCGGAAGCGCGTGGCGATTTCTTCCGCGATATTGCGGAAGCACCGCCGGCGCTGACGCCGCCGGACGGCGCCGCATCCGCGGCCTTGTCGCTGGCCGAAACTTCGGCCGAAGACGCCGATCTGCTGCGCCAGGCTGCGTCCGCTTGCGGCAAGATCGCCAAGATCGGGCCGAAGGATATGTTCGCAGGCGCGTGATAACGCTACGCGCACCGATCGCGCCAGAGAACGCCGGTTTGGCTCAAGGCTGGAGCAATGCCAGCAACCCGCTGAGCAGTTGGGTCGGCGTCGGTGGGCATCCCCTGATATGCAGATCGACCGGAATTGTTTCGCTCACGCCACCCGCTACAGCATAAGTGCCGGCAAAAATGCCCCCGTCGACAGCGCATGCGCCGACCGCCACGACCCATTTCGGGTCGGGAGTGGCGTTGTAGGTGCGCAGTAGCGCCTCGCGCATGTTCTTTGTGACAGGGCCGGTGACCATCAGCACGTCAGCGTGACGCGGCGAGGCGACAAATCGTAGGCCGAAACGTTCGAGATCGTAAAATGCATTGCTGAGCGCATGAATTTCCAGTTCGCAGCCGTTGCACGAGCCGGCGTCGACCTCGCGGATGGACAAAGAGCGGCCGAGACGGGCAAACGCCGCGCGATTGACGCTCTGCGCAAGCTCCGCCAACGCAGCCTCGTCTGGCGCTGGCGCCGGCTCGGTGAGCGGCCCGTGTGTGAGGCTTTCGAACAGCGTCTTGCGCATGACCTACAGATCGTGTCCGGAATACGAGCAGTTGAACGATTTATTGCAGAGCGGGAAGTCGGCGACGATATTGTTCTCGATCGCGACCTCCAAGATCGGCCACTGAAACCATGAGGCGTCGCGCAAATGGCAACGCGCCACGCGAGCATTGCCATCGAGTCGCAGCCACACCAAGACGTCGCCGCGGAAGGCTTCGATGAAGCCGAGGCCTTCGCCGGTGCCGAGCTCTGACGGGATTATGGTGATCGTCTCGCCGGCAGGCAATCCGGCGAGAAGCTGATCGATCAGACTTAGGCTCTGCTCGATTTCGCGAATGCGAATCCAGACGCGTGCATTGACATCGCCGGCTTCCAGAACGGGCACCTCGAAATCGAGCTCGCCGTAAGGTGCGTAGCCGGGATTGCGCCGCGCATCGAAGCCGCGTCCGGACGCGCGCCCGACAAAGCCCCCCGCCCCGAACTGTCGGGCGTAATCTTGCCGCACAATGCCGGTTGTCACGGTGCGGTCCTGCAGCGAGGCGGTCTCGTCATAGAGATCGATCAGCCGCGGAAAAATACGACGCGCCTCCGCCAGCAGCTTTTGCAGGTGCTCAATGCCATCGGCGGAAATATCGCGTGCAACGCCGCTGGGGACGATCATGTCCATCATTAGGCGGTGGCCGAAACAGGCTTCCGCCACACGCAAGGTCCGCTCGCGCAAAATGCCGCACTGCGCGTGCATGAGCGAGAACGACGCGTCATTGCAGATCGCGCCGATATCGCCGAAATGATTGGCGATGCGCTCGAGTTCCGACATGAGCGCGCGCAGATAGAGCGCGCGGGGAGGAGCGGAGATCTGCAAGGCCGCTTCCGCCGCCTGCGCAAAGGCCCAGGCATAAGCCACCGTGCTATCGCCGGACGTGCGCCCGGCGAGCTTCGCGGCCAGCTCTAGCGAAGCACCCGTCATCAACGCCTCGATTCCCTTGTGCACCCAGCCGAGTCGCTGCTCCAGCCGCACGACGTACTCGCCGTTGGCGGTGAAACGGAAATGTCCCGGTTCGATGATTCCGGCATGAACCGGGCCGACCGGTATCTGATGCAGTGCTTCTCCTTGGACCGGCAGGAACGCGTAAGGCGCGTGCTGCTGCGCGGCTTTCCTATCCCCAAGCGGATGAGCAACATCCCAAAAACCGAGATCAAGCCATGGCCGCGTATCCGGCGCACCTTCGGCTTCGAGCCCAAACAAATCGCGGATGACGCGCTCCAAACGAATTGCCGGCGGGTGGCGCGCCGCGACGCTTGGATAGAGTCCCGCCTCTGCGCGATAGCTGATCACGGCAATGTCGCTCTCGTCCTCTACGAGCAACGCCATGTACACGTCTTCCGCATCGGCCCATAGGCCGAGCATCGTGCAGCGCCCCGACGCCAGATGCTCGATTGCTTGCTGCCAACCTTCGCTGCCGACAATTGTGCGAGGCCAGGGCCGGTGCTGCGCAGCCCTGTCAGTATGCCGGATGCTGTCGAGGAGCGTCACGGGTCTATCCCAGCAGCTTCGCGACGTTCTGGAATCCGACCACCAGGACCGGCGGCATGTAGATCCCGACCATCAGCACGATGGCGAAGTGCGCGAACATCGGGACGAAAGAAGCCTCTGCCGGCGCCGTCGGGCCGCGCGGCTCGCCAAATGCGATCGTGTTGAGCCGCAGAAACAGGCCACCGAGCGCGATCAAGATGCCGAAGGCGAGAGCGATCGCGAGCCACGGCGCGCGCGCGAACGTTGAGCTCACGACCAAGAATTCGCTCATGAAAATGCCGAGCGGCGGCAACCCGGCAATGGCGACGACGCCGAGGACCAATCCCCAGCCGAGCACCGGATTGGTCACCGTCAATCCGCCGACATCGGCGATCCGTTGTGTGCCTTTCACCTGTGCAATGTGACCCACTGCAAAGAAGATCGCTGACTTGGTTAGCGAATGCATGGTCATGTGCAGGAGACCGGCAAAATTTGCGAGTGCGCCGCCCATGCCGAAGGCAAACACGATGATGCCCATATGCTCGATCGAGGAATAAGCGAACATGCGTTTGATGTCGCGCCGGCGATACAACATGAACGCAGCGAATATGCAGGAGATCAAGCCCATCGTGACCATCAGCGGGCCTGGCGCGATCGCCGCCGGGTTGAGCGCGAGCAGCATCTTGAAGCGCAGCAGCGCGTAGAGGGCGACATTGAGGAGGAGGCCCGACAGCACTGCCGAAATCGGCGTCGGACCTTCGGCATGCGCATCGGGAAGCCAGGCGTGCAGCGGCGCCAGACCCACTTTCGTTCCATATCCCAGCAACAGGAAGACGAAGGCGACATTAAGCAGCGCCGGATCGAATTTAGCTGCGTGTTGCACCAGCTCGGTCCACACCATCGCGTCGAGGCCTTCGCCGATGACCGGCCGAGCAGCCATGTAGACGAGAATCGTGCCAAACAGCGCCAACGCAATGCCGACGCTGCCGAGAATGAAATATTTCCAGGCTGCCTCCAGAGCTTCATGCGTGCGGTAGATGCCAACCATAAGAACGGTGGTCAGCGTCGCAATCTCGATCGCGACCCACATCAGGCCGATATTGTTGGCGATCAGCGTGAGGTTCATGGCAAACATCAGCATCTGATACATGGCGTGATAAAAGCGCACCGAGGTGGGCGTCAGCCGGGCTATATCTATCTCATGGCCGATATAGCTCGCGCTGAACACACTCGTGGTAAAACCAACGAACGTGGTCAGCACGATGAACACCTTGTTCAGGTCATCGACCAGCAGATACGGCCCGGGAGTCACTTGGACAAAGAACAGCAACAGCGCCATCATAAAGGTAAGCAGCGCCGCCAGCATGTTGAGTCGCGCAGTCAGCCGATAATCGCGGAGCGTCGCCAGCACTGCGGCCGAGAGCACGGGGATGAGCAGGACACCTGCGAGCGCAAGGAAATTCATCGCCGCTCTCCCCGGAAGCGATCAAGCGCCTGCACATCGACCGTGTCGAAGCGCTCGCGGATGCGGAACAGGAAGATGCCGATGACTATGAACGCGATCAGCACTGAGAAAGCCACGCTGATTTCGACGACCAGCGGCATGCCCTTGGCGCCGGTTGCGGCCAGCACCAAGCCGTTCTCCAACGACATGAAGCCGATGACCTGGCTCACGGCGTTGCGGCGCGTCACCATCATCAACAGCCCGAGCAAGACAACGGAAAGCGCAAAGGCCAAATCCTCGCGCGCCAGCGGATCGGCCTGCGGCGTCACCCGCAGCATGATCACCATGGACAGCGCGACAAGACCCATGCCGAGCAGCATCGTCGGACCGACGCCGACCACGGTTTCGATTTCGCGATGGATGCCAAGCCGCACAATAATCCGATGCAGCGCCGTCGGAATGATGATCGCCTTGAACACAAGCGCGAGCACCGCGGTCAGATAAAGGTGCGGCGCATCCTGGACCAGCGCCTGCCACGCCACCGATGCGGCGAGGATCGCCGCATGAAGCGCGAAGATATTGAGCAGCGCGTAAAGGCGGTCCTGGTAAAGCTGCATGAAGCTCACCAGCACCAGCGATCCGGCCAGCATATGAGCGATGTCAAAGCTAAGGCCGCGCATGCTCACAAACTCCGCGAGACAAAGAGAAGCAAAGTAGCAAGCAGACCGAGCATCAGCGCCGCGCCGAGAAAAGCCGGCACGCGGAACAACCGCATTTTGGCGATCGACGTTTCGAATGCCGCAAGGAGGAAACCACCCAGCGCAAGCTTCGTGACATACGCGCCGATGCCGATCGCGATACCCTGCAGGCTCGCCGGTGGTACCGCCAGACCCCATGGCACGAACAGACAGCCGATCACCGAGATATAGAGGAGAAGTTTCAGTTCCGACGATAAATCGATCAGTGCGAGATGGCGCCCCGAATATTCAAGGACCATGGCTTCATGCACCATCGTCAGCTCAAGATGTGTCGCCGGATTGTCGATTGGAATGCGCGCGTTCTCGGCGATGGCGACCATGATCAGAGCGATCAGGGCCAAGCCCAGCGAAACGCGCAATCCCACTCCCGATGAAAGCATGTAGCTCGCGATCGTGGTGAGCTGGGTGGAGCCTGCCACCAGTGCCAACGTAAACACGATCATCAGCATTGCCGGCTCGGCGAGCGTGGCAATCATCACTTCGCGGCTTGAACCGATGCCGCCGAAGCTCGTGCCGACATCAAGACCGGCGAGCGCAAGAAAGAACCGCGCACTGCCAAGCAGCGCGATGATTGCGATCAGGTCAGCCGACCAGGAGAACAGCAGACCGCCGCGGAACGTCGGAACCAGCGAGGCTGCCACCCATGTGCCGGCAAAAACAATGTAGGGAATAACGCGAAAGAGCCAGCTCGCATTTTCCGCAAGCACCACTTCCTTCCGCAGCAATCGGATCAAATCGCGGTAGGGCTGCAGCAACGGCGGTCCCTGCCGGCGAAGCAGCCGCGCCTTCATTTTGCGGACGAGGCCAGTGAGCAACGGCGCCAGCAGAAACACCAGCAGCATCTGCATCGCTTGAAAGCCGAGATCGCGGATCAGGGCCATATCGCGAGCACCAAAAGCAAAAATACCAGCAGCGCAAAAACCAGCGCGAGATAGCGGCGGATCGTCAGGAATTGCAGGACATTGAGCCGCTCTGACGCGAAGCCGACAAAACTTGCGACCGGCGCATAACCGTAATCCCAAATGAGATCGCGCAATTCGACAGTGAGCCGCGCCGGGCCCATTGCTCCGGGCGGCGGCATGGCACCGATTTCGCGGGCGCGGAATAGACTCATCCCGTAAACGCGCCGGATCGGCTGAGCAAAGCTCGAGGCAGTGTATTGCGTTTCGGGCCGCGCGTCCGGATAGCCGCAATCCCATGCCGGGGCGCGTCGCAAGTGGTGCGACGCCAAGCGATGAATGGCGAAAGCGGCAATCCATCCAGAGGCTGCGACGAAGAAGAAGACAAGCAGGCCATTATAAGAGCTGCGACTTTCTGCGATCGGCACAATCGTGAGCCATTCGATGCCGACTTGATGCGGCATGCTCGCGGCGATGAGCGCGGTGCTCACCGGCGCGAGTGCATCGATGAACAGGCCAGGCAGGATTCCGGCGAGAAGGCAGAGCGCTGCGAGGAAAAACATCGCGATGCGCGATTCGATGTCGGTTTCCTGCGCATTTGCCGCGGCGGGCGTACGAGGCCGGCCGAGGAAGGACACGCCGAACGCCTTCACGAAGCATGCCGCCGCCAGCGCCGCCGACAGCGCCAGCAGCGCGCCGACCGCCGGGATAAGGAACTTCAGTCCCCACGCGGGTAGTTGCGGGCTCAGCAAGATGGCCTGGAACGTGAGCCATTCCGAGACAAAGCCGTTGAGCGGCGGCAGAGCGGAAATGGCAACGCAGCCGACCAGAAACACGAAAGCGGTTTGCGGCATCCGGTGGATCAATCCGCCGAGATGCTCCATGTCGCGTTCGCCGGTTGCGCCGAGCACAGCACCCGCACCGAAGAACAGCAGGCTCTTGAAAATCGAATGATTGAAGACGTGTAGAAGTGCGGCGGTCAGCGCCAGCGCCGCGGCAAAGTCCATTGAATAAGCCTTGAACGCCAGCGCGAGGCCGAGGCCGATATAGATGATGCCGATATTCTCCACCGTGTGATAGGCGAGCAGGCGCTTCAAGTCGTGTTGCATCAGCGCGTAGAGCACGCCCATCACCGCGGTGATGCCGCCGATAACGAGCACGAGCATGCTCCACCACCATACCGGCGGACCGATCAGATCGAGCGCGATGCGCACGAAACCGTAGACCGCAACCTTGGTCATGACGCCGCTCATCAGAGCCGAGACATGGCTTGGTGCCGCAGGATGGGCGAGCGGCAACCAGGCGTGCAGCGGCACGACGCCCGCCTTCGAACCGGCTCCCAGCAAAACCAGGATCAGCACCAGCGCCGCTATCGAAGCCGTGGGACGCGAGGCGCGGATCGCCTCGAAAGCATAATTGCCATCCGCGCCCGCAAGCAGGCCAAAAGCCAGAAGCAGTGCGAGCGTGCCAAAGCTCGCCATTAGCAAATAAACATAGCCGGCGCGGAGATTTTCATGCTCGCGATGATGCGCAATCACCAAGGCCCAGGAGGTGAGTGACATGAATTCCCATGACACTAGGAAGCTGAAGGCGTCATCGGCGACTACGACGAGGTTCATCCCAGCGAGATAAGCGGGATAGAAGGGCAGCACGCGCAGCGGCGATTCCTCGTGATGTCCGTAGCCCAGCGCAAACAGGCTTGCTGCGGCGCCGCCGAGATTGACCACAATGAGAAAGAACGCCGCCAGCGCGTCGATGCGAAAATGCGCGCCCAGCCACGGCAGGCCGAGCGGCAACACGACAGGCGACGGAGTCGATGCGCTAATTAAAGAAAATAATGCGCTCGCGCATAGAGCAAGCGTAATGATCAGACTTGCGCCATAAACGAAATTGCCGCTGCGCGGCCGGCCGCCAAGCGCGACCGCAAGGGCGGCGACGATCAAGAGCGCCAACACACAAGCGAGGTCGAAGAGCACCATCAGCGTCTCCGCCGCGGCAACGCGCTGTTGGCAGCGCTCATTTGAGCCGCACCCCACGGCCGCCGCCGCTGCTTGTTGCGCCGGCGTTGATGAGTTCAATCCCGTTGCTGGCCAACGTGTCGACGAGCTTCATCAAGGAATCGACGTTGCCGCGGACCACTCCGTCCGACGCTTCCATTCTCTGGATGGTCGGCAGCGACAGCCCGCACCGCTCTGCGAGCTCGCGCTGGTCAAGGCCGAGGAGTGCCCGCGCTGCACGGAGTTGTGCGGCGGTGATCATCGGCACCTTGTCGGGGGGTGGGCCATGAAATCTAGTGTATTAGCCATCGTTTATGATGTGTCAAGTATAAAAACAGCGGCCCGAGCGCATCTATTGGGGGTCAAGCTGATCTGACTGAAACGCGCGCAAAGTGCGTTCCACCCGGAATTAGAGGGGCGAGCCGGCGGCGCTTCTGGTTTGGGTCGGGTCTCGCGCCGATCCGACGCCGCGGCCCAACAAAATGGCTCGCGCGGATCGCGCATTATCAGTTTTGGACTCTCCCGGAACCGCTCAAATCCCCTGGCAGCGCGAGCAGCGCGTGTCAGTCTTCGACCATCGCGTTCATCACGCGCTTGTCGAGCACCAGGCGGCGCGCGCCGGAGAGCGCCATCGCGCGTCCGCTCTGCAATTGCGACATCGAGCGGGACACCGTCTCCAGCGTCAGCCCGAGATAATCGGCGATATCGCGCCGCGACATCGGCAGCTCGATCGAGCCGGTGCGGCCGAACCGCGCGTCCATCTCCATGATGAAAGCGGCCACCCGCTCGAGCGCAGTACGCCGGCCGAGCAGGATCATGTGCGCTTCGGCATGCTGCAGACTTTTCGCCGTCATGCTCCACAGCTGGCAGGCAACATCGACGTTGCTGGTCGCCAGCCGCTCGAGCTGCCGGCGGCGGAACATGATCACCTTCGTGTCGGCGATCGCTTCTGCCGTCAGCCGGTGCATCTCGCCCTGCTCGAATCCGAAGAGGTCGCCCGGCAGGTAGAACCCGTTGATCTGACGGCGGCCGTCGCTGAGGATTTTGCAGGTGCGCACCGCGCCGCTGAGGATCTTGTAGACGTACTCAGCCTCTTCGCCTTCGCCATAGATTTCCTCTTCGCGCGAATAGCTGAATGGCGACCCGATGAGCTCCGGCGAGCCGGCAAACAGATCGATCGGCGGAAGAGCGGCGGAGGCCGGCGGCGCGATTGTGATCTGGCGGGCGGGGTGGGGGGTGGTCTCGAGTCGCATCGCTGTTCCCTCATCATCGGATGAGGGAGCATTGCCGACGCGGCGGATTCTCGAAATTCGGGACGATCTCTTACAGGACGTGCCTTACGTAGAACTACGTAATGGGGACTTCGACCGCAGGCAGTGACGAGAGCATGAAGCCCAGCGTAAGTTTGCCGTCATGCTCACCGCGATCATGAGCGACATACACGGCAACCGGGAGGCCTTCGCCGCATGTCTCAAACATGCTCGGCGCGCTGGCGCCAGCCGCATGATTTATCTCGGAGACTATGTCGGCTATGGTGCAGATCCCGGCTGGGTCACCGAAACCGTGCAGTCGCATGTGCGTGAGGGGGCGGTCGCGCTCATCGGCAACCATGATCATGCAATCGCCGGCTCGGATGAGAACATGAATGCGGAGGCGCGCGCGGCAATCGTTTGGACGCGCGGTGAGCTCAATGACGCGCAACGTGCCTTCCTTGCGGCTCTGCCGCTGACGCACCGGGAAGGTCATCGCCTCTACGTCCATGCGAATGCCTGGGCGCCCGCCCAATGGGGCTATATCCAGGGGCCGATCGAGGCGGAGTTGAGCTTACGCCGCACCGATGCACGGATCACGATCTGCGGCCATACGCATATTCCCGCAATTTACGGCATGTCGCCCGCCAAGCCCGCTGTCGGCCACACGCCTGCAACTGGGGTAGCCGTACCTCTGCTTAGAAGCCGGCACTGGTTGTGCACGATCGGCGCGGTGGGGCAGCCGCGCGACGGCAATCCCGCGGCGGCATATGCGCTCCTCGACGACGTCAGCGACACGCTGACCACCGCGCGCGTGCCATATGACGTGGAGTCCGCGGCGCAAAAGATCGTCGCCGCGGGGCTGCCACCGCGCCTCGCCGCACGTCTTCACCTCGGACGGTAAGCGCATGGCGCGGCATCTCGAACCAGGCCAGGTCATCGACGGCTTCCGCCTCGAGGAGCGGCTGCATCGCGGCGGCATGGCAGTGCTGTGGCGCGTGACGCATCCGGATCGCGGCGACATGCGGATGATCATGAAAATCCCGGTCTTCGGTTATGACGAGGGAGCGGGCGCGATCGTCGGCTTTGAAGTCGAGCAGATGATCCTGCCGCGCCTCTCCGGTCCGCATGCGCCGAAATTCATTGCTGAGGCAGGCTTCGACACCGAGCCTTACATCGTCATGGAGCGGATCGCCGGCGCCTCGCTGCTGCCGCTGATCGAGGAAGCGCCGCTTGAAACATCGCGAGTCGCCGATATCGGCGCGAAAGTCGCCGCCGCTTTGCACGACATCCACCGCCAGCACGTTATTCATCATGACGTCAAGCCGAGCAACGTGATGTTTCGCGAGAGTGGCAAGGCCGTCCTGATCGATTACGGCCTGTCGCGCCACGATCAATTGCCCGACCTCTTGCACGAGGAATTCCACCTGCCGCTTGGGACCGGGCCTTACATCTCGCCCGAGCAGGTGGTCGGCAATCGCACCGATCCCCGCAGCGATCTCTTTGCACTTGGCGTCATGCTTTACCTGTTCGCCACGGGAGAACGACCGTTCGGCAATCCGACGCGCTCTTCGACATTGCGCCGGCGCCTGTGGCGCGACCCGACGCCGCCGCGGCGGCGCAATCCGCAGCTTTCCGCCGGCATGCAAGAGCTCATCATGCAGTGCCTGGAAATCGACCCGAACCTTAGGCCGGCAACCGCAGGGCAACTCGCCTTCGATCTCACGCATCTCGACCAGGTCGCGCTGACCGCACGCGCCGAGCGCATGAAGCGCGACGATTTTGTGAGCGTGGCGCGGCGGCGTTTCCGCGCCATCGCGGCCGCAAAGCGGCCGGCCCCTCGCCCTGTATCGCAGCATCTCGCGGCCGCCCCGATCGTCATGGCAGCGATCGACCTCGCGCCGGAAATGGAGCCGCTGGCGGATGCGTTACGCACGATCGTCAGCCGCATTCTAGCGATCGAGCCGGAGGCGCGTCTCGCCTGCGTCAACGTCTTGAAAACGTCGCGGCTCGGCATCGATTTCGGCGAAGACGAGCATGGGCGCAATCTGCATGTCCAACGCCTCGTCGAATTGAAGCATTGGACGCATGGGCTGAAGATCGCGCCCGAGCGCGTCACCTATACGGTGCTGGAATCGCCCGACCCGCCGGCGGCGCTGCTCGATTACGCGCGCAATGCCCATGTCGACCACATCGTCATCGGCGCGCGCGGCGCCTCTGCCGTGCGCCGCTACCTCGGCAGCGTATCGTCGCAAATCGTGGCCGAAGCGCCGTGCAATGTGACGGTCGTCAGAGCGCGGTCTGCAAATGACGCCGAAGCTGCGGAAAATGTGACGTGATCAGCGCTGCCCCGCCAATACATCCGGCGGGGCTTCGCCGTTTTCCGAGGATCAGGGCAGCTCGGAGACAAGCTTCATGTATTCGGCCTCCGGCCAGCAGCGCGAGGTGCGGGTGTGCACATTGCCGACCGACCCGAGCGCGAGCGCAAATTTCGCGAGATTGTCGCCGTTTGAGGCTTCGACAAAGCTTACGAGGTCGTTTTCACCGGAGGTAAGATAGACCTGCTTGATTTCGATACCCAGTTTCTTGGCAAGATCACGCGCGGCTTGCGTGCGCTTCGGCGCGTCTTTGATGGTGCGAATTCCTTGGTCTGTGAACTTCATCGCGATCATGAACAACATCGGCTCGTCCTCCCATTTAGGCATAGGTGCCCGCGCCGACTATCGCGCCCGTCATGAGCCACTACAAGCACATTCGAGCCGGTCGAGAGGCGAGACTTCAATTGCGGAAAACGAGCGGCTATTCTCGCATACTCCCATGCGCCTCTTCTTCGTGCTGATCCCGGCTGTCACAACCACGTTCCTTTTCGCGCCTGCGGAAGCGGCTCGACTGTCCCCCGCCTGCGCAGCACTCATGCAAAAGCAAGCAGCGCTCGCAGATGAGGACGCGTTCCAAACAAACCTTCTCCTCTTCTCCGCTGCGGCTTCAGGATGTGAGGACCTCGTGCGCGATCTCCTCGTGCGCGGCATCGCCATCGACGCGCGCGATCGCCTCGGGCGAACGGCGCTTGCGCTCGCGGCCAAGGCGGGGCGCGAACGGGTTGCCGAATTGCTGATCGACCGCGGCGCGGCGGTCGACGCGCGCGCCATATCCGGCGCGACGCCACTTTTTTTCGCCAGCGAAGCGGACCACTCCTCTATTGCAAAATATCTGATCGCGCGCGATGCTGACGTCAGTCTTACCGGTGCCGGCGGATTGACGCCGCTCATGGCTGCCGCGTTCAACGGCAATGCCGAGCTCGTCGATCTGCTCTTAAATAAAGGCGCGGACCCGAACGCGCTCGACACGAGCGGCAAGGCCGCTATCCTCTATGCCGCCTCGCGCGGCTTCACGCCCGTGGTCGCGCGGCTGATCGAAGCGGGAGTCGACGTCAACCGCAAATACGAGCATGGGCTCACCGCCCTCATGTGGGCGGCGGGTTATGCCGACGGCGCCGGTATCGACGACATCAAAGGAGTGCTTGCTTTGTTAATCGCACACGGCGCCGCGCTGGACACGCGCGACGATCGCGGTAAGACCGCGCTCGACATCGCCCGCGATCTTGGCCATCCAGAGATCGCCGATCACCTCGCGGCTCAGAGCCCGGCGAGATAGGCGGCCATCGCCTTGAGCTCATCCTCGCTGGCGGCGTTCATCAAATCCGACATGCCGGGATTGTTGGCGCGCTTGCGCGTGCGGAAGTCGAGCATCGTCTTCAAGAGATAGTCATGGCTCTGATCGCAGATGCGCGGGATCGAGCCGTCGCCCTGATACTGATCGAGATGACATCCGGTGCAGCCGATCGAAGCATTGACCCGCTTCGCCGTCGCGGCATCGGTGCCGCCGGCGGCGGGTTGCGGTAGCTTCGGCCATTGCTTCTTCTCGAAATATTCGGCGAGCGCCATCATGTCGTCTTTCGACAAGGCTTCCGCGATTGGCGACATCCGCGGGCTGTGCCGCACGCCTTCGTTGAAATCGCGCAGCTGCAGATAGGCGTAGCCGGCATGCTGGCCCCAGATGATCGGGATATCCTTCTCCAGTGGGATGCCGTTTTCGCCATGGCAGGCGCCGCAGACCTCTGCTTTTTCCTCGATTGAATGGGCTCGCGCCCCGGTGTCCAGGCAAATCAGCAGAATTGTCGCCGTGGCCAGCCGCAGCATGCGTGCACCCCTAGAACAAAGCGGAGGCGCAAGGCCCCCGCTTCATCTAGACCAGAACCGCTCTCAGTCGACAGTGAACGCGATGATGTTATTGCCGCGTTTGAAGTCGATTTGCGTATTCCCGCCGGCACCGACGACGATGTACTGCTTGCCGTCGACAGTGTAGGATGAGGGCGGCGCGTTGACGCCGGCGCCGGCCTGGAACTGCCAGAGCACCTTGCCGTCAGTAGCGTCGTAGGCCTTGAATAGGCCGTTGCCTTCGCCGGTAAAGACGAGACCGCCATCCGTCGCCAGAATGCCGCCGATCATCGGCTCCGGCGTCTTCACCTGCCATTTGATTTTTCCGGTATTGTAATCCACCGCGGTGACGTTGCCGAAGCTTTCCTCCGTCGGGATTACTTTGAAAGCGCCGCCGAGCCAGAGCTTGCCGCCGGGATAGGGGCTGCTCTCCACCTGATACGTCATCGGCTGATGCAGATTGATCGCATAAGCCATGTGCGCCTGCGGATTGGTGGCGATCGGCGACCACTCGACGCCGCCGTTGGCGCCGGGCAGCATACGCGCGCCCTCCTTGGTCGGCAGCGTCCACATATTCTCCTGCGCCACCATTGCATCGGAAAACCGGATGAGACTGCAGTCCTTGCGATCGTGCACATAAATGTGCCCGGTCTTGCCGGCATGAATCACGCCGGGAATGGTATTGCCGGACTTGTCCGCGACGTCGACCAGCACAACGGGACTGACAGCATCAAGGTCCCACACGTCATGCGCGATGTACTGCAGGTGGCAGACATACTTGCCGGTGTCGAGATCGAGCGAGACAAGCGAATTTGTGTAGAGATTGTCGCCGGGACGCAGGCTGCCGTCGAGATCGGGTGAGGGATTGCCGACGACGAAATAGATGCGGTTTGTCGCAAGATCGACTGCCGGGTTCTGCCAGACGCCACCGCCAAGCCGCTTGTACGGATCGCCGATCTTGGCGAGCTGCGCTTTCTCGGCGTCGATGTCGCGATGCATGTCGCGGCCGGTCGCGTCTCTCGCCGCCCAGACGCCGACGGAGTTTTCCGGAATGGTATCGAAATTCCACAGGAGCTTGCCGTCGGCGGCGTTGTAGGCGCGAACAAATCCACGGATGCCGTATTCGCCGCCATTGGTGCCGATCAGCACTTTGCCTTTGACGACCGTCGGCGCCATCGTCTCGCTATATCCGTCCTCGGGATCGGCGAGTTTCTGCTCCCACACGACATTGCCGGTCTTGGCGTCGAGCGCGACGAGCTTTGCATCGAGGGTTGCGACAAACACCTTATCGTCGGCGACCGCGACGCCGCGATTGTTGGGTCCGCAGCAATAGGTCGTGATCGCGCCGAGCTTCGGCTTGAAATGCCACAGTTCCGCGCCGGTTTTCGCATCGATCGCGTAGACATGGCTGTAGGAGGTGGTGGCGAACATCGTGCCGTTGACGACGATCGGCGACGTCTCCATCGATTCCTTGACCTCCGTCTGGAAAATCCAGGCCGGATGCAGCTTGGCGACGTTGCTCGTGTTGATCTGCTTGCTCGGATAGAAGCGCGTCTGCGCGTAATTGCCGTTCGTATGAAGGAAATTATTGGAATCCTTCGCGGCATTATCCAATAGCTGCTGCGTGACGTTGGTTACGCCGGCCGCGCGCACTGACATCTTGCTGTCCTGCTTCACTTCCTGCGCCGGAGCGGCGGTTGTGAAGCCAATTGTTGTGAGCGCGGTCCCGAGCAGAAGACCAAGTTTCATGCGTCCAGGCATGGCTTCCTCCTCCTTATTGTGAGGAGAGCCTGCCCGAACTTTGTGCGGAAGTCACGCGGCGCATCGATTGAGCGGGTAGGCGTGCGCCTCGCGTGAACCGATGATGATTGAGATCAGCTCGAAAAAATTCGACCTCAAAGGTCAACCAGGAGAATCCCGCCGGGCCAACCGATCGGGAGTAGCTTCAATCCTACAGCCCATGTGCGCGGGCGACCCGCGTGCAGGCCGGACTCACCTGCGAGCGCCTGGACTGCATGCAGCTAAGAACCCCGTTGGCGTCCGGCAGCATGTGAGCGCAGAGCCGCATCACGTCCGGCGTGCAGGCCTGTTTTTCCGCCGCGCTGATCTCGATGCCGCCGAGGCTTTCGGCATAGGCGCTGACCGGAAGCGCAAGCCCGAAAAGCACGAAGGCGATCTTTGCAATCTTCATCATTCCTGGAAGTCCCCAGTTGTTTTCGCCTCCGCTCGCCGGACGCTTGCGCGACTCAGACGCTCCCGCAGAGGCTAAGGTGGTTGGCTCGGCCCAGCGCGCAAATGTCGCGCCAACGCGGGTGGAACCCGGCGTCTCGAGCAAAGCGGTTCGCGGCCTCGTATAGACGCTTGTGCATCGCGGCAAGGCGGCAGATTGTCGCAAGTATAGCCGCGACAATACACCACCCCGCATGCCTCAATCAGGTCAAATCTGCCGTCAAGGGTCGTTCTCAGTCAACAATCCCAAAGTCGGGAGTAAGGAAAGTAAATGCGGAGAACGATAATTACTATTGCTGCGCTTATGGCGTTCGGCGGATTTGCCGAGGCGCACCCACGGCACCACTACAATCACCATTACAGGGGTCATGGCTATACATCCAGTGTACGCCATCTGCACTTCCGCGGACCGTATGGTCATCATCGTCATCATCACTATGCGAAACGCGCGGCGCGTCCGGCGCTGACCGCCGCGACGACGGGGGCGCCGTCCTGGTTCGGCACACCCGCGCCGGAATATCCCCAGGTGCGCGCTCAGGCCGCACGGGTTCGGGCCCACAGCGATCAGAGCGCCTCGCTTTCGTCGGCGGCCGGACGCGTCGTGCGGGCAAGCTGGTATGGCGGCGGCGAGCGGCTGAGTTCGCGCACGGCCAGCGGCGAGCATTTCAACAGCGGCGGCCTGACGGCGGCCCACCGCAGCCTGCCGTTCGGCACCCGAGTCCAGGTGACCAATGTCGCGACCGGCCGGGCAGTCGTGGTCCGCATCAACGACCGCGGCCCCTTTGTGGGGGGACGCTCGCTTGATCTCGCGCGTGGCGCCGCGCAGGCGATCGGCCTTCACGCAACCGGCGCCGTGCGCATGGTGGTGCTGAACTAGCTCCAATAATCCTCCCCGGCGAGCGCGCCCCGCCGAGGAGGACCTCTCGATCGTCGCCCGTCGCGGGCCAGACGAAAGACCACTTGCCAAGCCTCCCGCGCCGTAAATATTGCCGCCACCAAAACTGAGGTGGCTCGGGAGGATTTGATGCATCATATCGCGACGCTTGCGGTTGGCTTCGTGGCCGCGCTTGCGCTTTGCCCCGCGGCTCGCGCCCAGGCGCCCGGCCAGAACGGCGTCAAAATCGGAATTTTGAACGACCAGTCCGGCGTCTACGCCGATTTCGGCGGCAAATGGTCCGTCGAAGCCGCGCATATGGCAGTCGAGGATTTCGGCGGCAAAGTTTTAGGCAAGCCGATCGAGCTCTTGAGCGCCGATCACCAGAACAAGCCTGACGTCGCCATCGGCATCGCTCGGCGCTGGTACGATATCGAGAATGTCGACGCAATCATGGAGCTGACAACCTCCTCGGTCGCGCTCGCGGTGCAGCAGCTTTCGAAGGACAAGAAGAAGATCACCATCGTCGATGGCGCCGCCAGTACGGACCTTACCGGCAAGCAATGCACCCCTTACGGTTTCCACTGGGCCTATGACACGCATGCGCTTGCCGTCGGCACCGGCGGCGCGCTCGTCAAAAATGGCGGCGACAGCTGGTTCTTCATTACCGCCGACTACGCTTTCGGCTATGCGCTCGAGAACGACACGGCGAACTATGTGAAGGCGAACGGCGGCAGTGTCGTCGGAGCGGTCCGGCATCCGCTGAATAGTTCGGATTTCTCCTCTTTCATTCTGCAGGCACAGAGTTCGGGCGCGAAAGTGGTCGGCCTCGCCAATGCCGGGCTCGACACGTCGAACGCAATCAAGCAGGCGGCGGAATTCGGCGTCACCCAGGGCGGCAAGCAGCGCATCGCGGCGCTGCTCTTCACGCTCGCGGAAGTGCACGGCCTTGGCTTACAGGCGGCGCAGGGCCTCGTGCTGACCGAGGGCTATTATTGGGATCTCGACGATAAGGCGCGCGATTTTGCCAACCGCTTCATGAAGCGCACTGGCCGCATGCCGAATATGGTGCATGCCGGCACCTACTCGTCGGTCACGCAATATCTGAAGGCGGTGCAGGCCGCCGGTACAACCGATGGAGATGCCGTCACCAAGAAAATGCACGAAATGCCTGTCGACGATTTCTTCGCGCGCGGCGGCCACGTCCTGCCGAACGGGCGCATGGTGCACGACATGTATCTCTTCCAGGTGAAGACGCCGGCGGAGAGCAAGGGCCCGTGGGATTATTACAAGAAGCTCGCGACCATTCCCGGCGAGCAGGCTTTCTTCTCGCTAAAAGACAGCGGCTGCAACCTGACGCAGTGAGGCTCGCCGCAGCCGCTTGGAGATGCTAGGATCGGCTTCGAGAACAGCGCATGCAGCTCACCGGCCTTTCCAGCACCTCTTTCGGTAGCCTGACGGCAGATGACATCCGCCGCATGCAGGCGGATGGCCTCATCGACGAGGATGACAATTTCGAGCTCATCGAAGGCAGAATCGTTCCGATGGGTCCGAAATATCACGCGCATGAGCGGCTCAAATCCGAACTCGGGATGGCAAGCGCACGCGTCTGCCCGCAGGACTTGATTGTCGGCTTCGAGACATCGCTGTTTCTCGGCCCCGACACGATCGTCGAGCCCGACTCTGTATTTACCCGCGCCGGCTGCGCTCCGAGGACGTGCGCGGCAGCAATATCTTGCTTGCAATCGAGATCGCAAGCTCCACGCTGGCGCAAGATCGCGGGCCCAAGGCACGGCTCTACGCCAGCTTTGATGTCCGCGAACTTTGGGTAATCGATACAAATAGCCGCACGACCTGGATTCACAAAAGCGCCGCCGCAGGCGCGTGGCGGGACATCACCGAGACACCTTCAACGAAACCTTGCGCCTCGATGCGATCCCCGCGCTTGCGGTGAGGCTCGATCAATTCAATTGATCGCGGCGCTACTCCGCCGCCTCGCGCTGCGCATAGCCGAGGCGGCGGTTCAATTCCTCCAATAGGCTCGCCGCCGCTTCCGGGATTACCGTACCTGGCGGGAAAATGGCCGAGGCACCGCTCTGGCGCAGCGCATCAACATCCTGCGGCGGGATCACGCCTCCTACTACTATCATTATGTCGGGCCGGCCCTGCTCTTCCAGCGCCTGCTTCAATTCCGGCACCAGCGTCAGGTGACCTGCCGCAAGCGACGAAATCCCGACGATATGCACGTCGTTCTCGACCGCCTGACGCGCCGCCTCTTCGGGTGTCGCGAAGAGCGGGCCGATGTCGACATCGAAGCCGAGGTCGGCAAAAGCCGAAGCGATGACCTTCTGGCCGCGATCATGTCCGTCCTGGCCGACCTTGGCGACGAGAATGCGCGGACGGCGGCCCTCATTCTCTTCGAAAGCTTCGACCATTGACTGCACGCGGTAGATGGTTTCCGCGCCCACGCCTGCCTCCCGTTTGTACACGCCGGAAATAGCGCGGATCTCGGCACGATGCCGACCGAACACTTTTTCGAGCGCGCCCGAAATCTCGCCGACCGTGGCCTTCGCGCGCGCCGCGTCAATCGATAGCGCGAGAAGATTGCCGCCGGCCTTCGCGCCATTCGTCAGCGCGTCCAGCGCACGCGTCGTTGCGGCTTGGTCGCGCTCTTCGCGCAGGCGCTTCAATTTCGCGATCTGCTGCGCGCGCACGGCGGAATTGTCGACCTTCAAAACGTCAATCGGCGGCTCGTCGGTGAGCCGGTATTTGTTAACCCCGATCACCGTCTGCTGGCCGGAATCGATGCGCGCTTGCGTCTTCGCCGCGGCCTCTTCGATGCGCAGTTTCGGAATGCCGGCTTCGATCGCCTTCGCCATGCCGCCGAGCCGCTCGACTTCCTCAATGTGCTCCCAAGCCTTCTCGGCGAGATCGGCAGTCAGCCGCTCGACATAATAGGAGCCGCCCCAGGGATCGATGATGCGCGTCGTACCACTCTCCTGCTGCAGGAAGAGCTGCGTGTTGCGGGCGATCCGAGCGGAGAAATCCGTTGGCAGCGCTAGCGCTTCGTCGAGCGCATTCGTGTGCAGGGATTGGGTGTGTCCCTGCGTCGCAGCCATCGCCTCGATGCAGGTGCGCATCACGTTGTTGAACACGTCCTGCGCGGTCAAGGACCAGCCGCTCGTCTGGCAATGTGTGCGCAGCGGCAGCGACTTCTCCGATTTCGGATTGAAATCCTTGACGAGCTTTGCCCAGATCAGGCGCGCGGCGCGCATTTTGGCGACTTCCATGAAGAAATTCATGCCGATCGCCCAGAAGAACGACAGCCGCGGCGCGAACTGATCGATCGTGAGCCCCGCCTTCAAACCGGCGCGGATATATTCGACGCCGTCGGCAAGCGTGTAGGCGAGTTCTAGATCCTGCGTCGCGCCGGCTTCCTGCATGTGATAGCCGGAAATCGAAATCGAATTGAACTTCGGCATGTTTGCAGATGTGAATGCAAAAATATCGGAGATGATGCGCATCGACGCCGCAGGCGGGTAAATGTAGGTGTTGCGCACCATGAATTCTTTTAAAATGTCGTTCTGGATCGTGCCCGAGAGTTGCGCCGGCTTTACCCCCTGCTCTTCCGCCGCGACGATATAAAGCGCGAGCACCGGCAGCACGGCGCCGTTCATCGTCATCGACACGCTCATCTGATCGAGCGGGATGCCCGAGAATAGCGTGCGCATGTCGTAGATCGAGTCGATGGCTACACCGGCCATGCCGACGTCGCCGGAAACACGCGGGTGATCGGAATCGTAGCCGCGATGCGTCGCAAGATCGAAAGCGACGGAAAGACCCTTCTGCCCGGCGGCAAGATTGCGGCGGTAGAAGGCGTTCGAATCCTCGGCCGTGGAGAAGCCAGCATATTGCCGGATCGTCCAGGGCTGGTTGACATACATCGTTGAATACGGCCCGCGCAGATAGGGCGCGATGCCGGGATAGGAGTCGATATAGGAGAGGCCTTCGATATCCTCGGGACCGTAGAGCGGTTTGACCGGAATGCCTTCGGGCGTGAACCAAGGTTCGCCGGCAGGAGGCAAGCCGGCGGCGGCCGGAGCGAAGGGGACAGTTGCAAAATCGGGAACACGCGACATGGTCAGAACCGTCCTGCGATTTCGCACTGCATTATAATACCGCTTTTGTGCCGCAGCGCCAGCAGCCTAGCCGCGCCGCTCAGCGCGCCAGCGGCCGCTGCAGGCAAGTGTCGGCGAGCTCCAGCTGCCGCTGCCCCAATCGCCCGAGAGGCGGCCGGTCGCCGTGGCATAATCTCTGTTGCGGACGAATCGGATGCTCACCGCGCCATTCGGCGAAATCCCGCCAGAAGGTCTCGCGACCTCGCCGATATCAACGACGCGGCCGCCCTGAATACCGAGCATCCACCGATACACGCGATCGCATGTGCCTTGATCGGTGATGACTTCGACCGACCATCTGCCATCGTAATTGCCGCCGCCGTGTGGGGCGGCAAATGCTTCGCTTGTTGCGACGAGCGCGACGGTCGTTATCCATAGCAAAACTCGCATGTTTCCTCCCTAGACGATCCGGTGTTGCGCGTCTTGAAGCACGCGCGGAGCATCGCAACCCCGATAGATGAAGTCGGTTACGCCAGCCTGGCGCAATTCCGCTTCCTCTTCGCGCGGACGCCCCGCCAGGTAAATTGCCTTCGCGCCCGCATCGGCAAGCGTCCGGGCAGTGGCGAGCGCTTTTTCGTCGTAAACCGCATCGCTCGAGCAGATGCAGGCGAGTTTTGCGCCGGATTGTTTGAATGCGTCGGCGGCCCTTTGTGGCGTGTCGAAACCATCGTTGTCGATTGCGGCGATCCCGCCTGCGGCGAAGAAATTTTTTGCAAACATCGCTCGCCGCGTGAATGTTGCGAGCGAGCCGAGATTGGCGAGAAACACTGCAGGACGGGTGCCCTTTTCCGCCATGCTATCGGTGTGGGCGCGAAGGCGCTCAAACGGCTCGGCCAAGCGTATGGGGAAGAGCTTCTCCGCGTCCTCCGTCTCTGCCGAAAGCTGCAGCGGCTGAAGCGTCGAAACAGGCACTTCCTCCGAGATCGGAAATTCGCTCGCGCCGGTCAGCGGATCGAGACGCCGCGCGACGCGTTCGCGCCGGCGTGCGCGCGTCTCCGCCACACGCGCCTGAAAAGAGCCCGAGGCAAGCGCCTTCGCCAATCCGCCTTCTTTCTCGATTTGCTGGAACAAATTCCAGGCGTGTTCGCAAAGCTCTGATGTGAGCGCCTCATAGCCGCCGCTGCCCCCGGCCGGATCGCTCACCTTGTCGAGATTGGATTCTTCGCTGAGCACGAGCTGCGTATTGCGGGCGAGCCGGCGCGCCGCAGCATCGGGCAGACCGAGCGCCTGCGTGAATGGCAGAACGGAAATCGTATCCGCGCCACCGAGCGCGGCGGAAAACACCGCCATTGTGGCACGCAATAGATTCACCTGCGGATCGACGCGAGTCATCATCCGCCACGCAGTTTCAGCATGGAGATGCAGCGGCGAGGGCGTGAGCCCGCAAGCTTCTTCGACTCGAGCCCATAGCCGCCGCAGCGCACGGAACTTGGCGAGTGTGCAGAACTGATCGGCATCGGACGCGAGCCGGAACGAGACCATCTTGCGTGCAGCGTCGAGATCGATGCCGGCAGCCTCGAGCGCGCGCAAATAAGCGACCGCTGAAGCGAGCGCGAAGGCGAGTTCCTGCACCTCCGATCCGCCGGCCGCGTGAACAGGACGCGCATCGGCGACGCAAAGGGTTTTCTTGAAACCGCGATCGGCCAGGCTGCGGACGTATTCCGCGAATCTTGGCGCAAGCGAAGACCAATCCACGGCGTCGAGCTCACCGTGGGCAATTGCGTCAAGAGGATTTAAGCCAAACACGATGTTTGTCCGGGCGGGCTCGATCCCGCGTTTCTCGATCAGCCGTGCAATTTTATCCGCCGCGTCCCGTGTCGCGGCGCTGAGATCGAGCTCGATTGTGATGCCGGTTTCGAGCACAACATCTTCGAGCACCTGCGCAATGGCGTCCTCCGACGCATCCGGCAGGCCAAAGCCGTAATCTCCGGCGCTGCCGGCAAAGACGAGCTGCAAACCCGTCGCGCCGTTTTCGAGATCGGTCAGCGCCTGTTTGTTCGCCTGGATCGGGTCGGGAAGATCGATACGTTGCACCACCGACCACGGCCCCGGCACCATGCGAAGCACACGCGGCTGCTCCTCACCTGCACGCTGATAAAGCGGCGCGATGGGGATGTCGTCATAGGTTTTGCTGATCAGCGTTTCGAATGATTTTCCCTTGAGGACGCCGTCGACGAGCCTGCGCCATTGCTCCTTATCCGCCGGAGGAAAAACGCTTGCGAAAGGCATGTCGGAATCGAGCATCGCGGTCATTCTCGATGCGAAAATCAGGCCGCGAGCGCAGCGAGAATGCGCGCCCAGCTGCGCGCGCCTTTGTGGAAGGAGGTGAGCTCGTACTTCTCATTCGGCGAATGGATGCGATCGTCTTCGAGCCCGAAGCCGATCATCAGCGCATCCATTTTGAGATCGCGCTTGAAAATGCCGACGATCGGGATCGAGCCGCCGGAGCCGATCAGCACCGGCTCCTTGCCCCATTCCGCCTGAAGGGCGCGGCGCGCGCGGCGTAGCGCCTCCGAGCCGAATGGCAGCGCGATGGCACCGCTCGCACCGTGTGACAGAAACTGTGCGCGGCAATCGGCAGGCAATCGTGCGCGAACGAACTCACGGAAGCTTGCGGAAATGCGCTCTGGATCCTGCTTGCCGACGAGCCGAAACGAAAATTTCGCGGAGGCCTGCGCTGGCAGGACCGTTTTCGACCCCTTCCCCGTATAACCGCCGGTGACGCCGTTCACGTCGCAGGTTGGCCGCGACAAGATTTGCTCGAGAACGCTGCGATCCTTTTCGCCGGCAGGCGTGGAAAGACCGACATCTGAAAGGAATTTCACTTCGTCGAAATTGAGCGCCCGCCATTGGTCGGCGATATCGGGTGGTAGTTCCTCGACGCCTTCATAAAAATCGGGGATGGTGATGCGGCCGTTTGCATCGTGAATGTCGGCGATGATCCGCGCCAAGACATGAATCGGGTTGACCGCCGCGCCGCCGAAAAGGCCGGAATGCAGATCGCGGCTCGCGCCTTGAACGATGACCTCCTCCAGCAGGAGGCCGCGCAGCAGCGTAGTGATCGCCGGTGTCGCGCGATCCCACATTCCGGTATCGCAAACAAGCATGATGTCGGCAGCGACATCCTTGCCGTGCTCGGCAAGAAAGCCCGGCAGCGAGGGCGAGCCGGTCTCCTCTTCACCTTCGAACAGCACGGTTACGTGACATGGCAGGCCACCATTGTCGCGGAACGCGCGGCAGGCTTCCACGAAGGTCATCAGCTGGCCTTTGTCGTCGGCGGCGCCGCGCGCGACGATGCGCTTCCCGTTCGGCGCGTCCACAATACGCGCAACGAAGGGATCGCCGTCCCAAAGCTCGATCGGATCGGGCGGTTGCACGTCATAGTGGCCGTAGAAGAGGACATGCGGCACGTCGCGCGCACTCGCCTCGGCGTGGCCGACGACAGCCGGGTGCCCGGCGGTCGGGCGAACCGACGCTTCGAATCCGAGGCTTGTCAGCTCTCTCGCTAGCCAATCCGCGGCGCGCCGACACTCGGCCGCATAGGCGGGATCGGTCGAGACCGACGGAATCGCGATGAGCTCGCTCAGCCGCTGCAGCGCTGCCGGCTGATTGCGATCGATCGTGTCGAGAACCGTCTCTAGCTTGCTCATCCGCCTGTCAGCAAAGTGCGGCGGACCGTAGCAGCGTACGGCGTCCAATCAAGGCGGGCTATTTGCCAGCCCTGAATTTCGCCGCGTCAAAATACTTCGTCTCGAACAACCCTTCCGCCTTCGGCGCCGCGGCGAAATCGCCGATCTCGACCTGGTACTCGAGCAGCGCCCGCGTCGGCGCCTCGATCGCGCGCGGATCGGTCACATACGCGACCGCGGGCGAAGCCAACGCCGCCGCCATGACATCGGCCGGCACCAGTCCGCCGCCCACCACCTCGGCTACATAAGCCCCCGCCGCCTTGGGATCGCGCTGGATCAGCTCGGTCGCGCGGATCACCAGCCCAACGATCGTCTGAACCGCGTCGGCGTGCGCCTTCTCGAAAGCGCCGGTCGCGGCGATCACCACTCCGGGAATATCGGGGAACATGTCGCGCGCGGTGGCGATCGCTTTCAGCCGCGGGTCGCGCCGCTGCACGATCGTCGCCGGCGGCTCGAGCACGGTGCCGCCATCGATCGCGCCGGCGAGAATCGCGCCCTGCAGCGCCTCGATGCCGATGGCGACGATCTCGACATCGGCGCGCGCCACTTTGTGCGTTTTGAAAAACCAGTAGTTCAGCGCGACCGTCGGCACGCCGCCGGGCGGCAGCGTGCCTATCTTGGCCGGCCGGCCCTGCGCCTGACGGAAGTCAGCGAGGGCGGCGGCGGGATCGTTGCCGGTTTTGCCGAAGGCTTCGGCCAAAGCGGGCGCGGCCAAAAACGCCGAGCCGCCGGTGCCGGCGGCGCTGACGACATGCACGTCGAGCCCGCGCGAGCGGGCGACCGCGACCGGCGCGATGCCGATCGCCAGCATGTCGAGCGAGCCCGAAGAAATCGCCTGAATGGCGGCGGGGCCGGAATCGAATTTGGCAAGCCGGATGTCGAGCCCTGCCTCGCGCGCCCAGCCGGCGCGGTCGAGCACGTAAAGCGCCGCCGCGCCGATGACCGGGACGTAGCCGACGCGCAGGGCAAGTGCGCCTTGCGCGCCGGCGGGCGCGGCGGCGAGGGCGGCGGCGGCGGCGAGAAGGGCGCGGCGGGTGAGCATGGTTCTATAACGCCGCGGACGGCCCCAGATGCAAGCGCCGCCAGGGTGCTCCGCGTTGTGGGCTGCCGCGTGCGCCGCGCTAATTCACTCCCCCATGTCGCTCGTCACCGTCTACTCGCGCACGCTAGCGCTGCTTCGTCCCGAGCGAGGTCTCGCCATCACGCTCGTCGTCGCCAATCTGGCGATCGCCGCCTCGCAGTTTGCCGAGCCGTTTCTATTCGGGCGAATCATCGACCGGCTGAGCCGCAACGACGCCAATCCCGCCGCGCATCCGTGGGGCGATATCCTCCCCTGGCTCATCGCCTGGGCGGCGTTCGGCATTTTCTCGATCCTTGCGGGCGTGCTCGTCGCGTTGCACGCCGACCGCCTGTCGCATCGGCGCCGGCTCGCCGTCATGGCCGATTATTTCGACCATGTGCTCGACCTGCCCCTGAGCTTCCACAGCGCCAATCATTCCGGGCGGCTTCTGAAAATCATGCTCGAAGGCGCGCAGGGGATGGCCGGCTTGTGGCTGTCTTTTTTCCGCGAGAATTGTGCCTCCGCCGTCGCGCTGTTCATCCTGTTGCCGCTGACATTGTTCGTGAACTGGCGGTTGGCGAGCGTGCTCATCGTGCTTGTTGCGGTGTTCGGCGCTCTCACCATCTACGTCGTCCGCCAGACGGAGACGCTGCAAGGCACGGTCGAGCGCCATAGCGCCGAGCTCGCCGAACATACCTCGGACGCATTCGGCAACATTTCGGTGGTGCAAAGTTTTACGCGCGTCAGCGTCGAATCGCGCGCCATGCGCCGGATCGCCTCGCAGCTTCTCGCCGCGCAATTGCCGGTCCTGTCGTGGTGGGCGCTGGTGACGGTTGCGACGCGCGCCTCGGCGACTTTGTCGATTCTCGTCATCTTCGTTCTCGGCACCTGGCTGCATTTCCAGGGGCTGGCCACGGTCGGCGAGATCGTCACCTTCATCAATTTCGCGACCATGCTGATCGCGCGGCTCGAGCAGTTGGTGGGCTTCACGAACGTGTTGCTCATGCAGGTGCCGAAACTCGCCGACTTTTTCGCCGTCATCGATCTGCCGCCGGCGCTCGCCGATAAGGCCAACGCCATCGATGCCGGCCGGCTGAAGGGTCATGTGGTCTTTTCCGGTGTGACTTTTTCCTACGATGCGAAACGCGTCGCCGTCGCCGATCTGAATATCGATGTTGCCCCAGGCCAGACCGTGGCGCTGGTCGGGCCGACCGGCTCGGGCAAATCCACGACACTTGGCCTCCTCCACCGCGTCTTCGATCCGCAGAAGGGATCGATCACGATCGACGGCATCAACATTCGCGACATGAGCCTCGAATCGTTGCGCCGGAACATCGGCGTCGTGTTTCAGGAGCCGATGCTGTTTGCGCGCTCGATCGAGGAGAATCTGCGGGTCGGTAAGCCGGAGGCGACGCCCGAGGAAATCGCGATGGCGTTGGAGCGCGCGCAGGCGGCCGATTTCGTATCACGCAATCCGGAAGGCGTCAGGGCGCTGGTTGGCGAGCGCGGCCGCTCGCTTTCCGGCGGCGAGCGTCAGCGCCTTTCGATCGCGCGCGCGCTATTGAAAGATCCGCCGATCATGATTTTTGACGAGGCGACGAGCGCCCTCGATGCGACGACGGAACGCCAGATACAGGCAGCGCTCGAACGCGCAACGCAGGGGCGGACGACCTTCGTCATCGCGCATCGGCTCGCCACGATCCGTAATGCCAATTGCATCCTCGTTTTCGATCACGGCCGCATCGTCGAGCGCGGGAATTTCCAGGAGCTTCTCGCGCGCAATGGCAAATTCGCCGCGCTCGCCCGCGCGCAGTACATGACAAGCGAGGCTAAGCGCGATCCCGAGACCGCTTCTTTGGTGCGTGAGACGCCCCAGGCCGAGGGAACAGCAGCTTCGCGCGCGGGCTAACTTCGCGAAAAGCGCGTTTTCAGCCCGCGCCAGAGCCGGCGGATCGGCGAATAGGTGCGCTCGGTCGCGTGCACGTCGCGCTCGCCTTCGCGGCGGGTCAGCTGGATTTCACGCGTGTGATAGACTTCGAGCTCGGGGCGGTGTGCGACGGATAGCAAGGTCGCGTCCTTCAGCTCGTTCTCGAAGAACGACATGACCCGCGCTTGGCTCAGTTGGTCGAGTGCGGAGGTCGCCTCGTCCATGATGACGATGTCGGGCTTCTTCAAAAGCGTGCGCGCAAACGCGACGCGCTGCTGCTCTCCGCCGGAGAGAATCTTCTGCCATTGATCCTCTTCGTCCAGCCGGGCGTATAGATGCTCAAGCCCGCATTTCTGCAGGATTTCGCGAATTTCGTTCTCCGAGCGACTCACGTCGGGTTGCGGATATTCCAGCACATGGCGCAGCGTGCCGAGCGGCATATAAGGCTGCTGCGGCATGAACTCGACTGTCGCATTGGCGGGCCGCAGAATGGAGCCGGAGCCCCAGGGCCATAGACCGGCCATCGCCCGGATCAACGTGCTTTTGCCCGTCCCGGATTCGCCTTTGATCAGCACCTTCTCACCTTGCGTGATGACGAGATCGGGGTCGTCGATAACAAGATCCCCATTCGTTTGCGCGACGGAAAGGTTCTGGATGTGCAGATTCTCATCCGGGCTGTCGCCGAGCACGATTGTGCTATCGCGGTCCCCGACGATTCGCTCGTCAAAGGATTTTAAGACGGCGGTGAGGGCGCCAACGCGGCGTGCCGAGGCGTTCCATTCCGCGAGCCGGATCGAATTTTCAACGAGCCAGTTCAAGGCGACTTGCACCTGCACGAAAGCCGAGGCGAGCTGCATCAATTCGCCGAGGGTCAGCGTTTCCGACAGATATTTCGGCGCGCCGAGCAGCAGCGGAACAATCGGTGCGAAAACCGAATTGCCGTTGATGATCCAGGTGAGCCGCGCCTGCTGGATGGCGACCTTGACCCATTGATCCAGCAAAGCGTTGACGGTGACGCCAAGCTGTTTCTCTTCCTCCGCGTCGCCCCCAAGCAGCGCAATCGTTTCGGCGCTTTCGCGCACGCGCGTGAGTTCGTATCTGAGCTCGGCCTCGCCTTCGTTCTTCTCGGCGACGGGTGGACCAGCGTTCGGCTGATGATCAAGGTCGAAATCGAGGCCACCCCCGAATAGGCGAATGCCGCAATCACCATGTAACTTGGAATGGAAATTCCGCCGCCAACCGGAATTGTGATCGTTCCGCCGACGCTCCAAAGAATCCCGACGAACGCCGCCGCGGTCAGCACTGCGGTTGCGAGGCCGATCGCGAAATCGACGATCGGCTCGGTCGCAAGCCGCGTGTCGTCGGTGATGCGGAATTCCGGATTCGAGCCCTCATTCTCGACTACCGACATTTGGTAGAAGCGCCGATCGGCGAGCCAGTAGCCGATAAGCCGCTTCGTCAACCAGCCGCGCCATTTGATCTGCAGGCGCATGCGTGCATGCACGAGAGCGACAGCAATTGCCGCCGCGGCGGCGACCAGCCCGAGCGCAAGAAACACACCGTGCAACAGCGCCGCGCCGCCGCGTTTATCCGGTGCGTCGTAAAACAGCCGGTTCCATTAATTGATGCCGAGCTGGACGCCCAGCGTCATCATAACGAGAAACGAAGGCCAAGGAGACCTGGCTTCTGACAGGCGCGGTGGCGTTGAGATCAAAGCCCCGTTCTGGGACATGTTGCGCACGAGGCAATCGATCGCGCCGTACTGGTTGTTGAAGGCAAGCCGCCCGCCCAGAAACGTCCGCCTGCGCTGAAACTCCCGCCGTTCCCGCATACCTCCGCCCCCTATTGGCACAATAGGATGGTTATCGCGGAGTTACGAGCAAGGGGGAGGCCAGCGATCAGATCGACTCTGCCACCATGTTAATGGCCCCGCACGGGCATTCCTGGGCACAGATGCCACAGCCCTTGCAGAAATCGTAATTGAATTCAAAGCCCTTGCCCGATCCCAATTTGATCACCGCGTTATCGGGACACATCCCATAGCAATTGTCGCATTCGAAGCAGTTGCCGCAGGAAAGGCAGCGCCGCGCCTCATACAGCGCATTCGTCTCGTCAAGACCCTGCACAACTTCCTCGAAAGTCGAGGTGCGGCGCGCGATCTCCAACGTCGGCCGCACCGTCTTCGGCGCCTCGCCGTAATACCAGGTGTTGAGCTTATCGAGGCCGGCGATCTCGTGCTTTTGCGCAGGACTGTAGGCCTTTCCGTGCAACCATGCATCGATGTGGCGCGCCGCCTTTTTGCCGTGCCCAACCGCAACCGTGACGGTGCGTTCTGACGGGACCATGTCGCCGCCGGCAAAAATCCCTTTGGCGCCGGTCATCATGTTGGGCCCGACCTGCACGACGCCGCCCTTCAGCACGAGCCCCGGTATGCCATCGAGCAGCGAAAGATCGACATCCTGACCGAGCGCCAGCACGACGGAATCGGCCTGCAATGTCTCGAACTCGCCGGTCGGCTGCGGGAATCCCTTGGCGTCGAGCACCATCTTCTCGACAGTAATCGATCCGGCTTCGACGCTTTTGATCGTCGACAGCCATTTCATCAAAATGCCTTCCTCGAGTGCCTCCTCCAGCTCGAAATCATGCGCCGGCATTCTATCGCGCGTGCGGCGATAGACGATCACCGCCTCCTCCGCGCCGAGACGCCGCGCCGTGCGCGCGACGTCGAGCGCCGTGTTGCCGCCGCCATAGACGACGACGCGGCGGCCGAGCAGCGGCTTGTCTTCGCCTTCCATCGAGCGCAGCACCTGAACGGCATCGAGAACTTTCGCCGCTTCTCCGGCCGGAATGTACGCGCGCTTGGCGATGTGGGCGCCGACGGCGAGAAAGGCAGCGTCGAAACCGCCTTCCGACATTGCCTCGCGCACATTGGCAACCTTCGTATTGTACTCGATCACGACGCCGAGATCGGTAATGCGCTCGACTTCGGCGTCGAGCACGTCGCGCGGCATGCGGTATTTCGGAATGCCGAAGCGGATCATGCCGCCCGGCAGCGGTCCCGCCTCTTTGATCGTGACGGCGTGGCCGCGACGTGCAAGGTGGTAGGCCGCGGAGAGGCCCGAGGGCCCGGCACCGACGACCAGCACGTTTTTGCCGGTTTTGACCGCAGGCGGCGCGAAGCGCCAGCCATTCGCAATAGCGAGATCACCGAGGAAACGCTCGACCGAATTGATGCCGACAGCGGAATCGAGCATGGCGCGATTGCACGCGCTTTCGCAGGGATGGTAGCAGACGCGTCCCATAACCGCCGGCAGCGGATTGTTTTCGGTCAGCGCGCGCCATGCGGCTTCGTAGTCACCGTTCTCCGCATAAGACAACCAACCCTGGATATCCTCGCCGGCCGGACATGCATGATTGCAGGGCGGCAGCCGGTGCACATATTCCGGCCGCACGGTCCGCCATGAGCCGGTGTGGTTGACGAGGGAGGTGCCGACGTCGAGCGTGATTGCAAAGGGGCGATCCATGAATCAATCCTCACGCTCGTCGGTTACGGCGTCGAGTAGCCCATATTCGCTTATATTGGCGTCGCACATCGCCTGCAGGCGTGTGACCCGCGGGTCTTCCTGCTCGCCGCGAAACAGGTGGGCGAAGCGACGCTGCCGCTTCAGATAATCCTGTACAGGAACCTTTTTACGGATTTTGCGAGCTCGTGTGACCTTGCCGTGCTCGGCTTCGAATATCGGATACAGACCGCACTCGACGGCGAGCTGCGCCAGACGGATCGTGTCATGCGAGGCAGAGCCCCATCCGAGCGGACACGGCACATTGATTTGAATGTAGCGTGCACCGTGAATCGACATGGCTTTGATGACCTTGCGTTCGAGGTCGTGCAGGTCGGCGACGGTTGCGGTTGCGACATAAGGGATATTGTGAGCGACGGCGATTTTTGGCACGGACTTGCCGGTGCCAAAAACGTTACCGGGTTCCGTGCCAAGGGCCGGTGTGGTGGCGGTGCGCGCGGTCGGTGGAGTAGCCGAGGACCGCTGCACGCCCGTATTCATGTAGCCTTCGTTATCATAGCAAATGTAGAGCACATCGTCGTTGCGCTCGAACATGCCCGAAAGACACTGGAAGCCAATGTCGGTCGTGCCGCCGTCGCCGCCTTGCGCGACGACGCGTACATGCGGCTTGTTTTTCACCCGCATGGCCGCGGCAACGCCGGTCGCAACGGCAGCGGCGTTGCCGAAGAGCGAATGCAGCCATGGCAGCTGCCAGGACGTTTCCGGATATGGAGTGGTGAACACTTCCAGGCAGCCCGTTGCGTTGACGGCAATGAGATTGTTGCGCGTTGCGCGCATCGCGGCGTCGATCGCATAGCGTGCGCCGAGCGCTTCACCGCAGCCCTGACAGGCGCGATGCCCGCAAGTCAGCGCGTTGGAGCGATCTTGCGAAGCCTGCACCGCGCGCTGATCTTCCGCGATAAGGCGATTGCCGACGGTGAACGTCCCTTTCTGGTAATATTTCAGTTTCTGAACCGCATCGGCAGGTGCGAGAGTGGCGACATGGTCGTTCATGGTCTGCCTCTCATTCGGCGGCGACGCTGCCGGATTCGGCAAGCTGCCGAAGGATGTTTTCGGCAGTCGGTCCGGAGCGGCGGCGCTTGCGCGTCTGATGGATTTCGCGTCCGACCACGCGCTCGTTGAGGTCCAGGAAATGGGTGCCTTCCCAGGGCTGCACGAGCGCTTGCCGGAACAATCGATGCAATGAGGGGCGCGTGATCGGGCGTCCGCCGAGGCCCGCGACGGCGGAATGCAAACGGGGCGCACTGGGAAGATTACGGAGCGAGACGTCGACATTGTCGGCGAGCTGCCCGCCCATGCCGACGGCGACGCTCTTTTCAATAACGACGACATCCTGCGCGCCGTGCAGGGCATTACGCAGCGCATCGAGCGGGAAAGGCCGGTAAGAGACGATCGTCACAAGCCCGATGCGGATGCCTTCGTCCCGCATCTCATCGATCGTGTCCTTGATCGTGCCGCAGATGGAGCCCATCGCCACGACAATGAGATCTGCGTCCTCAGTGCGATAGCTCCGCAGCAGACCGCCTGATTCGCGGCCGAATATGTTCGCAAACTCCGCCATATATTGCGGAATGAGTCGCAATGCCTGCGACTGTTTGTAATGGGCGAGGAAGCGGACTTCGGTGAACGCTTCCGGCCCGACCATGGCGCCGATCGACATGGGCTCGGCGGGATCGAGCACTTGCACGGGATCATAGGGCGGCAGGTAAGCATCGACTTGCGCTTGGTTCGGAATATCGATCCGCTCCATCGCGTGCGTTAAAATGAATCCATCGACGCAGACCATGACTGGCATCGACAATTCTTCGGCAAGCCGGAACGCCTGGATGTGAAGATCGACGGCTTCCTGATTGTCCTCGGCGAACAATTGCAGCCATCCGGCGTCGCGCATTGCCATCGCATCGGAATGATCGTTCCAGATGTTGATCGGCGCGCCGATTGCGCGGTTGCCGAGCGTCATGACGATCGGCAGGCCGAGACCGGAGGCGTTGTAGACCGCTTCGGCCATGAACAAAAGGCCCTGCGAGGCGGTCGCGGTATAGGCCCGCGCGCCCGCGGCTGAGGCGCCGATCGCCACCGACAGCGCCGCGAACTCGCTTTCGACGTTGATGTATTCGCAGTTCGTAAGCCGGCCCTCGCGTATGAGGCCGGCCAAGCCTTCGACGATGTGGGTCTGCGGCGTAATCGGATAAGCGCAGATCACTTCCGGCCGGCACAGCGCGATGGCTTCAGCCATTGCGTGCGAACCTTCGATTTGCTTCAGCATAACGGGCCTTTCAAGCGACGCGCGCGGGCTGTTGCTGCGCCATCACATATTCGAAAGCGCTGATCGCGGCGGCGGCGTTGGTGGCGCCGATCTTTCCGGAAAAGGTTTGTTCGATCGCGCGTTTGACGCTGTCGAAATGCACAACATTGGTCAGCGCGGCGAAGGCGCCGAGCAACGCCGCGTTCGGCAGCGGCCGTCCGACATGTTTGAGGGCGAGCTCGGTCGCCGGCACGATGACGCTGTGGCCATGCGGCAGCCGCGCGACGACCTCCTGGATGTGCAGTTCGGCCAATGTTTTGTTCGTGTTGACGAGGAGATATCCGCCGGGCCGCAAACCGGCGAAAACGTCGACGACCTTGAACAAGGTCGCATCCTGGACGATCAGGCAATCGGGCTCGAGGATCGGCTCGCGCAGGCGGATTTCCTTCTCCGCAATGCGGCAGAAGGCGACGACGGGCGCCCCTGTGCGCTCCGACCCGAAACTCGGGAAAGCCTGCGCGTGGCGCCCTTCGACAAAGGCGGCGACGGACAGCATTTCTGCCCCTGTCACCGCGCCTTGTCCGCCTCGCCCGTGGATGCGGACCTGGAACATCGAGCTCGTCATGGCCGCCCCTCAGCTCGCTGCGGCCGCGCTAAGCCAGCCGAGCACGCGAGCATAAGAAGGAGAGGGCGACGCGCGCCTTGATCCGCATCAATTAAGCGCGGGCGAACAGGCGGCTTTGGCGCCGCGACCGGCAATCCTATATATGCCTCAACCCATGAGCCTCGCTGCCGATACCTTGGCCGCGCCGCACCCGGCGGCGCCGATCGTGCCCGCCGCTGCGACAAAGCCATCGCTCGCCGGCGCGACACGGGCGGAGCTCGCCGAGGCACTCGCCGCCGTCGGCGTCCGCCCAAGCGAAATCCGCATGCGGACAACCCAGCTCTGGCACTGGATCTACCACCACGGCATCCGCGATTTCTCGGCGATGCTGAACGTGTCGAAGCATCTGCGCGCCGCGCTCGCCGAGCGCTACAGCCTCGACCGCCCTGAAATCGTCACCGAGCAGATCTCGACCGACGGCACGCGCAAATGGCTGATCCGCATGCCGCCGGTGGACGCGCGCGATCGCGGCGCCGAGATCGAGTGCGTCTACATCCCGGAGAGCGACCGCGGTACGCTCTGCGTCTCGAGCCAGGTCGGCTGCACGCTGACCTGCACCTTCTGCCACACCGGCACGCAGCGTCTCGTCCGCAACCTCAAGGCCGAGGAGATCGTCGCACAGCTGATGGTGGCGCGCGAGCGTCTCGGCGATTTCCCCAACCGCAAGCCGCCGGAAGGCGCCTTCGTGCCGAACGATGGCGGGCGCCTGGTCACGAACATCGTCTTCATGGGCATGGGCGAGCCGCTCTATAATTTCGACGGCGTGCGCGATGCGATCGCCATCATGTCCGACGACCAGGG
>DATAOB010000138.1:0-7029 GCA_036265935.1 Beijerinckiaceae bacterium
GAGCTTCAGCGCATTGGCACGAGCGGCCGCAAGCGGCAGGCGGTTTTTATCCTCCTGAGCGCGCGCGTGCGCAGCTGCAATGCGGGCGTACTCGCCGCGCAACTCCGCGACATAGCCGGCCCGCATATTGACGGACATCAGCGTCTGCGCCACGCCGACTGCGCGGCTCGCGTCGGTGACATAGACGGCCTGGCCGCGCCGGTAATTCGGATGGATCTTCACTGCCGTATGAACCCGGCTCGTCGTGGCTCCGCCGATCATCAGCGGCAGTTCAAAGCCCTGGCGTTCCATCTCCGCCGCGACATGGCACATTTCATCGAGCGAAGGAGTGATAAGACCGGACAGACCGATGATATCCGCCCGCTCGGCGCGGGCCGTGTCCAGGATTTTGGCTGCGGGCACCATGACGCCGAGATCGATCACGTCGTAATTGTTGCACTGGAGCACGACGCCGACGATATTCTTGCCGATATCGTGCACGTCGCCTTTCACGGTCGCCATCACGATCTTGCCGTTGGAGCCGCCATGCTGGCGCCCGTCTTTTTCCTGCTCCATGAAGGGCATCAGGTAAGCCACGGCCTGTTTCATCACGCGCGCGGATTTCACGACCTGAGGCAGGAACATTTTGCCGGAGCCGAACAGATCGCCGACGATGTTCATGCCGTCCATCAACGGACCTTCGATCACCTCGAGCGGCCGCTTGGCTCGCTTGCGGGCTTCTTCGACGTCGGCCTCGACAAAGTCTGTAATGCCATGCACCAACGCATGTGCGAGCCGCTTTTCGACCGGGTGCTCCCGCCACGCGAGATCGACCTCCCTCGCCTCTTGTCCCGTGCCCTGAAATTTCTTGGCCAGGTCCAGGAGTCGCTCGGCTGCATCGGATCGGCGGTTCAGGACCACATCTTCGCAGGCTTCGCGCAGCTCGGCATCCAGATCGTCATAAACCGCGATCTGCCCGGCATTCACGATGCCCATATCCATGCCGGCTTTGATGCCGTGGTAGAGAAAGACCGAGTGCATGGCTTGACGCACCCGTTCGTTTCCACGGAAGGAGAACGACAGGTTCGAAACGCCGCCTGATACGTGGACGTGCGGCAGGTTCTTTCGGATCCAGCCGGCAGCCTCGATAAAAGCGGCGCCGTAGCTGTTGTGCTCTTCCATGCCGGTCGCAACGGCAAAGATATTGGGGTCGAAGATAACGTCCTCAGGCGGAAATCCGACCTGGTTGACCAGGATGTCGTATGCGCGCTTGCAGATCGTCGTTTTGCGTTCGAGCGTATCGGCCTGGCCTTTTTCATCGAACGCCATCACGACCACCGCCGCGCCATAGCGGCGCACGGTACGGGCGTGATCGATGAAGGCCGCCTCACCTTCCTTCAACGAGATTGAATTGACCACCGACTTCCCTTGCAGGCACTTCAGGCCGGCTTCGATCACGGAAAACTTCGATGAGTCCACCATGACCGGCACACGAGCGATGTCGGGCTCGGCGGCAATCAGATTCAGAAAGGTCGTCATAGCCTGCTCGGAATCGAGCAAGCCTTCGTCCATATTGACGTCGATGACTTGGGCGCCGTTCTCGACCTGCTCGCGCGCGATCGACAATGCGGTCGGATAATCGTCGGCCGTGATCAATTTGCGGAACTTCGCGGAGCCGGTGACGTTGGTCCGCTCACCGACGTTAACGAAAGGGATTTCAGGCGTAAGCGTGAACGACTCCAGGCCGGACAGGCGCAATTGGCGCGGCACGTCGGGAATCGTGCGGGGCGATTTGCCGGCGACGGCTTGCGCGATCGCTCTGATGTGCTCCGGCGTCGTGCCGCAGCAGCCGCCGACGACGTTGACCAGCCCGGCCTCGGCGAATTCGCCCAGGAGCTCGGCCATGTAGGCAGGGCTCTCGTCGTAATAGCCGAATTCGTTCGGCAAGCCGGCATTGGGATAAGCGCATACAAACGTGTCGGCCACCCGCGCCAATTCGGCGATGTGCGCGCGCATCTCGCGCGCGCCGAGAGCGCAGTTGAGGCCGATCGTCAGTGGCCTCGCATGCCCTACGGAATTCCAGAATGCGGCCGGTGTCTGGCCCGACAGCAGGCGTCCCGAACGATCGGTGATCGTACCCGAGATCATGATCGGAAGGTCGACGCCACGTTGATCGCAGATCTCCGAAATCGCAAAGATCGCCGCCTTGGCATTGAGCGTGTCGAATATCGTCTCGATCAGCAGGAGATCGGCGCCACCATCGATCAACCCACGCACCTGCTCACCATAGGCGGCGCGCAGCTGATCGAAAGTGATGGCACGGAATCCCGGATTGGAAACGTCGGGCGAAATCGACGCCGTTCGGTTTGTCGGGCCGATCGCGCCGGCTACAAAACGCCGGCGGCCGTCTTCGGTTTCGGCCTGCGCCGCGGCCTCCCGCGCAAGCGTTGCGCCCGCCTGATTGAGCTCGTAAGCGATGCCTTCCATGCCGTAATCGGCCTGGGCAATCGCAGTCGAGGAGAATGTATTGGTCGAGACAATATCCGCGCCCGCGCGGAAGTACGCCAGGTGAATATCGCGCACCGCATCGGGCCGGCTGAGGTTGAGCAGGTCGTTGTTGCCGCGCACCTCGCGGTTCCAGGCGTCGAAGCGCGCGCCGCGGTATCCTTCCTCGTTGAGCTTGAGCGCCTGGATCATCGTCCCCATGGCGCCGTCGAGCACCAGGATGCGCTGTTTCAGGAGGGAGAGGAATTGGGATCGTACGCTCGTGTTGGACATGGTGACTCGCATCATCCGTTGGCGCTTCGCTCGGACATCCTCTCTCCTTGCGAGAGGGAAGGCGTCACGGGCCGCAGGCCCAGCAGATGACAGATCGCGAAGACAAGATCGGCGCGATTCATTGTGTAGAAATGGAACGTGGTGACGCCGCGGTCGAGCAGATCGAAAACCTGCTCGGCTGCGACGGCGGCCGCGATCAGTTTGCGCGTAGCGCTGTCATTTTCGAGGCCTTGAAAGCGGTCGGCGATCCAGGCCGGCACTGAAGCGCCGCAGCGCCTGGCGAAGTTGGTGGCCGCCTTGAAATTCTGCACGGGCAATATGCCGGGCACGATCGGAATATCCACGCCTCGCGCGCGTACACGGTCGAGATAACGGAAATAGACATCGTTATCGAAGAAGAACTGGGTCATTGCGCGACTGGCGCCGGCGTCGACCTTGGCCTTGAGCATGTCGATGTCGGCTTCGACCGTCGGACTGTCGGGGTGCTTTTCAGGATAGGCCGAGACCGAAATCTCGAAATCGGAAGCAATTCGCTTGATGCCGGCGACAAGATCGGCGGCATTGCTGTAGCCGCGCGGGTGCGGCGAATATTTTGTGCCGGCCCCGTCTGCCGGATCGCCGCGCAGCGCCACGATATGGCGCACGCCCGCGCCGCGATAGGTGCGCACGATGGCATCAATCTCCTCGCGCGTTGCGGCCACGCAGGTGAGGTGCGCCGCCGGAACCAATGCCGTTTCGGCCAGAATGCGTTTAACCGTTGCGTGGGTCCGCTCGCGCGTGCTCCCGCCGGCGCCATAGGTCACTGACACAAAGTCAGGCGTAAGCGGCGCCAGCCGCTCGATCGATTCCCAGAGAATCTTGTCCATCTCCTCGCTGTTGGGCGGGAAGAATTCGAACGACACGCCGATCCGCCGGCGGTCGGCGCGCGCGAAGCGGCTCAAGCGGACCGGACTGTTCATCACGCTACCTCCCGACGAGGCGGTGCGGCGATCAGCGCGCGCGTGTCGCGTGCGAGCCACAGGGAGACTGCGATCTTGCCGTCCGTCCCGGGCTCGGGCGCGAGCGACTTGTGCAGCACGGGCTCAAGGCCGGACGATGTCATCCATTGCGACACTGTCTCGCGCGCATATCCCAACCGACGATGTGCGAACTGCTCGCGCAGGAATTCCTGCTCGTGCGGAGCGAAGTCGACCACCAGCAGCCGGCCGCCCGGGCGCAGCACCCGCGCTGCTTCGTGAATTGCGCGCGCGCCGTCGTCGAGGAAGTGCAGCACCTGGTGCAGAATGACAACATCGAAAGAGTCGTTGGCGAGCGGCAGATCGTATATGTCGCCCTGCCGCACGCTGCAGTTCTTCAAGCCCGCGCGTTCCAGCCGGTCGCGCGCCAATTGCAGCATGTCTAGCGACAGATCGAGCCCAAGCCCACGCTCGATCTCAGGACCGAACAATTCGAGCATTCGTCCGGTACCGGTGCCAAGGTCGAGCAAGGAGCGAAACGGCTTGTCGCCGAGTGCTGCACGGATCGCATTCTCTACGGCATCATCGGCCACGTGCAGCTTGCGGATGCGGTCCCATTGCGCCGCGTGCACGCGAAAATAGGCTTGCGCCGCAGCGGCGCGCGCAGCCCGCACGGAGGCGAGGCGCGCGCGGTCGCGGGCGATGGTTTGGTCGGCAGGGTTAAGATGATCAATGAGCGCGCGCGCCACCGTCGCGCCATTGCCGTGTTCCGCCAGCCGGAAGAAGGCCCAGGTGCCCTCGCGGAAGCGCTCGACCAGACCGGCTTCAGCCAGCAGCTTCAGATGGCGGGAAATGCGCGGCTGCGATTGGCGCAGAATGTCGGTCAGATCCGAGACGGTCAGCTCGGCCTCGGCGACCAGCGCAAGGATTCGCAGACGCGTTTCTTCTCCCGCAGCCTTGAGGGCGGAATTGAGCGCGTCAAACCCAAGCCTGCTGCCGGAGCTCATGGACCACCATGTAAGTCCATATGGGCAAGTTCCCATTATATAAAGATATCTTTATACGTTTAAGCTTGTTCCCGCAAGCACTGCGTGGCTGGGCAACGGACCGTTTGCGACGTCATTGCCGGGCTTGGCCCGGCAATCCATCATGATTTTCGAGAGGGCGAGGTCTCAATGACCACCAAGGACTTCGGCATCCGCGAGGGCGAAAAGGCAGTCGAACTTCCGGACCGCACCGACGCCGGTCTTTACTTCATCGGCCGCATTCATACGCCGTGGAAGGAGCGCAAGGATTGTCCGAAAAACGCGCGCGAATCCGAAGCGGTTTGCACTGTCGAGGTCGATCCGCTCTGGCAGGAAGCGCTGAAGGACGTTGAGACCTGCAGCCACATTGTCCTGCTGTACTGGATGGACAGATCACCGCGAAATCTCGTGCTGCAGGTGCCTGCGCACCAGGGCGTCCAGCGCGGCACATTCGCGCTGCGCTCTCCTGCCCGGCCAAATCCTGTAGCGATGAGCGTCGTCAAGCTGTTGCGCGTCGATGGTAACCGTCTTTCGGTCGTCGGACTGGATTGCCTGGACGGCACGCGGCTTATCGACATCAAGCCTTATTTCGCGTCCACCGACAGCGTCCCGGAAGCCGTCGTTGGCTGGCACGAGCTCAAAGACGACTAAGGCAAGTCAATCGTGCATCGGCCAAATCGTTCCTGACAGCTCGATAGAAAACCCGGACCGCCTCGCGGAACCAATCGAGCCTCTCGGCCATTTTCACGATCGAGACGGGAGGGAGGGAAACGCCGAGGGGTGCCATGTCCAAACCAGTCAGGATTGCCGCGCTGATCGGCGCCGTCGCGCTCTCATGCGGTACCGCAAGCGCCGAGTCTCTCTTCGCCTTTCTCGTTCCTCCTTCTCCGACCCAAATCGCTCCGCAAGCCGTCGCACCGGCACCGGCCGACGAGCGCGATGATGCGCAACTCGATCCGCGCCTGAAAAGGCAAATCGTCGGCTATCCCAGCAAGGAAGCGCCCGGCACCATCATCATCGATACGCCGCACACCTTCCTTTATTACGTTCTCGGCAACGGCAAGGCGATCCGCTACGGCATCGGGGTCGGCCGCGAAGGCTTCACCTGGTCCGGCGTGAAATCGATCGAGCGCATGGCCGAGTGGCCTGACTGGTATCCGCCGCCCGAGATGGTTGCGCGGCAACCTTATCTGCCGCGCATGACGTCCGGCGGCCCGGGCAATCCGCTCGGCGCGCGCGCGATGTACATCGCCGGCACGCAATATCGCATCCATGGCACCAACGCGCCCTCCACGATCGGCCGGCACGTATCGAGCGGCTGCATTCGCCTCAGGAATGAGGACGTGATCGACCTGTACAATCGCGTGCAGATCGGAGCAAAAGTGATCGTGCTGCCGCAAACCGCCGTCGCAAGATCGCAGCAGGCGTTGCTGTCCAATGCCTATGCTCCGCAGCCGCAAGGCCCTGCACAGACGACGTGGAACCGCATCCGGCCCTCCGGCCGCTATTAGTCTTCGCAAAGCTCACCGAAATGGCCCGGCCTCGTGCCGGGCCTTTTGCGCGCTTGTGTGTTGCCGGGGACGATGGCTAAACCCATTGACCCGTTCATTCCCGCGTAAGCGGGAATCCAACTTGGGTCCCCGCTTTCGCGGGGACGAACGGTGGATAGGAGAAATCACATGCGTATTGCAGCCATGGCTGCCGGAGCGGTCGGCGGTTATTTCGGCGCGCGGATGGCAGCGGCGGGGCACGATGTGTTTTTCATCGCCCGCGGCGCCCACGGCGAAGCGATCGCGAAGAACGGATTGAAAATCGAAAGCGCGCTGGGAGACCTGCATCTGCCGAAGCCAAATGTCACCGACGACCCGGCAAAAGTCGGTCCAGTCGATATCGTGCTGTTCGCAGTCAAGCTGTGGGACACCGAGAAGGCGGCCGAACAGGCACGACCGCTGGTTGGCGAGACGACGCGCGTCATTACTTTGCAGAACGGCATCGACAGCGTGGAGCGCATCGCTCCCATTCTAGGCACCGAGCAGACTGTGGGCGGAGCCGCCTATATCGCGACCGTGATCGCCGCTCCCGGTGTCATCAAGCAGACCAGCCACTTTGCGATGATGCGTTTCGGCCGCGCCGACAAGAAACCCGACGTCACCCTGAAGGCTTTTGTCGATGCCGGGAAAGGCGCCAAGATCGATCTCGACATCGCTCCCGATATCCAGCGCGAGCTGTGGCAGAAGTTCATTTTTCTCACGGCCATGTCCGGCTCGACAGCAAGCCTGCGCTCGCCCATC
>DATAOB010000139.1:0-58815 GCA_036265935.1 Beijerinckiaceae bacterium
CCAAAGTCTCGTCTCGAGGCCGTCGCGTTAAGCCCCAGACCAAAGTGTACGCAGCGCATTCTGGCGCCAGCAGCCCAATATCGCGCCGGGAGCAGGATAGCGGTCACGCGCTTAAAACCCTTGTGTCCGACTAACGAAACGGCTCGGCTCCGATAGAGGCCGAATATGCAAACGCTTTGTTGTCACGTGATTAACAGACAGTTACTGATATCATTAGCTTTTTTGGCGAAAAGGGCAGGGTGGCCACCGCTCACGGATTTCGCTCTTCCTTCCGCGACTGGGGCATCGGAGAACGGCTATGCGCGGGATTTGGCAGAGCGTGCGTTAGCTCACACCATTCAGAATCAAGCGGAGGCGGCCTATCACAGAACCGATTTGCTTGAGCAGCGTCGCGCAAGTTCGGGTGCCTATGCGGAAGTGTTCAATCCGCACGCATCGCGTGCGGTCAACCAATACGATGTTGCTGCTTGTTCGAAGTCGCTAAGTCGCTGTTTTTATTGAGGCGACTGAGAACGCGCTGCGTGCATCGTTGCGAGTTGAGTCATACGTTCGCAGGCAGTGCGTCGTCTCTCTCTCGGTCGTGTTCCGATGCCCTATTTTCAGTACCGATATACCGCGCAGCGGCCTTGGTCGAGATCGCTGAACGCGGCAGCACCGGCTGCAAGCGGCGTTTCTTCAAACCAATCAAGCGGTCCGAGCTGTCCAGATGCCAGTGCCGCGACGGTCTCGCGGAGAGATAGCAGTATTCGACGGAAGGCCACCTAGAGCGGCTTTTGAACACCTCGGTGAAGACGCCCACGCACTCGTTGCAGATAAACGCGCTCGGGCCGGCACCAAGACGCAGTCGTCACTCCCCTTGTGACGCTGTCTTAACCCCGCCTGCGCCTAAGCTGGGATGGAGTATGCGGCTCAGCTTGCATCCATAGAGGGACCGGGGCAGTTTCTCGCTCCGTTCGCGCCCTTCCGCGCTGTTTCTTCGATTCGTCCATCTTTTGGTGCGCCATGACCCCCAGCGAAGCGGCTCTGCTCAAGCATCCGGACGCCGATGCCGATCTGGTTCCAACCCCGGAATCGGTCGCCGCCAACGGCACCAAGCTCAACGGCGGTGCGCTCGATCTGCCGCAGCTCCTCGATGGCTTGCAAGCCATGCGCGGCGGCGATTTCTCCGTCCGCCTGCCGACCCATGACGGCGGTCTCGTCGGCCGTGTCGCGGAAGCCTTCAACGACATCGTTTCCGCAAATGAGCGCATTGCCCAGCAGCTCGAACATGTCGGTGTCGTCGTCGGCCACGAGGGCAAGACCAAGACGCGCGTCCGTTTCGGCCTCTCCAGCGGCGCCTGGGGCGAGATGGAGGAATCGGTCAACACGCTGATCGACGACCTTGTCTGGCCGACGACGCAGGTGAGGCGTGCCATTTCCGCCGTCGCCAAGGGCGACCTGCTGCAGACGATGCCGCTGGAGGTGGAAGGTCGGCCGCTGAAAGGCGAGTTCCTGCGCTCAGCGACGATCGTCAACACGATGATCAAGCAGCTCTCGGTCTTCACCTCGGAAGTGACGCGCGTCGCGCGCGAGGTCGGCACCGACGGTAAGCTCGGCGGACAGGCCCAGGTCGTCGAAGTGACCGGCGTTTGGAAGGACTTGACTGAGTCGGTGAACTCGATGGCGTCGAACCTCACCGCGCAGGTCCGCAACATCGCCGAGGTGACGATCGCGGTCGCCAACGGCGACTTGTCGAAGAAGATCACCGTCGACGTTCGCGGCGAAATCCTGCAGCTGAAGGAAGCCATCAACACGATGGTCGATCAGCTGCGCTCCTTCGCCTCGGAAGTGACGCGCGTCGCGCGCGAGGTCGGCACCGAAGGCAAGCTCGGCGGACAAGCGATCGTGCCCGGCGTCGCCGGCACCTGGAAGGATTTGACCGACTCGGTCAACGCGATGTGCGGCAATCTCACCGCGCAAGTGCGCAACATCGCGCAAGTGACAACGGCGGTGGCGCGCGGCGACCTCTCGCGCAAGATCACCGTCGACGTTTCCGGCGAAATTCTCGAACTCAAGAACACCATCAACACGATGGTCGATCAGCTGAACGCCTTCGCCGGCGAAGTGACGCGCGTCGCGCGCGAGGTCGGCACCGAAGGCCGGCTCGGCGGCCAGGCGCAAGTCCCGGGCGTTGCCGGCACGTGGAAGGATTTGACCGACAACGTCAACTCGATGGCGTCCAACCTCACCGCGCAGGTGCGCAACATCGCGGAAGTCTCGACCGCCATCGCCAGCGGCGACTTGTCCAAGAAAATCACCGTCAACGTCTCCGGCGAAATCCTGGAGCTGAAGGAAACCATCAACACGATGGTCGATCAGCTCAACGCGTTTGTGTCGGAAGTGACGCGCGTGGCGCGCGAGGTCGGCACCGAAGGCCGACTCGGCGGTCAGGCCGCCGTGCTTGGCGTCGCCGGCACGTGGAAGGACTTGACCGACTCCGTGAACTCGATGGCCGGCAACCTGACGGCACAAGTCCGCAACATCGCGGAAGTCTCGACCGCCATCGCCAACGGCGACTTGTCGAAGAAGATCACCGTCGACGTCAAGGGCGAGATCCTTCAGCTCAAGGAAACGATCAACACCACGGTCGACCAGCTCAACGCATTCGCTTCCGAAGTGACGCGCGTTGCGCGCGAGGTCGGCACGGAAGGCAAGCTCGGCGGACAGGCGCAGCTCAAGGGCGTCGCCGGTACCTGGAAAGACTTGACCGACTCCGTCAATTCGATGGCGTCGAACCTCACCGGTCAGGTGCGTAACATCGCCGAGGTCGCGACGGCCGTCGCGCGCGGCGACTTGTCGAAGAAGATCACCGTCAACGTCTCCGGTGAAATCTTGGAGCTGAAGAACACCATCAATACGATGGTCGATCAGCTCAACGCATTCGCCGGCGAAGTGACGCGCGTTGCACGCGAAGTGGGCACGGACGGCCGTCTCGGCGGACAGGCGCAAGTGCCCGGCGTCGCCGGTACCTGGAAGGACCTGACCGATTCGGTGAACTTCATGGCGGGCAATCTGACCGCGCAGGTCCGCAACATCGCCGAAGTGTCGACTGCCATCGCCAACGGCGATTTGAGCCGCAAGATCACCGTCGACGTGCGCGGCGAAATCCTGCAGCTGAAGGAAACGCTGAACACGATGGTGGATCAGCTCAATCGCTTCGCCTCAGAAGTGACGCGTGTCGCGCGTGAGGTCGGCGCAGAAGGTAAGCTCGGCGGACAGGCAAACGTCCCCGGCGTCGCCGGCACGTGGAAGGATTTGACCGAGAACGTCAACTCGATGGCCTCGAATCTGACGGGCCAGGTGCGCAACATCGCCGAAGTGACGACGGCGGTGGCGCGCGGCGACCTCTCCCGCAAGATCACCGTCGACGTGAAAGGCGAAATTCTCGAGCTGAAGAACACCATCAATACGATGGTCGATCAGCTCAATGCCTTCGCCGGCGAAGTGACGCGCGTCGCGCGCGAGGTCGGCACCGAAGGCAAGCTTGGTGGCCAGGCGCAGGTGCCCGGCGTGTCCGGCACGTGGAAGGACCTGACCGACTCGGTGAACTTCATGGCCGGCAATCTGACCGACCAGGTCCGCAACATCGCCGACGTCGCGACCGCCATCGCTACCGGCGATCTTTCCAAGAAAATCACCGTCGACGTGCGCGGCGAAATCCTGCAGCTGAAAGAGACGATCAACACGATGGTCGATCAGCTGCGCTCGTTCGCGGGTGAGGTCACGCGCGTCGCGCGCGAAGTGGGAACGGAAGGGCGCCTCGGTGGGCAGGCGGTCGTCCCCGGCGTCGCCGGCACGTGGAAGGACCTGACCGACAACGTCAACCTGCTCGCGGCAAACCTCACCACGCAGGTGCGCAACATCGCCGAGGTCACCACGGCGGTGGCGCGCGGCGACTTGTCTCGCAAGATCACCGTCGACGTGAAAGGCGAAATTCTTGAGCTGAAGAACACGATCAACACGATGGTCGATCAGCTCAACGCGTTTGCCGGCGAAGTGACGCGCGTCGCCCGCGAGGTCGGTACCGAAGGCAAGCTCGGCGGCCAGGCGCAGGTGCCCGGCGTCGCTGGCACCTGGAAAGATCTCACCGATACCGTCAACGTGATGGCGGCAAATTTGACCGAGCAGGTGCGCGGCATCGTCAAAGTGGTGACCGCTGTTGCCGACGGCGACCTGAAGCAGAACCTCACGGTTGCGTCGAAAGGCGAGGTGGCGGCACTCGCCGAAACCATCAACAATATGACCGATACGCTCGCGACGTTCGCCGATCAGGTGACGAGCGTGGCGCGCGAAGTCGGCGTTGAAGGGCGCCTCGGCGGGCAAGCCCACGTCCCGGGCGCTGCCGGCACATGGAAAGACCTCACCGGCAACGTCAACCTGCTTGCGGCGAATCTTACGACGCAAGTCCGTGCGATCGCCGAAGTGGCGACGGCCGTCACCAAGGGCGACCTCACCCGATCGATTCAGGTCGACGCACGCGGCGAGGTTGCCGAACTCAAAGACAACATCAACACGATGATCGGCAATCTCCGTCTGACCACCGATCAGAACACCGAGCAGGATTGGTTGAAGACGAACCTCGCGCGCTTCACCAACATGCTGCAGGGCCAGCGCGACCTCGGCGCCGTCGGCCGCATGCTGCTGTCCGAACTCGCGCCGCTCGTCGAGGCACAGCACGGCGTGCTCTACCAGGTCGAAAGCGACGGCTCCGCCGGGCTGCGTATGTTGGCGTCCTATGCGGACCATCCGACAAGCGGCAATCCGCCGCGATTGCAGATCGGCGAAGGCCTGATCGGGCAATGCGCCCGCGATGGCCGGCGCATGATCCTTACGGAAATGCCCGACAATGTGGTGCCGATACGCTCGGGCCTGTTCAGGGCGCAGCCGAAGAACGTCGTCGTTCTGCCAGTTCTGTTCGAGGGCCAAGTCAAGGCGGTGATCGAGCTTGCCGCGCTTTCGGCATTCACCGACCTGCAGCTCTCGTTCCTCGAGCAGCTGACGACCAGCATCGGCATCGTGCTGAACTCGATCGAGGCGACGATGCAGACGGAAGGTCTGCTGACGCAATCGCAGCAGCTCGCCGCAGAACTGCAGGCGCAGCAGCGCGAATTGCAGCAAACCAACGAGCAGCTGGAGCAAAAAGCCCAGCAGCTCGCCGAACGCAACGTCGAAGTCGAAGCCAAGAATCAGGAAATCGAGCAGGCACGGCGCGCGGTCGAAGAGAAGGCCGCCGAACTCGCGCTCACCTCGAAGTACAAGTCCGAGTTCCTGGCCAATATGAGTCACGAGCTGCGCACACCGCTGAACTCGATCCTGATCCTCGGCCAGCAATTGCAGGAGAATCCGGAAGGCAATCTCAGCGAACGGCAGGTCGAGTTCGCGCGCACGATCCACGGCGCCGGCACCGACCTCTTGAACCTGATTTCCGACATTCTCGATCTGTCGAAGATCGAGTCCGGCACCGTTTCGGTCGACGCGGAGGAAATCTTCTTCGCCAACCTGCTCGAGACGATGGCACGGCCGTTCCGGCACGAGGCGGAAAACCGCGGCCTCAATTTCGATGTGCAGGTCGCGCCCGATCTCGATCGTTCGATCATCACCGATTCGAAACGCCTGCAGCAGGTGCTCAAGAATCTTTTGTCGAACGCATTCAAGTTCACCGCGCAGGGTGGCGTGAGGCTGAAAGTGTTTCCTGCGCACGCAGGCTGGACGCCCGACCACCCGACGCTCAGTCATGCGCCTTCGATCGTCGCCTTCAAAGTGTCGGATACCGGCATCGGCATTCCCCCCGAAAAGCAGAAGATCATCTTCGAGGCGTTCCAGCAGGCGGATGCCGGCACCAGCCGCAAATACGGCGGCACCGGCCTTGGCCTGGCGATCAGCCGCGAGCTCGCCAATCTTCTCGGCGGCGAGATTCAACTCCGCAGCAATCCCGGCGAGGGCTCCACCTTCACCCTTTATCTGCCGCTCACCTTTGTCGGCTCTCCGCTCAGCGCACGGCCGGCAGCGGAAACGCGGACGCCAATGCCGGCGCCGCGCCTCGCCGAGACCGTCTCGCCGATCCTCGACGATCGCGCGCAGATCGAACCCGGCGACGCCGTCCTGCTGATCGTCGAAGATGATCCGCATTACGCGCGTGTCATGGTGGACCTTGCGAGAGATTCGGGCTTCAAGGTCGTCATCGCTATGAGCGGCGCGGATGCTTTGGCGCTTGCCAAGGATTACCCGCCGACGGCGATTTCACTCGACGTGTTCCTGCCCGACATGTTGGGCTGGACGGTGCTAAGCCAGCTCAAGCAGAACCCCGCGACGCGCCACATCCCGGTGCAGATCGTCACGTTGGATGACGACAAGCAGCACGGGCTCGCGCGCGGCGCTTTCTCCTTCCTCAACAAGCCGACGACGACCGAAGGGCTCGAGGCTTCGTTCGCCCGCATCAAGTCCTTTGTCGAACATCGCCGCAAGCGCCTGCTCATCGTCGAGGATAATCCGGCCGAGCAGCTCAGCGTCGCCGAGCTTCTTGCTCACGACGACATCGACATCGAAACGGTCGATTCCGGCGCGGCCGCCCTGGCGCGGCTGAAGGAGCAGCCCGCCGATTGTGTCGTGCTCGATCTGAGGCTGCCCGACATGTCGGGCTTCGAGGTTTTGGAGCGCCTGCGTGACGACGAATCGCTGGCGTCCACGCCGGTTGTCGTCTTCACCGGGCGCGAACTCACGTCCGACGAGGATGCGCAGCTGCATACGATGGCGCGCAGCGTTGTCGTGAAGGGCGTGGAATCGCCCGAGCGCCTGCTCGACGAAACCTCGCTGTTCCTGCATCGGGTCATCGCCGATCTTCCGCCAAGCAAGCAGAAAATGCTCGAGCGGCTGCATTCGTCGGACGAAGATCTGGTCGGGCGCATCGCGCTGCTTGTTGATGATGATGCCCGCAATATCTTTGCATTATCCAGCGTGCTCGAGCGCCGCGGCATGAAGGTGCTGACCGCAACGACCGGCAGCGAGGCGGTCGCCATCATCGAATCGCGGCCGGACGTCTCGATCGTACTCATGGACATCATGATGCCGGGCATGGACGGCTACGAGACGATGCAGGTCATCCGCGCCAACCCGGCCTTCCGCCGCCTGCCGATCATCGCTTTGACCGCCAAAGCCATGAAGGGCGACCGCGAAAAGTGCCTGGAAGCCGGAGCTTCCGATTACCTGGCAAAGCCGGTGAACACAGAACAGCTCCTCTCCGCCTTGCGCATGTGGCTGCATCGGTAATTGGATGCTGCTCGCATGAGCGCGTTTGACCCCGTAAACATTCTGCTGGTCGACGATCAGCCGGCCAAGCTGCTCAGTTACGAGGTCATCCTCAGTCAGCTCGGCGAGAACCTGATCAAGGCGAATTCCGCGCACGACGCGTTGGCGCAATTGCTGAAGCACGACGTCGCGGTCGTCCTCATCGACGTGCAGATGCCGGAGCTCGACGGCTTCGAGCTCGCGGCAATGATCCGCGAGCATCCGCGCTTTCAACAGACGGCGCTGATCTTCGTCTCCGCCATTCACCTCTCGGATTTGGACCGGCTCCGAGGTTACGAAGCGGGCGGTGTCGATTACGTGCCGGTGCCGGTCGTACCGGAGGTCCTGCGCGCCAAGGTGCGCGTCTTTGCCGAATTGTATCGCAAGACGCGCGCCCTTGAGCGGTTGAATGCGGACCTGGAGCAGCGCGTCGCCGAGCGCACCGCCGATCTCGAGCAATCGCGCGCCGCTTTGCAGAAGCTCAACGAGGAGCTCGAACTGCGCATCGAGCAGCGCACGCGCGAGCGCGAGCAGGCGCTGGCGCAGCTCTTCGAAGCGCAAAAGATCGACACGATCGGCCAGCTGACGGGGGGCGTCGCGCACGACTTCAACAATCTGCTCATGGCCATGCTTGGCAGCCTCGAAATTTTGAAGAAGCGCTTGAAGGATGATTCCGGCTCGCAGCGCCTCCTTGAAAACGCGCTAAAAGGCGCCGAACGCGGCGCCGCTTTGACGCAAAGACTGCTCGCCTTCGCGCGCCGTCAGGAATTGCGGCCGGCGATCGTGGATGTCGCGGAACTTGTCTCCGGCATGCAGGACCTGCTCGCACGTGCGCTCGGCCCCGAGGTGCGCTTGCAGAACGATCTGCCGCCTGACTTGCCGGCCGTGCTGATCGACGCCAATCAGCTGGAACTCGCGCTGCTCAATCTTGCGGTCAATGCGCGTGATGCGATGCCGGACGGCGGACTTCTGATCTTTTCCGCCGCCGAAGCCCATGGATCGGACAAGGACGCGCCGACGGAATTGAAGCCAGGCCAATATCTCCGCTTCAGCGTTGTCGATACCGGCAGAGGCATGGACGAGGCGACACTTGCGCGCGCGGCCGAGCCGTTCTTCACGACAAAGGGCGTCGGTAAAGGCACCGGCCTCGGTCTGTCGATGGTGCAGGGCCTCGCGGCGCAATCGGGCGGCGGGCTGCATCTTGCAAACGAGCCGGGCAAAGGCGCGCGGATCGATCTCTGGCTGCCGCGGGCCGCTCACCGCGAGATCGAGCGCGCTCCGCAAACGAAGAGTCACGCAGCCGATTACATCACGCGGCCTTGCACAGTGCTCGTTGTCGACGACGACATATTGGTCGCGACGGGCACGGCCGCGATGCTGGAAGATTTGGGTCACACCGTCGTCGAGGCAAACTCGGCCGCCGACGCGCTGAAGCTCTTGGAGGATGGGCAATCGGTCGATCTTGTCATCACCGATCACGCCATGCCCGGCATGAGTGGAACCGATCTCGCGAGCCTGCTCAAGACGCGGTATCCGAGCCTCGGCGTGGTCATCGCCAGCGGTTATGCCGAGCTGCCGGCCGACGTCGGCGCTGACTCGACGTTACCGAAGTTGTCAAAGCCTTTTGCGCAATCCGATCTCGCCCGCGTCGTTGCGCAATATGCGCGCCCCGGTTCGAGTGCCGCAGGAATTGCGGCCGCGTAACCCCCGGGAAGCGGCCGCGTTCTGATCAGAAATCGCGGCGCGGTGACAGCCGCACCTAACGCGCGCCAAGGTCGACCAGCGATTCAAGATGCACCTTGCGTTGCTCGACCTTGTCGATAATGACGATCTTTCCGGCCTGGTTGTGATCGTCGAATACGATCGGCTTGCCCATCGCGCTGACAAAGTCGGCGTGCTTTAGGCCATCCCGCACTTTTGTCGGCTCGCTGCTGCCCGCCTGAGCTATCGCGTTGGCGATCAGGCGCAGGCTGTCATAGCCCGCCCAAGTCTGTAGATAAGGGATGCTTTTATAGCGCTGCTGTGTTTGCGCGACCAGCGTCTTATTGGCGGGATAATCGATATCCTGACTATAAGGCCAGGCGGTGATCGAGCCTTCCATCCCGCCTGCTTCGATGATCGGCGTGTTGCGCCCAAGCGGATCGAACCGGCCCGTGTAGGGGATGCGCACCTGCAATTGCATCGCGTTGCGCAAAAAATTGATCTGATCGCCGCTAAGCTGAAACAGCGCGATCGCATCGGGTTTGCTCTGCTGGATGCGCGTCAAGAGGCTGGTGAAATCGGGCTGATTCTGCGGATGGAAATCGGTCGAGATAATCTGCAGGCCGTCGGCCTTGGCGACCTCGGCGAAAGCGCCGGCACCGCCCCGGCCGAAGTCGGTATCCTCGCCGACCACCGCCACCCGCTTGATCTTCGTCTCCCCTTTGAGATAACGCCCGAGCGCCACCATCATGTCCTGGTCCGACGGATTGATCCGGAACGTCCACTCGTTGCCGCCAACTCCTGACAATTCTGTAATTTTGGGACTGGTCGCCACGCCCTCGACCATCGGAATCTTCGCCTCCGCGATGATTGGCATGGTTGCAAGCGTCGCCGAGCTGCAATGGGCGCCGATGATCGCGGTGACCTTCGCCTCGGCGAGCTTATTGGCGACGTTAACGGCCTCGGAAGGATTGCAGCGATTGTCGTACGAGACAATCTCGATCTGCTTTCCGAGCACGCCGCCGGCATTGTTGATCTCGTCGCGCGCGATCTCGACGCCCCACCTCTGCCACATCGCCGCGGCGGCGGCCGGGCCGGTATCCGGCGCACTGAATCCGATCAGAATTGACTCTGCTCGCGCGCCGGTTGCGCAGATCGCGACAATCGGAAGCATAATGGCCAAGAAGATGCGGGAGAGATAGGATTTCATGAGGGCTCCACGACGGCAGGACGGCTCACTGAGGCAAATTGCATGCCCGGCAAGTCTACGGAATGGCGTACGCCTTGCAAGGCGATCGGATAATGGAAATTAGTCTCACCTATTTTCTGCAGCTGACCGTGAACGGGATCGTGCTCGGCCTCCTCTATGGGCTGATCGCGGTCGGCCTCGCACTCATTTTCGGGGTCATGGAAATCGTCAATTTCGCACATGGCGAAATCGTCATGGTCGGCGCGTTCGCAATGATGTTCGCGTTGCCGCTGTTCGCGCTGGGCTACTGGCCCGCGGCGCTCGTCGCGATGCTCGTCACGGGAGCACTTGGTCTTTTGCTCTATGAGCTGCTGCTTGCCCGAATAGAACGGAGTGAATTCGAGCGCAGCATTCTTGTGACGCTCGGCATCTCGATGATCCTGCTCTATGGGATGCAATATCTGTTCACCGCGACGCCGCGTCTCGTCGACACGAATCTCGGCTTCGAGGGCTTTGAGCTGGGCGACATCCGCATCACCTGGATTCGTTGCGTTGCGGCGTTTGCCGCGCTCGCCGCTTTCGTCGCGCTTGGGCTGATATTAAGATTCACGCAATTCGGGCTCGCGATGCGGGCGATTGCGCAGAATCGCGATGCCGCTCTGATGATCGGCATCAAGCCGCGGCAAGTCGCGCGCAATGGCGTAATGGTCGCGACGGCGTTGTGCGGACTGGCCGGCGCGGCGCTTGCACCCATTCAATCGGTGCAGCCGGCGATGGGCCAGGCTCTTATCTTCAAGGCGTTCGCGCTGACGGTCATCGGCGGGCTCGGGCATATGGGTGGCGCTCTGGTCGTGGCGATCATGCTTGGACTCATCGAAAGCTGGTCGGCTGCATTCACCGACGCGGTGTGGCAAGAGGCCTCGGTGTTTATCGTCATGATCGTCATCGTGCTGGTTCGGCCCGAAGGTCTCTTCGGCGGAAAGCGGGTCCGCCTCGGATGAGAGTTGCGGGTCTGACTGCGTTAGCGCTGGCCGCTTTGGCGATCCTGCCGCTTTTCGTGCATTCGAATTACGTGCTGTCGATTGCGATCTCCGGCTTCATCTTCGTCGTCTGCGCCGCGGCCTTGAACCTGATCTACGGTTTTGCCGGCCTGCTCTCGTTCGCACAGCTGGGATTTTGGGGAATTGGCGGCTATGCCGCAGCCATCGCCGTCGTGGACGGCAAGCTCGGTTTTGCGGCGAGCGTGATGTTCGCAGCCTTGTTGGCGGCCGTGATCGCGCTCGTCACAGGCTTCCCGATCCTCCGCACCAACCGGCACGCTTTCGTGATCGTCACGCTGACCTTCGCCCTGCTCTGCGCGCTCGTTGCTCGCGATTGGATTTCGGTAACGCGCGGGCCGCTCGGGATTCCCAGCCTGCCGGTGCCGACGTTCTTCGGGTTTGCCTTCGCCAGCCCAACGCGCTTCTATTATCTCGCGTTCGCGTTCGCGGTACTCGCGCTCGGCATTCTCTATGCGCTGGTCACCTCACGCATCGGCCTGCTTCTCAAAGCGATCAAGCAGAACGAAGCGCTCGCCCGCTCGCAAGGCATTTCGCCGATGCCTTATAAGCTTTTCGCGTTCGTTCTCGGGGCGGCTTTGACCGGCATGGCCGGCGGCATTTACGTCTTTCACCTTCGCATCGTCGATCCGACTTTTCTCGATTTCTATTATATGCAGACGTTTCTGATTTTCGTGGTGCTTGGCGGCGCCGGCAGTTTCTGGGGCGTTGTCATTGCCGGCGCGCTCATGGTCGCATTGCCGGAGGCGCTGCGCTTCACCAACGACCTTCGCATGGTGATTTACGGGTTCGTGCTCGTCGTGGCGATGCTGGTCATGCCGCGCGGAATTGCCGGCGTGTTTCATGACCGCCGCCTCAATGCCCTGCGGGCGAAGCTCGCATGACGCTTCTCGAAATTGCCGGATTGAGCAAGGCTTATCGCGGCATCCACGCCGTCCGCAACACGTCGTTTCGCGTCGAGCAAGGAACGATCACGGGCCTCATCGGTCCGAATGGCTCCGGCAAGACGACGACAATCGATTGCATTACCGGATTTCAGCAAGCGGATGCGGGACGCATCCGGCTTGAGGACCGCGATATAAGCGACCTTCCCCCGCAGCGGATCGCGCGCGCCGGACTTCTGCGCACGTTTCAAACGGTGCGCATCTATGATGATTTCGATCTCATGCAAAACCTTTTGGCCGTGACGGCGCCATTCGCCGACGTCACCGGGTGGGATATGTTCCTGCGCCGCCGCCGCTTTCGTGAGGCGCATCGGCAAGCGGCGAGGCGCGCGCAAGAAGCGATCGATCTCGTCGGCCTTACGCGGCTGATCGATGCTCCCGCGGCAATCCTTTCCTACGGCCAGAAGAAGCTGCTGGCGCTTGCCGCGACGATGATGGCCAATCCGAAGCTGGTGATTCTTGACGAGCCTGTCGCCGGCGTCGATCCAACCCGCGTCAACGATATCGCCGAGCTCCTGCGCAGGATCAACCGCTCCGGAACAACCTTTCTGATCGTCGAGCACAATGTCGAGTTCATCACGAATCTCTGCGATCATGTGCTGGTGCTCGAGCAAGGCAGATTGCTCGCCGAAGGGGCGCCGAAAACGATCCGGACGGACGCGCGCGTTCTCGACGCTTATCTCGGGCGGGAACGGCAGGCGGAACGCGATTCGGCGGGGCTGCAATGAGCGCACCGCTGCTCGAACTCATCGCGCTCCGCGCCGGCTATGGCGACGTTGAGATCGTGCGCGGTTTCGATCTGCGGCTTAACCCCGGCACGATCACTACATTGATCGGCGGCAACGGCGCGGGGAAATCGACCCTGCTGAAGGCGATCTATGGATCCTGCCGCTGGTTCGCAGGCCGGATCGTTTTTGCGGGAAAGTCGATCGAGCGACAGAGCCCCTGGGAGAGATTGCAACTCGGCATTGGTTTCGTGCCGCAGGGCCGCTGCAATTTTCCGCTGATGAGCATCGCCGAAAATCTGAAAATCGCGTGCTACACGTTGCCGAAACGCCATCACTCCACTGCGATCGAGCGGGTGACAGGTCTGTTCCCCATTCTGCGTGAGCGCTGGTCGGCTTCGGCCGGCAATTTATCCGGCGGTGAGCAGCAGCTTCTCGAAATGGCGATGGTTCTGATAACCACACCGAAGCTGCTGCTGCTCGACGAGCCGTCTCTCGGCCTGTCCCCGAAGACGCAGATGCAGGTCTTCGAGTCCGTGCAGGAGATCGCGGCCGCCGGCGTGACCTGTCTCATCGTCGAGCAGAATGTGCACGGCGCTCTGCTCATCTCGCAAACCGCGATCGTCATGGAGCTCGGACGCAAATTCATGGAGGGACCCGCGGAAATCGTGCGTCACGACCCGCGGATTCGCGAAGCTTATCTCGGCGGCAACATCAAAGAGGCTCAACCGGCATGAAAGCCGCGCGACTGGCCGTTGATATCGGCGGCACGTTTACCGATTTTGCGATCGAGAACGGCGGCCGGCGCTGGACCCACAAGCTTTTGACGACATCGCGGGCGCCCGAAATCGCCGTGCTCGAAGGGACGAAGCAAATTCTCGCAGACGCCGGTTTGCGCGCGGCCGATCTGTCGACCGTCATCCACGGCACCACTTTGGCAACCAACGCGGTGATCGAGCGCAAAGGCGCGAAAACCGCGCTGCTTGTCACGGAAGGCTTCCGCGACTCCGTCGAGATGGCGTACGAGAATCGCTTCGAGCAATACGACATCTGGATGGAGCGGCCGCCGCCGCTGGTGCCGCGGAATTTGCGCTTGCCGGTCCCTGAGCGGTTGAGCGCGCGTGGCGAGATCATCAAGCCGCTCGACGAGAGCGCATTTCCTGATCTCGTCCGCACACTGGAGGCAGCCGCGATCGAAAGCGTGGCGATTGGTTTCCTGCATTCCTATGTCGATCCGGTGCACGAGCACAAAGCGCGCGATATCTTGGCGCGGCTCGCGCCGCGTCTCTCGCTCACGCTGTCGAGCGAAGTCTCGCCGGAAATGCGCGAATATGAGCGCTGGTCGACGGCCTGCGTGAACGCCTATGTCCAGCCGATCATGGCGAGCTATCTTGCGCGGCTGGAAGAGGGCTTGCGTGCGCAGGGCGTCGCCTGTCCGCTTTATCTCATGACCTCGGCCGGGGGATTGACGACGATGGACATGGCGCGGCGCTTCCCGGTGCGGCTCGTCGAGTCCGGGCCCGCCGGCGGCGCCGTGCTGGCGCGGCATATTGCGGAGGAATGCGGCTTCCGCGACATCGTGTCGTTCGACATGGGCGGAACGACTGCGAAAATCTGCCTCATCGACGATCTGAAACCGCAATATTCGCGCAGCTTCGAGGTCGCCCGCCAATATCGGTTCATGAAGGGCAGCGGATTGCCGATCCGCATTCCCGTGGTCGAAATGGTCGAGATCGGCGCCGGCGGCGGGTCGATTGCCGAGGTCGACGCGCTGTCGCGCATTCAGGTCGGGCCGGAAAGCGCGGGGTCCGAGCCCGGGCCTGCCTCGTATGGGCGAGGTGGCACGCAGCCGACGGTCACCGATGCCGACCTTGTTCTCGGCCGCATTCAAGCGGAGCGTTTCGCCGCCGGCCGCATGCGGCTCGACGCCGCGGCCGCCGAGAGGGCGATCGACGCCCATGTCGGCCAGGCGCTCAAGCTGGACAGCAGGGGTGCCGCGCTTGGCATTGCGGAGGTTGTTGAGGAGAACATGGCGAACGCCGCGCGCATCCACGCCGTGGAGCGCGGCAAGGATTTGCCGGGTCGCGAGATGGTCGCCTTCGGCGGCGCCGCGCCGTTGCATGCTGCGCGGCTCGCGGAGAAGCTCGATGTGCGTACGATCCTCATTCCGACTGGCGCTGGCGTCGGCTCGGCGGTCGGGTTTTTGCTTGCAGCGGTCGGGTATGAAATCGTGCGCACGCGCTATGCGCTGCTCGACGGCAGTTTCGAGGCTGGTCCGCTCGGCGAGCTTCGCAAGAGCATGCGCGAAGAGGCTGAAGCTGTCGTGCGCCAGGGGGAGCCGAGCGCAGAGTTGACGGAGTTCTGGACGGCAGACATGCGGTATCGCGGCCAGGGTCACGAGCTTGCCGTGACCATCCCGGGCGAAACGACCATCGCGCCAGCAAGCTTGAAAACGCTGTTCGAGCGCGAATACGCCGCTCAATTCGGCCGCGTCATTCCAGGATTGGATGTCGAAGTGCTGAACTGGACGCTGCGCCTATCTGCCCCGGAACCGCCGGTGCAATCTTGCCCTCCCTCGCCGCCCGATCGACGCGTTCAGAGCAATGCCGTTGCGCAGATCGTCGATCCCGCGACGGGACAGCCAACCTCGGCCGAAATTCACCCGCGTGCCAATCTCAGAGCCGGGGATCTCATCTGCGGCCCGGCTTTGATCGTTGAGGATGAGACGACAACGTTCGTCGCCGCAAATTACCAGGCCCGCATCAATGGGCTCGGCTACATCGTGCTGACGCGGAGCTGATCCCATGCAAGATTCCGGCGCGCTCTCGCAGATTCACTTTCAGATCATGTGGGATCGTCTGATTTCAGTCGTCGAGGAGCAGGCGCAGGCTTTGGTGAGGACCGGCTTCAGCACCTCGACGCGCGAAGCCGGCGATATTTCCGCCGGCGTGTTCGACACGACCGGCCGGATGATTGCGCAAGCGGTGACCGGCACGCCGGGGCACATCAACTCGATGGCGCGCGCGGTGACGCATTTCATCGCCAAGTTTCCAACGCAGACAATGCGCGTTGGCGATGTCTTTATCACCAACGATCCATGGAAAGGCACGGGTCACCTGCATGATTTTACCGTTGCCACGCCGGTGTTCCGCGACGGTCGCCTCGTCGCGCTGTTTGCGTGTACATGTCACGTCGTCGACGTCGGCGGGCGCGGCATGGGGCCTGACGGCCGGCAAGTTTATGAAGAGGGTCTTTACGTCCCGCTGATGCGCTTTGCGGCCGAGGGCCAAGTCAATGAGACATTGATTGAAATGGTCAAGGCTAACGTTCGTGAGCCGGTCCAAGTCGTCGGCGACATTTATTCGCTCGTTGCCTGTAATGACGTCGGCAGCCGACGGCTCCTGCAGATGATGGACGAGTTCGGCATCGACGATCTTTCCACGCTTGCCGAGCACATACTCACGCGCTCGCGCGAGGCGATGACCGAAGCCATTCGCGCGGTTCCGAACGGTACTTATAAGAACAGCATGCGGATCGACGGCTATGACAAGCCGATCGACCTTGTCGCCGAGCTAACGGTCGATGACGAGCACATCCACGTCGGTTTCACCGGGACGTCGTCGGCCTCGTCCTATGGCATCAACGTGCCGTTCTGTTACACGGAGGCCTACACCGCCTTCGGCATCAAATGCATCGTCGCGCCGAAAGTGCCGAACAACGCCGCCTCGCTCGCCACGATGACAATGAGCGCGCCGGAGAACTGCATCCTAAATGCGCTGCACCCACTGCCGGTCGCGACGCGTCATGTCACTGGCCAGCTATTACCCGATCTCGTGATTGGCTGCCTGCATCAGGCCTTGGGAGCTCGCGTGCCGGCGGAGGGAACGTCGTGCCTTTGGAATCTCTTTGCCTTTGGCGGTCCCGGACGCGTCGATGCCGATCCCGGCGAGATCGCACATGCGAAATCGTTCAACGTCATGTCTTTCCATTCCGGGGGCGCCGGCGCGCGCCCCGGCAAGGACGGGCTATCCGCGACGGCTTTTCCGAGCGGCGTGCGTAACGTCCCGATCGAGGTGACCGAAGCGCTGTCGCCGATCCTGGTTCGGCGCAAGGAATATCGTACCGATTCCGGCGGTCCCGGCGAATTTCGCGGCGGCCTCGGTCAGGTGATGGAGGTCGCCACATTGGACGACGCGCCATTCGGCATCAGCGCCAATTATGATCGAATCGACTTCCCAGCGCGCGGACGCGACGGCGGACGCGACGGCAAGCCGGGCGAGCTGTTGCTCCAGTCCGGAGGCAAGCTGCGCGGCAAAGGCCAGCAGACGGTCGCGCGCGATGATGTTCTGACCATTCTCATGCCGGGCGGGGGGGGATTGGGCGATCCATTGCGGCGCGATCCGAAGCGCGTTGCGCAAGACGTGCGTCTCGGCATGGTTTCGGCAGAAGCGGCGATCGCCGATTACGGCGTCGTGCTGCGCGAGGACGGCTCGGTCGACCAAGATGCGACGATAGTGAAGCGCGAGACCGCCGACAAACGTCGTGGAGATGGGGCGTGAGTGTGATTGTCAGTGCCGGTCTGCCGACCGGAATGGAGGGCCTCACTTATCCGATTCCGTTTTCCGAACCGGAGGCGGTGATCCGCATCGCTCAGCACGCCGAGCGGCTCGGCTATCATTCGGTCTGGGGCAACGATCACATGACGACGCAGCATTATGTGCGCGCGGAATTTCCGGTGGCGCCGCGCTTCTGGGAACCGCTGATCACGTATGCGTTCGTCGCCGCGCATACGACGACGCTGCGGCTTGGCACCGGCGTGCTGGTGCTGCCGATGCGGCGTGACATCGTGGTGCTGGCGAAACAGCTCGCGACGCTCGATCATTTCAGCGGCGGCCGGCTTGAGTTTGGCGTCGGCGTCGGCGCCTACCGCGAGGAATTCGAAGCGCTATGGCCCGACAGCAAGGCGCATCGGGGCGACATGGTCGAAGAAGGGGTGAAAGCGATACAAACCCTGTTTGGGTCACGCAGCGCCTCGTTTGAGGGGAAGTATTACCGATTTCGAGATGTCGAGCTTTATCCAAAGCCGCTGCAAAGGCAGCTGCCGATCTATTTCGGCGGCAATAGCGAGAAGCATATCCGCCGTGTCGCCGAATCGGCGGACGGCTGGATTCCGGCCGGCATGGAACCCGAGCGGCTGAAAGGAATGGTTGATAGTATCAGGCAGCTCGCCGCAGCGGCGGGGCGCGATCCCTCCAAAATCGCGATCGCGCCTCAATATGTCGTGCATGTCGCAAAGACCAACGAGGCGGCGATCGCGCGTTTTCGGCAGAGCCAGATGTACAAACATCTGGTCTCGCTCGGAAAATCGACGTTGAAAGCGCAGAAATCTCTGCCGATGGAGGACATCAACCTGATCGGCAGTCCCGCCGCGGTGATCGAAAAGACCGAGCGTCTGAAAGCCGCCGGCGTGACGCATTTCCTCGGCCTATACTTTGCGGCAAATGACGTGCAGGAGCTGCTCGACCAGATGCAGCTTTTTGCCGAAGAGGTCACGCCAAAGATTGTCTGATCTGGGCAAAGCCAGACTCTCGCCCCCTTGGTCAGTTCCAAGGCTCGCCTCTTGGGCGGAAGCCTCCCCTTCGGCCGCGATCGGCCAGCGTTCACTCGGCGATCCGCAGCATCTCTTCGCGCTTTATCCGCCGCTGCTTCGCGGCTGTCCGGCGACAAGCAACACGGATATGCAATATCCGTTGGAGATCGATTATGATTACGAACGCATCCGGCTGGATGTCTTCACGCAACCTCCGCTGCCAGGGCTAGAACGCTGGGCGCCGCTCCTGCCGCCGCTCATGCCTGGGCTGTCGCTCGGCGAAGGCGGTACGCCGCTAATCGCCTCAAGACGGCTTGCGAAATGGATCGGCGCGAAAAGCCCCGTTCTCCTGAAAGACGAGAGCCGCAATCCGACCTGGAGCCACAAGGATCGGCTGAATTATTGCATCGTTAGCGCCGCCGCCGCGGTGGGCGCAAAGGGCATTGCGGTTGCCTCTTCGGGCAATCACGGCGTCTCCGCCGCTGCGTATGCCGCGCGCGCCGGACTGCCCTGTGTGGTCATCACCAGTCCCTCGCCGCAGCCGATCTTTCTAGATTTTCTGAAGCAGCTGCAAGCCGAGATCATCGTCGTGCGGACGGAACAGCGTTGGACCGTGCTTAACGAGGTGATCGACGCGACAGGTTTCATCAGCGCCAGCAATCTGACGCGGTTTCACACCGGCAATCCATTCGGCCCCGAAGGCTACAAATCGATCGCTTTTGAAATATTCCTGCAATGCGACCGCAACATGCCCGGTACCGTGCTGATACCGACCGGCTATGGCGAATTGCTTTATGGGGTCGCGAAAGGCTTTCGCGAGATCGTGCAACTTGGTTTGGCCGAGCGCATGCCGCGCATTGTCTCCGCCGAGCCTGGCGTGCGCGGTCCACTCTCACACGCGATGCAGCGCGATGTTGTGGCGTTCGAGGTTGAGGGTCCGCCGTCTCTCGCGGCCGGTATTTCGTGCACGGTGAGCAGCTATCGCGGCGTCAAAGTGCTGCGCGAATGCGGCGGCGTGGCGCTCACCTTTGCGGAGGACACGCTCAAACGAGCGATCGCCGCGCTCGCGCACGAAGGGCTTTCGCAGGAATATTCCGGCGTCGCCGGCCTCGCCGCTCTGTATGAGGCGCACCGGCGCGGCCAAACATTTGAAGAGCCTATAGTCGTGATCCTGACGTCGAGCGGTCTCAAGGATATTCCAACATCCGACGCGGAGCCAAGGATGAGCAGCGCAGAAGACATTGCCGCGACGATTGCGCGACTGCGCGCGGTGAACGCATGCTGAAGATCGGCATCGCGTCGAACGGATGGGAAGCGCCAGACCTCCTGCGCGCCGTTGCGAAAGCCGCCGATCACAGATGTTCGGGATCCCTTTGGGTCGCCTCGCATCTGTTTCAGAGCGATCCGATCACGAGTTCGGCAATCGCGGCGGGCGCGACGGAAGCGCTCAAAATCGCGCTGATGGCGGTCAGTCCATTCGCCATGCACCCCGTCCACATCGCCATGGCCGCGGCGACGCTAGATCAATACTTTCCCGGCCGCGTGCAACTTTGTCTCGGCGTCGGCGCGCCGCTCGATTTGCAAGCGGCAGGCATCGAAGCGGAGCATCCGCTGCCGGCCTTACGCGAGGCGATCCGGGTTATACGCGCTTTGCTGATGGGCGAGAGCGTGCAGTTCGAAGGCGAGCGCTTCATGGTATCGGGCCGGCGTTTATCTTCCGGCAAACGGCACGTCCCGATCGTGCTCGCCGCCTCAAAACCGAAAATGCTGGAGCTCGCCGGGGCCGAGGCCGATGGCGTCGTCATCAGCGCCGCGACGTCGCCGGCTTTCGTTCGCTGGACATTGAATCGCGTTGCCGAAGGCGAAGCCCGCAGCGGCCGCAAGGTGCATAAATGCGCTCTCGTCTATACCGCGGTCTCCGAAAATAGCCGCACCGCGCATGACAAGCTTCGACGCACGCTCGCTTTCGTGCTGCGCGGTGCACATCACGCGCACAATCTTGAGCTCGCCGGATCCATCCTGGACCAGGCGGCGCTCGCGGCAGCCTATCGCGACGAAAACTGGGGCGAAGTCGATCACCTCGTCACCGACGATATTGTTCGCAATCACGCGGCGAGCGGCACGCTTGCCGAGGTAAAGGTGGCCTTCGCGGCGTATGAAGCCGCGGGTCTCGACGAGATCGCCCTCTCCGGTTTCCGCAGTCTCGATGATCTCTCCGCCATTCTAGATCATCTGCATTCCGCGAGATGAATGTGAGCCTGTCACCGCAACACGTTTTCGTGCGCCCATAAATCGAGTTGCGGCTTGCGGAAGCGCCGCACCACGTGCGGCCTAAAGAGGTCGAAGACAAGTACCTCATCGCGCTTGTCCTTAGGCCAGGGGACGAGACCGAACCCGTTCGGATCTCCTGACTTGGCGAAATTCGTCCAATAGCGCTCGAGCAGAGCCGCCATGCTCTTGTCGAAACCGGTATAGGTGATTTTCAGCTTCGGATCAGCGTGGAATTCGCCGAACACGTATCGCCGCTCGTCCCCGTGTGCCGCGCCCGGCATCCGGCCGCGCGCCTTCTCCGCTACATATTTGAAATAATATCGGTAAACCGGCTGACCGGACCTTGCGTGCTTGGCCGCGAGAAAGCGCGCCGGCTCGGTGAAATTTTTGTCGGTGAGCATGCCTGCAACGACGGCACCCAGAATGTTAGTCTTGAGCGGATCGTAAAGGGTCAGAACGCGTGCGCGTAATTTGTCGTTCAAGACTGCCAGGATAGGAAAAGGATTGGCAATACGATCGGTATAAAGGCTCGCCTCGTAATCGTTCGAGCCGACAATCCACGGCACCTTCGCCTCCGCTCCTTTAGTAAAGACCTGATCGATATTGGCAGCAATCAGCTTGCCATCGAGAGTCAATCCGGGAGGCTCCGCCGCGGGATCATCGTTGCCGGCGTTGAGAACCGTCTCGGCAGGTAGATTCCGTAATTGAGCGAGATCGTTCGCGCCGGCAGCCTTGGCGAAAGCGGCCCCCATGTTTTCGGCGGTCTGCAGCGGCACCGCTATGTCGCGCCCGAAACCGGATTCCGTAATTGCCCGCGCAAACAGACCATGGGCCGCGGGCGTGCTCATCAACGCATTGACGGAAATTCCGCCGGCGGATTCGCCGAAGATCGTGACGCGGTTCGGATCGCCGCCAAAGCCGGCAATATTGTCCTTCACCCATTTGAGCGCGGCGATCTGGTCCATCAATCCGAAATTCGCGGTCGCGCCCTCGCCGGCTTCTTGCGTCAGTTCGGGATAAGCGAACCAGCCGAATCGTCCGAGCCGGTAATTAAGCGTGACGACAATCACGCCGTGGCGCGCTAGATTGCTGCCGGCGAGGGCCGGATCGGAGGCGGTGTCGCCGATAAAGCCGCCCCCGTGGATCCAGACCATCACCGCCAAATTGGCGTTCGCCGGAATGCCCGCGGGACGCCAGACGTTGAGATAAAGACAGTCCTCGCTGATTGCGAGACGCGGGTCCAAGTCGCCCTTCTCCTGCATGCAGGCCGGGCCGGTTTTATCGGCAACGAGAGTTGTCGCCCAAGGGGCCACCGGTTGCGGCGGCTTCCAGCGCAGCGGCCCGATTGGCGCGGCCGTGTAAGGAATTCCTTTAAAAGAGGTGATGCCGGCCGACGTGACACCGCGCACCAGACCGGTGCGCGTCAACACCGCCTCCTGGGCTGCCGCACCTTGCGAGCACAGCACGATGAAAATCGCCGCCATGTAAAGCAGACGTGCGCGCATTCTCATGGGAATGTCTGTATCACGCCCAAGCGGCGATCAGCTCTTGAGAAGCCAGGCGAGCGAGCGGCGCAACTGTGCGGCACCGTCGCGCTCGAACCAGCGGCCATGCGCGAATATCACCCGTTCGGGATCGAATGCGACAAGTCGCGCTGCTTTTTGCGCAACTTCGCTGCGATTCAACAAGAGCAAACCGCGCACATAAGCCGGCGCTCTTCCATTCGGAGCTACAATCCCAAGCACACGCGCCATGACACGCGACAGCGCCGGCAATTTCTCCGGTTCGACGTTCAGGACGAGGTCCGTGAGCACGAGCGTGCGGCTTACTCTGTGGAAGAAATCCACTTCCCTGAAAACCGGGGCCTTGATCAAGACCTGATCGATCTCGCCCACCCAAGGCTCAGGCGCATCGTCACCGAGCTCGCCATCGATGCGAATGCGGGCGGCGCGGACTTGCGATCTGTCTTTCAGACCGGCGACTGCCCAAGTCTTTGCCTCAGGACAGGCGCGCTGCCAATCGCGAAGGAACATCCAATGGCCGACGCTTGGGGCCAGGAGATGGCGGATCGGCCCGAGTATCTCGATTGCGCGCCTCAGTTCCTCGCTGTACTGAGCAGGCGAGTGCAAGAGCAGATCGCCATTCGCGAGACGAAGTATTGTCATCCGGAGCGGCAGCGGGAGGCCGCCGGCAACCTTGATCGGCTCGCAATCCACAATCCAAACGCCGTCCGCGATGCCTTTCGGCAGCCGCGAACGTGCATCGATACTCGCTTGCGCCAGAGGAGCGCTCCTCTCGAGACTGCGCTCTTATTTTCCGCCGAGATTTTGTGTCAGCGTCTGCGCCATCTCCAGATGTTTCTGCAAGGTCGGCAGCGCGTCCGACGCATACGAGGCGGTCGGGTCTTTCTTCTTGCTGTCGGCCTTGTATTCGGCAATATCCTTCTTGTGATCCGCCACCATGTGCTTGGCGAACTGATTGTCGAAAGCATCGCCCGAGAGCTTCGATAGCTTGTCGTAATCGGCTTTTTGTTTCTTGCTAGGTTCTTGCGGCGGGTCCACCCCGATATCCTTCGCGACGGCGGTCGCCTTGCTGTTTGCCTCGTTATGATCGGTCACCAGCTGCTGGCCAAAAGCCTTGACGTCGCTGTTCTGGCTCTTCTCTTGCGCCAGCTGGCCCATCTGCACTTCCGCGAGATTGCCTTGGATCGCCTTCATGATGAAGGCCTTGCCGGCGGGGTCCTTCGCAAGGGCAGGTGCAGCGTAGGCTAGGGCACTGGACGCTGCGATAGCAACAAGAAGCTTACGTGACATAGCGCGACCTCGTGCGGTACAGAATTTCGCCGGCACTGAAACGTAAGGCGAGCCGGGGAGTTCCGACGCTCTGATGAAGCGGTTGGCAGTAAAGCGACAGGTCTTCCCGATGCTTTCATGCGGCGTGATCGCCCTGGCGCTTTTCGTTTGCGCCGCTCCGGCAGAGGCGGCGGAGGGCGCATTGCGGGGACATGGCGGCCCGGTGCGCTCCCTGGCGATTTCGCCGGACAGTAGCACGGTGATCTCCGGCAGCTTCGATCAATCCGCGATCATCTGGCGGTTGGAAACCGGGGCTGCCCTCTCAGTGCTACGCTTCCATGACGGGGCGGTGAACGCCGTGGCGGCCATGCCGAACGGCCGTTTCGTCACCGCCGGCGAGGACGGACGGATCGCAATCTGGAAAACAGGCGAACCGACGCCCGTGCAAACATTTGAGGAGCACAGTGGGCCGATTGTCGCTCTCGCCGTTTCGGGCGATGGAGAGCAGATCGCTTCTGCGTCATGGGATGAGACTGCAAGCGTACGCGCGCTCACGTCCGCCCCATCGAAAGTCTTTAAAGGCCACCGGGGCAATGTGAACGGCGTGGGTTTTCTGCCGGAGGGGCGGCTCGTTTCGGCGGGTTATGACGCAACGCTGCGCATTTGGCCGAAGGAGGCGGATTCCGGCGCGGCATCGGTGATCACGCTTGCCTCGCCGGTGAACGCTCTTGCGGTTACCTCAGACGGCGAAATAGTTGCCGCCGGCGCTGATGGGGTGGTCAGTCTCTTCACCTCCGATGGAATGCGCAAAACGTCCGTGGAAACGCAGGAAGTGCCGATCACGTCACTCGGGCTTTCGGCCGACGGTTCGAGAATCGCGGCCGCTTCGATCGGCGGCACGATCACGGTGATCGATCGTAGTGCGGCGAAAGTTCTATTTCAAATCGCCGGAACGAAGCAGCCGGTATGGGCGCTGGCGTTTCGGCCAGACGACCGCGAACTTCTCTCCGGCGGCAACGATCGCCTGATACGCCGCTGGAATGCCGCGACCGGCGAACCGATCGGCAATGTCGCGGAAATGGCGTCGAGCGAAATACCCGCGGAGCTTGCCGGCGAGCGCGGCGCCGAGGTCTTCCACGCTTGCGCCGCCTGCCACACCTTGAAGCGCGACGCGGAAAACCGCGCCGGACCGTCGCTCAATCACGTGTTCGGGCGGCGCATCGCCACCGCGCCAGGGTACAACTTTTCGCCGGCTTTGAAGCAGCTCGACATCATCTGGAATGCGGAGACGATCAGCAAGCTCTTCGAGATCGGTCCCAGCCGCTATACCCCCGGCACCAAAATGCCGGAGCAGCGGATCGAGAATGCCGCCGACCGCGCGGCGCTGATACGATTCCTCGAAAAAGCGACTACGAATTAGCCGGATCGAGTTCCTCGCCGGAGGGCGCACCGTTGACCTTTGTCGCCGCGCGCTCGGCAAGATAATCCTCGCTCATGCGCACCTTGGGCCGCTGCGGCGCCAGGTGCGGATCGAAGCTTTCGTTGACAACGGCCTGCACGCGGCAATCCTCGCACGTCATCAACACACGGACGCGGCTCTGTCCGGCATTCCCCGAAAACATCCAATGGCGGTTCTGCAGTTTGTCGATCACCCGCTCGACGCTTGAGCGCGTGCCGAACGGCTTGCCGCATTCGACGCACTGGAACGGCTCTTCCTCTTTGACGACGCGCGGCGGCGCCTGCCACGCAGCAAAATCGATCTGCGGCTTCAGCGTGATCACATCTTCCGGGCAGGTCGCGGCACAAAGACCGCACTGCACGCAAAGGGATTCGGCGAAGCGCAACATCGGCCGCTCGGCATTATCGCTAAGCGCATGTGTCGGACAGGCGGAGACGCAGGATAGACAGAGCGTGCAGCCGGCGACATTTATGTTGAGCCCGCCGAACGGCGCGCCAGCGGCGAGCGGCACCAGGTCGGTAGGCTGTGGCGCGGCGAGATGCAGCTCGCGCAGGCTGAATTCGAGCACGCCGCGCTTTTCACCGCGCGGCATGAAGCTCGCAGGCTTCGCAGAAGCCGTGCCGAGCCCGGCGCTCCACAGAGCCGAACCGAGCTCGTCCGGGTCATTGGTCTGGATCAGATCGACCACAGGGCCGCTCGCCGAGCCGTAGCCGAGCGCCTGCACGATTGTCTCGGCGAGTGTCACAGTCCTCTGCAGCGCCGCGATATCGTGCTTTGGCTTCGCGCGAGTGAGGAAGCGCACGCCCACCGCGCCATAAGCGAACAGCGCCGCGATGGCCTCGAGGCCGACCTGCGTCACCTCGTTGACGCGGCCCGGCAGCACGTTCGCCGGCAGGCCATCGCCGAAACGGGCAAGCGCGTCGATCAGCGGCTCGCCGTGATCGCCGTCGTGGAACAGAACCACACCGTCGCGTCCCCCGGCATTGCGGTAGGCGAGCATCAGGATGCGCAGTTTGCGCATCAGCGCATCGGCGGGCGGCAGCGCATATTCCGCCGCGCCGGTCGGACAGACCGAGGCGCAGCTGCCGCAGCCGGCGCAGACATATGGATCGATTGCGACGTGATTGCCGGCGGGCGAGATGGCGCCGGTCGGGCAGACGTCGAGGCAGCGGGTGCAGCCGATGATACGCGAGCGCGAATGCGCGCAGAGCTCGGCGTGGAAATCGACGAAGCGCGGCTTGTCGAACTCGCCGACGAGATGGCTTGCCGCAAACAAGACGCGCTCGACCGCCGCTGGATCGCGCGGATCGGCGTGCAGATAACCGCTTCGCAGGTCATACGCGGTGAAAAGCGGCGTGCCGCCGGAGAGGTCGAGGATCAGATCACAATGGGATGTGGCGCCGTCGCGTGCCGGACCGAAAACCAACCGCGTTCGTGAAGACGGCGCGGGAACGGCGTAGTCGTTTATGCGAAGCTCGAAACCGCCGAGATGACCTTTGGCGGAAACGATCGTGCCCTGCAGCACCGGAAATTCGTTGGCGCGACGCGGCGCGATCTCGCCCGGTTTGGTCAACAGCACCGTCACATCGAGGTGATCGGCGAGCTTTTCGGCGGCGGCGATCGCGACCTCGTCGCGGCCATAGATCAGCGCCACGCCCTTGCTCTCGAGTGCGACGAGGGCCGCGGCCGGCATCGGCTCCGCCGCGGCAGCAAGCAGCGCCGCAATCTTCGGCCCAGCGGCCGCGGCATCTTTCGACCAGCCGGCGGTCTCCCGGATGTTGGCGTAAGCGACGGCCTCAGCCGCGCCCACCTCCTCAGCCACTTCGGTGAAAAGCGGCGCCTCTTGCGTGCAGGAGACGGTGACCGGCCCGCCCGCTGCAAGCGCCGCCTTGAACGAATTCAGTTCGCGCCGGCACAATTGATTGCCAAGACGAAGCTCGCCACCACAAGCGCGCGCGAGGCGCGCCTCGTCGAGAGGCATCGTCTCGTCACAGGAACAGGCGAGTACAATCCGGCCGTCGTCTTGCAAAACTCATCCCTTTGTCGAAAGCGCGCGGCGCTTCTCGCATTTTTCGGCTCAAGGTTATACTGGAATATCGAATTAGTACTTCCGGAATCGCCCGAATATGGTCGCCACTGCAGCCCGCCTGAAGCTGCCGGACTTGCCGCCTGGCTTCGAGCTGACGGTCCTGCGCGAGCGCGAGGACGCCTTCCGCCATGCTTGCAATCTTGCATTGCAGGCGGGCGCCGGCAGTCTGGTTTGGGTGCGGCGGTTCGATCTCCTCGAATTCGCGGTGGTGCTGGAGCCGGAAGAGCCGCTCGCCTCCGCCCGGCGGGCGTTCTTCCCTGCCATGTCGGCGCTGGCGGACGCGATCGGCGCCGCCTGTCCCCCCGACAAGCCGGTCGAATTCGGCTGGCCGGGCACGCTTCTGTTCGACGGAGCCCGGCTCGGCGGCGGGCGGCTCGGCTGGCCGCCCGAATGCAGCGACGAAGCGGTGCCGAATTGGCTCGTCTTCGGGGTGATGCTCATCGCCTCGAAGCACGGCACCGGCGATCCCGGCCTGACGCCTGAGTCGACCTCACTCGAAGATGAAGAATGCGAGTTCACGCACGAGGCGCTACTCGAAGCTTTCGCCCGCAACCTGATGCGCGCCTTCCATATCTGGCGACAGCAGGGATTTCAGCCGCTCGCCGCCGATTATCTCGCGCGGCTTGCGCTTCGTGCCGGGGGTAGGCGCGCGGACCTCGCGGATAATGGCGATCTCGTCGTAAACCGCGCGGGTTCGGCCGAGCGGCTCGCCTTACTGCCGGCGCTCGCGCATGCAGCATGGCTCGACCCGACGACAGGGCGGCCGCGCCTATGATCAAGCTGCCGCGCACGATCAGGCTCGATCCCTCGGACACGTTCGTGTTCGAGCATCCGGCCGAACCTGGCGAATGGGCGGTCACCGGCTCGTTCCTGTTCTGGGACACCCACATTGTAGGTCTCGCAGGAAAAGCACGCGCGGCTTTCCGCTCGGGCTTTCTTGGCGTGACTTCATTCGGATTTTCGACGCTGATCGTGGTGAGCGAAGCGAGCGAGCGCGAGCGCAACGAGGCGATCGACAGCCTCGCAAAACACATCCACGAAAAACTCGGCGCGCCAGATTTGGATGCGGCCCGCGCCGCTGCCGCCGAGGAGATCGCATTTGCGGGTTCGCTTTGCCGCGACGACATCAACACGATCATTGCCATGCATCGCACTTTGGAGGACGGAAACATCAAGGAGCAGTTCCGCACCTTGCGGCCGCGTGAACGCGCGCATGCCGGCGCCGATTCGCTGCATGCTTACGCCCGCGCCTTCCAGTTTGTTGAAACCGGCGAGGAGCCGGAAGAGCGCGTCGATATCGCGGGCCTTATGCGGGAGCCGCATCAGTGAGGGAGTTCTGGGTCTCGAGCGGCCATCAGCTGACCCGCCGCACCGAAGGCGGGGGGCTCGCCGTCACCGACGAACTCATTCTCGCTTATCTCGCGCGGCCGGAACTCATGCCGCCGCCAGACGCGTCCGCCGCCGAGCGCGAGCTGCATGCCGCGCTTTTGCGCGACCCCCGCCGCACCGTTGCACCGTCGGAGATTCAAGCAATCGAGGACGCCGACGCACGCGAGAACTGGCAAATCATGCTCGGCTTTCGCGACCGGCTGCTCGCCGCCCGCTCAATCGAAGCGGCCTATCTCGATCTCATCCGCAACGGCATCGGCAAAACGCCGCCGCTGTTCTTGAACCAACTTGTTCATCTCATCCTGCGGAACGCACTCGACGAATGCGAGGACCCCTACATCTTGCGTGCCGGCGAGCTGTTCTTCAGGCCGCAGCGCGTCTCGTTTCACGATGGGGCGGCCCTTCTCGCCGACGCGGAAATCATCGAGTGGCAGGAGCATGGTGCGGCATATTCACCGCTGCTTACAATGTTCGGGCAGGAGCCGGCGAGCGAGCTCGACATCATGAGCACTGAGAATGCGTGGACCTATTGGAGCCGCTCGGACGCATTCACGATGGCCTTCAACATCGGTTCCGATCGCCAAGCCCGCGACGCGCTCGCCCGGGTGATCGAGACGTGGGTCTGCCATCTCCTGCACATCGACGTCAGAGTCGAACCGCTCGGGGCAATCGAGGATCGAGATTGGCGCTGGTTTGTTGGGCTCGACGCCGAAGCAACGCAGATCGGCAATGCGCTTTGGCAAGGCGGACAAGTGGAGGAGGATGCGCGCGCGCGCGTGCTCACGACATTCCGCCTTACATTCGCCGATGCGTCCTTTGTCGACGATCGCGTCGGCACGTGCCCCGTCTACATCCTGGTTGCGAAGACGGCGGACCGATTGTTGCGCATGAAACCACAAAACCTGATTACCGGTCTGCCGCTGAAGGCGCATGCGCATGCAGCATGACAGCGTGCCGGAAAACTCGTTCGAAGTCGGCGTCATTGTCGCCAAACGCAAGCTGAAAGGGCCGTGGGCAAGCCATGCCTGGCTGCCATGCGCAGTGCTGCCAGGGGCGGCGGCCGCCGCTCCGTGGACGCGGCTCACGGCAAGCGACGAGGAAGAGACCTTTTATGCCGGCTCCTTCGAGGTGTCGCTCTATCCGAGCGAGACAGCGCATTATCGCGACAATCTCACCTCCGGACGCCCGGCGCTTTGGGTGGCGCTCCGCCACGTAGGGGGCGATGACTATGAGGTCGCGGCAGTGACCGCGAACCCTTATGAGGGCGAGTCGATGGCCGAGGGGATCGGTGAAATCGTGGAGGCGGTGCCCATGCCGGCCGACATTCAGGCCAAAATCGCCGCGTTCTTCGCCGCGTTCCATCAGGAGCGCCCCTTCATCAAGCGCCAGCGCGATCGGCCGGACCCGGAGGCGCTTGCCCGGCGCGGACGCGGTTTTTCGGGCGGCGGGCGAGACGGGAAATGAGCGGGAAACCCAATTTCCTGTCGCGCTGGTCACGGCTGAAGCGCCTGGCTGAGGAGAAGCGGGCTCCGCCAGATTCCGGCTCGCCGGTTTCGGCCGAAGGCGAATTGCCCGCGGGAACACCCGGCACAGTCACTCCTGTTCCAACACTCCCGGAACTCACGCCGCAAGAGCTGGTGGCGCTGCCCCGTCTCGAGGATCTTACCTCGCAGACGGACCTCGCGCCGTTCATGCGCGCCGGCGTTCCGGCGGGCCTGCGGAACGCTGCGCTCCGGCGCATGTGGGAGCTCGATCCGGCAATCCGCGATCGCGTCGGCGACGCACTCGACTATGCCTACGATTGGAATGTCGCCGGCAGCGTGCCTGGGTCGGGCCCATTGCTGCCGATCGACGACGTCGAATCGATGCTTCGGTCGATCGTCGGCGAACCGGAGCCGGCGAGCGTCCCGGAAGCGCAAACGCTCTCAACAACGGACAGCTGCTCCGAGGAGCCGCAAATCTCCTCCGAGCCACCGCCGCAGCAGCTTGCCGCAGCCTCCCCGGCGACGGTCGAAAATCAGCTCCCGGCCGAGCCGGCGCTGGCCGCGAATGCAGCATCGGCCGAGCCCAGCCAAAAAGCCGCTGCCCAAGCCCCGCCGCGTCGCCATGGCGGCGCAACGCCGTTTTGAATTAGTCAAACTTCCCATTGCGGTAGTTGTCCCCGCGGGTATGATCGCGCCCGGCAAATGACCGGGTAACAGGTCACGCCTGGGGAATGAATGCGGGAACTAGGGCTGGAGGCCATTGGCGCCGCGCGCGGTATCGGAGATGCCGCGCATGTCTATGCCGGGTCGGATGGCGTTCCGCATTCGGCTCGATCCGAACAGACCCGCGAGATCGATGAAATCGCCCTCGCCCGCGCCAGCGAATACCGGCTGCTCGCGAACCTTCTCGCGCAAGCCGCCTCGCAGGAGCTTCTCGCCCGTCTTGCCAACATCTCCGGCGATACAACGAAGCTCGGCCAGGCGCATGCCGCGCTCGCCGAAGCAGCGGCAAATACCGACACGGATGCGCTAGCCCGCGAGTATTTCGACCTCTTCCTCGGCGTTGGGCGCGGCGAGCTCCTGCCTTACGCCTCCTATTATCTGACCGGCTTTCTGCAGGAGCGTCCGCTCGCGCAAGTCCGCGAGGACATGGCAGCAATCGGCGTCGCCAGCGCCGATGATGTCGCCGAGCCCGAGGATCACATCGCCATTCTCTGCGAGATCATGGCCGGCATCGCCGCCGGCGACTTCGAAGCCGATCTGGCGGCCGAGCAGCGCTTTTTCGAGCGCAATCTGAAGCCCTGGGCCGCGCGCTTTTTCGGCGATCTCGAAACCGCAGCTGCGGCCCGCTTTTATCGCAACGTCGGAAGGCTCGGGCGGCTTTTCATGGAAATCGAGGCGCAAGGGTTCGCAATGCTCGCCTGACCGATCAGGCGGAATGGGAACGTGTCTGGAGCGTCTTATCAGCGCTCCCAAGGAGGAATGAATGAAACAAGACGAAAAAGGCCCGGGCGGAATGGACCGCCGCAGTTTCATCCGCACCTTGGGAAGCGGTTCGGCCGTTGCCGCCGCTGCTGCCACGGCGCCGATCGTCGCGGCCACCGAGGCCGAGGCCTACGATCCCGGCGCGGAACAGCGCAAGGCCCGCTACCGCAGCGACAGTGACGACGTGAAGGCGTTCTATCGCACCAATGGCTACGAGACGCTGAAGAAGTGAGGCGGAAATGCTGACGAAGCGCAGAAGCGGCGAACCGAGCCGCACGAAACTCTCCGCCATCACCGCCGGGTTGGCGCCTGAAGGCCTCGATCGCCGCAGCTTCTTGCGGCGCTCCGGTCTGGCGGCCGGCGGCCTTGCCGCAATCGGCTCGCTGCAGCCGGGTTCCGTGAAAAAGGCGAAAGCCGCGGGAACTGCGGTCTCCGGCGCCGACGTGGTGATCCGCAAGAACATCTGCACGCATTGCTCGGTCGGCTGCACGGTCACCGCCGAAGTCGTGAATGGCGTGTGGGTCGGGCAGGAGCCCTCCTGGGAAAGTCCGATCAACCGCGGCACGCACTGCGCCAAAGGCGCGGCGATTCGCGAGCTCGTGCACAGCGAGCGGCGGCTCAAATATCCGATGAAGCTCGTCAACGGCCAGTGGCAGCGCATTTCCTGGGACACTGCCATGAACGAGATCGGCGACAAGCTTGCCGAGATTCGCGACAAATCGGGCGCCGATTCGGTTTATTGGCTGGGCTCCGCCAAGTTCACAAACGAAGCCTCGTATCTGTTCCGCAAATTCGGCGCGTTCTGGGGAACGAACTCGGTCGATCATCAGGCGCGCATTTGCCATTCGACGACGGTCGCCGGCGTCGCCAACACCTGGGGCTACGGCGCGCAGACGAATTCCTACAACGACATCCGCAATGCCAAGACCATGATCATCATGGGCGGCAATCCGGCGCGCGCGCATCCGGTCTCGCTGCAGCATGTTTTGTCGGGCAAAGAGCTAAACCGCGCCAACATGATCGTCATCGAGCCGCGCTTTACGCGCACCGCGGCGCACGCGACAGAGTATGTGCGCATTCGCCCGGGCACGGACATTCCGGTGATCTGGGGCATGCTCTGGCACATTTTCCAGAACGGCTGGGAAGACAAGGAATTCATCCTCAAGCGCGTCTACGGCATGGATGACGTGCGCAAGGAAGTCGAGAAGTGGACGCCGGATGAAGTCGAGCGCGTCACCGGCGTGCCCGGCGAGCAATTGAAGCGCGTCGCCGAGATGTTCGCGAAGCAGAGGCCTTCGACACTGATCTGGTGCATGGGCGCGACGCAGCACACGGTCGGCACCGCCAACGTGCGCGCCTTCTGCATCCTCTGCCTCGCCACCGGCAATGTCGGCGCACCGGGCACCGGCGCCAACATTTTCCGCGGCCACACCAACGTGCAGGGCGCAACCGATCTCGGCCTCGATGTCACGACGCTGCCGCTCTATTACGGGCTCGTCGAAGGCGCGTGGAAACATTGGGCGCGCGTCTGGGAGGTCGAGTACGATTGGCTGCAATCGCGCTTCGATGAAGTGCCGGCGATCGCCGGGCGCAAGCCGCGCAGCCGCAAGGAAAACATGGAGACTCCCGGCATCACATCGACGCGGTGGTTCGACGCGGTGAATTTGCCTGCGGAGCAGGTCGATCAACGCGCCGGCATCAAGGCGATGATGGTATTCGGCCACGGCGGCAATACGGTCACCCGCATCCCAGAAGCGGTGAAGGGCATGGGCAAGCTCGACCTGCTCGTCGTCGCCGATCCGCATCCGACGACGTTCTCGGCGCTCGATGCGCGGCGTGACAACACGTATCTCCTGCCGATCTGCACCTCGCTCGAGATGGACGGCTCGCGCACCGCTTCGAATCGTTCGCTGCAATGGGGCGAAGAGATCGTCAAACCGGCCTTCGAATCGAAGACCGATTACGAGGCGATGTATCTGCTGGCGAAAAAGCTCGGCTTGGCCGAGAAGATGTTCAAGAACATCAAGATCGAGAACAACGTGCCCTCAGCCGAGGATCTCTTACGCGAAATCAATCGGGGCGGCTGGTCCACGGGCTATTGCGGCCAAAGCCCCGAGCGGCTCAAGGCGCACATGAAGAACCAGGCGAAGTTCGACCTAGTGACGTTGCGCGCGCCGAAAGATACGCCAGAGATCGGGGGCGATTATTACGGCCTGCCCTGGCCGTGCTGGGGCAAGCCGGAAATCCGCCACCCCGGCACGCACATCCTCTACAACACCAACCTCCATGTGAAGGACGGGGGCAGCACGTTCCGTGCGCGCTTCGGCACCGAGCGCAACGGCGTGACGCTGCTTGCGGAGGACTCGTATTCGCTCGGCTCCGAGCTTACCGACGGCTATCCCGAATTCACCATGGGCGTCCTGAAAAAGCTCGGTTGGGACAAGGACCTCACGGCCGACGAGCTCGCAACCATCACTAAGATCGGCGGCAACAATGTCGATGCGGTGAGCTGGGCGATCGACCTCTCCGGCGGCATCCAGCGCGTCTGCCTCGAGCACGGCGTGATGCACTACGGCAACGGCAAGGCGCGCGCCAATGCGTGGAACTTGCCCGACCCGATCCCGGTGCATCGCGAGCCAGTCTACTCGCCGCGTCCGGACCTCGTCGCGAAATATCCGACGCGACCGGACGAGCGCCAGTTCCGGCTGCCGAATATCGGCTTCTCGGTGCAGAAGGCCGCGGTCGACAAGAATATCGCCAAGGATTTCCCGCTGGTTCTCTCGTCCGGCCGCTTGGTCGAATATGAGGGCGGCGGCGAGGAGACGCGTTCGAATCCTTGGCTCGCCGAACTGCAGCAGGACATGTTCGTCGAGATCAACACGGGCGATGCGGCGGATCGCGGCATCAAGGACGGTCAGTGGGTTTGGGTCTACGGGGCCGAGGGCGGCGCCAAGGTGAAAGTGAAGGCGCTCGTCACCGAGCGTATGGGACGCGGCGTCGCGTGGATGCCATTCCACTTCTCCGGCTGGTATCAGGGCACCGACATGCGCTCGCACTATCCGCCAGGCACCGACCCGGTCGTGCTCGGCGAGAGCGTGAACACGGTGACGACATACGGCTTCGATCCGGTGACCGGAATGCAGGAGCCGAAGGCGACGCTTTGCCAGATCAGAGCGGTCTGAGCGGGAGGAAACGACAATGGCAAGAATGAAATTCCTCTGCGACTCGGATCGCTGCATTGACTGCAATGCCTGCGTGACCGCGTGCAAGAACGAGCATGAAGTGCCGTGGGGCATTAACCGCCGCCGCGTCGTCACCATCAACGACGGCGCGCCCGGCGAGCGGTCGATCTCGATGGCCTGCATGCATTGCACCGACGCGCCCTGCGCGGCGGTCTGTCCGGTCGACTGCTTCTATACGACCGCCGACGCGGTCGTCCTTCACTCGAAGGATCTGTGCATCGGCTGCGGCTATTGCTTCTACGCCTGCCCGTTTGGCGCGCCGCAATATCCGCGCGTCGGCAATTTCGGTTCGCGCGGCAAGATGGACAAATGCACCTATTGCTCCGGTGGTCCGGAAACCGACTTGTCGGAAGCCGAGTACGTCAAATACGGCGCCAACCGCTTGGCTGAAGGCAAGCTGCCGCTCTGTGCTGAAATGTGCTCGACCAAGGCACTGCTCGCCGGCGATGGCGACATCATTGCGCAAATTTACAAGGAGCGCGTAATCAAGCGCGGTTACGGCTCCGGCGCGTGGGGTTGGAAGACGGCGTATCGCGAAACCGTCGCGATCTAAGGACAAGGCGAAAACAGGGAGAGCGATTCCGTGAAAACCGGTTTGACAATCCGAGCCTTGGCATTGGTCGCGGCGATGGCGCTGACGCCGCTTGCCGCGCCCTCCGTCGCGCAGCAATCGCCGAGCGGCAAAAACCCTACCGCCGATTCCGTCAACGAGGAAGCGCTGTTCAAGCAAAACTCGAAAATCACCGGCCGGATTTCAATTCCCGACGCGAAAGCCGCCACTCTCGAGCAGCCGCAGGGTCGCGAATGGCGGGGCTTCCATGAAGGCTGGATGCCGTGGATCGGCGCAATCGCCATCCTCGGCATGGTCGTCCTGCTCGCCGCGTTCTATTTCACCAAGGGCCGCATCATGCTCGAGCGGAACGAGCATTCCGGCCGCAAAATCCTGCGCTTTAACGAGTTCGAGCGCTTCACGCATTGGATGACGGCGACCTGCTTCATCGTCCTGGCGCTGACCGGCCTCAACTACGTCTTCGGCAAGCGCCTCTTGATGCCGCTGATCGGCCCCGACGCGTTCGCGGCGATTTCACAATGGAGCAAATACGCCCACAATTTCCTGGCCTGGCCGTTCATGATCGGCATCTGCTTCATGATGGCCGTCTGGATGGCAGATAACATTCCGAACCGCATCGACTGGGAGTGGATGAAGGCCGGAGGCGGCTTCTTCAGCGGCAGACACCCGAGTGCGGAGCGCTTCAACGGCGGTCAAAAACTGGTCTTCTGGATCGTCATCCTCGCCGGGCTCTTGATGTCGATCTCCGGCATCATGCTCATGTTCCCGTTTGCCGCGTTGGATATCAACGGCATGCAAACGATCCAGGGCATCCACGCCATCATCGCGGTTCTGTTCATCGCCGCCATGCTGGCGCATATCTACATCGGCTCGCTCGGCATGGAGGGAGCCTACGATGCGATGGGAAGCGGCGAGGTCGACCTCGCCTGGGCGCGCGCGCACCACGATCTGTGGGTGGAAGAGCAGCAGGCAAAGACCGCGAGCGGGCCGCAGGTACCGCGGCGGCCGCTTCCGGCGGAATAGATACGGCTATTTCGAATGTGCTTTGGCGCGGGCTCGCCCGCGCGCTAGTGCGTTTCCTTGACCGGCGCCTCAGTGCGTTTCCTTGACCGAAGGATCGCCGGACCAGTTCTTGCCGACGAGATTGTAGCCGGGATCCGAGACCCGCGTGCTCGACGTCGCGAAGGCTTTATAGGCGAGCGTCTGCTCGCTGTTCAGTACCGCCGCCGCTCCGGCGGCGATGATCACCAGTCCTACGATTGCAAAAGCGAACGCTTTCATCGGCGTCTCCCCTCGGGCGCTTCGTTTATTGTTGTCTCGGCTCGGTATCTTGCGGCTTCGCCGCGGTGTCGAAGAATTTCAGGTCCAAAGCCGCAAGCGCAAGCAGCGGCGGCGGGATGACGACACCGGCCTTGCGCATGTCCTGCGCGGCGTCGCGGCAGCCCTGCAGATTATGATCGCGCGCCGCGGCCTCGACCTTCTCGATCTGTTCGGCGCTCGGTTTCTTCGGCGGCGGCGCGGCGAGTGCAGCGGGCGCCGGTGCAGCAGACTTGGGAGCCGCTGCCGCTTGTTGCTGCGCGGGCGGCGCCGGCGGTTTCGCCGCATCGCCAGCCACGGGCGGCGGTCCTCCACCCCCCGGTTGCGCCGCGCCTTGCGGTCCCGAGGCTCCGGGACCCGACGGCGTCACCTGTCCGCTTATGCTCGACGATTGCTGCGGCGCGCCGGCCGATCCTGAGGGCTGCGAAGCGCCCTGGTTTTGCGAGGGCGCCGTCACCGCCGTCGCCGCATGGGCGGGCGGCTGCGCCGCGGCGGCCTGGGCTTGCGCTGGCGCCGACGCGGGCGCGCTGGGCGCCGGCGGGTGCACGAAGGCGAGAACCTCGCTGCAGAGATCGGCGGGCTTGCCGCTGCGTGCCGATGCGCCGGCGGGCTGACCCGCGGCAGTCGGCGCAGCGGTCTGCGCCAGGGCGGCCCCCACGCAGAGAGCCAAAGTGCTCGCGAGTGCCGCGAAGGTGAGCTTTCGCATCTTCCTCCCCTTATGCTTTTGAGACGATTGAATCGCTAACCCGCTCGGCTGTCCAGTCGTCTAGTCACAAAGACTAATAGCTCGGTGCGCCTTGCCGATCAGGTCGGTTTGCTTCGTTTGAAACGCCACAAGCGGATTCGGGCACGGTTGACGCTCGCCAGAATCACCACGCCGGCGAGAGCCGCGACGAGTCCGAAAACGCCAGATAGGTGACTACCGCTCATCGCCGTTTCCCTGATGTAGCCGAAGCCGGCCAGAGCCCAGGCGCAGCCGACAATGACAAGGAACACGCCGATGATGTTTGGTAACAGCCGCATGCCGGAGGTGTTCTGCGTCACTTCGGCAGCACCTCGGTCGCGCCGTTCCCGCTGCGAGGGGCGACGCTTTTGCAGATCGCGCGGCGCTTTGCCGCCTCCACCGCAAGCCGCTCGACGCGGACTTTTTCGCGCTCGCTCAGACGCCCGAACAAGCGGAATTCCAGATCTTCGGCGCGTTTGGCAGATTGCATTACGAAACCTCTCGATGAACAACTCGGAAGGCATCGCTTTAGTTGCCGCCGCAGCGCGGTCTGTCTACAGGCGATCAATGTCCCCTGGCGCGCGTGCGAAAAATTTTGGTCCTTGTGAGCCAGTCGCGGGAACCGCCGGTCTTACGGAAAATTCTACGCCGCGAGCGGGCATGCATTGTTTGCGTATAGTCCCGCCTAATGCAAGAACTCAGCTGGGCGCCTTCCCCGGCCCCTCCGTCTGGCGCACAGCTCTTTTTTATCAATACTTCGCGGTGCGTCAACACCCCGCGAAGCGGTGGCGCGCTCAGCTTGATGACGTGCGCCGAAGCTCCGGCCGCCCCGGCTTTATGTGTCGCGGCTGGGGCTTCTTTTTTGAGATCTGCTTGTCGCGATTTGATTCCTGCTCGCGACGCGCCGCGCAGACTCCGCCGGTCGCTTCGCCGCCGCGCTGTCGAGGATGAGCAGCAGCACTTGCCCGAGCCGCTCCGGCAAGTGCTTGTCATGCAGTCCGATCGGACCGGGATCGTTCAAGACCGCATTGACCAGCGTCCCGAACATAACCTGAAACGCGAAGCCGATGTTTTGCGTCTGTGCGGCGCGTTTGCCCGCTCCCATGCGCGCGAGCAGCGGCGGGGTGCTCTCGCCGACGAATTGCTTGCCGAGCTCCTTGAACTCGCTCCAGCGCACCGGATGCGTCGAATTATGCTGCAGCGAGGCGCGCAGCACGCCTTCATTGTCGCGAAACCAGGCCGCTGCGTTCGCCGCGAAGACGCGGCAGATTTCGGGTAAATCGGCTTTGGCCAGCGCGCCGCTTTCGCGCAGTTCGGCGAAACGCGCAGTGCCGCGCCGCGCCGCCATCAGCTGCAGCGTGCGGAAGTAGGCCTCCTTGCTCTCGAAGCGGCTGTAGAAGGCGCCGACTGTCGCGCCGAGCTCGGCGCACAGGCTCTCGATCGACAGCTCTTCGAGGCTGTTGGTCTTCAGAAGCTTCTCGCCGGCGGCGAGCAGCGCGGCAATGGTCTGCCGGCTGCGCTTCTGCCGCGCCGGGGTCACCCCGGGCAGGTCAAGGTCGATGTCGGCTGTCTGTTCGGTGTCCAGCACGCTTGCATCCTCTCCGCGATAATGATAACCATAGTTACCATTATTGAACAGCACAAGGGGCCCGCCTGAAGCGGAGCACCGAAGAAAAACGCTGGGACGTCTGGGAGGAGATCAGGTGGGCAAAGACGCCGCGCCGGATTTTGCAGGCACGATCGGCCGCACGATCGCCGAGTCGCGGCCCTTCTGGCCGGGCGTGAGGCCGCCGCCGAAGGGCGCGCCGAACATCCTGCGTTCTCTTCGACGAAGTCCGCTTTTCCGATTTCGGCCGTTACGGCTCGCCCATCCGCGCGCCGACGATCGACGCACTGGCGGCACAGGGCGTGCGCTATACCGGCAAGCCTTGGATGGCGAGCATGTCGGCCGGGCGGAAATGGCGCGGCAATAAAGTCGCCACGCAAGTGGAGCGGCGAAACGAGCATACAGAAAGGGGATAAGATGAAGATCAGCAAAGCAGAGCCCGGCGCTTGGCTCATCGTGGCGTTGCTCTTTGCATTCATGCTGATCAATTTCGTCGATAAGGCAGTCATCGGTCTCGCCGGGGTACCGATCATGCAGGAGATGAATCTTACCCCGGGCCAATTCGGTTTAATCGGCTCGAGCTTCTTCTTCCTCTTCTCAATCTCCTCCATCGCCACCGGGTTCTTGGTCAACCGCGTCCAGACGCGCTGGGCGCTGCTCGCCATGGGCTTGATCTGGGCGTTGACGCAATTCCCCATGGTCGGCAGCGTCGGCTTTGCTACGATGATCGCCTGCCGTATCGCACTCGGCGCCGGCGAGGGGCCGGCCTATCCCGTCGCGCTGCACTCCACCTACAAATTTTTCCCCAACGAGCTGCGCACGTTGCCGACCGCCGTCATTGCGCAGGGCGCCAGCATTGGCGTCATGGGTGCGCTGCCTGCCTTGAATTACATCATCATCAACTATTCCTGGCATTGGGCGTTCGGCATGCTCGGCATTGCCGGGCTCGCGTGGACGATCGCCTGGCTGATCTTCGGGCGCGAAGGCACACTCGACGAGACGCCGGCCGCCGCTGCGCAACAGACGCGCACGCGCGCGGTCCCTTATTCCAAGCTTCTGCTCAATCCGACCGTGCTTGCTGCTTGGTGCGCGTTCTTCGGCGCCTATTGGGCGCTGTCGCTCGGCATTTCCTGGCAAACGCCGTATCTGATCAACGGCCTCGGTTTTACCCAGCACGAGGCGGGTTACCTCGCGGCGCTGCCCTGGGGCCTCAGCGTCTTCACGGTGATCGCCGCCGGGTGGCTGTCGCAGCGGCTGCTCTTGAACGGCGCCTCGAGCCGGCTCGCGCGCGGCGTGCTCGGCGGCGGCTGTGTTGCGCTCGGTGGTATTGGCCTCATTATCATGCCGCAATTGCCGGGCGCTGGACTGAAGGTGGCCATGGCCGTCGTCTCCACGTCCCTGCCGGGCGTGATCTATGTCGTCTGCCATGCAGTTGTCAGTGAGATCACACCTGTTGCGCAACGCGGCGCGATGCTGGCGATCGGCAATGCCGTTGGCACCTCCGCAGGACTGCTCGCGCCATACATTATGGGCAATATTATCGAGCATGCTGCGACGCCGCTCGATGGATTTAGCCGCGGTTTCGTCATCTGCGGAATCATCATGGCGATCACCGGCACGATCGGTATGATGTTCATGCGTCCGGAGCGCGATCGCGGCGGTCTTGATGAGGCGCGCCTGTTTGCGCCGGATGTGCCTGCCGCAGGAGAGCCCGCGCGCGATGTCGCGCCAACGCCTGCAGCCTGAGATGAGGGAGGGGACATGGCTGAATTCGATTATGTGATCGTCGGCGGCGGCTCTGCCGGCTGCGTCGTCGCAAGCCGGCTCAGCGAAGATCCGCGCATCAACGTCTGTCTGCTCGAAGCGGGCGGTGCCGGCAACAATTGGCTCGTCAACACGCCGATAGCAACGGCTTTGATGCTGCCGAGCAAAATCAACAATTGGGCGTTCGAGACGGTGCCGCAGCCTGGTCTAAACGGGCGCCGCGGTTATCAGCCGCGCGGCCGGGCGCTCGGCGGCTCCAGCGCGATCAATGCGATGGTTTATATTCGCGGTCATCATTCTGATTATGATTACTGGGCCGCGCTCGGCAATTCGGGCTGGGCTTACGAGGACGTGCTGCCGCATTTCAAGAAAGCCGAATGCAACGAGGATTTCCGCGACGAATATCACGGTAACGATGGCCCGCTGAACGTCGCAAAGCTGCGCTCACGGAGCCCGTTTATCGAGTATTTTCTTGAAGCTGCGCAGCAATTGCAGCTTCCCTCGACCGACGATTTCAACGGCGACAGACAAGAGGGTATCGGTACGTACCAGGTGACGCAGAAGAACGGCGAGCGGTGTAGCGCGGCCCGCGCCTACATCCATCCGCACATGTCGCGTCCGAACCTGCATGTCGTCACCGGAGCGTCGACGAGGCGCATCCTTTTCGAGAATGGCCGCGCCGCTGGCGCCGAATATCAACGCGGCGACAAGGTGGAGCGGGTGACCGCGGCACGCGAGGTCATCGTCAGCTGCGGCGCTTTGCAGACGCCGCAGCTGCTCATGCTGTCCGGCATCGGCGACGCCGCGCATTTATCCGAGCACGGCATCGAGGTCGTGCAGAACCTGCCGGGCGTCGGACGCAATCTCCAGGACCATGTCGATTACGTCTTCGTCTACAAGTCCAGGCATGCGGACCTGTTCGGCGTATCGCTCGGAGGCGCACGGCGGCTCCTGAAGGAGATCGGCCTCTATCGGAAATCGCGTCTCGGCATGGTGACATCGAATTTTGCCGAAGCCGGCGGGTTCTTGAGCACCGGAGCCAACGGCTCCGCCCCTGACATCCAGCTGCATTTCGTCGTCGGCATGGTCGACGATCATTCGCGCAAGAAACGGCTCGGGCACGGCTTCTCCTGCCATGTCTGCCTCCTGCGTCCGAAGAGCCGCGGCTCGGTAACCCTGAAAAGCAAGGAGGCGACGGCGCCGCCGGTGATCGATCCCAAATTCTACGACGATCCCGACGACCTCGAGACGATGGTCAAAGGTTTCAAGATCACGCGCCGCATCATGGAGGCGCCGGCGCTGAAGCAACACAGCATCCGCGATTTCTACACGGAACACCTCGACAGCGATGACGAGATCAAGACCGAACTGCGCAACCGTTCCGACACGATCTACCACCCGGTCGGCACCTGCCGGATGGGAAGCGACAAAGGGGCCGTGGTCGATGCGCAACTTCGGGTGCATGGGGTGGCAGGCCTGCGGGTCGCCGACGCCTCGATCATGCCGACCTTGATCGGCGGCAACACCAACGCCGCCTCGATCATGATCGGCGAGAAAGCCGCCGATATGATCCGTTCAGTACATTGAGGACTTTGCCATGAATATTCAGGCCGACAATCCGCGCGCGCCGCGGCCCGCAGAAACTTTCGTCGTGGCAGCCAACAAAGCGGTGCTCGACGCCCTTCCCTTCGCCGATCGACGCGACTTCGAGGATGCGGAGCGCGGCTTCATCGGCAGCAGGCCCGACGCAACCGTCATGGCCGGCGAGCGCACTGTGTGGTCGCAAAAACCGTATGCTTTCCTGCAGTCGGACGAAGCGCCTGACACGGTGCATCCGAGCCTTTGGCGGATCGCGCAGCTCAATTGCCGCCATGGTCTCTTCGAGGTCACCGAACGGATTTACCAGGTGCGCGGCTTCGATATTGCCAACATGACGATTGTCGAAGGCGAGAGCGGCATCATTGTCATCGATACGTTAACCTCCGCCGAGCCGGCAAAAGCGGCGCTGGAACTCTATTACCAGCACCGCGGCCGGCGTCCGGTTAAAACCGTCATCTACACGCATACGCATGCCGATCACTTCGGCGGCGTCAAAGGCGTGATTGACGAGGCAGCCGTCGCCGCCGGCGAGGTCGCGATCATCGCCCCCGACGGGTTCATGGAGCACGCAGTTTCCGAGAACATCATTGCCGGCAACGCGATGGTGCGGCGGGCGCAATATCAATTCGGAACGTTGCTACGCACCGGCGAACGCGGGCAGGTCGATGCCGCGCTCGGCAAGACGATTTCGCGAGGCGCGGTGACGCTGATTGCGCCGACCGATCTCACCCGCAAGACCGGCGAGACGCGCAAGATCGACGGCGTCGACATCGTTTTCCAGATGGCGCCGAACAGCGAGGCGCCGGCGGAAATGCACATGTATTTCCCGGCCCTACGCGCGCTCAACATGGCGGAGAACACGACGCATCTCTTCCACAACCTTCTACCGTTCCGCGGCGCCGAGGTGCGCGACCCGCTCGCCTGGTCGAAATATATCAACGAGGCGCTGGAGCTTTTCGCCGATCGTTCCGACGTGCTCATGGGCCAGCATCATTGGCCGGTCTGGGGCACGGAGCGCATCAAGAGCTATATGAAGGCGCAGCGCGATCTCTATAAATACGTGCACGACCAGACGCTGCGGCTCTTAAATCATGGCCTGACCGCGCCGGAAATCGCCGAAGCGCTGGTTTTGCCGAAAAGCCTCGCGCAGGAATGGCAGAACCGCGACTATTACGGGACCGTCCGCCACAATGCGAAAGCTATCTACCAGAAATATCTCGGCTGGTATGACGGTAATCCCGCCAATCTCGACCCGCTGCCGCCGCGCGAAGGTGCAAAGATGACGGTCGAATATATGGGCGGCTCCGCCGCGATCATCGCACGTGCGCGTGAGGACTTCCGCGCCGGCAATTACCGCTGGGTCGCCGATGTGATGAACAAGGTCGTCTTCGCCGAACCCGACAATATGGAAGCGCGCGCGCTCAACGCCGACGCGTTCGAGCAGCTGGGCTATCTCTCGGAAGCGGCGACCTGGCGCAACGCTTATCTTTTCGCTGCGCAGGAATTACGTCACGGCGTGGCAGCGACGGGAGCGACGGCGTCCGTCAGCCCCGACACGCTGAAGGCGCTGACAATCGATATGCTGTTCGACTTTATCGGCGTGCGGCTGAACGGGCCGAAAGCCGAGGGCAAAAATGCGGTGATCAACTGGATTTTCGACGACAGCGGCGAGCGCTACGTGCTCAACCTCGAAAATTGCGCGTTGACCTATGTCGCCGGCAGGAATCGCGACGACGCCGATGCCTCGCTCACCCTTTCACGCGCAACGCTCAATGCGATCTTTGCGCGACAGACCACGTTCATGCAGGAAATCCAGGCAGGCAAGGTGAAGATCGCCGGCAATCCGATGAAGCTCATGGAGCTTTTTGGCCTGCTCGACACCTTCCAGCCGACATTCGAGATCGTCGAGCCGAAGAAGCAAATGCCGAGCTGAGGCGCGCGTCGGCGGCCCTTCAAGCCAGTGGTTCCGCCGCCAACCACAGAGTAGAACCTGCCGAGCTTTTCACTGCGAGTGTCGCGCGAATGAAGGCCTATGAGTTGCAGGGTCCGAACGGCGCTGAAGGCATGGCGCTTGTCGAGAAGCCGGTGCCGAGCCCCGGGCCAGGAGAGGTGCTTGTCCGCCTCAAGGCCGCGACCCTGAATTACCGCGATCTTCTGACCGTCAAAGGCGGCTACGGCTCGCGCCAAAAATTTCCGCTGATACCGCTCTCCGACGGGGCCGGTGTTGTCGAGGCGGTCGGCTCCGATGTCACGCAGCTCAAGCGGGGAGAGCGCGTCATCGGCAGCTTCTTCGAAGGGTGGCTAGGCGGCGATCCTGACGAGACGAAGATGCATACCGGCCTCGGCGGCGCACTCGACGGCGTGCTTCAAGAATATCGGGTGTTTCCTGCGCACGCGTTGGTGAAGACGCCCGACCATCTGAGCGACGCGGAGGCCGCGTCTCTGCCCTGCGCCGGTCTGACGGCTTGGAGCGCGGTGGTCAAGCTCGGAAACGTGAAGCCTGGTCAAACGGTGCTGACGCAAGGGACGGGTGGGGTCTCCATTTTCGCGCTGCAATTTGCGAAAATGAGCGGCGCGCGCGTGATCGCGACATCGTCAAGCGACGCGAAGATCGAGCGGCTGAAGGAGCTCGGCGCCGACCTCACCATAAACTACAAAACGACGCCTGATTGGGGAAAGGTGGCGCGGCAATCGACTGCGAGGGGGGTCGATCTCGTGGTCGAGGTCGGCGGCGTCGGCACGTTGAACGAATCGATCCGCGCCACGAAAATCGGCGGCACGATAGCCTTTATTGGCGTGCTTGCCGGCCAGCCGGAGGCGCCGCCGCGCATTTCTCTGATGGTCATGCAGCAGCAGCGCCTGCAAGGAACGACGGTTGGCTCAATCGAGGACCTTCAGGCGATGGTCAGCGCGATCGCGCAAAACAAGATGAAGCCCGTCATGGACAAAAGTTTTCCGTTCGAGCGGGCGAAGGAAGCCTTCGCCTACATGGCGAGCGGCCGGCACTTCGGGAAGGTGTCCATCGCGCTTGCTTGACCTGCTCTTGAAGCAGGCCGCAAAGTCTTCGTCTTCATGGCGACTTACTTTGCAAAAAACGGGAGGATACGTTGGCCGGAGAAGACGGAAAATACGAATACATTTTGGTCGAGCGGGAAGGACCTGTAACGATCGTGACGATCAACCGGCCTGCCGTCTACAATGCACTCCATAAGCCTGCGCACTTGGAGATGCATGACGCGTTCGACCGCTTCGCCGAAGACGCAGATCAATGGGTCGCGATCATCACCGGCGCCGGCGACAAGGCGTTTTGCGCCGGAAATGATCTGAAATATCAGGCGGGCGGTGGCGAACGCGGCTGGGGTGTATCCGGATTCGGCGGACTGTCGCACCGTTTCGATTTGTCGAAGCCGGTGATCGCAGCCGTCAATGGGTTTGCCATGGGCGGCGGCTTTGAAATCGCGCTCGCCTGCGACCTGATCATTGCGGCGGAGGACGCCACGTTCGCACTGCCGGAGCCGTCGGTCGGACTTGCGGCCACAGCTGGAGGATTGCTGCGCCTGCCGCGCGAGATCGGAATGAAGCGGGCGATGGGCATCATTCTCACCGGACGGCGCGTCGCCGCATCAGAAGGACTGTCGCTCGGCTTCGTCAATGAGGTCGTGCCGGAGGGACGGGCCTTGGCGGGCGCCAAACGCTGGGCGAAGGAAATCCTGAACCTCAGTCCCATGTCGATCCGTGCCTCGAAACAGGTTGCAATGCGCGGCTTCGATATGCCGGTGGACCAGGCGCTGAAGGAGCAAATCCAATTTCCGGCAGTGCAGGCGATGCTGTCATCGGCCGATTTTGTCGAGGGCCCGAAGGCATTTGCCGAAAAACGGAAGCCGGTCTGGTCAGGCCGATAGAGTGACTGGCTATTGCGGGGTTCCCGGCCGCGCTTACGGTCCTGTGCTTCTCACGGACATGTGTTTTTGACGTGAGCCCGCGCTCGGCTACGAGGTCGCCGACGCGTTATGTTCATGTACCGGAGCCGTCGAGGGACGAACATGTATCTCGGGGGGTGTTGGGAGGGCGCTATAAAGGTTCAGCGCTATCTGAGCAGGAAATTGCCTGATGCTCCTCCGTCCGGCACACGCAAAGCCAATAGGCCAGTGTTGCGCAATCGCGATCATGGCGAAGGCGTCGATCCCGGGCCAGACCAAGACGCGATTGTCGCCGCCGCTCACGCCGATCGAGGCCGCCGACCTGAATACGGCATTTCTGCGCGACATCATCGATAATGTCGCGCGCGCTGCCGAACAGGCTGACATCGCTTCGTTTGTAGCATTCGGGCCGCCCGGTGCCGCGCCGTTCTTCGAGGATTGTCTGCCGGCGCATGTTGGTCTGATGGAAGTTTGGCTCCCCGATCTCGGCGAATGCCTCATCCAGACGGCACAATCCCTGCTCGATCTCGGTTATGGTGCCGCCGTGGTTCTGAATTCCGATAGTCCGACATTGCCGACCGAAAGGCTCGTTGCGACCGCACGCGCGCTCGCCGCGCCAGGCGAACGCATTGTGCTCGGCCCGTGCGAAGATGGCGGGTATTACCTCCTCGGCCTCAAACACCCACATCGCCGGCTGTTTCAGGATATCGCCTGGAGCACGCAGCGCGTCGCACGACAGACGCTCGAGCGCGCCGGTGAACTGGATCTCGAAGTGGTGAGGCTCGCACCCTGGTACGATGTCGACGATCTCGACAGCTTGCGAAAGCTCATTGGGGAAACGGCCGCTCGCTCCGCCAACGGCGGCATGTCCGGCGCCTATTTTCCCAGCCACTCCGCCGCCGTGCTGCGGCGCCTCATTGACGCGGCGGATTTCGCTGACCGTATCGGGCCGGTGCGCGACGCCGGCTTCCCGGCCGCAAGCATTGCATGACCGCTTCACGCAAACTCTTCCAGGGGCTCTCGCTCGCGGCGGCCTTGCTTCTCATTCTGACGGCAGGAGGCGCCTACGCGTTGTTTCTGCGCGACCACGCGGCAGTCGAGTGGATCATGCTGGGCGAGGCGCCGGTTTATGCCGGCGCGGTGTGGCTTCTGCTGCGTTACGAGGGGAACCTCGGTAACAAAGCACGACGGCGGGTGGTTTATGGAATCTTGGCAGTCGCGGCGATCGCGCGCGCCATGCTGATCTTTGCGCCGCCCGTCTCAACCGATATTTATCGCTACGTATGGGACGGGCGGGTGCAGGCCTCCGGAGTGAACCCTTACGAATACCGGCCGGCGGATTCGCAACTCGTGCCGCTTCGCGATGAGGCGATCTATCCGCAAGTCAATCACGCCGATTACGCGACAACGATTTATCCGCCGATGGCGCAGGTGATCTTTCTGCTTTCAACGCGCATTGCGGAAAAGCTCACCGTCATGAAGGCGAGCATGGTTGCTTTCGAGGCAGCGGGCATTGCCGCAATTCTGGCGCTGCTCGCGCGCCGCAACCTGCCGCAGACGCGCATTCTGCTCTATGCTTGGCATCCCTTACCGCTATTCGAGTTCGCCGGCAGCGGCCACATCGATGCGGCGGCGATTGGCTTCATGCTGCTCGCCTGCCTGATCGCCGACCGGCGCCACCCGGCGATTGCTGGCGCGCTGCTCGCCGGCGCAGCACTCGTCAAATATTTCCCGGCGGTGCTCGCCCCCGCCCTTTACCGCCGCTGGGACTGGCGGTTTCCGTTGGGGGCAGTTGTGACGGCCGTCCTCCTGTATCTGCCCTACATAAGTGTCGGCCGTCAGGTGTTTGGCTTTTTGCCGGGCTATGTGGAAGAAGAACATCTGACGCAGGGCAGCGGATTCTTTGTTGTCGCGCTGCTCGAGAAGCTTGCGCCTCTGCCGTCCATCGCGCCCATCGTTTACGTGGTATTTGCTGCGATCATCCTCGCCGCGCTTGCGCTGATCGCGATCTTCCGGCCGGCCCCGGAAAAGGTTTCGCTTGCCGCAGCGACGGTATTGATCACCGTCTTCACAATTCTATTGTCACCGCATTTTCCCTGGTATTTCACCTGGATTGTGCCATTTCTTTGCTTCCAACTGTCGCCAGCGCTCATCTATCTGACCACAAGTGCGGCCCTGCTCTACGGAAATATTTGGACGATTGACCGCTTCTCGCTCACCGCGGCAATGTATGGCCCGTTCGTGGTCATCTTGGTGATCGAGACGTTTCTGGGACGCGGTTCGCGCCTTGGGCTTTCGTCGAGCGAAGGAGGTCGGGTTGACCAGCGCAGCGCGGCTTGATCCGAGGCGCTATCATGAGACCGTTCCGCTTGCGCGTGCGCCCCATCACGAGCGGCCGCCAGTCTGCCTTTACCTCGAGATCACCAATCGCTGCAATCTGCTCTGCACGACGTGTCCGCGCACTTACGAGGAGCTCGAGCCGCCAGCCGACATGAGCTGGGCGCTTTTCACGTCGATCGTCGACCAGCTTCCCGGCCTGCAACGTGCCGTCCTGCACGGCGTTGGCGAACCGATGCTGGTCAAGAAGCTGCCGGCAATGGTGCACTATCTAAAGGAGCGCGGCACCCACGTTCTGTTCAATACAAACGGTACTGTCCTCAACGAGAGGAACGGCCGCGCACTCATAGAGGCCGGACTCGACGAGTTGCGCGTCTCGCTCGACGCAGCCAATGCGAAATCCTACAAGGCTGTTCGCGGCAAGAATTACTTTCACCGCATTCTGCGCAACGTGCGCAGCTTTCGTGAGCTACAGGAGCGCGAAGGACACGAGCGCCCGCGGGTTTCGGCTTGGCTGACCGGGCTCCGCGAAACGATCGTCGAGCTTCCCGCCTTCGTCGAACTCGCCGCGGACATTGGCGTTGAGGAAGTCCATCTGCAGCGGCTTGTCTTCTTTGCAGAAAATGCGATCGGCATGGCGCGGCCGGACCAGGCCCTCTACGACCGCCTCAGCGGTGAGGAAGGTGCTTATATCGAGGCAGCGGAAGCCGCGGCGCGCCGGCTCGGCATTACGTTTAGCGCCTCGGGGGCCGCGTCCGACCCGGGCACGAGCCTCAAACGTCAGGAGGACGCTTCGCCGTGGAGCCTGTGCCGGCGACCATGGAGCGTGATGTACATAACGGCGAACGGACGCGTGTTGCCGTGTTGCATCGCGCCGTTCTCGCAACGCGGATACGAGAACTATACGCTCGGCGACGCCACGCAGGCCACCTTGCGCGAAATCTGGAACGGCGTTCCGTACCAGACCTTCCGCGAGGCGCTCCTCTCCGACAAACCGCCCGCCGCTTGCGCAAGCTGCGGCCTGCGCTGGAGCCTCTGACATGCAAAGCCCCCTGCCGCGTTCACGCGTGGCACTGATCATTCCGACGCTGAACGAGGAGGAGTCGATCGGCATCCTGATCGCCTCCGTTCCGCGCGATGTGGTTGCTCGCATCATCGTCGCGGACGGCGGCAGCTCGGATCGTACGGTTGACGAGGCGCGTCGCGCCGGTGCCGAGGTGATCCATGCCGGGCGCGGATACGGCCGGGCCTGCCTTGCCGGTGCGCAAGCTGCGAGCGATGCCGAAATTCTCGTCTTCATGGACGGTGACGGCGCCGATGACCCGGCGAGCATCGCCGGCCTGATCGCGCCCATCGATGCCGGGACGCGCGATTTCATTCTGGGCTCGCGCTTGCGTGGTGCAGCCGCGGAAGGCAGCATGGCCTGGCATCAACGCGTCGCCGGTTCGGCGATTGGGCTCGGCATGCGGGCGCTTTACGGAATTGCCTATACCGACATGTGTGCGTTTCGTGCGATCCGACGCGACGCGCTGCTCGCACTCGGCATGCGCGAAATGACCTACGGCTGGAACCTCGAAATGCAGATGCGCGCCGCGCGCAGCGGGCTGCGCATCCTGGAAGTCCCGGTCGACAATCGCCGGCGCATCGGCGGCCACTCCAAAGTCGCGGGCTCGTTGCGCGGCAGCCTCACAGCCGGGACCAGAATTCTCATGACCTTTGCTCGAGTCGCAGTCGAGCCGGCCTTTCTCAAACCCGCCGGTCAATAATGCGCACGAATCCTTTTCAGGACGCTGGGTCGTTCATCATCGGCGAGACGCCGGACCAACTCTCTCGCGGCGAGTGGCGCTGGCTGCTTGTAGCGGTCTTTCTCGCGCTTTTGCTCGCCGGCACTGTCATTGCGGTCCGCAACTGGCGAGAAGATCCCGAGCAGCGCACGGCCGCTCATCTCGCAACCTGCTTCGCGCGCATGCTGATCGGCTGCATGTGGTTTCAGGGCTCGCTCTGGAAGCTGCCGTTCTTTACGACGGAGAACGGCCTGTTTTTCTGGACGAAACAGATGGTCGAGAACTCGGCCTTCGATTGGCACCGAGCGTTGGTCCAGGATGTACTGCTTCCAGCTTTCATCATCCTCGACCCGATTGTCTATTTGGCGGAACTCACATTCGCGGTGTCGCTGATTCTCGGCTTGGGCGTACGCCTGACCGGACTTTTGGCTATCGTTTTCGTGGTAAACCTTTGGATTGGTCTCTACCGTCACCCGGCGGAATGGCCGTGGAATTACGTGTTCCTGGCCTTCCTTATGGGAGCCTTCAGCCTGCATGCGGCGGGCCGCTCGCTCGGACTTGACGCGATGCTTCGCCGCCGCACTGCCTGGACGGTCACGCTGCCTGCACCGGTGCAACGTCTCATCGCGCTCGCCACGTAGCCGTTGCGATATTTACGAGCGCGTTGAAGATATGGCTGTGATCCTCGACAACAAGACACCACGGTCTCCATCCGTGTTCCGGCCCGACGCGTTGCTGCGCGAGGCGCGGCGGCAAAAGGCAATACCTTTCGAGGAAGTACCGCGGGTCGGCGTTTTAGATCCTGACGGCGACCTGGTTCGTGTGCTGCGCGAATCCGGCTCAGCAACGCGGTTCTCGGGCTGGCCCTGCTATCATACCGAACTCGATACATTTCTATTGGGAAGACACAAGGTTGGCATCGTCGGCCGTGTCGTAGGAGCTCCGTTCGCGGTTCTAGTAGCGGAGGAATTGTTCGCAAGCGGCTGCCGTCTGTTGATCAGCCTCACCTCTGCGGGCCAGATTACGCCGGCCGGAAGCCCTCCGTACTTCGTTGTGATCGATCGGGCGCTAAGGGACGAGGGAACGAGCTACCATTATGCTGCACCCGCCGAATTCGCCGAAGCGAATGCCGAGCTTGTCGCCGCGGCGGCAAAATCGCTTTCTCCTCTCCCGCTCCGCAGCGTCGTCGGCGCGAGCTGGACGACGGATGCGCCATTCCGTGAGACCGCCGAAGCAATCGCGGCTGCAAAAGCCAAGGCTATTCTCGCCGTCGAAATGGAGGCCGCCGCACTCTACACGTTTGCGCGTGTGGCGAACGTGAGGGTGCTTTGCCTTGCCCATGTGACCAACACGATGGCGCAGGCGGGTGCGGATTTCGAGAAAGGCGAAGCCGACGGCACACGGGATGCGCTTGCCGTCTTAGAAGCTATCGTGTCAGCGCTAGAAACTCTGATCGCGCAGGACGACTTGACCTGTTGTTCCTAGGGAGATTTGCCGGCGCGCGCGCCACGGCGATTGGTTGGATTTGCAGGCCAGGAGCGTGGGACTACAGATGGCTGAAGCGATGGGGACAGATGCATTGGCGCCGTGCGATCGCGGCAGATTCGGCGATCAGGATAGGTAAACCAGGGGAGGCTTCTCATGTACGCTGCAATTCGTCAGGCGAAAGCAAAGCCCGGCACGGCTGATGAGCTGGCGCGCCGCATCAAGCGCGGGGCGATCCCCATCATCAGCAATGTCCCGGGCTTCCTCGGCTATTACGTGCTCTATGCGCCAGACGATACCGTGACTGCCATCAGTGTCTTCAACACGGTGGAAGGAGCTGAAGAATCGAACCGGCGAGCATTGGCCTGGATCAACAAGAATTTGGGACCGCTGCTTGTCGAAGCCGTGACTGCCACGGCGGGACCGGTCATCGCCCATTCCGTGCCGTAACCGTGGCACGCTGTCCAGAACGAATCTACATAGCGGAACGCATCAACGCTCTGCGGTTAGAGCGTCCTTAGACCGGCGCACCGCTCGACGTAGAAAAAAGGCCCGGCGTTGCCGCTGGGCCTTTCCCTACACATCACGCGGAACGCGAGATACAACCTTACGCCGACTTCTTGTCGCCGCCGACTTCTTTAAAGTCGGCATCGATCACGTCGTCATTCTTCGCCTCATGCGAGCCGCTGGCCGCACCGCCGCCGCCGGCATCCGCGCCGCCGTCCGGCCCACCGGCCGCGCTTTGCGCCTTGTACATCGCCTCGCCGAGCTTCATCGAGGCCTGGACGAGGTCGTTGGTACGTGCCTTGATCGCCTCGACGTCCTCGCCCTCGAGCGCCGTCTTCAACGAGGCGATCGCCGTCTCGATGGCGGTCTTGTCGGCGCCCGAGACCTTGTCGCCATACTCGGCGAGCGATTTTTCGGCCGAGTGGATCATCGCCTCGCCTTGGTTCTTGGCGTCGACCAGCTCGCGGCGCTTCTTGTCCTCGGCGGCGTGCAGCTCGGCGTCCTTGACCATCTTGTCGATGTCGGCTTCGGACAGACCGCCCGAGGCCTGGATGCGGATCTGCTGCTCCTTGTTGGTGGCCTTGTCCTTCGCCGTGACGTTGACGATGCCGTTGGCGTCGATGTCGAAGGTAACCTCGATCTGCGGCATGCCGCGCGGCGCCGGCGGAATGCCGACAAGGTCGAACTGGCCGAGCAGCTTGTTGTCCGAGGCCATCTCGCGCTCGCCCTGGAAGACCCGGATCGTGACGGCGGTCTGGTTGTCCTCCGCCGTCGAGAAGACCTGGCTCTTCTTCGCCGGAATCGTCGTGTTGCGGTCGATGAGCCGCGTGAACACGCCTCCGAGCGTCTCGATGCCGAGCGACAGCGGCGTGACGTCGAGGAGCAGCACGTCCTTGACGTCGCCCTGCAGCACGCCGGCCTGAACCGCCGCGCCGATCGCGACGACCTCGTCCGGGTTGACGCCCTTATGCGGCTCCTTGCCGAAGAACTGCTTCACCACCTCCTGCACTTTCGGCATGCGGGTCATGCCGCCGACGAGCACCACCTCGTTGATCTCGCCGGCGCTGAGGTTCGCGTCCTTCAACGCCTTGCGGCAGGGCTCGACGGTGCGCTGGATCAGATCGTCGACGAGCGACTCGTATTTCGCCCGGGTGAGCTTCATCGTCAGATGCTTCGGACCCGAGGCATCCGCGGTGATGTAGGGCAGGTTGATGTCGGTCTGCGTCGCCGACGACAGCTCGATCTTCGCCTTCTCCGCCGCCTCCTTCAGGCGCTGCAGCGCGAGCTTGTCCTTGGTGAGATCGATGCCCTGCTCCTTCTTGAACTCGCCAGCGAGATACTCGACCAAACGCATGTCGAAGTCTTCGCCGCCCAAGAAGGTATCGCCGTTCGTCGACTTCACCTCGAAGACGCCGTCGCCGATCTCGAGGATCGACACGTCGAACGTGCCGCCGCCGAGGTCATAGACCGCGATCGTGCCGGAGCCCTTCTTGTCGAGCCCATAGGCGAGCGCCGCCGCCGTCGGTTCGTTGATGATGCGGAGCACCTCGAGCCCTGCGATTTTGCCGGCGTCCTTGGTCGCCTGGCGCTGCGCGTCGTTGAAGTAAGCCGGCACCGTGATCACCGCCTGGGTGACCGTCTGGCCAAGGTGGGCCTCGGCCGTTTCCTTCATCTTCTGCAGGACGAAGGCGGAAATCTGCGAGGGCGAATATTGCTTGCCGTCCGCCGTGACCCAGGCGTCGCCGTTCGCCGCCTTGATGATCTTATACGGCACGAGCCCCATGTCCTTCTTGGTCATGGGATCGTCGAAGGTGCGGCCGATCAGCCGCTTGATGGCGAAGAACGTGCGTTCCGGATTGGTGACGGCCTGGCGCTTGGCCGGCTGGCCGACGAGGCGCTCGCCGTCCTGGGTGAAGGCGACGATGGACGGGGTCGTCCGCGAGCCTTCCGAATTCTCGATGACCTTGGGGGTCGAGCCTTCCATGACCGCGACACAGGAATTCGTCGTGCCGAGGTCGATACCGATGATTTTTGCCATGGATAAATCCTCTCTTTCGCAAGACCTGACCGGCGGCCCGAAGCGCAGCCGGCACGATTGGGCGGGACGGGAGAGGTTTCTCCTCAGCCGCCCGGTCCCCGATGAGGCTCATGTGAGGATTGTGGCGGCGCCTCGCAAGGGGAGTTGCGGACGACTTTTGCGGGGTTTTTGTGAGGGGAATCTGCGGGGTAGGTGGGGCAGAACGTTGCCGACGTCCCTTTGGTATGCGCAGCTATCCAGGCCGCGAATGCCCTGCATTGATATCCAAATCGTCGACCGCGCCTAGTCTGCTAGAGTTTGACGACAAGGTTCGTCCCGTCGCACCGTTCCGCTGCGCCCCTACGCTAATCAAGCGGGGTTGTGACCGAGCTTGGCCGCCTAGTGACGGGCTGCAGTGGTGAAGTCAACGCCGCTTCGACCGCGTAGCTGGCTTTCATGCTGGCTTTCATAAAGCCAGGCTGAGGCGAGGGCCTCATGGCCGGCTCAGCTCGGACGTGAGCGCAGCATTTCCGCCACGCGATCCACAATCCAAACCTCACCATGCGGGCCTCGAATTTCAGTTACACGCTCGCCAGCAGCAATTTGGCGGCGAGCCCAATCGAGAGCCTCGTTGGCCGTCATCCAACCCGATTGGTTGAGAGTTCCGTGGGAAATCAGTTGTTTATCACCATACGAGACCCACCAGTACATTCTTCGCCTCACCGTGCATCGTTGCGTCTCATTAAGATGTAGACATCGCTCGGAATTCAACCTCATTCACAACCCGGGACAACGTGTGTGGCGTTTATGCCTCGCACAGAACCTAAGAACTATTCATGTAAGTTCTCATCAGGTGGTTTAAGCGCGCGATTAATATCACCGGGCGGAAAAACCGAAGCTTGCATCCACCGTAGCCAATCCACCTCTTCGCGATCTAACACCTGTATATTCAAATCCATCGATAGCTTATCGCCGAACAGAATCAGATTTTCGCACTGACAACGCGCTGAGCGAACAATGAGAGTTGATTGTCATTGCAATAGGCACCATCATAGACATTTGGGGAAAACCGCTGACTCTCGCGTCGAATTCTCCGTTTCGCCCGCGGCGCTAGAAGCCGAGCTGACTGCCGCCCTCCTAGCTGCTCGGCCAACACTTCGCCTCACGCCGTTACGCGGCTGTAGGGCCCCGGGACGAGAACAGCCACGCGTTCCATCCCGTTGGGGTCCAAGCATTCTTCAAGGCTATCCCGTGGCAGCCGAGTGATCGCAATCGTCATGCCCGGCCCGTGGGACCGGGCATCCACGAAGGCATCCGCCCCCTCCCCTATCCCCCGCACGCATGATCGAGCAAAAACTCCCCATGCCCCTTGCCCATGGCGCCCGGACTGTACTGATCGGCGAGGAGGTAGAAGCCCGCGCCCGGCCGCGGCACCACGACCACCGTCACATCCTCCATGCGCCCGGGCGAGACGCGCAATAAAGTCGCGGCGGTGCGGAATATGTTCACCGCCGGGAGGTCCGGCGAGTTGATCAGCATCGCCCAGTAATAGCGGCCGCGCAGCGCGAAATTAAGCCGCGTCCATTTATCGGTGCTGAGGCCGCCGCCGTGCTGGCGCAGGAGCTGCGCGTAGCGATGGCGCAGGCAATCGACGTGGATGTGCAGCTGATCCTGGCTGCGGCCGGGCCGCGAATTGACGGCAAGGCCGATGTCCTGCTCGCTCACCCCCCGCTCGACGGAGTCGAGCACGTATTTCCGCGCGCCCCAAGCATCGGCGAAATAATTCGGCGCGTCGGGCGATTGCAGCGCCGGGTCCTCGATGCCGGCGACGCGTGCCGTCGGCGTGACGACGACATGCGTCTGCTGCAACGGCGCGCGAACGACCGCAAACCCGCGCGCCACGCCTTGCGTGGTGTCGACCTCGAGGCAGGGAAAGGCGCCACCGGTCAGCTCATGATTGGCGACGCAGACCTTGACGACGCCCCAGAGAAGGTCGCGATCGGCCGCGGCGACGCCACCGACGGCGCCGGCGAGGATCAGCAGAGAGATGAGCACCCGCTTCGACAGCATGAGAAGAGACGTCCCGCATGCCATCGCCGGGGATTGACGAAACTTTGCGGCGGAAATGGCGCCCCTCCTCGTGCCGCGCGGAGTCTTAAGCTTCCAATAATTTGATCAGGCGCAGGAAGTGATCGTCCGCGCGGACGAGCGACTCGCGGAAATTCTCATCGAGCTCGCCGTCTTTCGACGAGGCGCGGCGCAGGCGATAGGAGAGCGACATGCCGAGCGCGCGATAGAAGCGCGCGGCAAAAGCGCTGTCGTCGTCGAGCTTAGCGATGATCGGCGCGCGTGCGACCTCCATGACCCGCGCGCTGGTCTTGGCTTTGACCGAGACGTTCGGCGGGCGCCGCTCGAAGAAGGACATTTCGCCGACGACTTCGCCTTCGCCGACGGTGCCCATCGTCGTGCCGTCGGCGGCGATGATCGAGAACGTGCCGTCGGTGATGAAATAAAGCGAGTAGATCGGTTCGCCGGTGCGGATGAGTATCTGTCCCGGCGAAAAATTATGAAAGCGGCCGATGCGCGACAGGAAGACGAGATCGCGGTCCTTGAGGTCGCCGAGAATGATGGGGGCTTTGGTCAAAGGCGGCCACGCGGGGCTGGGTGCTAAGCTTGGTTTAGCATCGCGGCGCGCATGGCGCCATTCAGCGCCGCGACGCGGTCGCCTCGGCGCCTTTGCAGCCGCGGAGCCCCGCCTGTATAGGTGCCTTGAAGCCGCAGCGCGACGAAAGCGAGAGAAGCCTGATGCAAACGCGAATCACGGAGCTTTTGGGGATAGAGCATCCGATCATCCAGGGGGGTATGCATTTCGTCGGCTTCGCCGATCTCGCCGCCGCGGTGTCGAATGCCGGCGGCCTCGGTATCATCACCGGCCTCACGCAAAAGACGCCGGACAATCTCGCCAAGGAGATCGCCCGCTGCCGCGACATGACCGACAAGCCGTTCGGCGTGAATTTGACGTTCCTGCCGGCCTTCACCAAGCCGCCCTATCCCGAATATATCGACGCGATCAAACAGGGCGGCGTCAAAATCGTCGAGACTGCCGGCCGCAGCCCGGAGCAATACATGCCGGCGCTGAAGGAAGCCGGCATCAAGGTGATCCACAAATGCACGTCGGTGCGGCACTCGCTGAAAGCCGAGCGCATCGGCTGCGATGCGGTGAGCGTCGACGGTTTCGAATGCGGCGGTCATCCCGGCGAGGACGACGTGCCAAACATGATTTTGCTGCCGCGCGCGGCGGAGGAGCTGAAGATTCCGTTCGTCGCGTCCGGCGGCATGGCCGATGCGCGGAGCCTCGTCGCGGCGCTGGCGCTCGGCGCCGACGGCATGAACATGGGCACGCGCTTCATCGCCACCAAGGAGGCGCCGGTGCATGACAGGGTGAAGCAGGCGCTGGTCGAAGCAAGCGAGCTCGATACGCGGCTGATCATGCGCGCCATCCGCAACACCGAGCGCGTGTTGAAGAACGCCAATGTCGACCGCATTCTCGAGATCGAGCGCGCGAAGGGCGCGGACTTGAAGATCGACGACATTCACGACCAGGTCGCCGGCGTCTATCCGCAAATCATGCTGAAAGGCGAGATGGATGCCGGCGCCTGGAGCTGCGGCATGGTCGCCGGCCTCATCCACGACATTCCGAGCGTGAAGGAGCTCATCGATCGCATCATGTCGGGCGCCGAGGAGATCATCAATCAACGCCTTAGGGGATTTTTGGCGGCCGACGTCGCGCAGGTCGTGCGCGCGGCTTGAGCGACTGAGTCCTGACGACTTGCATCGCTTTAGGGGCAAAGCCGACTGCAGCACCGATGTGTCACGCACGCCACCAAGTTGACGAACACGCGGCCTGAGCAGGAGACCTTCCAGTCCGCCGCCCCGCGCGACGGGCTGCCGGCGGGGCAGCGCGGCAAAGCGTTTCTTGCCATCGGCATTACGGTTTGCCTGGCAACGCTCGATACATCGATCACCAACACCGCCCTTCCGGGCTCGCGAGCGATCTCCACGCCGATCCCGCCTCGTCGATCTGGGTCATCAACGCGTATCAGCTGGCGGTCCTCGCCGCGCTCCCTGCCTCTTGCGTCTTTGGGCGAGGTTTGGGGGCATCGAAACGTCTACACGGCCGGTCCCGCATTGGTGGACTCATGCAAAGTCTAACATATTAAAACGCCACGGACCTTCAGGGGAGTCGCTTGGCGAAGCAACGTATTCGACAGGCTGAGCTTTTTTGACCCAAGGGAACCATGCAAACATGTGTGTAGTCGAACGACCGGCTACTCGACCTGCGCTAAAAGATGTGGGAGATGCGGTGGTGCGCTCACATTGATGACGCGTGCCGAGGCCCTGACCAGCTCGCGTGGTCAGGGCCTCTTCGTTTCGAGATTAGGT
>DATAOB010000140.1:0-2010 GCA_036265935.1 Beijerinckiaceae bacterium
CTGTCCGCGCAGAATGCGGGCGAGCACGCGCGGATCATACATTTTCTCCGCTTTGAGGATGAGCGCGCGGTGAATGGCGTAGGCCTCGGGCGCGGCCAGTCCGCCTTTGGCATTGATCTGCGGCAGCTCTGCCAATTCGCGCAGCGGGATGTCGACGATCCGCGCACCGACTTTTCCCAACACCGCGAGAGCGGACTCGAACGCGCGTGCCACCGCGGGCTCGAGATTCTCGAGCACCATGGTCTGCGGCACCGCCATGCGCAGCCCGGCGAGCGGGAACGGCGGGAGATCCATCACCGGTTCGCCAGCGAGGACGGCGTCGAGCGCGGCGCAGCACGCGACGGTTGTCGCCAGCGGCCCGACCGAATCGAGGGAACTCGACAGCGGGAATGCTCCCGCGATCGGAACGCGATGCGCCGTTGGCTTGAACCCAACGATGCCGCACAGTGCCGCCGGAATGCGGCATGAGCCGCCGGTGTCGGTGCCGAGCGCGCCAAACGCCATGCCGTCGGTGACCGACACCGCGGCGCCCGAGGACGAGCCGCCGGGGATGCGTGCGGCTGCACGGTCGTAGGCGTTCGATGGCGTGCCGTAGTGCGGATTGATGCCGAGACCGGAGAAGGCGAACTCGGTCATATTGGTGCGCCCGATTGGAATGAATCCGGCCGCGCGCAAGCGCGCAACCGCCGGCGCGTCGTTTCTCGCCGGGCTCGCATCTTTCAGCACGACGGAGCCGGCCGTCGTCACATCGCCGGCGATGTCGAACAGATCCTTGATCGAAACCGGAATGCCGGCGAATGGAGAAGGCGCCGCGCCGTTCGCGCGCAGACGGTCATAAAAATCCCCGGCCGCGAGCGCGTCCTTCGCATGGACCTTGAGGAAAGCACGCCGCCCTTCCCCAGATTGGTCGGCGATCCGCGCCAAGCATTGCTCGACCACGCCGCGGCTTTTGCCGCCGCGGGCAAGGTCGGCTTTGACTTGGGCGAGCGATCGCATTGGCCTTTCAGCGAGGGACGGAAGTCTCAAGTCTAGAGCTTGTTGAAATGACGGCGTCAATGATATCAACGCGCACGGACACTTTCATCCGTGGCTGCTTGCGAACACGCCCGCCCTGGGGATGAGTCAAGAATGATTGCCGGAGACGAACCATGCCGATGAATAAGCCGCATCTCGAGTTTACTCGCGTGGACATGAACAGCGGGTGGGCGACGCCGCCCGGCTATCCGGCGGGGATCAAGCAGAAAATTCTCGCGAGCGACCTCGACGAGGGGCGCAAGATGGGAAGCCGCACCCGGCTCCTGCGCATTGAGCCCGGGGTCTTCACCACCGCGCCGTTCGTGCACGACCATTGGGAGGAGGTCTATCTGGTCTCCGGCGATCTCATCGTCGGCAACGATGAGCAGGGCAAAGGCGGCGAATCTTTCGACGCGCCGACCTATGCCTGCCGGCCGCCGGGCGTCTACCACGGCCCGTTCAAGTCGGAGGGCGGCTGTCTGCTCTATGAGATTCACTATTACGACGAGAGCAAGAAGTAAGAAGAAGTAACCCGCATATTTCACCCACTAGCATCAACCCGGATTTCGCTTTCGCTCATCCGGGCACTAGTTTTGAACATCGGGAGGGCATCGCCATGCTGGCGCCGGACGAGAAACTGAAGCTTTCGCCGAAGCCCTATCTTTCGGCAACCGCGCGCTTCAAGCGCGGCGAGGACACGCCGCGCGACTTCCTCGAACGCTGCCTCGCGGATCTTGCGGCGCTCGAACCCAAGATCGGCGCCTTCGTCAACCTCAACCTCGACGGCGCGCGCGCGGCCGCCGACCAATCGACTGCGCGCTGGCGCGCCGGCAAGCCGCATTCGCCGATCGACGGCATGCCGATCGGCATCAAGGACATCATCGAGACCGCCGACATGCCGACCGAAAACGGCTCGCCACTGTTCGCCGGCTTCCGCTCCGAACGCGACGGCCCGGCCGGCGCTGTCATCGTCGGCAAGACCGTCACCACCGAATT
>DATAOB010000141.1:0-29160 GCA_036265935.1 Beijerinckiaceae bacterium
CGTTTACGCCGCCATTGTCGTTGATCATCTTGAAATAGCCGACCTCGCCCTTGCCAAGTGGGCTGAACGCCGAGACGGGGCCGCTATAGGGCATAGTCTGGCCGAGCTTGATCTCGATCGCCGTAATTCCGCGCTGCTCGGCGTAAGCGGGCGCGCTCATTCCGGCAGCTAGCGCCGCAAGAATGCAAAGGCTCGACTTCTTCACGATTGCGTCCCTCCATTTTGCGCCTTATTGCACGCCGACCGCCAATTGGTGAAGAGCCCGAAGGCGAATGTAGGAAAAGCCAGCCGTTCATGAGCACTGATGTTCACGCCGGTCGCGACGGCTGGCTATTTTTGATCGGCGGCTCGAATAAAGTTACCACGCTGTACGATCGCCAATCCCGGCTTTTGCCTGATGCAAAACTCCATCCCTGGGTAAAACTGATCGAGGCGCGAGCACGCCGGCTGCAAGGCATGGGAATCCAATACATTCATCTCAACGTGCCGGAAAAGCTGACGATCTACGATCATCAGCTCGCTGATCCGCCGATTGTCGACTGGCGGCTTTCACCAGCGGTGCGGCTGCAGGAAATGCTGCAGCAATCGCCCGACGCGCATGTTTGGCTCGATCTTGTCGCGCTATTACGCCTTGCGCGCGACGGCGAGCCCATCTACTTCAAGACTGATACCCATTGGGCCGCGCCGGGCTGCCTTGTTGCCTATCACCTGATCTGCGTGCGCATCGGCATCGCTCCGGAGCCGGAACTGCTTTCCCGCAATCATCAGGATCACGGCGCCGCCATGGATTTGGGGATGAAGCTCAGCCCGCCCGTTGCAGAAGGCTTCAGGATCTACGATTTCACGAAGAACTCGGTTCGCACCTATGCCAATCCGATCGCGCGATATCTGGACAGTGCTACACAGAACATTGCGATGCATGTCGGCGCGCATGTAGCGTTCAGGAACGACGCGGCATCCGCCGCAAATAAAAAGCTTCTGGTCTTCGGAGATTCCTATGTCTTGCACAGCAGAACTTCCTTGACAGGGATGCTCGCAGAGACCGCAAAAAAGGTCGAGTTCATCTGGTCGAGCAATCTTGATTGGCGCTACTCGAGCGGGCACAGCCGGATGTGGTCGTCTATGAACTTGCCGAGCGGTTCATGACACGCGTGCCTAACGATAAGTTCAGCTTGCGCCGGGCAGCCGTGTGGCCCGGGCTGCGCGCGCGATGGCTGCTATACAAGGCCGGAAAACGTGCTGCGCCGCGCGCAGAGCTCGTATGAAAAGACGTAGACTTGAGCGTAACGAAGAGTCGCGCTTTTCCTCAGGTCCAGACGAGGAGTGACGGACAATTATGACCTCACCGCTATCGCGTGCCGAGAAATTCTGCCAACGCTTTGGGCTGCGGGTGCCGATCCTCCTCGCTCCGATGGCGGGCGCGTGCCCTGCCTCGCTGGCGATCGCCGTCGCGAAAGCGGGCGGCATGGGCTCGGCCGGCGCGCTGCTCATGTCGCCAGCGGCGATCGCCAAATGGATGCAGGAGTTCCGCTCGTCGTCGAACGGTGCGGTGCAGCTCAATTTGTGGATTCCCGATCCGCCGCCGAGGCGCGATCCCGTGCATGAGGCAAAGGTGCGCGAATTCCTCGGCCGTTTCGGTCCGCCGGTGCCGGAAAATGCGGGCGACCTGACGCCGCCGGATTTCGCCGCGCAATGCGAGGCGCTGCTTGAGGCGGGGCCGGCGGTCGTCTCGTCGATCATGGGGCTTTATCCCGAGGGTTTCGTAGCGCGGTTGAAGCAGCGCGGCATTGTTTGGTTCGCCACCGCCACCACCACCACCGAGGCGCTGGCGGCGGAGGCGGCCGGCGCCGACGTGATCGTCGCGCAAGGCGCCGAAGCCGGCGGCCATCGCGGCGCCTTCGATCCGGCGGAGGGCGAGCGCCGCGCGGTGGGTCTCTTTGCCTTGTTGCCCGCCATCGTCGATGCGGTGCGGGTGCCCGTCGTCGCGGCGGGCGGGATCGGCGATGGACGCGGCGTCGCCGCGGCCCTGGCGCTCGGCGCGAGCGCGGCGCAGATTGGCACCGCCTTCCTGCGCTGCCCCGAGGCGAAGACACCGCCGGCCTGGGCCGACGCGCTGGCAAAGACAAAACCGGAAGACACCGTCATTTCGCGCGCCTTCAGCGGACGGCCAGGACGCTCCATCGCAACGGAATACGCCCGCGCCGCGCTCTCGCCCGAGGCCCCGGCCCCGGCACCCTATCCGGTGCAGCGTGGCCTGACGGCGGCGATGCGCGAGGTGGCTGCCAAGGAGAACGATATTCAGCGCATGCAGGCCTGGGCCGGGCAGTCGGCGGCGCTGGCGCGCGCCGAACCGGCGGAAGAGGTGGTCGCCCGCATCTGGGACGAGGCGTGCAAACTTCTGGCATGAACGGCACGTCGCTAAGTTATTCCGCGATGTGCCGCAGGTAACAACGAACTAAAACGACGATGTGGAAAAATACACATCTAACAATAACGCCGCGCTTTGGCCGTCTGCCAAGTGTGTAATCCATCACAAGGCTCCCTCGGAAGAATCATTATTCATGTCGTCACACAACGAGCCCACGCCCGCTTAAAACTAAAGGAGACGACCATGTATATTCTTCGCATCGCTTTGCTGAGCACCGCCATTCTCGTCAGCCCCGCGGCTTTCGCCGAAGGACCGGAAGGCCACACCCAGGCGCAGGTCGCACAGGCTGCTCCCGAAGGGCAGAGCCAGGCGCAAGTCGCGCAGGCCGCTCCCGAAGGGCAGAGCCAGGAGCAAGTTGCCGAGGCGGCTCCGGAAGGGCACACCCCCGCGCAGATCGCACAGGCTGCTCCCGAGGGCCACACGCAGGCGCAGGTCTGATCGGCAGGCAACCTTCACGAGCGCGGCGGTTTTCGCCGCGCTCGTTGCTTTGCGATAAACCGGGGCGATGAGCGATGAAGCCATTCAAGCCCGCCTCGCGGAAATCGAAGACAACATCCATCATTTCCACGACGTGATCGAGAGCTGCCGGAAAGGCATGCTCGTCTCCCGTATCGCGATTAGTGTCGGCAGCGTTGTCTTTCTCGCCAATATGATTGCGCGCCCGAGTCTGCTCATCGCCCTTCTGTCCTTTACCGCAATCATTGCCGGAATTGTTTGGCTTGGCGCCAATAAATCGTCGCGCGAGCAGGCGCTCGCCTCACTTCGGCTCGCGCAATCGGAATGGCAGGAAGCGACCGACGCGATCGCTATGGAGACGATTGGCGAATGACGCGGATTTAGCCGCGCAAATCCTGCGCAATATGTACCGCCGCTTTCTCGGCCACCATCAATGTCGGAACGTTGGTATTGGCGCGCGGGATGACCGGCATCACCGAGGCATCTGCAACGTGCAATCCCGCGACGCCGCGGACGCGCAGTCGCGAATCGACGACGCTGCCGATGGCGCAGGTGCCGACCGGATGAAACATCGGCGTTGCCGAGGCGAGCACGCATTCGTCGAATTGCGCATCGCTGCGGAAATCGCTGATGAGACGACCGCGGCCGATGCCGAGCTCAAGCGCGTGCCTGCGCAGCGGCCCGCCGGAATCGATCACGGTGGCGAGCAGCCTGTTCAGAACCGTCGCGGAGATACCGGGCGCATTGAGCGCGCGGATCGGCGGATTGGCAGGCAACACGAATGTCTCGAGCACGGTGTTGCGCACCGTCTCATCCGCGAGCAGGTCGCGGGCAAAGCGCGCCGCGATCAACAGCCGCTCGCGGTCCAGCGGATCGGCGAGAAGCCGGAAATCGACATCGAGCGGATGATGCGGCTGGCGCCCCCGCAACCGCACCGCGCCGCGTGAATAGGGCGCATAAAGCGAGGGTCCGATCATGCCGATGCGATTGCCGTGCGGGCGCCCGCTCGTCCGCGCGATGAAGCTTATGAAGAGATCGCCGTCCGGCGCGTTCACCTGACGCGAGGAAAGCCGCACGCCGGCCATGCAGTAGAAGCGCTGCGCGACATCCTGTCGCGCGCCCGGGCGAATCACCGCGCCAAGATGCGCGAAGACATGGTTCTGCAGATTCTGTCCGACCGGCAGATCGGCAAGCACCGAAATGCCAAGCGGATTCAAATCGACCGCCGGTCCAATACCGGAGCGCATGAGCAGCGCCGGCGAGTGGATTGCGCCCGCCGTGACGATGACGTGCGGCGACTCGATTCGTGTCGTGCGACCGCCGCGGCGCAGAATTTCCGCGCCGGCAATCTGCCGGTCGCGGAAGATCAGCCGCTTGACGTCCGTCTCGGTGAAAATCGCGAGATTGGGCCGGCGCCGCACGTCGGCGGTGAGATAGACGTTGGCGCCGCAGGCGCGGACGCTGCCTGCACTGGTGATCGGCACGGCGGAGACGCCCTCAACGCCTGCCTCGAAGCGCGCGAGAGACGGCACGCCGCGTCGCGCCGCCGCTTCGGCCAGTGCACGGTCGAATGGTGGCCATTTTTCGCGGGGCACGCGCAGGATCGGAATCGGCGCGCTCGCGTCCTCGTCCGCGGCGCCGATCTCACGTTCGAGCCGGCGGAAGAACGGCTCGACATCGGCATGAGCCCAGCCCGTCGCGCCGCGCGCCGCCCAGCCGTCGTAATCGTTGGGGAGGCCGCGCAGCGCCCATAACCCCATCACCGACGAGCCGCCGCCCAAGAGCTTTGCCTGGCTGTAGGACCTGGCCTCCGACGAGACGGTGCGCGCCTTGAGCTGTGGCCAGAAATAGGCCGGGTTGGCATAGGCGCGCGGGAACGCGTCCGCGACGTCGGCCGGCAGCTTGTCGGGCGGCATGTCCGGGCCCGCCTCGATGAGCAGCACGTTCAACGAGGCAGTCTCGCTGAGGCGCGCAGCAAGCACGCATCCTGCCGTGCCGCCGCCGATGATGAGGACGTCGGGATTTTCCATCTCTCCAATCAGTCTTTGGTCGAAGGGCCGCGAGCCTGCCACGGGCTTGTTAAGAGGCTCGACAAAAAACATGATGACAATTGGCCAAAAAACCAATTCGCTGCTTCGCACGCCGCGGCAATCATACGTGAGCGTTGCCTCGGCAGAGAGCATTAAACGAAGGGCTTCGGCCAGGGAGGAATTTGCATGAAACGACTGATCCGCGGGCTCGTGGGAGCGCTCGCGCTCGCCGCGTTCGCGCTGCCGATGACCACAGCGAACGCACAGCAACCGCCGGTCAAAATCGGCTTCGGCATGGCGCTCTCCGGCGGTCTCGCGGCGGGAGGCAAGGCGGCGCTGCTCGTCTATCAAATCTGGGCCGAAGAAGTGAATGCCCGCGGAGGGCTTCTCGGCCGCAAGGTCGAGCTCGTCTATTACGACGATCAATCCAACCCGGCGACCGTGCCCGGCATCTACACGAAGCTTCTCGATGTTGACAAAGTCGATCTCGTGCTCTCGGGCTACGCGACGGTGCCGACTGCCGCGGCGATGCCGATCATCATCCAGCGCAACAAGCTGTTCCTGTCGCTGTTCGCGCTCGGCGCCAACACGCAGTTCGAGTATCCGCGCTATTTCCAGATCCAGCCGAACGGCCCGGATCCGAAGCCGGCCTTCTCGGAAGGGTTTTTCGCAACCGCTGCGAAGCTCAATCCAAAGCCAAAGACAGTGGCGATGGCCGGCGCGGACGCCGAATTCTCAGTAAATGCGATGGAAGGCGCGCGCGAGAACATCAAGAAGATGGGCTTCCAGATCGTCTATGACAAAACCTATCCGCCGAACACGATCGATTTCACCCCGATCGTGCGCGCGATGAAGGCGACGAAGCCCGACCTCTTCTTCATTGCATCCTATCCGCCGGATTCGGCCGGCATGATCCGCGCCGTCAATGAAGTCGGCGTGCAGGCCACGATGATCGGCGGCAACATGGTCGGCTTGCAGTTCGCTGCACTTAAAGGGCAGTTCGGTCAGCTCCTCAATGGCTGGGTGAACTACGATTATTTCGTGCCGGCGAAGACGATGCAATTCGCCGGCATGGACGAGTTCCTGAAGAAGTATCGCGAGCGCGCCGCCTCTGCCGGCGTCGACCTTCTCGGCCTCTACATCCCGCCTTACGCCTATGCGGAGATGCAGATATTGGAGGCGGCGGTGAAGGGCGTCGGCTCATTCGACGATGCAAAGCTCGCCGATTACATCAGGACGAATTCCTTCGACACCATCGTCGGCAAACTCACATTCGGCCGCTATGGGGAATGGGCGAAGTCGCGCATTCTCATGATGCAGTTTCACGGACTGAAGGGCAACGATCTCGAGCAGTTCAAGGACGATTCGCACAGCACGATTCTGTTCCCGGACGAGTTCAAGACGGGCGACGTGGTCGTGCCATTCGATTCGGCGAAGAACAAGTAGCGCCACCTCCCGGAGCAAACCCATCTGCCCTGGACCCCGGATCGCCTCCGGCGTCCGGGGATGTGGCTCACACGGAATCTCAATTCATGCCCGCCTACTGGGTCGCGCGCTCGAAGATCAACAATCCCGTCGAGTACAAGAAGTACACCGATCGCGTGCCGGCCATTATCGCCGGATACGGCGGCAAGGTCCTGGCGCGCGGCGGCAAATATCAAGTGATGGAAGGGCCGGAAAAATTCCACCGCTTCGTGGTGATCGAATTTCCCACTTTCGAGCAGGGCGTCGCCTGCTTCACCTCAAAAGAATATGACGAGGCGGCGGCCTTCCGGCGCGGCGGCGCCGGCGAGGTCGAGACGATCATTGTGGAGGGCGGCGAAGCGACGTCGGTCTAAGGCGAGGCGTCACGTTCCTCCGCAACGAGTTCGGCAACTCGCCGCATATACGCGTCGAGATCGATCTTGCGCTCGAGGCCCGAGGCCGTCATCGAGCGCACTTTGCCGAAAATCGCACGCTCGGGCCAGGGCCGGTCGTGCAGGCCGAAGCACCAGGCGATATTGGCGAACGAATTCGCGTCCCGTCCGCAGAGAAAGTAGCGGTTGTTGAGCGCGAGCGCCGTCGCATATCCCGCTGCCGGACGCGCCGACCATTCCAGGATCTTCTTACCCCAGTACATGCGCAAGTGATTATGCATGTAACCGGTCTCGCGCATTTCGGTCATCGCCGCGTTCCAATAGCGGTCGTGCGTGCTCGCTTCGGCAAGTTCGCGCTCGGTGTAGACATGCGGGTGCGGGTCGTTTTCGTGTGCGGCGAGCGTCTGTCGCGCCCAATCCGGCAGGCAGGAATAGCTGTCGTAATCGCCGGTGTGCTCGACGAAATTCGTCGCCAGTTCGCGCCGCACGATCAGCTCTTCGAGATAGGCGGCACGATCGGCATTGCCCGCGCCGGAATCGCGCGCGGCGAGCGCGATCTCGACCGGCGAAATTTGGCCGAAGTGCAGATATGCCGAAAGAAACGACACCTGCATCGCCGCGGGCTCGCTACGTGATGATGCGTAGTTTCGCAGAGGGCCTCCCACAAACCGATCGAGATGCCGTTTCGCTTCCTCGTGGCCGCCGCGAAACCGCCGAACGGGTTTGATCGAGCGATCGATATCGAGCTTTGCGAGAAGTGCAGGCAGGTCGGACAAGTCGGGCGAGGGCGGCAGACGCAGGCCCTTTCCCGTCGCTTTGTGCCGCGGCGGCGTGCGCCGCAGCGGCCGTAAAAAATGGTCGTGCACGCGCAGGATCTTTGGGCGCAGGGTGCGCGCCCCAACCTCACGCTTTTGCGAGGCGAGCTCGATCGGCACAACCGAATCCCCTTCGACCTGGAGCACACGGCACTTCACCGCCCGTGCGACCTTGTCGCGCCATTGCTTCTGAAGACGCAGATAGCCGCGGTCGCAGACGAGCATCGCGGCGCGCTTGGCGAATTCGATCGTGACGTCATCGGGAGAACCGCGGCGCAAGATGAAGGGAATGCCGCGCCGCGTGAGCGCAGCATCCACGCCGCGCAGGCCTTGCAGCATGAATGCATAATGGCGCGCATTGGCTTGCGGGTAGCCGTCGGTCAACCCGAAGCAGACGACGAGCGGAAGGTTCAGCCGATTGGCCGACGCGATCGCGGCTTCGAGCGCGGGATTAAAAGATTCGCGCTGCGACTGCTGCATCCAGTAGAGGACATAATCGCCCTGAACTTCGGGCGCGTCGTTCAGGTCTTTCAGGCGCTCGGCTTCGATCATTCAGGTCGGCGGAAGCGCAGATAATGTCCGACCGGATCAATCCGGCCGGACATTCGTCTCAATTTACTGAGCGGCGGAGAGATTGTCCGCCGAGGTCTTGCCCGAGCGGCGGTCGGTGACCAGCTCGTAATTCACCTTCTGCCCCTCGTTGAGGCTGCGCATGCCGGCGCGCTCGACCGCACTGATGTGCACGAACGCATCCTTGCCGCCACCATCGGGCTGAATGAAACCATAACCCTTCTCGGGGTTGAACCATTTTACCGTACCAGTCGCCATTGTCGGCTCCTCATGTGAATAGCGGTCACCCGGAATGGTTGACCGCGTCGTCGAAATTTTCTGGAAGGAGTCGTCGACCGCGTCTTGTTAAGACGCACCGGCCACTTGCACTACCGAAGAGATCGAGGGGCGCAAGCATAGCCCAGCGGCCGGTGAAGAGCAACCCGAAGCGCGGCGCTACTTCTGAGGCGTATCGTAACAGGTCTTCGGCGCACCCGGAATGTTGATCTGCACGGGATCGCCACAGCGATCGCAGCCGGCGAGCAGAAGCGCAAGCAGTGCGAAGCCCCAAAATGTTCCGGCTTTCAGTCGCATGCCAGTGACGGTCTGCTCCGGGGTGGCACCAATGCTTGGGTAAATCGGTTTACGCTGCATGTCTTACTGCGGGATGAAAGCCGATGGATGATCAGGAGCGCAGAAAATTCCTCGTCCTCGGGGCGGTTGCCGTATTCGTCCTGCTCGGCTGGTTCGTCATCTCGGCCCTGCAGCGGCAGCAGAAAATCGACGATTGCCTGCTGTCGCGTCGCTCGAACTGCGAGGCCTATGTGGACGACAAATAAGACTGTTTGGTGTCGAACGGCGCGCCGGCAGCGGGTACTCGTCAGTAGGATGGGCGGCTGCGGAAGCTGAGGTCGGCGTCGCTCTGAGCGAGCTCGTGCACGCTGAAAAGCGAATCCTTATCGGTCCAGACTTCTTCCGGCTGCCATCCTGCTTCGCGCGCGAGGGTCTGGAACTCATCGACAGTATATTTGTAGGAATTTTCGGTATGGATGCGCTCGGCCTTGGCGAACGCGAAAGTGTGGCCAAGCAGGCTCACCTGCTGGGCCCGCTCGCTCGCAAGATACATTTCGATGCGGCCGTCGCGCGGATTGTAGACGGCCTCGTGCCGGAACTGCGTCAGGTCGAATGTCGCGCTCAATTCGCGATTGATGCGTGTGAGTAAGTTCAGATTGAACGCGGCGGTGACGCCGGCTGCGTCATTGTAGGCGGCGACGAGCGTGTGCGCGTCCTTTTTAAGGTCGACGCCGATGATGAGACGGCCGTCCGGACCGAGCTTATGGCCCATGCCGGCAAGCAGTTCCCTGGCCTCGGCAGGCGTCAGATTGCCGATCGTGGAGCCCGGGAAGAAGCCGATTTTCGGGCGCGGCTGCAGCGCGGAGGGGTAGACGATCTCGTCGGTGAAATTGCCGACGATCGGATGCACGTGCAGTGCGGGAAAGCGGCCATTGAGCCGCTGCTTGGCTCCGGCAAGAGCCGAATCAGACACATCGATTGGCACGTAAGCGGCAAGATCCAGCATCTCGGCGAGCAGCAACTCGGTCTTCCGGCTCGAGCCCGAGCCGAATTCGACGAGGATCGAGCCCTCGGGTACGCGATCGGCGATATCGGCGGCATTGGCGGCCAGGATCGCCGTCTCCGTGCGCGTCGGATAATATTCGGGAAGATCGGTGATCGCCTCGAACAGCTCGCTGCCGCGCGCATCGTAGAAATAGCGGCAAGGCAGCGTCTTCGGCGAGGACGACAGCCCGTCGATGACCGCCTCGGCGAATTCATTCGCCGCCGGCACCCAGCCGAGCGGTTTTTCGGTTTTCAGCGCCAGCGCGCGCTCGGAGGCCATCCTAAACATCCTCGGCGAGGCGAAGGCCCATAAACTGCCAGCGCTGCTGCGGGTAAAAGAAGTTGCGGTAGGTCGCTCGCGAGTGTCCGTCGGGCGTGACGCAGGACGCGCCCCGGAGGACCTGCTGGCTGACCATGAACTTGCCATTGTACTCGCCGAGCGCGCCCACGGGGGACCGGTAGCCCGGATATGGGAGATAGGCGCTTTGCGTCCACTCCCATACGTCACCGAACATCTGGCGTGGCGTATCACATCGTGGTGGCGCCGCCTGTGGGCGGAGCTCGCCGGAGCCGAGCGTGTTGCCGGCGACCGGCAGGCCGGCAGCGGCGATCTCCCATTCGAATTCCGTCGGCAGGCGCTTGCCGGCCCATCGCGCGAATGCATCGGCCTCATAGTAGCTGACGTGGCAAACGGGCGCGGACGGGTCGACTGGCTCAAGGCCGCGCAGGCTCATCTGCTGCCATTCGCCGTCGCGGCTCTCCCAGTAATTCGGCGCGCGCCAGCCTTCGCGATTGAGGGTCGTCCAGCCGTCTGCGAGCCAGAGCGCAGCATTGTCGTAGCCGTCGTCTCGCATGAACTCGAGCCACTCAGCATTCGTGACCAAGCGGTCGGCGAGGCGGAAGGGATGGATCAGCACTTTGTGGCGCGGCGCCTCGTTGTCCCAGTGGAAGCCATCGCCGGGATGGCCGGCCTCGTGGATGCCGCCGTCGAAGGCGATACAGGCGAGAGTTTCGGCAGGGGAATTGGCCAGCGCCGGGGGCCGATCGCGATAGGCCGGTCGCAGCGGGCTTTGCGAAAACAGCGCCAGGATGTCGGTGAGCAGAAGCTCCTGGTGCTGCTGCTCGTGATTGATGCCGGTCTCGACGAGCCGCGCGACCTCGCCCGCCGAATCGACGCCGCGCGCGAAGAGCGCATGCAGGGCATCGTCGACATGGGCGCGATAGGCAAGAACCTCGTCATGGGTCGGCCGCGTCAGGAGCCCGCGTTTCGGCCGCGGCTGCCGCTCGCCCTGGCTCTCGTAATACGAGTTGAAACAGAAATTGAACTTCTCGTCGAAAATCCTGTACCCCGGAAGGTGGTGCTGGAGGATGAACGTCTCGAAAAACCACGTCACATGCGCGAGATGCCACTTGGTCGGGCTTGCGTCTTCCATCGCCTGCACGACCTGGTCTTCCGGCGAGAGTGGCGCGGCGAGGTCGAGCGACAGCTTGCGGGTGGCGAACAGGCGCTGCGCCTGATCGCCCGGGGGTACTTGCGCAGACGCAGAGCGGTGCAGCTTGCGATCGACGACTGTCATCCGCCCCTCCGAACGTGCGCCCGCCAGCGCCGCGACCACCTTAAGTATGGTGCGCTTCACAACGGTCAACAAAACTCCGCGTGAATTGGCGGTGAGCGGCCGCGCGCCCCGGGCATAGCTGGGTAGCCCTTTGCCCGCGCGCATCTTATGTTGCGGGTCTCGCTTCCCTCATCCCGCAGCTTCCATGAACCGTACCCACCGCCCCGTCGAGAAGGGCGATCACGTCTTCCTTGTCGACGGCTCGTCGTTCGTGTTCCGGGCGTATTTCCAGTCGATCCGCCACGACCCGAAATACAATTACCGCTCCGACCGCCTGCCGACCGGGGCGGTGCGGCTGTTCTGCACAAAATTGTTTCAGTTCATCCGCGAGGGCGCGACCGGCATCAAACCGACGCATCTCGGCATCATCTTCGACAAATCCGAGGATTCGTTCCGGCGCGAGCTCTACCCGCCCTACAAATCGAACCGCAACGAGCCGCCGGAAGACCTCATCCCGCAATTCCCGCTGATGCGGGAGGCGGTGCGCGCCTTCGGCCTCGTCCCGGTCGAGCAGAATTCCTGGGAGGCCGACGATCTCATCGCGACTTACGCCTGCACCGCCAAGGCGCGCGGAGCCGATGTCCTTATCATCTCTGCCGACAAGGATTTGATGCAGCTGATCGGGCCGGGCATCGCGATGTACGATCCGGCCTCCGGCATTGCCGGCCAGGCGGGCTCGCGCGACGAGCGCCGCATCACCGAAGAAGAGGTCTTTGCCTATTTCGGCGTCGGCCCGGACCGGGTGATCGACGTGCAGGCGCTTGCCGGCGATTCCACCGACAACATTCCCGGCGCGCGCGGCATCGGCGTGAAAACCGCGGCGCAGCTCATCACCGAGTTCGGCGATCTCGATGCGCTGCTTGCACGTGCGCACGAGATCAAACAACCGAAGCGGCGCGAGATACTGACTGCGCCGGATTCCGTCGAGCTGATCCAGCTATCGAAAAAGCTGGTGACGCTCTGCAAGGAAGTGCCTCTCGAGACGCCCCTCGACGATCTCGGCCTGCAGGATCCTGATCCGAAAACGCTGATCTCCTTCACCAAAGCGTTGGAGTTCACGACGCTGACGAAGCGCGCGTCGGAGATTTACTCGGTCGATGCGAATGCGATCGAGCCCGAATCGGCGCTTGTCGGGCCCGCCGCCTGGCGCGGCCGCAACGGGGTGCAGGTCGATCCCGCGACTTTGGGTGCTACGGGTCCGACGAAGCCCGCCTTCGCCAGCCCCCGCGCGCACGATAAACCGACAGAGGTTTCGCTCGACGGCGGGCCGCAGGCGCTTGCCGCGGCGCGCGCGGAAGCGGCGATCACCGAGAAGATCGATCGCACCGCCTATCGCACAATTAGCGATCTCGCTGAACTCGATGCGGTCATCGCCGCCGCCCATGACAGCGGCATGGTGGCGCTCGACACCGAGACGACATCGATCGATCCGATGCAAAGCGAACTCATCGGTTTGTCGCTCGCCCCGACGCCCGGCAACGCGTTCTATGTGCCGTTCGCGCATCGCGGCGAAGGCGACAGCGATCTTTTTGGCGGCGATCTCGTGCCGGGCCAGCTGAAAGAGCGCGAGGTGCTGGACCGGCTGGCGCCGCTCCTCGAAGCACCGGGCGTGCTCAAAATCATTCACAACGCCAAGGTCGACCGCGTCGTGCTTGCCGAGCGGGGTATGAAGCTAGCGCCGGTCGACGATACGATGCTGATGTCATACGTGCTCGATGCCGGGCGCAACGGGCACGGGCTGGATGAACTCGCGGCGAAATATCTACATCATCGCACGATCCAGATCGGCGAGGTCGCCGGCTCCGGCCGCACCTTCATCGGCTTTGCGCGCGTGCCGATCGACAAGGCAACCGAATATTCGGCCGAGGATGCCGACGTGACGCTGCGGCTCTGGCGCGTGTTGAAACCGCGACTTGCCGCCGAACGGATAGCGCATGTCTACGATTCTCTCGAGCGGCCGATGGTCGAGACGCTGGCGCGCATGGAGCGCCGCGGCATTGCCATCGATCGCACGATCCTGTCGCGACTCTCCGGCGAATTCGCGCAGGACATGGCGCGGCTCGAAGCCGAGATTCACGTGCTTGCCGGCGAGCCGTTCAATCTCGGCTCGCCGAAACAGCTCGGCGACATCTTGTTCGGCAAGATGCAACTGCCCGGCGGACGCAAGACGCAGACCGGCGCGTGGTCGACCGCCGCCGGCGTGCTCGAAGATTTGGCCGAACAGGGCAACGAGCTCGCCGCACGCATTCTCGACTGGCGGCAGGTGTCGAAACTGAAATCGACCTATACCGACGCGCTGCCGGGTTACGTCAATCCGCGGACGCATCGCGTGCATACGTCTTACGCGCTAGCGGCGACGACGACGGGGCGGCTCTCGTCATCCGAGCCGAATTTACAGAATATTCCGGTGCGCAACGAAGCCGGCCGTAAGATTCGCACCGCATTTGTTGCGGTGCCGGGCACGAAACTGCTTTCCGCCGACTATTCGCAGATCGAACTTAGGCTGCTCGCGCATATCGCCGACATCCCACAGCTGAAGCAGGCCTTTGCCGATGGGATCGACATCCACGCGCTGACCGCGTCGGAAATGTTTGGCGTCCCAGTCAAGGGCATGCCGGCCGAAATCCGCCGCCGGGCCAAGGCGATCAATTTCGGCATCGTCTACGGCATTTCCGCCTTCGGACTTGCCAATCAGCTCGGCATTCCGCGCGGCGAGGCCGGCGCCTATATCAGCAAATATTTCGAGCGCTTCCCCGGCATCCGCGATTACATGGACGCGACGAAGCGTATCTGCCGCGAGCAGGGGTTCGTCACGACGCTGTTTGGACGCAAGTGCCATTATCCGAAGATCGCGGCGTCGAACCCGAGCCAGCGCGCCTTCAACGAGCGCGCCGCGATCAATGCACCTATCCAGGGGTCGGCCGCCGACATCATCCGCCGCGCGATGGCGCGGATGGATAACGCTTTGGACAAGGCCGGACTGAGCGCGCAGATGCTGTTGCAGGTGCATGACGAGCTCGTCTTCGAAGTGCCGAACGGCGAGATCGAGGCAACCATTCCAGTCGTGCGTAAGGTGATGGAAGACGCGCATCACCCGGTCGTGCAGCTCTCGGTGCCGCTGCATGTCGACGCCCGCGCCGCTGGCAATTGGGACGAGGCGCATTGATGATGCGATTACCGTGGTAGGATGCTCGGGATAGATTCGAGGAGCCGGGCCGTGGATTCATCGATTTGGAGCCTTCAAGACGCCAAAGCGCAGTTTGATGAACTAATCCGATGCGTGGACGAGGAAGGGCCGCAGCGCGTGAGTATTCCAGGCAGGTCAACCGTTGTGGTTACTGCCTTCGTGGAATATGCGGAACAAGATGCGGAGAGCCGGCCGAAGCGTACGGGGCAGGCAATTGTTGATGCATTTCGCGATCCCAGAATTCGCGGACTAAAGTTTGGCCGCGACTCGATCAGGTAGACAGTCAAATGACCACCATCTCCTCCCTCGAGCAGCTCGACCAAATCTACGGCAAGCCCGGACAGCCGGCGCTCGTCAAAGAGGTGGATTACATCACGCCGCATTACCGCGCCTTTATCAAGGCTTCGCCCTTCTGCGCGCTGGCGACATCGGGCCCGGAAGGACTCGACTGCTCGCCGCGTGGCGACAGACCCGGCTTCGTGCGCGTGGCCGATGCAAGAACGCTGCAGCTGCCGGACCGGCGCGGCAACAATCGGACGGATTCGCTGAAGAACATCATCCGCGAGCCGCATGTTGCGCTGCTCTTCCTCATTCCCGGCTGCAACGAGACGCTGCGCGTCAACGGCCGCGCGCATCTGTCGATCGACCCGGAGCTGCTCGAATCGTTCGCAGTGGAAGAGAAGGCGCCGCGCTCGGTGATGGTGATCGAGGCCGACACCGTTTATTTCCAGTGCGCTCGCGCGCTTCTGCGCTCCGATTTGTGGAATCCGCAAAAGCACATCGATCGCAAATCGCTGCCGACGGCAGGCGAGATATTGGCCGCGCTCAGCGACCGGAAAGAAGGCGGCCCGGAATACGACCGCGCCTGGCCCGCGCGCGCCAAAGCGACGATGTGGTGAGGCGGCGCCCGGCTTAGCGCCATGTCGATCAGTCCTGCGTGGGCAGCCGCGCCATTTGCCGGGATTTTGTTGTGGATCGCGATCGCGCCCTTGCTCGTGCCGCGATTCTGGGCGCGACATTACGGCAAGGTCGGCGCCGCATGGGCGCTGATCACCGCATTGATGACGAGCGTTGAAAACGGGCCGCTGCGCGCGGCTTCCGAGCTGTTTCACGTGCTCGTGCACGATTACCTGCCTTTTATCGTCATGCTGTTTACCTTCTTCACGATCGTGAGCGGGTTGATCCTCCGCGGCACGCTGCCAGGAACGCCGCTCGCCAACACCCTCGTGCTCGCCTCCGGCGCGATGCTCGCCAGCATCGTCGGCGCGACGGGCGCGTCGATTCTGCTCATCCGGCCGCTCATCGCGGCAAATGCGCATCGCCGCGTTCGCCAGCACATCGTCGTCTTCGTGATTTTCCTCGTTTGCAACGTCGGCGGCGCATTGAGTCCGCTCGGCAATCCGCCGCTGTTTCTTGGCTACCTGCAAGGCGTCGACGTGCTCTGGCCGCTGCAAAAGCTCTGGCCGGCGACGGCATTCACGACGATCCTTCTGCTGCTTTTGTTCTTCGCGATCGACAGCTTTGTTGCGGGGCGCGAGGCGCCGCATCGTCAGACTCGCGCCCGTGATCTCAGACTCAGCGGGCTCATCAACGTTCCGCTTCTCATGATCGCGATCGGCGCGATCGTCATCAGCGGCTCTTGGACGCCGCTGATCCAGTTCACGGTGTTCGATCAGACATTCGCGCTGCAGCACTTCCTCCGCGACATTATCCTGATCGGTGTCGCGCTGGCATCGCTCCTATTCTCCGATCGTGCCGCCCGCGCCGCGCAAGGTTTCGAATGGGAGCCGCTGGTCGAGGTCGCGATCGTCTTCGCCGCGATTTTCGTCTGCATGACACCGGTTCTCGACATGCTGCAGGCCGGACCGTCGGGCCCGTTCGCGCCAATTTTTGCGCTGGTGACGCGCAGCGACGGCACGCCCGATAACAGCGCCTTCTTCTGGGCGAGCGGCCTGCTTTCGGGCGTGCTCGACAATGCGCCGACCTATCTTGCGTTTTTCAATCTTGCCGGTGGCGATGCAGCGCGTCTGTCCGGACCGCTCGCGTCGACGTTGGCGGCGATCTCGCTCGGCGCGGTGTTCATGGGTGCGCTAACCTATATCGGCAACGCGCCGAATTTCATGATGTATACGATCGCGCGGCGCGCCGGCGTGACGATGCCGAGCTTTTTCGGTTACCTCTTGTGGTCCGGCGCGATCCTGCTGCCGCTGTTCTTTCTGGTGGACATCATCTTCTTGCGATGACTTTAGCGCCGTCCGAAATCCGGCGGGCGTTTTTCTCCGAACGCGGCAATCCCCTCCTTGATCTCGTCGCCGCGCAAGCTTTCCTGATGGCGCCGCCGCGCCGCATCCTCGTCGAACGCTGCACGGGCAATCTCGTTGATGGCGGCTTTCATGCCGCGCATGACCTTCGGTGCATTGGCCGCAAGGACTGCCGCCAATGCATCGATGGATGGATCGAGTTCATCCACCGGAACGATCACGTCGAGATAGCCGATGCGCAGCATTTCCGCCACGTCGATCTTTTGCGCGGTGAGGAACAGTTTCTTCGCCGCCGCGACGCCAAGCCGCGACACGTAACGGCGAATGCCGCTCGGATAATAATGCAGGCCGACGCGGGCGGCCGGCATCAGCATCTCGCAGGTGTTGACGCCGATGCGGAAATCGCAGGCGAGCGCGAGATCGGTCGAGCCGCCATAGACGCCGCCGTTCAGCCGGCAGATCGTCGGCACGGGGAAATCCTCGATACGGTTGGCGAGCTCCTCGAAGCTGCTGCGCGATGGTGTTGGCAACGCTGATTGCTTCTGGCGTGCGGCGATGTCACCAAGATCGTAGCCGCCGCTGAAGGCGCGGCCCGTTCCGGTTAGAATGAGCACGCGTACAGCGTCGTCTCGCCCGACCTCATCAAGCTGTTCCAACAACGCCGCGATATCCTCCGGCGTGATCTTGTTGAGCTGGCGCGGACGATTGAGCCTGATCGTCGCGCGCGGTCCTTCGATTGCAAGGACCGGTGTCGTGCCTGCGTCAGGCTCGCGCGCGTTCATGTCAGAACGGATGGTACTGATAGAGCCAGGTCTCGGAGAGGACCTGCTCATTGAGGCGCAGGAAAAGCCGCATCTCGACGGGATCGCCGCCTTCGACGGTCAGATCGAACTGCGCGCGCCAATGGCCGGGGACTTCGTCCGGCACCGCCTCGGTGAAAACATAAGAGAACGTGCCGCGCGAGGCCCACAGTACCGGCTCCGGCTTGTTCCCAAACGGCAGATCGACCAATGGCCCGCCCAAAAATTCGACCATGAATTTGCGCACGCCTTGCGGGCGTGGTTGGCCGGGCTGTCCGCCATTGCCGAGGCGCGTTGCGACGCAGCGCGCCAGCGGCGTCGGAAACGGCTCATCGGCGAGCCAGTAGAGCCGGAACGACAGATCGAATTGCGAGCCAGCGCTCGCCCGCTTCTCCGGCACCCACATCGCGACGACGTTGTCGTGGATCTCATCGTCGGTCAAGATTTCGATGAGTTGCACGGCGCCCTTGCCCCAGCTGCCTTTCGGCTCGACCCAGAGGCTCGGGCGGCGGTCATAGAAGACGCCGTCCTGGTAATGATCGAAATTGCGGTCGCGCTGCAAGAGACCGAAGCCGCGCGGATTGTCGTCGGCGAACGCCGACGCCATCACCCGCGGCGGATTGTTGAGCGGACGCCAGAGCCGCTCTCCGGTGCCGGCCCACATCGCAAGTCCGTCGGAATCGTGCACTTCCGGGCGCCAATCGACGCCGGTGCGCTTCACCGTCTCGGAAAACCAGTACATCGTCGTCAGCGGCGTCAGGCCGAAGCGCGTCACCTCGTCGCGCAAATGCAGCGACTGATCGATGTCCATCAAAACGCCCTTGCCGCGCGTCAACAGGAACCGGCAGGCGCCGACGATCGACGGTCCCTCCATGAGCGCGTGCAAAGTGACGGTGTCGCCGCTTTCCGGACCGATGTAGAAGCGCGTGAAATCGGGAAACTCTTCCGCCTTGCCGGCAACCGCCGCATCGAGTGCGACGCCGCGCGCCGACAATCCATATTGATGCAATTCGCCGATGGCGCGGAAATAAGCGGCGCCGAGAAACGCCACCCAATCATTGCGCCGCCAGTCGAGCTCTTTGTTGTCCTTGGCTTCCTGCAGGCGCAGGCCGGCGAAGCCGACGCCCTTCGGCAGCTGCCGCGCGATTGAGTCGGCGGGCATGTCGAAATAGCTTTGCTCGTAGATGATCTCGCGCGCCTGATCGCCGTCGACGACGTTCATCTCGACCGATTTTTGAAAGAATTTGCCGAGATGGAAAAACGTGACCGGAAAGCGGTTCGCGCCTTGCGCGTAAAGCGCGTGCGAGGTGTCGAACTTGATGTCGCCCCAGGTCTGATAATCGATTTTGCTGACGATTTCGGGCGCCGGTCGCGGCGGCGGGTAATAGGGTTGGCCCGCAAGCTCGCGCGCCCGCTGTTGCAAAAGCTCCCAGGAGAAGGGCTTGCCAAGCCCAAGGCGCAATCCCGATGCGGTGGAATCGGCCGCTTGCGTGAGCTCCGCGTTGCCGGCGAGAGCCGTCAGAGCGGCCGCAGCCATAAACGTACGACGATCAAACTCGCCTGTCATTCCACCTTCCCGCAAATCTCGAAGCTCACGCCGGCCGCCGCATCTGGAATAGTTCGTCCAGAACCGTGTAGTCGGCCAGATAGCCGCAGCGTGCGATCGGCTTCATGCGCGTAATTTCAACGAGCCCTTTTCCATCGATATAGCGCTCGTCGAGATGTACGCCGATGACTTGACCGACGATGAGCGTGTTGATGCAAGGATTGCCGTTGATGTCCTTCAGCGGCAGCATATGCGTCACCTTGCATTCGAGCGAGCACGGGCTTTCGGCGACGCGCGGCGGTTTGACCAGCCGGCAGGGTGCCATTTCGAGATGCGCATGCGGAAACTCGTTGTCGCCTCGCGGGAACGACGCCGAGGTGACATTCATGTTTTCGCGCAAATCCCAGGTCGGCATGTTCCAGACGAACTCGCCGGTCTCCTCGGCGAAAGCCTGCGAATCCTTCCTGCCGTTGCTTGAGAAGCCGAGCATTGGCGGCGTGTCGGCAACCGCGTTGAAAAAGGAGTAGGGCGCAAGATTGATCGCGCCCGAGTTGCTGATCGTCGAGACCCAGCCGATCGGTCGCGGCGCGATCAACGCCTTGAACGGATCATGCGATAGGACCGATTTGTCGCGCCGGTGCGGCTCGTAGAAAATCATGCGGGTTCGGTCTCGCTGCGCGGCAGGGCGGCATTCATCGTCAATTCATTGCTCCTGCGGCAAAGTCGGCAGTTAGGCGAGCAGAGGCTCCCCGGCAAGCGCGCGGCCTTGAAAGCGTCACCTTGCTGGAGGAAGCACCGGCTCGAATTTTGCCGCCGGCGAATGTAGGCGAAAGTCGATGTGCCAACATGAGGCGGTGCCCGTTACGGTCTGGAGCCGGCGTTCCCGCCGGCGCGAGGTGACCCGCCGGCCGAAGTGTATAGGTAACAGCGTAACTTCATGTCCCTGATCGCCCGGCCTGCCAGCCCCTTCCTCAAAAACGGCTCTTCGCTGGGCTTGGGTCTTGGCCCGACTTCGCTGCGCGGTCCGACCGGCCAGCGACTCGGCGCGGCGGTTTGGACGCGCCGCGAAACGCTCGCGGCAGTGCTGGCCTTGGCCGCCTTTGCTTTGCTTGCGCAGGCCCTCTGGTACTTCGGGGATACCGTCGTTCCCTGGGACTCGAAGAATCACTTCTACCCGATGTTCCGTTTCCTGGCGGATTCGCTGCAGCATGGCGAAATCCCGCTCTGGAACCCATACCATTTTGGCGGCCATCCGAGTGCCGCCGACCCGCAATCGCTGCTGTTCACGCCAAGCTTGTTCCTGCTGGCGCTTATCGCGCCGCATGCCTCGATGGCGGCCTTCGACGGCTGGATCATGCTGCATCTGTTTGTCGGCGGTCTCGGCATGATGGCGCTGGCCCGCCGGCGCGGTTGGGGATCCGTCGCCGCGCTCCTGACCGCGATTATCTACATGCTCGGTGGCTCGGCGGCCTCACGCCTTCAGCATACGGGCATGATCGTCTCCTATGCCTATTTCCCGCTGGCGCTCTGGGCCTTCGACGTCCTCATGGAGCGGCGCGGGCTTGGCCGGGCGGTACTCTTCGGCGTGCTCGCCGCCCTGATGGCACTCGGGCGCGATCAGGTGGCGTTCCTCTTCTGCGCGGTTCTCGTCGTCCGGCTGGTCTTCCTCGCGTTCCGCTCAGGCGCCCCGCTCAACTTTCTGCGCGCACGGGCGGGCGTTCTTGCCGTGGCTGCCCTGACTGGCGCGTCGATCCTCCTGGTGCCGAGCCTGCTCACGATGCAGTTTCTCGGCACATCGAACCGACCCGGCATTCCCTATGGAGTTGCCGCCGCGGGTTCGCTGGCGCCGGTCAATTTCCTGACCATGCTCGCCCCGAACGTCTTCGGGTCGCTCAGCCACGCTTATGACTATTGGGGTCCGGGCTACGAGACCATGACGGAGGCGGACTGGACCGACCGGGCCGTCAATTACCTCTTTTTCGGCACGCTCCCCGCCCTGCTGATCTTCTGGCACGGCATTGCCCGCGGGCGGCTGCTCGGGCGCGAGATGCGCTTTACCATGCTCGTGCTTGGCACCGCAGCTCTGTATGCGGTTGGCCGCTACACGCCGATTTTCGGGCTGATCTTCGATCTTATTCCCGGCGTATCGCTCTACCGCCGGCCGGCCGATGCCACGTTTATTCTCAACGTCGGATTTGCCTTGGCCAGCGGCTACCTACTACACCGCTATATCGAGGCCGGGCTGCCGCGGCCGCGGCTCCACCTGCCACCTATCCCCGCGCGCATTCTCATCGGCACGGCCATTGGTGTACCGGCGCTTCTCATCGGGCTGGGTCTCGCCTTTTCCGAGCGGGGCGGGCATGTCTATGCCTCGCTGCAGGCGATCGGCTGCGCTTGCCTGATCGCCGCGGCCGGCGCCGCGCTTCTGTGCTACGGCGATTTCCGGCGCAAGCGCGGCCTCGCCGCTGCCTTACTTGTCGCTGCGACCGCTGGCGAGCTTGTCTGGCGCAATGCCGCCTCGTCGCTCAATGCCGAGCCGGCCTCCCTCTACTCGGTCTACGCCCGGATGACCGCGACCGAGAGCGCCGGCCTCGCCGCTCTGCGTGACGACATGGCCAGAGCCGGCTCCGGCGAATTCCCGCGCGTCGAAATCCTCGGCCTCAATGGCGCCTGGCAGAACGCCTCGATGGTACTGAAGCTGCAGAACACGCTCGGCTACAATCCGCTGCGCATTTCCGATTACGAGCGCGCCGTCGGCCCCGGCGAGAATGCCGGCGATCCGAACCTGCGGCATTTCCCCGGCACGTTTCGAGGCTACAGGTGCCGCCTCGCGAGCCTGCTCGGCCTCGAGTATGTCGTGCTCGACCGGCCTCTGGTCCGGCTGCCGCGCCAATTCCCGAAGCCCCAGGCGACGCAAATCTTCGCCGGCGACCATTTCTACGTCTATCGGTTCGGCCGCGTCGCGCCGCGCGCCTATTTCGCCACGCATGCGAAGCCGATCGACAACGAGGCGACGATCGAATCGCACGAACTGCCAGATTTCGACCGCACGCGCGAAGCGCTCGTTGACCAGGACGCGGTGGGGCAGCTAACGCCGAACTTGCTTGGCACCGATGCGAGCGCGCCGGCTAACAGCAAGGCGACGATCGCCGCCTACAGCAACAACAGCGTCCGCCTCGAAGTCTCCGCCGACCGCAATGGCCTCTTGATCTTGCACGATCTTTATTATCCCGGCTGGGAGGCGACGGTCGATGGCGTGCGCGTCCCCCTCGTCAAAGCGAACATTCTCTTCCGCGGCGTCGAAGTGCCGGCAGGCTCGCACGTCGTTGAATTCAAGTTCCGGCCGTTCTCAGCGCGCAATCTCATCGCCGCCGCGTCCGGGCTCATGCACCGCGCCGAGGAGTAACCTTTGTCCGGTCGGAACATTGCCGGCGCATTTTGCCTCGCCGCGCTGCTCTGCACCGGCGGCGCAATGGCGCAGTCGATGTTGTCGCCGACACCGACCCTCCCGATGCAGGTGCCCGACACGATGGCGCCGCGCTCGCCCGGCACCGGCGGTACCAACCGCGCCGAGCCGCCAGCGCCCGCCGAGCCGGGCCAGGGTCTGGTCTATCTCAGCGCCGTCTTCACCCCCGGCGACACGCAGCCGGTGCGCGCCGGCATCCGCTGGCGCGTCTTCGAAGAGCGCGCCGAGGCGGACGGCGGCCATAAGCTCGTTGCGCAATCGGAGGAGGCGTCGCCGTTCTTCGCGCTCGCTGACGGCGCCTACATCGTGCATGCCGCATTCGGATTGGCCGGCGTGACGCGACGCATCGTCGTCAACGGCCAGACGACCAACGAGCGCGTCGTCTTGAATGCCGGCGGCTTGAGCATCATCGACGTTCTTGGCTCGAGCCCCCTGCCAGCGCAGAAGCTGCAAATCCAAGTCTATGTTCCCGACCGCGGCGGCTCCGAGGCCAAGCTGATCTTCGCCAATGCAAAGCCGGCGGAAGTGCTCGGCTTGCCCGAAGGCAATTACCGCATCATCTCGACGCTGCTCGACACGACCGGATTGTCGGGACAGGGCACCGCGACCAACAACACAAACTCGGTGGTCAGCGCCGATCTGCGCGTGCAGGCGGGAAAGGTCACGGAGGCAACACTACGCCACCGCGCCGCAACCATGACTCTGAAGCTCGTCAATGCACCGGGCGGCGAGGCGCTCGCGAACACCACCTTTTCGGTTCTCACCCCGGGCGGCGACGTCATTCGCGAGTTGATCGGCGCCTTTCCGTCGCTGGTTTTGGCAGAAGGCGAATATATCGCGATTGCACGTCACGAGGGCAAAACCTTCCAGACGACGTTCAAGGTGCAATCGACGCTCGATCGCGACGTCGAGGTTGTCGCCAACTAAACGCTAGGCGCCCAAGCGTGCCCGAATCCGTTTGGTGGAAGCGCGGCATCATCTATCAGATCTATCCGCGCTCGTTCCAGGACAGTAACGGCGACGGCATCGGCGATCTCGAAGGGATTCGCCGCCGCCTCGACTATCTGCAATGGCTGCAGGTCGACGCGCTCTGGGTCTCCCCGGTCTATCCTTCGCCGATGGCGGACTTCGGCTACGACGTCGCCGATTATTGCGGCATCGATTCGATCTTCGGAACGCTTGCAGATTTCGATCGCCTCGTCGAAGAGGCACATGCGCGCGGCCTTAAGGTCATTCTCGACTTCGTTCCGAACCACACGTCCGATAAGCATCCGTGGTTTATCGAGAGCCGCGCCTCGCGCGACGATCCGAAGCGCGATTGGTACATTTGGCGCGATCCAAAGCCCGACGGCTCCCCGCCCAACAATTGGATGAGCAATTTCGGCGGTTCCGCCTGGAGCTTCGATGAAGCGACGGCCCAGTACTATTACCACGCCTTTCTGCGCGAGCAGCCCGATCTCAATTGGCGCAATCCTGCTGTCCGCGAAGCGATGTACAATGTGCTGCGCTTCTGGCTCAATCGCGGCGTCGACGGCTTTCGCGTCGATGTGATCTGGCATTTAATCAAGGACGCGACCTTTTGCGACAATCCGCCGAATCCAGGCTGGACGGAAAGTCAGCCGGATATCGGCCGTTTGCTGCAGGTAAATTCCACCGACCAGCCGGAAATTCACGATGTCGTCGCGGAGATGCGGCGCGTGCTCGATGAATATGACGAGCGCGTGCTGATCGGCGAAATCTATCTGCCGATCGAGCGGCTTGTCGCCTATTACGGCCGCGATCTCTCCGGCGCGCATCTGCCGTTCAATTTCGCGCTGATCAGTGCGGGGTGGAAAGCCGAGGCTATCGCCAAGCTGGTCGAGGAATACGAAGCCGCGCTGCCGCCGGGCGGCTGGCCGAACTGGGTGCTCGGCAATCACGATCAGCCGCGCATCGCGACGCGCGTGGGCGAGCGCCAGGCGCGCCTCGCCGCGATGCTGCTCATGACGCTGCGTGGTACGCCGACGATGTATTACGGCGACGAGATCGGTTTGGAGAACGTGCGGATCCCGCCGGAGCGCGTACAGGATCCGTGGGAGAAGAATGAGCCGGGGCTAGGACTTGGACGCGATCCGTACAGAACTCCGATGCAATGGTCGGCGGAGCGCAATCCCGGCTTCAGCGAGCGCGAGCCGTGGCTGCCGCTCGGCGCCGACTACGACAGACGCAACGTCGAGAGGTTGCGCGAGGAACCGCGTTCCATTCTCACGCTTTACCGCCGACTGATTGCGCTACGGCGCGCGCACCTCGCGCTCAGCGTCGGGGATTATGTGCCGGGAGCGGTCGTGGGCGACGTCTTCTGGTTCGAGCGCCGGTACGGCGAGGGCCGGCTGATCGTTGCGCTGAATTTCGGGCATGAGCCCGGGACTGTGCACTTGCCGAACAATTCGCGCCTCCTCCTCTCGACGCATCTTGATCGAGAGAACGAACCCGTCAGAGCGGAACTGGAGCTCCGAGGCGATGAGGGCATCGTCCTCGCGGCGTGATGTCATTCCCGACGCAAGCCCGCAGCCAAGTGTAGGCAGGCTGGGCAAGCTTGCCTGCGTTGCGATCGGGAATCCAGGTCAATCCAACAAAGTTCTGGATTCCTGTGTGTGCCGGGAACGACACGCGGATTTAAGCCGCCGCCTTCCCCCGCTCCGGAAAAGCGCGCGCTAATGCATCGACAGTTGCGGCGACAACACCGCGCTCCGTGATAAGCCCGGTGACAAGCCGCGCCGGCGTCACATCGAAAGCAGGATTGAGCGCCGGCGAGCCTTTGGGCGCGAGGCGCACGGTTTCGATGCGGCCTTCGGCCGTCGCGCCGGTCAGGTGCGTCACTTCCTTCTCGCCGCGCATCTCGATCGGCACATCGGCGCCGTCGAAAGTTGCGAAATCGATCGAGGAGGACGGCGCGGCGACATAGAAGGGCACGCCATTGTCGTGCGCGGCGAGCGCCTTCAGATAGGTGCCGATCTTGTTGCAGACGTCGCCTGACGCGGTCGTGCGATCGGTGCCAACAATCACAACATCGATCTCGCCGTGCTGCATCAGATGCCCGCCGGCATTGTCGGCAATCAGCGTATGCGGCACGCCGTGGTGCAGAAGCTCCCATGCGGTGAGCGCGGCGCCCTGATTGCGCGGCCGCGTCTCGTCGACAAACACATGCAGATCGAGCCCGCTTTCGTGGCCCTTGTAGAGCGGCGCGGTGGCGGTGCCCCAGTCGACCGTCGCCAGCCAGCCGGCATTGCAATGCGTGAGGATGTTGAGCCGGCCATCCTTGCGTGCGGCAAGCTCGCGAAGAATCGCGAGACCATGCACGCCCATGGCCTCGTTCACCGCGACGTCGGCATCGGCGAGCTCGCCGGCGCGCGCAAAGCCGCGCTCCACCCGCTGTGACGGCGGCAACGGTGCGAGCACGCGGCGCATGTCCTCCAGCGCCCAGGCAAGATTGACGGCCGTCGGCCGTGCGGTCGCGAGATAATCGGCGGCCGCCACAATATTCGCGTCCGAGGGATCGACACGCATCGCCAACGCCAAACCATAGGCCGCGGCGATTCCGATCAGCGGCGCGCCGCGCACCTGCATGTCGGCGATCGCGCGCCACGCGTCTTCGACGCTGCGCAATTCGGCGATAACAAACGCGTGCGGCAGTTTCGTCTGGTCGATGATCGCGACGTTGCCGCTGGCAGGGTCACGCCAGATCGTGCGGAAAGGTTTGCCGTCGACCTTCATTGGGATTGTCCTGCACCCAAAGCCGGCCTAGCGCAACGGTCTCGGGCCCGGCTCGGCGGCCGTCTCCGGCAGGATCGGCGGCGTGTCCTCGCCGCGCTTGCGGATGATCTCCTCGGCAAGCGCGTGGTACACCCCGCGCCGCGTGATCAGCTTCGACGCGGCGTCGGCGATCAAGGCGGACAACATCAGCGGGATGATCATCGCGTGGTTTTGCGTCATCTCCGAGACGATGACGAAGGCGGTGATCGGCGCCTGCACGACGCCGGTCAGAAACGCCACCATGCCGACCAGCGCCAGCGCGCTCGCCGGTACGTTGGAAAACAGGCGCGCGACATCGGCGCCGAGCCCCGCAACGATCGAAAGAGACGGCGAGAAAATACCGCCGGGGATGCCGCTCAGCGCCGACAAAACCGACGCGATGAATTTCAGCGGCATGAAGAGCCATGAAATTGTGCCGCCGCCGTGAATGATGCTTTGGGCCTGCTCGTAGCCGGTGCCGAAGATGCTGTTGCCAGACGCTAAGCCGCAGATCGCCACGCCAAGCCCGCACAGAGCCGCGAACGCAACGGGGTAGCCGGCAAGCAAGCGGCCGGCCGCACCTGGCAGGCCGTGCGCAACGACGATCAAAGCGCGCGAGAACAAGCCGCCGAGAAGCCCGCCGAGCATGCCGCATAGCAGCGTCGCGATCCAGCCCGGGCCGAACGGCAATGTCGCCGGCGTCGAGCCGAAATAATCGTAGTTGCCGACGAGGGCGAGCGACGTGAGGCCCGCCGCAATGACGGTGCCGATGATGATCGTGCTGGTGCGCTCCTCGAACGAGCGGCTCATCTCCTCGATGCCGAAGACGATTCCCGCAAGCGGCGTGTTGAACGCCGCCGCGACGCCGGCGGCGGAGGCGGCCAGCATGAAGCCGCGCTGGCGGTGCGGCGCCAGCCGCCCGAGCGCGAACATGATCGAGGCGCCGATCTGCACCGTCGGCTCCTGGCGCCCGCTCGAGGCGCCGCAAAGCAGACCGAGCGTCAACACCACGATCTTGCCGAAGGCGATGCGCATCGAAACAAGCGAGCGGCGGAACGCATCGTCCTGACTTTGACGCGCGGCGATCACCTGCGGAATGCCGCTGCCTTCCGCGCCCTCAAAAATTTTTCGCGTCAGCAACGAGGCGAAAGCGAAACCGGCCGGCGTGACGATCAGCGGCGAGCAGCGCGATCAACACCGCAGCGCCGCCGATGATAAGGCCGCCGATGATGAAAACGAGACGCTGCGAGCGGCGGTGTACGGCTTGACGCGAGATGCGCGGCTTGAAACGCACTTACGATCTAGGCGGCCGCTTTCGCGGCACCATTCTCGACGATGCGCACAATGTCGGCCATGATCGTGTTCAGCTCGAAATTCTTCGGCGTGTAGACGGCGGCGACGCCCTCTTTGCGCAAGACGCTCTCATCTTCCGGCGGAATGATGCCGCCGACGATCACCGGCACATCGTCCAAGCCCTCTTCGCGCATGCGCGCCATGACGTCGCGCACCAGCGGCACGTGCGAGCCCGAAAGGATCGACAGGCCGACGCAATGCACGCCCTCTTCGAGCGCGGCGTTGACGATCTCGGCCGGCGTCAGGCGAATGCCTTCGTAGACCACTTCCATGCCGGCATCGCGGGCGCGCACCGCAATCTGCTCGGCGCCGTTGGAATGGCCGTCGAGTCCGGGCTTGCCGACCATGAACTTGATACGGCGACCGAGTTTCGCCGAGACGCGCTCGACCTCGCCGCGCACCTCGTCGAGATTGCCGGGGACCTGCCGCGCGGCGCGGCCGACGCCGGTCGGCGCGCGATATTCGCCGAACACTTCGCGCAAGAGCATGCCCCACTCGCCCGTTGTCACGCCGGCTTTCGCTGCCGCGATCGACGGCTCCATGATGTTGCGGTTCTCCTGCGCCGCGGCGCGTAACGCGGCGAGCGCGCCCTTCACCGCCTTATCATCGCGCGCGGCGCGCCATTCGTTGAGCCGCGCCACCTGCTCTTCCTCGACATGGTGCGGCACGACCATGATCGCGCCGTCGCCCGCCGTCAGCGGCGAGGGCTCCGCCTCGACATATTTGTTGACGCCGACGACGATCTGCTCGCCGGCCTCGATCGCTTCCAGCCGGCGCGTATTCGATTCGACGAGCTTCGCCTTCATGTAGCCGCTCTCGACCGCAGGAATGGCGCCGCCCATCGCTTCGATCGCGGCGAGCTCGGCGCGTGCTTGATCCTTCAGCTCCTCGACCTTGCGCGCGACTTCTTTGCTGCCGTCGAAGAGGTCGCCGTATTCCAAGAGGTCCGTCTCGTAGGCGACGATCTGCTGCATGCGCAAAGACCATTGCTGGTCGAATGGGCGCGGCAGACCGAGCGCCTCGTTCCACGCCGGCAATTGCACCGCGCGGGCGCGGGCGTTCTTCGAGAGCACGACGGCCAGCATCTCGATCAGAATGCGGTAGACATTGTTTTCCGGCTGCTGCTCGGTCAGCCCGAGCGAATTCACCTGCACGCCATAACGGAACAGCCGCTGTTTCGGGTCGGTGACGCCATAGCGCTCCCGCGTGATCTCATCCCACAGCTCCGCAAAGGCGCGCATCTTGCAAAGCTCGGTGACGAACCGGAGCCCGGAATTGACGAAGAACGAGATGCGTCCGACCACGTCGCCGAACGCCTCCGCCTTCACCTCGCCGGAGGCCTGCACGGTGTCGAGCACCGCGATGGCGGTCGCGAGCGCATAGGCGAGTTCCTGCACCGGCGTCGCACC
>DATAOB010000142.1:0-6632 GCA_036265935.1 Beijerinckiaceae bacterium
TCGTCGGCGGCGCGAAACTTGCTCCCGATCTGAAAACCACGCTACGCCGCGCCCGTATCGAGAATGCCGAACGCTCGGACGTGATCACCGAATTGCGCGGCGCCGAAATCGCCCGGCTCGAAATGCTTGAAGAGCAGCTGCAACCGGTCCTCGCACAAGTGCCCGAAGATTGCGATCTCTTCGATGTCGCGCTCGTGCCTTCCGAGCATCCGCGTCTGTTCATCGATATGATCGGCTTTGTCGAGATGGGCCGCGATCGCCGCCTCTACCGCTTTTTTGCGGGACACGCGGCACGGACGCATCACGCTCAGCGAGGCCGAGCAGCTCGACAAGATGGTCGAGGCCGTGACGAATTACATCGCGCAGCGGCTGATCGAACGCGAGCGGGCGCTTGCCGCGGACGCGAATGCGCGGGCGTTATCGGGCGATGATGAAACCGATGGGGCCCCTGGCGACGGAGCCGCGCCGGTGTCCCCGCGCTGCAAGCGCAATTTCGCGGTGCGGTTCTTCGTGTTCCTCGTCGATCTCCTCGGCGTGGCGATGCTCTTCGGCCTGATCGCCGCAGCCGCCTGGTATGTCTACAAGCTGCAGGTGCTGGGCTGAGCATCTGATCGAATGCTCAGCCATAGAGCCTATCGTCCCACCACACCGGTTCGGGCAGGCCGTATGTGATCTGGCGCGCATCCGAATGCGAAGGATTGATCAAGATGTTGCGTTCAATCCGCGCCGGAATCGACGGGACCAGAAGGAGCGCTGAACGCTTCTCCCGGTACCAAGTCTCGCCGAATGCTTTGCAAATTTCCTCGTCCTTCGCGTCCCATCCTGGATATTTCTCGGTCTGGAAAATTTCGTAGCTAATTCCATTCCGGACGGTGATGCGAATGTAATGCTGGTTTGGCGGCAGAATGGCGCTCGAATGAACAAGCTTTTCGAGCATGGCGGTCGAATAATGCTCGGATGTGTAGATGATCGGACTTGTGGGCCTGTTCCACCGCCCCGGAAAAACCCGCGCGCCCTCGCTACCGTAGATTGGATATTCGCCATTCGGATCACCGATCCGGAAGCAGGTCAGAACCCGATCCGTTCTTTGCGGATTAAACGCCGCCACTGTAGGCAGCCCGCCTCGAGCACATTGATAACCGCGTCTGCGCCCGGGCCGGTTGTCAACGCCACATCCAGAGGCGCTTTGTTATCGAGCATCATGTGCGGTCGACGAAGAAACTCTCGAACTTTTTCGGCGTCCCGGTAGATGTCCAGCGCCACGCTGAAGACCTTGGCGAGCCTTGCGAGCTTTTCCCCCTCTTCGAGGGTCAGCCGTTTGGTCGTGTTTCTCCGCCGCTCTAGCGTCGCCTTCGGAACGAGCCGGAATTTGAAGCGAGCATCGTCAGGCGCAATCAATGCCGCGACACGGTCAAGGGCGCTCACGGGCAGCCCGTGCTCGATCGAATATGCCAGGGCAAGACGGGTGTCGTGACGCTTTGATTTGACGCCGAGGACGGACTCGACGGTGGCGGCTACGGTCATATGGTGCTCGGGTCCAATCGAGGCAAACATAGGCCTCAGATGGGCAGAAGTCCACTGGACGCTATAATTTATACTCCCCCAAATCTGCCATCGCGTTCGTGCTCGTCGACATGCCGCGCGCGCGGGCGGTAATCCTCACCTCGGGCCCTTCGTTTTCGATCCGGAACAGATTGTACCCGGCCCGGTGCATGCGCGTGCCGCCGCTCGCCGAGGCTGATTGCACCCCGACGACGGGAATGCGCGCATGATTGCGCTCGATATAGCTGATCGTCATCCTGTGATTATGCCCGTGGATGACGAGATGGGCGCCCCGATGCGTGACGATCTCCTCGAACTCGTGCCGGTCCGACAGACTGCGTCCCGCGCCGCCGCCGCCGCGATTCGGCGGATGGTGCACCATGACGACGCGCGGTAGCTTTTGCCGCGCCAGATCGGCAAGCAGCGCATCGAAACGGGCGCGCTGTTTCGAGCCGAGGCGGCCGGAGGCGAGAAACGGCGCCGTCGGAATGCCGGACGAGAGGCCGATCAGCGCGACGCCGTTGCGTATTCTAAGATAGGGAAAGCCGCTCTCGCCGCTCGCGTCGCTCGTCGTCCACTTGGCGAATGTGCTCGCGACATGCGGCATCGATCCTCGCGTATAAGCGTCATGGTTGCCGGGTACGAAGCTCACCTTGTCCGCCGGCCCGAGCGTCTCAAGCCATGCGGCCGCAAGCGGAAATTCGGCTTTAAGCCCGATATTCAGGATGTCCCCGGTCATCGCAATGTGATCGGGTTTCTGCGCATGAATATCGGCGACGATCGCGGCCAGCACGTCCATACTGTGCGTAAGCGATCGCCCGCGCCGCCAATTCATGTAGCCGGTGATGCGCTTACCGAGAAGCTCGCGCCGATGCGGGCGGGGAAGGGGGCCGATATGGGCGTCGGAGAGATGGGCGAGGAGAAGGCTCACGCAAATTCCCTGGGGCGCAGGGAGAAGGGCGTCAAGCTTTGCCAGCCGCGCGACCGATAAGCCGGCGCACGCGTCTCGTCGCGCGGCTCGGCGGATGGATTAACCGCATTCGGCGGCCGGTGACGCTCGGCGTGCGCGCCATCGTGCGTGACAGGAAAGGCCGCGTGCTTCTCGTGCGCCACACGTACGTCCCCGGCTGGTATCTGCCGGGCGGTGGCGTCGAGGCGCGCGAAAGCGTTGGGGAGGCGCTCGCACGCGAGGTCATGGAAGAGACAAATGTCAGGATCATCGGCGCGCCGCGGCTGATCGGAATCTATTTCAATCGGCGCGGGCGCAGCAATCATGTCGTGCTGTTCGAAATTTTGGATTTCGAGCAGGCGTCGCCGAAGCAGCGCGATCACGAGATTGCCGAAGCGCGGTTCTTTGCGCTCGATGATCTGCCCGAAGAAACGACGCGGGCGACGCGCGCGCGGCTCGATGAGTATGTGAAGGGCGCCCCCATCTCGTCGATTTGGTGAGCTTTGCTCCGCTTCGAGCGCCATGTTAGAGGCGCCCTCCGCATTCGCTTGAACGCCATGGCAGACATCCCGTTCGACTTCGCGCCGCTGACACCCGACGATCTCGTTGCGATCGGCCGTCTCGATGCGCGCGCATTTGGGCCGGGTCGTTTTGCCAAAAGCGCCTATCGCCTGCGCGAGGGCGTCGAACCCGATTGGAACCTGTCTTTTGTCGCACGCATCGGCACGCTGGTCGTCGGCGCCAACCGCATCACGCCGATTCTTTGCGGCGGCGAGCCGGCGCTCATTCTCGGGCCGTTAACCGTCGAACCGGCGTTTCGCTCGCGCGGACTCGGTGAGGCGCTGGTGATGAAGTCGCTCGATGCCGCGCGCAAAGCCGGACATAAGCTGGTGCTGCTCGTCGGCGATGCGCCGTATTACGAGCGCGCCGGCTTCAAGCCGGTTCCGCACGGCCAGCTGATCATGCCGGGACCGGTCGATCCCGAGCGGCTTTTGTGCTGCGAATTGCAGGATGGCGCGCTCGCCGCGGCCAAAGGCAAGATCACGCGGGTTTGATCACGCATCTGCTTCGATATTGTGGCTGTTAACGGTGACCTGAATTTCGAGATCGCGTGTCCGCAGCCGCGGCGGGCCGGGCGCGCGGCCGATCGTGAACATCGAGATTGCGGTGAGCACGAGCATGAAGCTCGTCGATAGCGACGGGACTTTGCACGGGAACATAGACGCACCTGCCGACAAGCGCGTCCACTTAACGAAGCGAATCTGAATCAATTCTTTCGAATTGGAGCCATCGGAGCAGGCATGCATTAACCGCAATGGTTGATCAGTGTGCCGCGGCCCATCCTTTGAGATCGAAGTCCGGCGTGCTTGCCTCCTCGGGGCTCAGCGCCGGTGCGCCCCGGCCGAAGATCTTGCGTGCCGCAACGTGATCGGACCCACGGTTCACCGATTCGACCGCGATCAGCTTGTCGCGTTTGAAGCAGAGAACCGACATGCGCCGCTCTTCCGGATTTCCCACGACGACCGTGCGACCGGCGCCGATCGACAGGCCAGCAATCTGCAGCTTGAGATCGCGCTGATCGCTCCAGAACCACGGCACGGCTGAATAGGGCGCGGCCTTGCCCATCAGCCGCGCGGCGACGGCGCGACCCTGGTCGGCGGCGTTCTGCACCGATTCGAGCCGGATGTACGAATCCGCAAAAGGGCTCGGAAACGCCGCGCAATCGCCGATCGCGGAAATCGTCGGGTCAGACGTGACGAGCATCGCATCGACCTTGATGCCGTTGTCGATGTCGAGCCCGGCTTCTGCCGCGACCGCGACGGTCGGCAGAACGCCGATGCCGAACACGACAATGTCGGCGGGGCGCGTGCGCCCGTCTGTGGTGTCGACGCCGGTGACGCGGCGGCCATCGCCGTCGATCCGCGCCAGGCCCTGGCCGAAATCGATCTTCACGCCCCACAATGCATGCGCGTCGGCGAAGAGCTGCGACATCGCCGGCGAAATGGCGCGCGCCATGGTGCGGTCGGCAAGTTCGAGCACATGCACCGATTTGCCGAGCGCGCTCGCCACCGCCGCGAATTCGAGCCCGATGAAGCCGGCGCCGGCAACAACGACCTCGTGTGCATCGGCGAGCATCGCACCGATTGCGTCGGCATCGGCAAGCGTGCGCAGGCCGAAGACGCCGTCCAAATCAGCGCCGGGGATCGGCAGCGTGCGGTTATGCGCGCCGAGCGCCAGCACGAGGTGATCGTAATCGAGCGCGCCGCCGCTCGACAACGCGACGCGCTTGTTGGTGCGGTCGATCGCGGTGACGCGCGTCTGCGCGATGAGCTCAATGCGATTATCGGCGAAGAATTTCTCCGGACGGAACGTCAGCGCCTCGGCCGTTGTCTTGCCCATGAGATAGGCTTTCGACAAAGGCGGGCGCTGGTAGGGCAGGCCCGGCTCGTCTCCGATGATCACGATGCGCCCGGCAAATCTGTCCTGGCGCAGCGAGGCGGCGGTCTGAAACCCCGCTTGGCCGGCGCCGGCGATGACGACCGATCGCAGCAAAACCGGCCGCTACACCGAGCCGGGATTGCGGCTGTCGAGCTCGCCGATATGGTGCTGCGCGTAGAGCTGCACGCCGAGCTGTTTGACGAGCTCCTGTTGCGTCTCGAGGAAATCGATATGGCCTTCCTCGTCGGCCGCGAGCTCCTCGAACAACAGCTTCGTCACGCGGTCGTTGATCGAATCGCAATAGGCCGCAGCTTCCAGGTAAAGCGCGCGCGCCTCGACTTCGGCGGCGAGGTCGCAGCTCAAAATCTCTTCGATGTTCTGGCCGATCCGTAAGGGATCGAGCACCTGCATATTAGGGAAGCCGTCGAGGAACAGGATGCGATCGGCAAAGCGGTCGGCGTGATGCATCTCCTCGATAGATTCCTTGCGCCATTTCTGCGCCAGGTCCTTGTAGCCCCAATTGTCGAGGATGCGGTAATGCAGCCAATATTGGTTGACGGCGGTGAGTTCGCTGCGCAGCCCGCGATTGAGATATTCGATGACCTTGGCGTCTCCGCGCATGTCCGCTCCCTCTCGCTCGATCGTTGCGGTAATCTATGTGGGAGACATGCGGCTTAGGCAAGCCGGAGGCGGGCGTTTAAGCCTGGATCGCTGCCTCGAGTGCCTCGACCATGTGGCTCGCCGAGCAACAGCCGCGCTGGCAGGATGCCGCCGCTTCGGCGGCGCCGAGCGCGTCGGAGATGATCGAGCGCAGCGTGCGGGCGCAGCGCCCGCAATCTGGGCTGCAGCCGAGACACTGATAGACCTGCGCCGGCGTGCGCGGGCAGCCGGGCCCCGGATTGAGGCAGTTGCGCACATCGCTATCGGAGAGGACGTTACAGGAGCAGACGATCATGTTCTTCCGGCGGAGGTCTCTCGCTGGCCATCACGCCGCGTCGATACTCTTCCGCCCCCATACAATAGGAGACGGCCGTTTTGCAATTGATCCAGGGCAACATTGGAGCGCTTCAAAACAAGCCGGCCCGAGTCGCGGCAAGCGCGTCTTAGTCTCGGCAAGTTCGGCCCTAGTTGGCCACCAGCATCAGCTCCGGCCGCTGGCGCTGCGCCGCCTTGTGCACGAAGAGGGTCGGATGCTCCTTATGCGGCGCGCTGGAAATAGGGCAATAGCATGGTAATCGGCAGGCCGCGCTGCACCTCGAATTGGCTGTAGAGCCCCGCCGCGCGGTTTCGATGGCACGGCGCGATAGATCGGTTGCTAAAATCTCGACGCTCCAGCCGGTGAACCGCCGCGCCTCCTCGTCGAGCAGCATGGCCAGCGAATAGGGTTCCTGGCCGGTCGAGCAGGCGGCGCACCAGATGCGCAGCCGCCGCTCCGCGGCGCGCGCGGCAAGAAGCTCCGGCAGGATGACGCTGCGGAACTTGTCGAAGGGAACGCGGTCGCGGAAGAAGAACGTCTCGTTCGTCGTCATTGCCTCGACGACGGCTTGCGCGAGATCGCGATCGGAACAGAACGTTGACGGCGGGCCGGCAGAAATTCTCCGGTGCAGAATCGCAATGGAGGAGGATCGGCGTCGTATCGAGCTTCGCCGCTTTCAGATGGCGATTGCCCGGTGCGAAGTAGATTTCACCGGGACGTATTCGC
>DATAOB010000143.1:0-45442 GCA_036265935.1 Beijerinckiaceae bacterium
TCGCTGCGGCGCAATTGCCGGCGAAGCACCGGCCGCTCCGCCGCATCAACACCATGCAGCTGAAAAAAACGCTTGGACGTATCCAGGCCAATGCGGATAAGCTGTTCCACGGACGGCTCCTTCTGATGAGTTGTCGACAACACCCATCACGGCACATCGATGCCGCTCAGGGGCCGTCCACCCATCAGACGTAGATGCAGGTGCTGGATTGCTTCGTCGCTGCGCTCCTCGCAATGACGTCCTACGCAGCCTTCCGCGGCCAGTTCACCAGTAGAATGCCGCCGGCAACCAGCGCCACGGCGACCGCAAAACCCGGCGCGATCGCGTCGCCGAGCAGAAAATGCCCGGCGGCGACGCCGAAAATCGGTGTCAGAAACGTGAAGGCCGAAAGTTCGCCGGCGCGATAATGCGAGATCATCCAGAACCAGCCGAGATAGGTGATGCAGACGACCCAGAGCGTCTGGTAGGCGAGACTGCCCCAGCTCAACGCTGAGACCTGCGTCGGCATGGTTTCGCGAAACAGAACGACGCCGACACCGAGGACAATTGCCGACACCGCGAGCTGATAGAGAAGCGCCTTGATGGGGCGGGCTGCGCGCAGGCTCGTGCCTTTCAGCATCAGCGTTGTTACGCCCCAGAGCGCGCCGGCGAGCAGTGTCAGCAAATCGCCGATCAGCATCTCGTGCGAAATCCGGCCGCTGACGCCGAGCGCCAACGCGACGCCCATGAACGACAGCGCGAGCCCGGCCCATTGCAACGTCGTCAGGCGCTCGGACGGCGTGATCAGCGGCAGGCCGAGCGCCACGAAGAACGGCGCGGTGTAGAGGAACAGCACCGCGTGCGTCGCGCTGGTATATTGTAGGCCGATATAAAGCGCGACGAACTCGAGCGCGAAGCAGATGCCACAGATGATGCCGGCGATAAGCGTGCGGTCGCGGGCAAATAGCGTCGGCTCACGCCAGATGCCGATTGCACCGAGCACAAGCGTCGCGCCGGCGGAGCGCCACGCCGCTTGCGTCAACGGCGGAATGTCGGCGAGCGCCACTTTCGCGGCGACCTGATTGAGGCCCCAGCTCGCGCAGAGGCCGAAGATGATCAGAGTGCCGAACGAGTCGAGCGGGCGCACATGGGTTTGCATCGCGCCCTTTGAAGTGATGCCGCTTGTTTAATCAAGCAGGGCGCGGGGTTTGGCGGCCGGCGGTTTCAGTCGCGGTAGCGGCGTTCCGAACGCGAGCTTCCCGAGCGGCCCTCGCGTCCAGGGACAACGACACCGGGATAGGCGCCAACCGGCGGATTGTAGCCGTTGTTGATGCCGACCGAGCTCGGCTCGTCCTGGGCTTTGGCGTCGCCGAGTCCGCTGACCGGATTGCCCTGGTTTTGCGCGAGCGCTTGCCCTGCAAGCATTGTGAACGCAAGGGCTGAAATGGCTGCGAGATATTTCATGGGTCCCCACCTTCGGCTTATGTCCGCGCCGGGCGAACGTGCCGCGGCGGCTAAGGTTCGCGCGTAGCTGCGTTGTCACGCAGAGTTGATGGACGAACCGCAAAATAGACAGGCGGCGGGCCGGAGGACCCGCCGCCTGAACCCTTCCGCTCGTTGTCTCGCGGAACCGGAAGGGAAGCTTTAGAGGCCCGCGAGGTATTGCGTCGGATCGACTGGGGTCGACCCCTTGCGCAGCTCGAAATGGAGCTGTGGCGTCGCGACATTGCCGGTCTGGCCAGACTTGGCGATGGTTTGGCCGCGTTTCACGTTGTCGCCGCGCTTCACTTCGATCTCGCCGTTGTTGGCATACGCGGAGACGAAGCCGTTGGGGTGGCGGATGAGCACGAGATTGCCGTAGCCCTTGAGCTCGTTGCCAGCATAGGCGACGACACCGTTCTCGGCGGCTTTCACCGCCGTGCCTTCCGGCACCGAAATATTGATGCCGTCGTTGCCGCCCTTCTTGAAGCCCTGGATGATGCGGCCGCGCGCCGGCCAGCGGAATTCCGGGTTTGCCTCGGGAGCCGCCGCGGGCACGGCTTCCGCCTTCGGCGGCAGGCTTGCCGTCGGTTGCGGATCGATCTTCGTCGGCGTCTGCGGAACCTTGGTCACCGGCGCGGCTTCGATCTTGGCGACCTTTGCCGATTGAATCTTGGTGAGTTTCTGTGCGGGGGCGGTGGTTACGGCAGCGGTCTTCGCGCCCGCCTTGCCTTTGACGGCGGTGGCCTTTCCTGTCGGAGCGACCTCCATCTTGATGATCTTGCCGTGCGGGCCCTTGACGAGCACGTATTTCGCCTTGCCAGCCGCCACCTTGGCGGGCGCGGCCGGTTTGCCTTGGAGGGTCGCGACCTGCGCCTTGACGCTGCGGGCCGGCGCACCGGCACTGTTGGCGCTATAGACCGGAATGACGAGGCGCGTGCCCTGCTTCACCTGGGCTTGCGAGCCGAAGCCGTTGACTTTGAGGAGCGCGTCGACCGGCACGCCGTAGCGGCCGGCCAGCATCGAGGCGGTCTCGCCGTAGCCGACGGTGATCTGCGTGCCGCCCTGCGCCGCCCAATTGCCGGCGGTGCCGCCGCCCTGCGCGACGCGCTGCGGCTGGCTCATCGGAGCCGCGCCGTAACGCTGCGGGCCGGGCGCGACCGCGGGCTCGCCTGGCGCGGGGAGCGGAGTGGACTGGATCGGGCCCGAGCGCACGCCGCCGCTGCGCGGCGGCATCTCGTCGGGAATGGCGCCTGTCGGCGCCCGGTCGACATCGCGCGACGCGGTCGAGAACGGGTTGGAGAAGGGACTGGAGAAATCGGAGAAGCGGCTCGAATCGGCGGCGCATCCGCCGAGCAGAGCGACCGCCGCGCCGGCCAAAGCAATTTGCACCGCGCCGCGGTAAGAACGGACTTGATCACTCATCACGCAACCCACACGAAACGCATCGTCACGAGGCCGATTAAAGCGCGGGCGGGTTAAGGAAGCGTTCTTGATGAACGCCCGTTCAGCAAAAAAGCGCGGATTTTAACTTTAAGCGGCGGTGAACGGGCTAGAGTGCCTCGGCGATTCCGGCGATCGGCTTCGGCAGCAGGCAGGGCCCGAGATCGGTCTCCTCGATCTCGCCTTGCGAATGGCGGGCGAGGCGGCCAAGGCGGGTGCCTCTCCCCTGCCCCGCGCCACGACCGCAGACGAGCACGCCATCGGCGGTGAGCCGGCCGAGAAGGATTGCGGATGGTTCGTCCAAAGAAAGATGCACGAGAATGCGATCGAACGGGCCGACGACATCGGTTGCGAAGCCGTCGGCGCAAACAATTTCAACATTGTGCAATCCCAATTGGGCGAGCCGCGTCTGCGCACCGCTCGTGAGCGTGCGAAACCGCTCGATCGACGTGACGTGCTTTGCCAGGCTTGCCAGAATCGCCGTGACATAGCCCGACCCGGTGCCGATCTCGAGCACGCCATGCGCACGATCGATGTCGAGCGCCTCGAGCATGCGCGCAACGAGGCTCGGCTCGCTCATCGTCTGACCACCGGCGATCGGCAGCGGCAGGTCGCGCTGGGCGAGGTCGGCAAGCTGATGCGGCACGAACATCTCGCGCGGGATGGTCTCGATCGCGCGCAAGACGTCGGTATTGCGAATACCCTGCGTGCGCAGTTTTAGCAGCAGCGCGGCGCGGTTCTCGATGGCGGTGTTGGAATTCATCCTTGGGACACCTTCCCGGACGCGCGAACCCCGGATTAAATCCGGGGGATCCGGGACCCAGTCAGCGGCGTTTTTATGGACCCCGGATCGCATTCCGCTTCGCTTCATGCGTCCGGGGATATGGTCGGCGATCCGCGGCGAATGCCTGCGCGTACCTGGTCACCGCGTCCTCGTCGGTGAGGTCCAACCGCAGCGGCGTCAACGAGATTTTCTTCGCCGCGAGCGCCTCGAGATCGGTGCCCTTTCCGGGCGTGAAGGCGCCGCGCTGGAAGGCGATCCAGTAATAGGGAATGCCACGCCCATCGTGGCGCGCGTCGATTTTGAGGTTGTCGGCGTCGCGGCGGCCCTGCACGGTCACGGCAATGCCCTTGACCTGATCCGGCGGACAATCCGGGAAATTGACGTTGATCAGCGTGCCCGGCGAAATGCCTTCGTCGAGCAGCTTTCGCAAAACGATCGGCGCATGCGTCTCGGCGCAATCCCAATGCGGATTGAAGCGGCCCGAGACCGCGCCGTAGGCCTGCGACAGCGCGACCGACGGCACGCCGAGGATCGTGCCCTCCATCGCGCCGGCGATCGTGCCGGAATAGGTCACGTCCTCGGCGACGTTCTGGCCGCGATTGACGCCGGAGAGGACGAGGTCCGGGCGTCTGTCGTGCAGCACGGAACGCACGCCCATGATGACGCAATCGGTCGGTGTGCCCTTCACCGCATAATGGCGCGGTGAGACTTCGCGTAAGCGCAAGGGATCGTTGAGCGACAGCGAATGCGCGACGCCGGACTGATCGTATTCCGGCGCGATGACATAGACGTCGTCCGACAGGGTCTGCGCGATGCGCTCGAGCAGATCGAGGCCGGGCGAATGGATGCCGTCATCGTTGGTGATCAGAATGCGCATGGGTTGTGAACTACTTCACCGCCTCGATTCTCTCCAGCCCGCCCATATAGGAGCGCAGCGCGTCCGGCACCGTGACCGAGCCGTCCGGGTTCTGGTAATTTTCCAGAATCGCGATCAGCGCGCGGCCGACGGCGACGCCCGAGCCATTCAGCGTATGGACGAAGCGCATGCCTTTGCCTTCCGCGGGCCGGTAGCGCGCATTCATGCGGCGCGCCTGGAACTCGCCGCAGACCGAGCAGGATGAAATCTCGCGGTAACGCCCCTGCCCCGGTAGCCACACCTCGATGTCGTAGGTCTTTTGCGAGGCAAAGCCGAGGTCGCCGGTGCAGAGGATGACGGTGCGATAGTACAGCCCGAGGCGTTTCAACACTTCCTCGGCGCATTGAGTCATGCGCTCGTGCTCCTCGAGGGATTTTTCCGGCGTGGTGATCGAGACGAGCTCGACTTTCGCGAACTGGTGCTGGCGGAACATGCCGCGCGTGTCGCGCCCGGCGGCGCCGGCTTCGGCGCGAAAGCACGGTGTGCCGGCGGTGAAACGCAAGGGCAGTGCCGCTTCTTCGAGGATTAGCTCGCGCACGAGATTTGTCAGGGGAACTTCGGCGGTGGGGATGAGCCAAAAATCGGCAGTCGGCAGTAGGTCTTCGGCAGTCGGATCATCCGATTGCCGATTGCCGATCTGCCGACCTGCCGTCACCGAAAACTGATCGTCCCGAAACTTCGGCAATTGCGCCGTGCCAAACATCGCTTCGTCGCGCACGAGCAGCGGCGGATCGATCTCGGTATATTCATGCTCTTCCGTGTGCAGATCGAGCATGAACTGCATCAGCGCGCGCTCCAAGCGCGCGAGCTTGCTTTTCACCACGACAAAGCGCGCCCCCGAGAGACGCGCGGCCGCCTCGAAATCCATCATTCCGAGCGTTTCGCCGAGGTCGTAATGCTCCTTCGGCTGATACGAGTTCGGAAAGTGCGGCTTCTCGCCGAAGCGGCGGACCTCGACATTGTCGTTTTCGTCCTTGCCGATCGGCACGTCGTCGAGCGGGATGTTGGGGATTTCGAGCAGCGCTTTTTCGAGCGCTTCGACCGCGCGCTTCTCCGCGGCTTCCAGTCCCGTAGCTTTATCCTTCAGCGCCGCGACCTCCGCCTTCAGCGCCTCGGCGCGCGCGGTGTCCTTCGCCTTCATCGCGACGCCGATCTCTTTCGACAGGCGGTTGCGCTCTTCCTGGAATTTTTGCGCGGCGGCGATCTGGTCGCGGCGCTCATCGTCCAGCGCGAAGATTTTGGCGACGGTCTCCTCGACATCGAGACCGGACATGCCGCGTTTGCGCAAGGCTTCCTTCAGCGCCTCGGCATTGTGGCGGATCCAGCGGATGTCGTGCATGAGTTCCCGGCGGCTCTGGGTCCCGGATCGCGCTCCGCGCGTCCGGGAATGTGGGGGTTGAATCTGCGCGGCCACTTCCCCGGCCAAGCGGAGCGAGAGCCGGGGTCCAGACGCTTTAGGTCGCCGCGTCGCGCGCCGCGCGTTCCGCGGCCTGCTTCTTCTCGATCATCCCGACAGAAAAGATCGACGCCTCGTAAAGCAGCAGCGCCGGGACCGCAAGCGCGAGCTGGCTGAACACGTCGGGCGGCGTCAGGATCGCGGCGATGATGAAAACGAGCACGATCGCGTAGCGTCGTTTCGATTTCAGGAACGCGGAATCGATGATGCCGACGCGGCCGAGCAGCGTCAGGATCACCGGCAATTGGAAGGTCACGCCGAAGGCGAAGATCAGCGTCATGATCAGCGAGAGATATTCACTGACGCGTGGCAGGAGCTCGATCTGCGCCCTGCCCGGCTCGTTCGCTTGTTGCATGCCGATGAAGAAGCGCAAGAGGTTCGGCATGACGACGAAATAGACGAGCAGCGCGCCGAGCGCGAAGAAGACGGGCGTCGCGAAGAGATACGGCCGGAAGGCGTTGCGCTCGTGCTTGTAAAGCCCGGGCGCGACGAACGCATAGACCTGCGCGAAGATGATCGGACAGGCGAGAAACGCCGCCGAGAAGATCGCGACCTTGATTTGCGTGAAGAAGTATTCCTGCGGCGCGGTGTAGATGAGCTTCGCGTCCGGCCCGGCCGCGTGCTGATAGGGGAGCACGAGCAGATTGTAGATATCCTTGGCGAAGAAGAACGACAAAAGGAACATCGCCAGGAAAGCGATGAGCGCCTTGATCAGCCGCGAGCGCAGCTCGATCAGGTGATCCATCAAAGGCGCTTTGGTCGCCTCGATATCGGCGTCGGTCATGGCGGTATCAGCCATTCGCGGCTTTTCGCGGCGCGGGCTCGTTTTCCTGCTCCGGCAGCGGATCAGCCGCCGAATCGAGCCGCGCCGGGCGCTCGGCTTGCAATTCGGTATCCGGCGGACTGTCCGGCGCTGAGGGGCCCGGCGGCCCCGCGCCCTCGGTCTTCAATTCCAGCTCGCCTTGTGCGGCTGACAACTCCGGCATCTCGATCGAATTCATCGAGCCCTCGCCATGCGGCGCAGCGATCGCCGGAACCTCGCCTGGAGCGATCGCCTTCGGCTCGCTTTCGATTGCCGAACTTATCTGCTGCTTGATGTCGGCGACGGGATTGAAGGCGACGTCGATCTTGGCGGCGTCGCCGACCGATTGCAGGTCCTTCTTGATGTCCTCGAGCTCGGCCTCGCGCATCGCATCCATGAACTGGCCCTGGAAGTCGGCCGCCATGCGCCGCATCTTGGAATAGGCTTGGCCGAGCTGGCGGAGCACGCGCGGCAGCTCCTTCGGCCCGATGACGATCAGGGCGACAACCCCGATGACGATCAGTTTGCCGGCGTCGAAATCAAACATGGATTATTGGGCTTCCAGCATCGAACCCACCTTCCCGGACACGCACGCAGCCAAGTATACGCAGGCTGCGTAAAATTGCCTGCGCTGCGCGATCCGGGATCCAGCAGCCTGAAGCATCGCCTGGACCCCGGAACGCACTCCACTTTGCTCCGTGCGTCCGGGGAAGTGGCCGAGACCCTTCCGATCAGACCTTGTGCGTGTCGGGCGTCTTCTCGGCCGGGCTGCCGGCCTGATGCGGAATATTCCGCGGCGGCTCGGCCGGATGCGACACGTCGGTCGAGTCGTCTTCCGACATGCCTTTCTTGAACGATTTGATGCCCTTGGCGAAATCGCCCATCAGGTCGGAAATCTTGCCTTTTCCGCCAAACAGAACCAGGGCGACGCCGCCCACGATGATCCAGTGCCAAATCGACATGGAACCCATTTGATTTCTCCGCGCTCGCCGCGCCCGCTCCGCGGCCGTTTCTCGTCCCCGGTATTGCTGGGGAACCTATGACGCGGGAGGCTTAAAAACAAGGCGAGAACATCGGTCGTTCTTGCCTTCCTGACCTCAAGGTTAGCTCAATAGTTCGGCCAAAGGCCGGGTGTCGCCAATTCCAAGAGGTGATTGTCGGGATCGCGGAAGTAGATGCTCTTGCCGCCGCGCGGCCAATCGGTGCGGCCTTCGATCGCGATATCGTTAGTCCCAAGATGCGCTTCCCATGGGGCGAGCGCATCGGCGTCGATGGCAAAGGCGACATGCAAAGTACCCTGGCCGTCATGCGGCGGGATTGTGCCGCCGGGCAAGTGCACGGTTTCCAGGGTCGAGCCGCGCTTGAACAGAAGCAGCACGCTGCGCGGCCCGGCCATATAGCCGGCAAACCGCTGGTCCTTGTTGATCAGCTTTAAGCCGAGCACGTCTTCGTAGAAGGCGGCGGCGCGATCGAGGTCCTCGACATAAAGCGCCGTTTCGAGAACACCGGCGATTTTCGGCGCTGCACTCACCACATATCGAGCGCGACGCGGGCCTCATCCGACATGCGGCTCTGATCCCACGGCGGATCGAACACCATGTTGACCTTGGCGCCGGAGACGCCGCCGACGGTAGCGACCGCGTTCTCGACCCAGGACGGCATTTCGCCCGCGACCGGACAGGCCGGCGCGGTCAGGGTCATGTCGATCGTCACGAACTTATCGTCGGAAATGTCGACCTTGTAGATCAGCCCGAGCTCGTAGATGTCGACCGGGATTTCCGGGTCGTAGACCGTCTTCAGCGCGGCGACGATGTCGTCGGTCATGCGATCGAGCTCCTCCGGCGGCAATGCGGAGGGCAGCGCCATGTCTGGCCGGTTCGGCTCGGCAACGGCAACGTCTGCGGTGGCGGTCATCTCAGTCATAGGTTCAACTCAGGCAAACAGGGCTTCGGCGCGCATCAGCGCCTCGGCCAGGCGATCGACTTCCTCGCGCGTATTGTAGAGCGCAAACGAGGCGCGGCAGGTCGAGGTTACACCATAGCGCGCCAGAAGCGGCATCGCGCAATGGGTGCCGGCGCGCACCGCCACGCCGGAGCGGTCGATAACGGTCGCGATATCATGGGCATGGGCGCCCTCCATGTTGAAGGAGAGGATCGGGCCCTTGTCCCTGGCGGTGCCGTAGATCGTCAGCGAATTGATGGCGCTCAAGCGCTGGTGCGCGTAGCGGGTGAGATCGGCCTCGTAGGCGCGGATCGCGGCGCGGCCGACACCATCCATGTAATCGAGCGCCGCGCCGAGCCCGATCGCCTGTACGATCGGCGGCGTGCCGGCCTCAAAGCGATGCGGCGGGGTGTTGTAGGTGACGGTGTCCATCGTCACCGTCTCGATCATCTCGCCGCCGCCGTTGAAGGGCGGCAGGCGTTCCAGCCATTCACGCTTGCCGTAGAGTACGCCGATTCCGGTCGGGCCGTACACTTTGTGGCCGGTGAAGACATAGAAGTCCGCATCGATGTCGCGAACGTCGACGTCGAGATGTACGGCGCCTTGCGAGCCATCGATCAGCACGGGAATGCCGCGCGCATGCGCGATGCGCACGACGTCCTTCACCGGCACCAGCGTGCCGAGCATGTTCGACATATGCGTGATCGCGACGATTTTCGTCCGCGGTGTCAGCGCCTGCTCAAAGGCCTTGAGGGAGAAGGTGCCGTCCTCCTCGATCGGCACCCATTTTATCGCCGCACCCTTGCGCTCTCGATGAAAATGCCAGGGCACGATATTGGAATGGTGCTCCATCACCGAGAGCACGATTTCGTCCCCCTCGCGGATGTGATCGAGGCCGAAGGAGGAGGCGACGAGATTGATCGCCTCCGTCGCGTTGCGGGTAAAGACGATCTCCTCGTCCGAGCCGGCATTTAAGAAGGCGCGCACGCGCTCGCGCGCGACCTCGAAAGCCTCCGTCGCGGCATTGGCGAGATAATGCAGGCCGCGATGCACATTGGCATATTCGTTTTCATAGGCCTCGGTGAGCCGCTCGATGACTATGCGCGGTTTCTGCGCCGAGGCGGCATTGTCGAGATAGACGAGCGGCTTGCCGTAGACTTGTTTTGTCAGGATCGGGAAATCGGCGCGCAGGCGCTCGACATCGTAACCGGCAGCGACCGATGTGACGTGTTCGTTCATTGGGACACCAGTGGCCACATCCCCGGACGCCGAAGGCGATCCGGGGTCCAGGAGCAGGTGCGTTTGCTCTGGGTCCCGGATGCCGCTTCGCGGCCCAGGGAATGTGGAGGCAAGGTTCTCCTCATCGCGCCTTCACTTCCGGGCCGCGAGCCAATCTGAGACATAGGTCATCAGCCGCCCGCGTGCGCCTTCATCGCGCACGCTGTCGAGTGCTTCGGCGGCGAACGCCTCCAACAGAAGCTGCTCGGCCTCGGCGCGCGGCAAGCCACGCGAGCGCAGATAAAAGAGCTGGTCCTCGTCGAGCTGCGCGACCGTCGCACCGTGACCGCAGACGACGTCATCGGCAAAAATCTCGAGCTCCGGTTTGTTGAACATCGCGGCGCTGTCGCTCAAGAGCAGTGCGCGGCTCTTCATGCCGCCGTCGGTCTTCTGCGCATGCGGACGCACGATGACCTTGCCTTGATAGACGCCAGTCGCTTCCTCGGCGATGATGTGCTTGAAATATTCGCGGCTCGTGCAATGCGGCACCGCGTGATCGACAACGAGCGTCGTGTCGGCGTGACGCTTGCCCGAAAGCAGCGACAGGCCGCGAATGCTGGCGGTCGAATGCTCGCCGTCAAAGCGCAGGAAAATCTGCCGGCGCACGAGACCGCCGTCGGCGATCAGCGCAAAGCCGTCGTACCGACAATTGGCGCCAAGAGCCGCCAGCACACTGCGGATAATGATCGCGTCCGCCCCCTGCCGGCTGATCCGCGTCAGATGCTCGACCTCCGCGCCGTCGCCAATTTGAATGACGAGCACGCCGTTCTGCTGGTTCGAGCCGATCTCGACGGCGTCAACGATTTCGAACAGCGTCAGTTTGGCGCCGGCCCCGACACGCACGAGCGAGCGATGGAAGGCGGCATGCACCGCACCGGCCGACATGACCGAGAGAATGATAAGCGGCTTATCAAGCTGAGTGTTTGGTGCGACATCAACGACCACGCCGCCCTGCATGAGCGCGGCGTTAAGGCTCAGCGCGGGGTCGCCCATGCCGAGACCTTTGGGGGCCAGGCGCTCGACGAGAGTCGCGTCGCCTGAGGCGAGCAGGTCGGCCAATGAGCGCACGCTGATGCCAGCCGGCAGTTCATCGACATTGGAAAGCTCGGGAACAAACGCCCCGTCGAGCAGAACGAGCGCGTACCCCTCCGGGATCTTCGGCTGCACATGGCGTAGCGAATCCTCGAACTCGCTTGAGCCCGGGGCAAAGAGCGGCGCTGCCTCGCGCAATTGGCTGCGCAAATCGGTGTAGTGCCAGGACTCGATACGCCGGTGCGGCAGGCCGGAGCGCTCGAACTCGGCGAAGGCTTGGCTACGCAGTGCCTTCACCATCTTGTTTCCCGGCAGCCGATCCTTCTCGCTGGCATAGAGCGAAATCAGCGCCTTCTCGGCCTGCGTTCTGATCTGGGTGATTTCGGTTGTCATGGCGTCAGGCGGCCTCGCTCACGTAATCGCGATAGCCGTTCTTTTCGAGCTCGAGCGCGAGCTCAGGCCCGCCGGTTTTCACGATGCGGCCGCCGGCCATCACGTGCACCGTGTCCGGCTTGATGTAATTCAACAGTCGTTGGTAGTGCGTGATGACGAGGAAGGCGCGATCCTTGGCGCGCAACGCGTTGACGCCCTGCGCGACGACGCGCAGCGCATCGATGTCGAGGCCGGAATCGGTTTCATCCATGATCGCGAGCTTCGGCTCGAGCAGCGCCATCTGCAGGATTTCCATGCGCTTCTTCTCGCCGCCGGAAAAGCCGACATTGAGCGCGCGCTTCAGCATGTCCTGATTGATTTCGAGCTTCTTTGCCGCCGCGCGGACGCGCTTCATCAGCTCCGGCGTCTGCAGCTCGTCCGCGCCGCGCGCCTTGCGCTGTGCGTTAAGGGCAGACTTCAAGAACGTCATCGTGCCGACGCCGGGAATTTCGACGGGGTATTGAAAGGCGAGGAACAGGCCGCGGGCGGCGCGTTCGGAGGGATCGAGTTCGAGGATGTTCTCGCCTTCGAGCAGGATTTCGCCTTCGGCGACCTCATAGTCCTCGCGTCCGGCAACGACGTAGGAGAGCGTCGATTTGCCGGAGCCGTTCGGTCCCATGATGGCGGCGACCTCGCCGGCTTTCACCGTAAGCGACAGCCCGTCGAGGATTTTCTTGCCTTCGACTTCGACGTGGAGGTTTTTGATTTCAAGCATCTTTGGTTCCGTATGGCCGGGCTTGTCCCGGCCATCCCTTGCCGGTTCTCTGCCCTTACGAATTTCGTGGATGCCCGGCCCGAGGCCGGGCATGACGTTGCTATCTTTCAGCCTCGTCTGATTCGGTATTCGCAGCTTGTGCGTACTTCTCGCGCAAGCGGCGAAAGACAGCCTCGCCATCTACCGGCGGACCACTATCGATGCCTTCCTGACAGAGTCGTTGAAGCTCTGCGACGGTCAGCGTCTCGGTTCGCTCGCTCATCCCACACTCCCTTCGAGGCTGACCGCGATCAGCTTCTGCGCCTCGACGGCGAACTCCATCGGCAGCTGCTGCAGCACGTCGCGAACGAAACCGTTCACGATCAACGCCGTCGCTTCTTCGCCCGAGAGACCGCGCTGCATGCAATAGAACAGCTGATCCTCCGAGATTTTCGACGTCGTCGCCTCATGCTCGAACACGGCGGAATGATTGCGCGCCTCGATATACGGCACGGTATGAGCGCCGCACTGATCGCCGATCAGCAGCGAATCGCAATTGGTGAAATTGCGCGCGCCGCTGGCCCGCCGATGCGCCGAGACCTGGCCGCGATAGGTGTTCTCAGAACGTCCCGCCGCGATACCCTTCGAGATGATGCGGCTCGTCGTGTTGCGGCCAAGATGAATCATCTTCGTGCCGGAATCGACCTGCTGGCGGCCGTTCGAGATCGCGATCGAGTAGAACTCGCCGCGCGATTCATCGCCGCGCAGGATGCAGGACGGATATTTCCACGTGATCGCCGAGCCGGTCTCGACCTGCGTCCACGAAATTTTTGCACGCGCCTCGCGGCAATCGCCGCGCTTGGTGACGAAATTGTAGATCCCGCCGCGGCCTTCCGCGTCGCCGGGATACCAGTTCTGCACGGTCGAATATTTGATCTCGGCATCTTCGAGCGCGATCAGCTCGACGACCGCCGCATGCAGCTGGTTCTCGTCACGCTTCGGTGCCGTGCAACCTTCGAGGTAGCTCACATATGAGCCCTTGTCGGCGATGATCAGGGTGCGCTCGAATTGTCCGGTATTGCGCTCGTTGATGCGGAAGTAGGTCGACAATTCCATGGGGCAACGCACGCCCGGCGGGATGTAGACGAACGACCCATCGGAGAAGACGGCCGAGTTCAGTGTCGCGTAAAAATTGTCGGTTACCGGCACGACGGAGCCAAGATATTTGCGCACAAGTTCGGGATGGTTATGCACGGCTTCCGAGATCGGGCAGAAGATCACGCCGGCTTTGCCGAGCTCTTCCTTGAACGTCGTAATGACGGAGACGGAATCGAAAATCGCGTCAACCGCGACGCGCGCATTCTGCACGCCGGCGAGCACTTCCTGCTCGCGCAGCGGAATGCCGAGCTTCTCGTAGGTGCGCAACAGCTCGGGGTCGACTTCCGCGAGCGAGCGCGGTCCCTCGGTGCTCTTCGGTGCGGAATAGTAATAGAGCTCCTGGTAATCGATTGGGGGATGATCGACGCGCGCCCAGGTCGGCTCGCGCATGGTCAGCCAGCGCCGATACGCGTCGAGACGCCACTCGGTCAGCCAACCGGGCTCCGTCTTCTTCTTCGAGATCAATCGGACGATGTCTTCCGACAGACCCTTCGGCGCCTTGTCGGATTCGATGTCGGTGATGAACCCATACTTGTAGGCATCGACATCGATCGACCGGACCGTCTCGACCGTTTCTCTGACCGCAGCCATTTATGTCTCCTGCTTCGGCTTAAAGCCGTCGCTTCTCGTTGTTTCGCTCAGGCGGCACGCCGCCTCTGAATTCGTTCGATTGCCTTCGCAAACGCGCCGGCGAAATGCTCGACATCCGCTTGATTGGATGACCAGCCGAAGCTTACTCGGATAGCGCCGTTGGCAATTGCCGGCTCGACGCCCATTGCCGCGAGCACGTGCGACTTGCCCACTTTCCCCGAGGAACAAGCCGAGCCTGACGACACCGCAACTCCGTCGAGATCGAGCGCCATCAGCAGCGTTTCCGTGGAAGTGCCGGGCACCGCAAAGCAGGTCGTATTCGGCAGTCGTTGTGCATCCGCACCGAAAATGACCGCCTCGGGAGCGATCCGCAGTAAGGCATCTTCCAGTCGGTCGCGCAGCTTTTTGCTGTGCTCCGCTTCCGTTGGGAGGCTGCGTGCCGCAGCCTCAGCCGCCGCTCCGAACCCGGCGATGGCCGCCACGTTCTCGGTGCCGGCGCGTTGACCGCGCTCCTGCCCGCCGCCACGCATGAGCACATTGCCGATATGGTCATTCTCGTCGGCGAATGCGAGCGCACCGGCGCCCTTGGGGCCGCCGATTTTGTGCGCGGAAAGGATCAGCACAGGGGCGCAGAGCGTCTCGGCGCATCGGATGCGACCGAACGCCTGCACCGCGTCGCAAACAGTGGCGCCACCTGCAGCGCGCACCTTTGCCGCCGCCTCGGAAACAGGCTGAACGACGCCCGTCTCGTTATTCGCCGCCTGGAGGGCGAGAAGCGGCCGCTTGCCCGCGTTTGTAGCCAAAGCTTCGTCCAGAGCCGCCAGTTCAAGCCGGCCACTCGCCGCAAGCGGCAGCACCATGACCTGCTCCGCTGCAAAGCGATGCCCCTGCAGGACGCAGGGATGCTCGCCCGCCGAGACCAAGAGCAGGTCGAAATCACGCTCATCGCTGCCGATTCGTAGCGTCGGCGTAAGCGCCAGATTGGCAGCCTCGGTCCCGCTCGATGTAAATACTACCCCGCCCGCAGGCACCCGGGCCAAGGCGGCGACCCGCCGCCGCGCCGTTTCCATTAGCGCCCGCGCCTCCCTGCCCTCGTGATGCACCGAGGACGGGTTGCCGAAGCAGTCAAGCACCGCCGCTATCGCCGCGCGCGTTTCCGGCCGCAGCGGTGCGGTCGCGTTGAAATCGAGATAAGTGCGCGCGTTCGACATCCGTGACGAGTCTGTCCGACAGCCAAGCGTCTGCAAAATCTTTGCAAAACCGAGGACTGCCTATGTTAGAAGACGCCGCCGCAACCTATATGCAGCCACGCTTTTAGAACGATTCCAACCAGCTGGAATTATTCTAACCGGATTCTGAGGTCCCGACCCTATCGAGTCAAGGGAAGGCAAACCTCTTCGTCGTCGCAGCCAGAGACGATCTCTGTCGCGCCAGGAGTTCTTATGCCCGAAGTCATCTTTACCGGTCCGGCCGGCCGTCTCGAAGGCCGCTTCCATGCCTCGAAACCGCGCGGAGCGCCGATCGCCATCATTCTGCACCCGCACCCGCAATTCGGCGGCACGATGAACAATCAGATCGTCTATCATCTCTATTATTTGTTCGCGGAGCGCGGCTTTTCGGTCCTGCGCTTCAATTTCCGCGGCGTCGGGCGCAGCCAGGGCATGTTCGATCACGGGGCGGGCGAGCTCTCCGATGCCGCCGCGGCGCTCGATTGGGTGCAGTCGATCAATCCCGAGGCGCGGGCCTGCTGGATCGCCGGCGTGTCTTTCGGCTCGTGGATCGGCATGCAGCTTCTGATGCGCAGGCCCGAGATCGAGGGGTTCATCTCGATCGCACCGCCGGCAAACCGCTTCGACTTTTCGTTCCTCGCGCCCTGTCCTTCCTCCGGCCTGTTCGTCCACGGGGATCAGGACCGCGTCGCGCCGATCAAGGAAGTCATGGGCCTCATTGAGAAGCTGAAGACCCAGAAAGGCATCGTTATCGAACATGCGGTGGTGCCGGGCGCAAACCACTTCTTCGAGAACAAGGTCGAGCCGCTGATCGCGCAGGTCGGCGCCTATCTCGACAAGAGGTTGGGGAACCCGCCAAAAATCGCCGTCGCTGCGCGCGCCGAGCAGATCGGGCGGGATTAGGCCGCTTCTGCCAGACGGCCGCCGGTCATCGGCCGCGGCACGCCCGTCGTGGTCGGGAACGTGAGCGGCAGGCCAGCGCGCGAGCGCACCGCGAGATAGGCGAAAGCCTGCGCCTCCATCGCGTCCGCCGACCAGCCGAGGCTTTCGGCAAGCTCCACGGGGATGCCGGTCCGCTTGGCGATTTCTGCCAAAAGCACCGGGTTTTTGGTGCCGCCGCCGGCGGCGATCAGCCTTTTGGGGCGCCCGGGAAGCTGCCGAATCGCGTGCGCAATCGACTCGGCTGTGAAGGCCACCAGAGTCGCCGCGGAATCCTGCAGCGTTAGGAGCTCCACCGCAGCTGCCGAAAACGCGTTGCGATCAAGCGATTTCGGCGGCGGCAGCTCGAAGTAAGGATGCGCCAGGAGGTGGCGAAGCGCGGCCTCATCCACCTGCCCCGAAGCCGCGGCGCGGCCATCGCGATCCATCGTGGCGCCGGTGCGCTTCAGCATAAGATCGTCGAGAAGCGCGTTGCCCGGTCCAGTGTCCCAGGCGAGCGGATCGGCCCCGCGCTCTGCGAGATAGGTCAGATTGGCAATGCCGCCGAGATTGAGAATGGCGGCCGGCAGCTCGATCCCCGCGGCTTCCGCGAGCGCACGGTGAAACACCGGAACGAGGGGCGCGCCGTGGCCACCGGCCGCCACGTCCGGCGCGCGGAAATCGAAGGCGACCGGGATGCCGAGCCGCCGCGCCAGCTCGTCGCCATCGCCAATCTGCACGGTGAGCTGGTTTTCTGGGCGATGCAGAACAGTCTGGCCGTGGAACCCGATGAGATCGATGCCGGCGCGATCGCCGTTGTTCGCGACGAGGAATGCCTCGACAGCCTCGATATGGCGCTCGGTGATCATCCGCTCCGCCTCGACCAAAATTCCGGGCCGGGCGCTGCGCTCGCTGACCTCCCGCGCGTCTTCCATAGCCCGCCGAAGCATTGTGCGGTCTGCATCCGAATAGGGCCGACAGAGAAATGGGCCGAGGCGCACTTCGCTCTCGCCGTCGGTGTCGACGAGCGCGACATCGACGCCGTCCATCGACGTGCCGCTCATCAAGCCGATGCTACGCAAAAGCCGCATGTGATCCTGCGCGAGCCGGCGCGATTCGCTCCGCATGTTGCCTCGCGGCAGGCTAGCTCCTAAAGGAGGCGCCTCCAAGAGGCCGCGATGTCCGCGAATTTTCAGCCGCAATCCGATTTCATGCGCGTCATGATCGAGCGCGGCTATCTGCATCAATGCTCCGATCTCGAAGGACTCGATGCAAAAGCACGCGCCGGCACTCTCGTCGGCTATATCGGTTTCGATTGCACCGCGCCGTCGCTACATGTCGGCTCGCTTCTGCCGATTATGATGCTGCATTGGCTGCAAAAGACCGGCGGCAAGCCGATCGCGTTGATGGGCGGCGGCACAACGCGCGTCGGCGATCCCTCCGGCAAGGACGAAGGCCGGCAACTCCTGCCGATCGAGACGATCGAAATCAACAAAGCCGGCATCCGCAAAATCTTTGCGAAGTTCCTCACCTTCGGTGACGGCCCGACCGACGCCATCATGCCGGACAATGCCGAATGGCTGACGAGACTCAACTACATCGATTTTTTGCGCGACGTCGGCCGCCATTTCTCCGTGAACCGCATGCTGGCGATGGAATCGGTGCGCACGCGCATCGAACGCGAGCACGAAATGTCGTTCATCGAATTCAATTACATGTGCCTGCAGGCCTATGATTTCGTCGAGCTCAACAAACGTTTCGGCTGCGTTTTGCAGATGGGCGGCTCCGACCAATGGGGCAATATCGTCACCGGCATCGATCTCGGCCGCCGCATGGGTACGGAGCAGCTTTACGCGCTGACGTCGCCGTTGATCACGACCGCCTCCGGCGCAAAGATGGGCAAGACCGCCGCCGGCGCGGTGTGGCTCGATGAGAAGCTGCTGCCGCCCTTCGAATATTGGCAGTTTTGGCGCAATACCGAGGATCGCGACGTCGGGCGTTTCCTGCGCCTATTCACCGAGTTGCCGCTCGGCGAAATCGAACGGCTGGAATCGCTTGAAGGCGCCGAGATCAACGAAGCCAAGAAGGTTCTCGCCAACGAAGCGACGGCGCTCGTGCATGGCCGCGAGGCGGCCGAACGCGCCGCAGAAGCCGCACGGCAAACGTTCGAGCAAGGCGCCGTCGCGCACGATCTGCCGACGGTGACAATGGCTGCCGCGGAATTGTCGGCCGGTCTCGGCGTGCTTTCGGCGTTCGTGAAAGCCGGCCTCGCCTCTTCGACCGGCGACGCGCGGCGTCAGATCAAAGGCGGCGGACTCAAGGTCAACGACAAAACCGTAACCGACGAGCGTGCGACCCTATCGCAAGCCGATCTCAGCGATGCCGGCGCAATCAAGCTGTCGCTCGGCCGCAAACGTCACGTGCTGTTGCGGCCGCAATAGGCTGAGACTTGACCGGCCCCTGCGTGGCTACCAAGCGATGCCGTCAAGGCCGAGCGCGACCGCCATCATGGACACAAACAGTCCGAGCGACCCAAACGCCAGCAAATAGTTCAGCGAATGATCCCTGCCGTAATTCTCTTCCCGCTCGCGCGAAAGCGAACCAGTGCGGTTGAATGAAGCGAAAGTCATGCCGCTCTGCATCGGTTGGAGCTGACCTTCCCCTCGCAATGCAAATGCCCCTGAGCGCGCGAAGCCTAGGCACATGGCGACGAGCGGCACTGTGCGAAATCTCACAGAGTGTGGCCGGCGTGCTGAAATCATCGATTGCCGATCAGCGGGGCCTTTTCGGAGAAGCCGGGAAGTCTTACTTGAGTTGCGTCCGCACCGGCCCTGCAGACCGCGCTTCTTAGAACTTCATCATGTTGACCCTCGTGAGCGTCACCCGTTGACTGTAAGTCGGCGCGTTTGCTAGTTGGAACACGGTGTATTGTTCTTTGTAGGTGTCACTGTCCGAGATGCCATCCACTGGGACAATTACGTCATAACCGCGTAAGGCCGCTTCGCTTCCTGTAATGAGCACGGCGCCGTTGGCCGCCGTGCCGATCACTATGACGGTCTTGATTCCCTTCTGCTTCAGAAGATCGTCGAGATTAGTATTCAGGAACTTGTCTGGGCCTGACTTTACGGTCGGTTCATCATCCTTCGGCGCAAGCTCTGGGTCGATCATATCGGCAACCGAGAAATTTCCCAAAAATGTGTAGAGCACAGGTGTCTTGGCCGCCCGTGCTTCGCCAAGCAGTTTCTTGGCCGTGGGAAGCGAGGCGCCGCATCGCGGGCGAACCCCACAATTCGCCTTTAGGAAATCCACCATCAGAAGCGCCGTGGTCTTCGGGTCCACGCTCACCTGCTTCAATTCCGGGGGTGGGGGCGCTTTGGCGCTAAGCCATTCATCTACAATATCGGCACGGGCGCCTGCGCTCCCGAGAATAACCAAAGCTGCTGCCGTTATACGTGGAAAGCGCCTTCCCATTTGTCTCCTCCCGTTTTCGTTAGAGTCGATCTGGTTCGAGCTTTGCAGGTGCGTGTTAGACGCGACAGGCGGCGCAGTATTCCCCAGCGCGAGCTGAATGGAAAGTGCGACTGCGAGTCGAACCGAGCTATCGCTCGGGCGAAAATGTCGGCTGTGTTTGCGCTGGCGCACGGGCCCCGGCGCCTGCCTGTCCGGCATATCCTTCACCGCCGCCGGCGCCAAAAATCTTGCGCAGGAAGCCCGGTGCGACCGCGGAGAGCGGATTCACATTCAAGGTCGGCGAGCTCATTGCGCCGGTAATGCCGTAGTTCAGCCCGAAGAGACCCTCGTTCGAGCCGCCCATGAATAGCCCGAACACCGGGATTTTCGAGAAGAAATTATTGACCGTGAAAGCGGGAACGAACGTACCGTTCAACGAAACCTTATCCGCGGTGAAATCGAGCCAACCATCGACGGTCAAGCCGATCTGCTGCCCGGACATCGTGCCATCACGTATCTCCAGGCGGTTGCCGGAGCGCCCGAACATGAATTGCAGCCGATCGAAACGGACGAGCGTCGGATCGAACCTCGCCTCCTTGCCGGTGCCGCGAAACGCGCCCTCGGTGACAAGCCGGCGCACGGCAGGCTCGTCCCGCAGCATGAAATCGCGGACATCGATATAGCCGTCGACGCGACTGTCGCCGACCAGCATTTGCGCATTGAGGGAGCCGCCCTCCATGCGCTTATAAAAATCAAGAAAGCCGATCAGCGATCCGGCATCGCTTGTAAACAAATTGATGCGCGGCGCCCCTGCCTCGGTGCGGCCGATCAAACCGGTCAGATTTTCCCGCCCGAACTTTCCGGCGAGCGCGAACTGGCGAATAAGCCCGCCATGACGCACGAGCCGCAATTCGGCATTCGAGATCGCCTGTTTGTTGTTGCCGGTGAGCAGCGCAGTCTTGAGGTCGATATCGAAGTCCTTGCTGCTTCCAGGAGCATGAGCGCTGGCCTCATCTCCCGTGCGAGTGACATATTTGATGAACGGGCGCGCATCGATCGAGGTGCCACGCACGGTCAATTTCAATCCGTCCTCGCCCCTTTCGGCTTCGACATGCATGTCGTCGCCGGGCGAGAGCTTCAACTGCGGAAATTTTGCTGTGACGAGATTATTGTCGGGACCGAGTTGCGCCGTGCCGCGCGCCTGCATCGATCCCGCGTCGACGACGATCTGCTCGAGCAGCGTCGACTGCTCTCCGGCAGTGACGGCCATTGCGATCTTCGCTGCGCGACCCGGCGGCTTCACCACGCCGGCAAGCACGCCGTCGAGCGAAGTTTTTGTCAAATCGAACTCGACTTGCGCTTTGCCCGTCTCGGCGGGCAACGGCGAGGTGATGCGCGCGGTCACGAGGCCGCTCACGCCCGGCATCGACCAGCCTTGTTTGGCGCGCGCTTGATCGTCGAGCGCGACATTGATGACGGCCTCGCCCGCTCCGCCCGCGGGTTTACGCAAGTCCAGTGTCGCCGTACTGCCGAAGAGGCGTCCCTGCCCTGTTGCCCGCAAACCCGACTTGTCGACCGCAATCACCATGTTCGCATTGTCGAGCTTTTCGCGTCCGACCAGTTTCTCGGCCGAAAGGTTCGTGACATTGGCATTGAGCCGCACGCCGAATGAGTCCGGCGGTAGATTCTTGCCCATAAGAAAATCGACGCCGAGCTTGCCGTCGATTTGGCCTTTCAGGCTCCCCGCGTCGAGCGGCAGATTGGCGTAGGATTTGATCGCCTCCGAGTTCAACAGCTCGCTGACCGCATCGAGATTGCCGCCGACGCGCAGGTTGATCGTCGCAGGCGTCGGCTTCACGCTGGAATCGGAGACTTGGAAACTACCTTCCGAAAGCGTGAGACGGCGGCCGCCGCCTGAATCAACCCAGCCGCTGGTTGCGATAAAGTTGGACGTGTGGCCGGTGAAGCGCCCCTTGCCCGACACGCCGCTCAGCGGCGCGACGCCATCCATGAAAATCACGCTGCCGTCGGCGATCGTGAAATCGATCAGGGTTGACTGATCGGAAGGCACCCTGTCCGTGCGCATCGCGATCAAATCTGCTTCGTTATAATCGACTTGGATCGTCGCTGTCTGAACTGTGCCGGCGAGAATGTTGCCGAGCGCCCAAGAGCGCACATTGGCCGCCATGAAAGTCGGCCAAATCCGCAACAGATTACGGATCGGCATCGGGCTCGCCGATGCACCGAGCTTCAAATGCGGACCATTCGTCCAATCGAACTCGCCGGTCGCGGCAAAACCGACATTGGGCCCACTCGCTTCGAAATGATCGATGGCGAATTTCTTCTCGGCAAATGAGAGGCGTCCGTCGAAGATCGCCTTTTCGATCACCAGCTGCTTCTCGCCGGGTCTTTCTCCAGCGAAGCCGCCGGGCTCGCTCAACCCGAGCGCAATGCGCCAGGGCTCGTCCGGCGTGGCGCCGGGCGCGACTTCGCCTGACACTGTGAAATGCGTCTCGCCGGCGAAGAACTGTATGGGCTCGACGAGGAAGCGATGCTCTCCCGGCGTCCACAAAAAGCCGCCGGTAATCTCGTCGACGAAAACCGGCTCGTGGTCGGGATCATCGAGCCGCAGGAAACCCGAGCCGAAGACAAACCGGCCATGCGCGGCGCCGATGGAGCCATCCGGCGCGAGGCCGAGATGCAGTTTCAGCGACATTGGCATATCGGTGTCGAGACCGATTTTGCGCCAGCCGGCGGCGAGCGCGATCTCATCGAGCGTGACGTCATGGATGTCGAGATCGAGCGTGCGCTCGGTCGCGGCCGTGCCATTGGCCTGCACGGTCGCCGCCCAGCGGCCGTTCGGGCCGTCCGCGGAAACGTTGAGCGTCGTCGTGCCTTCGGATTTGTCGAAGGCCAGCTCGAGGCCGCCAAAGACGGTGCGGCGCTTTTCCTTCTGGTCGTCGATGACGAGCTTGCCGCGCGCGACCGCAATGCGGTCGATCGCGCCGACCGGGCTGTCAGGTCCGGCGATGGAATCGAATAGGGTCGCCAGAGCCGCAGCGGCCTGTTTCAGGAGCGCCTGTTTCGGGGTGGGCGCCGTCCCCGCGCGTGAACCGGGCGGAACGCCGGTCTCCAGCGGCGGCGCGATGGCAACGGCTTGGCTCGCGTCCTGCCCGGCGGAGAGGGCAATCGAGCCGTCCGGACGGACGGAGAGCTGGACCTCGAGGTCGAAGACGTCGAGCCGGCGCGGCCGAACCTGCAGCAAGAGCAAATCGAGCGCATCCAGCGAGACTTCGGCGCGCGGTGCTGCGACCACCGTCCGGCCGTTGGCTTGGATGTTCAATCCGTCGACGGCAAGTGTCGCACCGTGCCGGCCACGTTCGAGCGAGGCTTCGCCGAGATAGAAGCGCCAACCCTTCCCGAATCGCTCTTCGAGCGCGCCGGCGAGCCTCGGTGTGAAGCTACCGATCGCGATCGGCCCCTGCAGCAGCCGGATGTACACGCCGGCGCTCACCAGGGCGAGCAACGCCATGAAACCAAGCGAAACGGCAAGGAATCGGCGCCGGGGAATCCAGTTGAACCGACGCGTCCTCAGCACGCTATCTCCGCGCCGGAAAAGGCGTCCCGGCAAGGCGAAGCTTTGCTGGATGTCATTGGTGTGGTCGACCAATCGGCTGGGGCCTCGTTGCAGCGTTTCCGCTCGGCTATTGTCCCGATCGAGGCATCTGAATCGGTGGACGCGCGGCCTCGCCGACCTGCACTCGCGCTTCCCTCCAGGAGTGGCGGTTTATTGAGACGAAAGGAAGGCCATGGGCCAGGTTCTAGGTGACGGAGACAAAGCCCCAGATTTCCAGCTTCCCGGCGCCGACGGCAAGCCGATTCGGCTCCAAGATTTCGCCGAGCGCAAGCTCGTCCTCTATTTCTATCCGAAGGACGACACGTCCGGCTGCACCAAGCAGGCGATCGACTTCAACGCGCTTCGCACCGAGTTTGCCAAAGCCGGGGCCGATATCCTAGGCATCTCGCCCGACAACGAAGCAAGCCACGTGAAATTCCGCAAGAAGTACGACCTCGCCCTGCCGCTCGCCTCAGATGAAGCAAAGGACACGCTCAATGCCTATGGCGTCTGGACGCAGAAGAGCATGTATGGGCGCAAATATATGGGCGTCGAGCGCACGACCTTTGTGATCAAGGACGGCAAGATCGCTCGAGCATGGCGCAAGGTTTCCGTGCCGGGACATGCCGAGGAGGTGCTGGAAGCGGTTCGGAATCTCTGAACGCGGCAAAGGAGCAATCCGCCAACCATTATGAGTTCTTATCGCCGGGCGTGGCGTAAAGCGCCCGAAGTGTGTTCATGTCGCCTCGCGACAGATTTCCGAAGCCGCAGGAATATCCCAGCTCACTACTCGATCAGCTTCGGGCGCGGCGAACGCGTGCGAACCTTCGCGCTTCGCCCAAGCGTGCTCGCCGGCCTTCTCTCCATCGTTCCGCTGCTCGCGCTCGGCTGCCTCGCGCTGACGCTGCTCTTCATTTTCCGCGACGATCTTCTCGCCTCGCTCATGTCGCGTCAGGCCGAGATGGCCGCGATGCGCACGCAATCGAGCAGATGAAGAGCCGTGAGCTCGTCCAGGAGCAGGCCTATTCAGGCCGATTACACGAGCTGTTCCAGCGCCAGACGCAACTCGAGACGCGGGCGACACTGGTTGCCAGCCTTGCGCAGCGCGCAGGAATGGCCGGGGATGTGACCGGCGAGATTCCGCCTCCTTCCTCGACGAAAGCCGAGACGCCAAGCACACCGGCAACGGCACGGAAGAACCCGCTGCTTGTTCCATCCGCAGAGGTCGCTTTGCCAGCCGGGGCAGCAGCCTTCGCGCCGATCACGACGACGCAGCCATTCCAGACGCTCAAACCGCATCCTGACGCAATGGAACTGTGACTTAGCCCGAGTCGTGAATCCGCCGATGCCGCCTCACCTCCGCAGCAGCAGAGCGCCATCGAACCGCCGCTCCAGCAAGAATCTGTTCACGAGCCGCTCGAGGCCCTTCCCTGCCCGGCTCGCGATCGCGGCAAGCGCGCTCGATGGCGTCGAGCGCAAGCAAATCGAGACATTGGGGCAACTGCGCGCGCCTGCCATGGCCGCGGCCGAGCGCCTGCGAGTGGCGATCGCCGAAACGGGCCTCGCATTCGACCGGCTGAACCCTCCGACCAGCAGCGACAAAAGCTTGCCGCTCGGCGGACCTTTCGTGCCGGTGCAGGTCGCGCCGGAATCCTCGCCCCTCACGCACGCATTTTCCAAGGTGCAGGAGGCGGTGCTTGCGACCGATAGGCTGCGCCGCATTGTGCCCTACGTGCCGCTCCGCAAACCCCTGCCCGGCGCGCCCGATGTCACGTCCCGCTTTGGCGTTCGCATTGACCCATTCCTCGGCCGCCCCGCCATGCACACCGGAATCGATCTCCGCGACGATTACGGCGCCTCGTCCGTGCGAGCGCGGCGGGGCGTGTCGTTACGGCCGAATGGACGGGCGGCTGCGGCAGGATGGTCAAGATCGACCACGGCAACGGCATCGCCACGCGCTACGGGCATCTCTCCAGCATTGCCGTGCAGGATGGGCAGACAGTGGATGCTGGGACCGTGCTCGGCCGCATTGGATCGTCCGGGCGCGCCACCGGGCCCGCACCTCCATTATGAGGTGAGGGTCGATGACGAAGCCGTTGATCCCGCGCGCTTCCTGCGCGCGGGGACGAAGCTTGCCGGCGCCGATTAGTCGACGTCCTCGACGCTAGCCGGGCTGCCGTCCTCAACGCGCTGCGCCAGCGATGCTTCCATAAAGCCGTCGAGATCGCCATCGAGCACCTCGCCGGGCGTCCCTGACGTGACGCCGGTGCGCAGGTCCTTCACCAGCTGGTAGGGCTGCAGCACGTAGGAGCGGATCTGATGGCCCCAGCCGATATCGGTCTTTGAAGCCGCCGCGGCGTTCGCCTCCGCCTCACGTCGTTCGAGCTCGCGTTCGTAGAGCCGCGCGCGCAGCATGTTCCAGGCGGTGGCGCGGTTCTTGTGCTGCGAGCGCTCCGACTGACAGGCGACGACAATGCCGGTCGGGATATGGGTGATGCGGATCGCCGAATCCGTCGTGTTGACGTGCTGGCCGCCGGCGCCTGACGAGCGATACGTGTCGATGCGGCAATCGGCTTCGTTGATCTCAATATTGATGCGATCGTCGACGACCGGGTAGACCCACACCGACGCAAAGCTCGTGTGCCGCCGCGCATTGGAATCGAAGGGCGAGATACGCACGAGCCGATGCACGCCGGATTCGGTCTTCAGCCAGCCATGTGCGTTGTGACCTTTGATGAGCAGCGTGCCGGATTTGATCCCGGCTTCTTCGCCGGGCGTCTCTTCGATTACCTCGACTTTATATTTCCGCCGCTCGGCCCAGCGCGCATACATGCGCATGAGCATGCGCGCCCAATCCTGGCTTTCGGTGCCGCCGGCGCCGGAATGAATTTCGACATAAGTGTCGTTGGCATCGGCCTCGCCGGAGAGCAGCGTCTCGATCTGCCGGCGCTGCGCTTCGGTTTCCAGCGCCTTCAGAAGTGCGATGCCTTCCTGCTCGGTCGCCGCGTCATTCTCGGATTCGCCGAGCTCGACCAGCGTCAGCGCGTCTTCGAGCTCGCGCTCGAAGCGCGCCAGCGACCCGAGCCGCTCCTCAAGCTCCGTGCGCTCGCGCATTATTTTCTGCGCGGCCTCAGCATCGTTCCAGAGGTTCGGGTCTTCGGCTTTGGCGTTCAGCTCGGCGAGGCGGCGCGTTGAGGTCTCGACGTCAAAGATGCCTCCTCAGCAGGCCGACGGACTGCTTGATCGATTCGACGAGCGCTTCGGCTTCGGCGCGCATTCAAGACTCACATGAAGGGAAGATCGCAAAGAGCGCTGCGCTAGATAGTCGCCGGGAGGGGCTGTGTAAACTTCGCACCTCCTGGTGCGCCCCGAAGCATCAGCATGCGCAGCAGGGGCTGCGCGGTCCAAGGCTCAGTAGAGCCCGCCCGTGCCCGAGCCGAAGATGCGGTCCGTTTCCGCCGCGCCGCTCAGCGCGCGTGGGCTCGCATCGCCCGCATAGCTGTCCGGCGGCGCCGTGCCCGGCTTGAACGCTTCGAGAATCGTGCCTGCCCCGCTCGAGCGCATGCCGCTCTTCGGATCGATCGATACCAACTTGATGCCGGGTGGCACGCGGAACGGCACGTCGGCCTTGTCCTTCAGCGCCATCGTCATGAAGTCGCGGAAGATCGGCGCGGCGTACGTCGCGGCCTGCGCCGAGTCGCCGAGCGAACGCGGCCTATCGTAGCCGATGAACACGCCGGCGGCGAGATCAGGCGAGAAACCGACGAACCAGAGGTCCTTGGCCTCGTTCGTCGTGCCGGTCTTGCCGGCGAGATGCTTGCCGACGGCGCGGATCGATTGACCGGTGCCGCGCTGGATCACGCCTTCCATGATCGAGGTGATCTGATAGGCGGTCAGCGGATCGAGCACCTGCTCGCGCTTGTCGATCAGTTTCGGCTCGCTCTGGTTCGCCCATTTCGGTGCGTCGCAGCCCTGGCAGACGCGCTCGTCGTGGCGGTAGATCGTGTGGCCCCAGCGGTCCTGGATGCGATCGATCAAGGTCGGCTTGATGCGGCGGCCGCCATTGGCAAACATCGAATAGCCGGTGACCATCTTGAGCACCGTCGTCTCGCCGGCACCGAGCGACATCGACAGGAAGGGCGGCATGTCGTCATAGATACCGAAGCGCTTCGCATACTCGGCGATCAGCGGCATACCGACGTCTTTGGCGAGCCGCACCGTCATCAGATTCTTCGAATGCTCGACGCCGTAGCGCAGCGTGTGCGGTCCCGTACCGCCGTGCTCGAAATTTTCCGGCCGCCAGATTTCGCCGTTGCCCTGGTCGATCTCGATCGCCTCGTCGAGCAGGATCGATGACGGCGTGTAGCCGTTGTCGAGCGCCGTCGCATAAACGAACGGTTTGAACGCGGAGCCGGGCTGGCGCAGCGCCTGCGTAGCGCGGTTGAACTCCGATTGATCGAAGGAGAAGCCGCCGACCATTGCGAAGACGCGGCCGGTATAGGGGTCCATGACGACGATCGCGCCGGAAATATCGGGGATCTGGCGCAGGCGCACCTGTCCCGGCTTGTCGTTCATCGGCTCGACATAGATGACGTCGCCGGGCACGAAGAGCGAGCGCATGGAGCGCCGCGTCCACTTGACGCCGTCTTGCGTCAGCAGCGCGGTTTCGCGCTCGCGGCCGACCTCGCCGGATTTCTCGCGGCCGGGCTGCAAGCCGACGCGCGTCGTCGCGTCGTTTGCGTCGAGCACGACGGCGAGGCGCCAGGGTTTGACGTCGCCGAGATTAGGCACATCGGCGAGCGGCAGGCCCCAATCGGCGGAAATATCGATGTGGCGCATGGCGCCACGGAAGCCGTGCGCCTCGTCGAAGCGTACCAGGCCGTCGACCAGCGCCTTGCGCGCCATCACCTGCATTTTCGGATCGAGCGTCGTGCGGACGGAAAGCCCGCCTTCGTAGAGCTTCTTGTCGCCGTATTTGTCGCCGAGCTCGCGACGCACTTCCTCGGCGAAATAGCCGGCAACATAGGTGTTTGGTGACAGCACGCGCGGATTGACGCCGAGCGGCTCGCTCTTCGCCTTCTCGCCATCGGCGCGCGAGATGTAATTGTTCTCGACCATGCGGTCGATGACGTAGTTGCGGCGCTCGAGCGCGCGCTCGCGCTTTTGGAACGGGTGGTAATTGTTCGGCGCCTTCGGCAGCGCGGCGAGATAGGCCGCTTCGGCGATCGTCAGCTCGTGCACCGATTTGCCGTAATAATTCAGCGCCGCCGCGGCGACACCGTAATTGCCGAGGCCGAGATAGATTTCGTTCAGATAAAGTTCGAGAATCTTCTCTTTCGAGTACGCCGCTTCGATGCGGAAGGAGAGCAGCGCTTCACGAATCTTGCGCTCGAACGAGCGCTCGTTGCCGAGCAGGAAGTTTTTGGCGACCTGCTGGGTGATCGTCGAGGCGCCCTGCACGTGCTTCGAGCCCTGCAGAAGGATGATCGCGGCACGGACGATGCCTTCCGGATCGACGCCGTTATGGGAGTAGAAATTCTTGTCCTCGGCCGAAATGAAAGCCTGTTTCAGCAGCGCCGGAATGGCAGCACCGGGAAGATACAGCCGGCGCTCGCGCGCATATTCGGCAAGGATCGAGCCGTCGCTCGCGTGAACACGAGTCATCACCGGCGGCTCGTAATTCTTGAGCTGCGTGTAGTCCGGCAGGTCCTGTTGATATTTCCAGACGAAGAAAGCGGCGATGCAGGCGCCGATCACGAAGACGATCGCACCGGTCGCAAAGATGAAGCCGAAAAAGCGGGCAATCAGCCGCATCCGCTCAAAACCTCTCCGCCGTGAGAACTATGCGCCTGCATGGGAGCTCCCGCGGCCGCCTTTACCAGCGCGGACTTTGCACACGCCCGCCTCTTGCGAGTGACCCCCATCCTAGAGCGAGTGGTGGGGTTCTTTTGTGTTGAATTAAGGGCGTCGCCGCCTGCGGCGCCGCACCGGTTTCAGTGCGCTGCCGCAGCCGCCGGTTCGAACGGCAGAGCGACTTTCGCAACGGCATCGGGCGAAACGGTGGCGGTCTCGACCTTCCGCTGCGCGAAGAACGAATCGATCGATGCGGCGAGCGTGCCCGCGGCTTTCTCGCGCCATTCCGGCGAGACGAGGTTCGCCAGGTCCTTTTCATTGGAGAGATAGCCCAATTCGAGCAGGACGGAGGGGACGTCGAGTGCCTTCAGGACACGGAAACCGGCCGAGCGCTGCGGATTCTTGTTGAGATTGCCGGCATTCTTCCACAGCGCGACGAGGGTTCGTGAAAACACGTGACTATAGGCCTTGGTCTCGCGGCGTGTCAGATCCTGCAGGATGTCCTGCACCTCGGCGACATCCTCGGAGCTGGAAATACCGGCGGCAGCATCGGCCTGATTTTCCTTGTCGGCGAGGCGCGCTGCCTCCGCATCCGAGGCGCGCTCGGAGACGGTGTAGATGGTCGCGCCTTGGACGTGGTTTTCGTAGAGCGTGTCGGCATGAATCGAGACGAACAGCGCGGCGTTCGCATCGCGCGCGATCTGGACGCGCTCGGCGAGCGGGATGAACACGTCAGCGCCGCGGGTCAGCACTACCTTGTAGCGGCCCCCCGAGTCCAGTTTCGCGGCAAGCGTCTGGGCGAAATCGAGGACGATATTCTTCTCGATATCGCCGCGGGCGCTGGAGGCGCCGAGATCGATGCCGCCATGGCCGGGATCGAGCACGATCACCGGTTTGTTCAAAGGCACCGGCGCACTCACCGTAGCCGGCTGCGGTTTTTTCGCCGTGAGCCCGAAGACATTGGCGGCGGCCGCGGCCGTCTCGAAACTCGCACGGTCGGTCGGGGCGAGCTCGATCACGAGCCGCGCCTGAACGGTTTGCGTTCCCGCCTGTGCCTCCGCCCGAACAATCCGCGCCGGCTCTTTGAGATCGATGATGACGCGTGAGTGTCCCGGCGCGAACTGGCCAAACCTATAGGAGGTGATGAGGCCAGGGGCGATGGGGAGCGCGGCGCCGCGGCCCCGCCGCTCGAATGCTGGCCGGGCGAGCATGGGCGGCACGTGGAAGGCGACCTCGCGAAGATCGACGACGATCCGGTCGGGATTGGCGAGCGGGAAGGCTCTGACCTCGACCGTATCGGAAAGATCGAAAATAAGCTTCGTGCTTTGCCCGGCCGACTCAAGCCGAACGGCGTCGGCGGAGACGTTTGCCGCCATTGCCACGCGCGACGCAGCACGCGCGCCCACCAAGCCTGCCGCACCCGCGGCGGGCGCGCTCAGAGCCGCGACGCCCAGCGCCAGCATAAGGCGGGGCAGCCAGGTTGCCCTTGCACCCAATGCGGCGTGCTCGCCCATCGCCCGATCGCCTTCGACCCTGGCAGGGAGCCCGAGGGGGCCCTCTGCAGCTCTACCTTAGACGATGCCTGAGGCTCGGTTAATGAACTGTTGCCGCGCTTGAAGACCTGTGACTGAGCGGCCACATCCCTCGCATCGAACTTGCCAAGTAACGAGCGGACCCGGTACAAGGTTCGGGTTCGAATCCGGGCGGCTTGCCGAGAATTGCGTCGCCCACCCGCGACCGCCATGCTCCCCTTCAAGAGTGCTGGCCTTTTCGCGTCCTCCCGGCAGAACGTCACGCCATCCGGGCGTGCTGATTTTCATGAGAGGGCCCGTTGTGGGCCCGTGCGAGAGCCAAGGTGGCCGCGAGCGGTACTCGTCAAGCGATTTCCACCCCCGCCCCTGGAAGGGCGGCTTGCTCCCCGACTTGTCGGCGAAGACGTCTCGATGTGACGCCTGTCGCCGCCTTCGCTCTCCCGTACGATCTCGAAAGCTTCCGCACGCTTCCCGCCCTGCCGCGCGTCCGCCGCAAGGCACGGCCTCGTCAAAACTTCCAATCAACTCCATCGCGAACGCTCCGGTACGCCCCTTCATTCCTGCCCTCACCGGCGGGAACGGCGAGGCGCGACCGCGTTCCCTCAAGAGCTCACAATGACAAACAAAATGCTGATCGATGCCTCCCACCCGGAAGAAACAAGGGTGGTGGTGCTACGCGGTAACCGCGTCGAAGAATTTGATTTCGAATCCGCCAACCGCAAACCGCTTCGCGGCAATATCTACCTCGCCAAGGTCACGCGCGTAGAGCCGTCGCTGCAGGCCGCCTTTGTCGATTACGGCGGCAACCGGCACGGCTTTCTCGCCTTCTCGGAAATCCATCCCGACTATTACCAAATCCCCGTCGCCGACCGGCAGGCGCTGCTCGAAGAGGAGACGCGCGGCCATGACGAGGAAGACGATCAGCGGCGTGAACGCCGCAGCCGCCGCCATCGCGGCGATCGCTACGAGAAGCGGCAGAAATCCTCGGATGAGTCGATTTCCGAAGATGCGGCGCTGGTAAGCGAGCCATTTCCTGCGGTCACTGCCGACGAGAGCGCGCCGATTGAAGCAGAAAGTGTTGACGAGCATGCACCGCCGATCGCCCCGGCCGAGGGCGAACCTGAATCCCCTGTCGCGATCGCGAGCGCACCGTTTCCGCTCGAATCCACTCCAGTGCTGGAAAATCCGGCCGAGGCGCCCGTCGATACCGGTCCCGTACCGGCCGAGAACAACGAAGACCATGCCGCACCCCCGCACGTGATCGGCGTCGATCCCGCCGGCTTTGCGATGATTGAGGCTTCGGACAACGAGCAATCTGCCGAAGCATCCGCCGGAGAAGCCACGAGCCGCCGTCACTCGGACGATGCCGAGAGCGAATCCGAAGCCGAGGACGAGGAGCACGTCGAGCAGATCGGCGGCGACGCCATGGAGGAGGTGCCGAGCCGGCCCTATCGCCCGCGCCGCCAATACAAGATTCAGGAAGTGATTAAGCGACGTCAGGTGCTGCTGGTGCAGGTCGTCAAGGAGGAGCGTGGCAACAAGGGAGCGGCGCTGACCACCTATCTCTCGCTTGCCGGCCGCTATTCCGTGCTCATGCCGAACACCGCGCGTGGCGGCGGCATCTCGCGCAAGATCACCGATGCAGGCGATCGCAGGCGGCTCAAGGAAATCGTCGAAGAGCTGGAAGTGCCGGACGGCATGGGGATCATTCTGCGCACCGCCGGCGCATCGCGCACCAAGGCTGAAGTCAAGCGTGATTTCGAATATCTCCTGCGCATGTGGGAGAACGTGCGCGAACTGACGTTGCGTTCGACCGCGCCCATGCTGGTTTACGAAGAAGGCTCGCTGATCAAACGCGCCATTCGCGATCTCTACGGCAAGGAGATCGACGAAATCGAAGTCGCCGGAAACGAGGCATATCAGGAAGCCCGCGAGTTCATGCGCATGCTCATGCCGAGCCATGTGAAGCATGTCGCGCTCTATGACGATCCACAGCCGATCTTTGCCGCGTCCGGCGTCGAGTCGCAGCTCGACGCGATGTTCTCCAACCAGGTGACGCTGCGCTCGGGCGGCTATCTCGTCATCAACCAAACCGAGGCGCTGGTTGCGATCGACGTGAATTCCGGCCGCTCGACCCGCGAGCACAATATCGAAGACACCGCGCTGCGCACCAATTGCGAAGCGGCCGACGAAATTGCGCGGCAGCTGCGTTTGCGCGACCTTGCCGGCCTCATCGTCGTCGACTTCATCGACATGGAGGAGAACCGCAACAACCGCACCGTCGAGCGCCGGCTCAAGGAAGCGCTGAAGAACGACCGCGCCCGCATCCAGGTTGGCCGCATCTCGCATTTCGGCTTGCTGGAAATGTCGCGGCAGCGGATCAGGACCGGGGTGCTCGAGGGCTCGACCGTGCCCTGCCCGCATTGCGCCGGCGCCGGCACGGTTCGCTCGACATCCTCGATAGCGCTGCATGTGCTGCGCGTCATCGAGGATGCGCTGATCAAGAGTTCGAGCCACAACATCATCGTGCATACGCGCACGCCCGTCGCGCTATACATTCTCAACCAGAAGCGCGCCCATTTGCGCAGTATCGAAGAGCGCTTCGGCGTGTCGATCACCATTGCCGCCGACGACGCGCTGACGGGGACCACCTATCACGCGATTGAACGCGGCGAGCCGGCACGGGGCGTTGTCGAGAGCGTGCGCGCGCAGCCGTTGCGGATCGATTCGGTTGCGCTTCCGGCCGCGGAAGCACCGGGGGATGAGAAGGTTGAGGAGGAGAGCGAGGCCGAAACTGGCGATCTCCCGCAAGGTGCCCGCGACGCGGCTGGCGAAGAGGGCGAGGCACAGCGCCGTCGTCGGAGGCGCCGACGCGGTCGTGGACGCGGTGCCGATCGCGACGGCCAATTCCTGCCGGCCGACGCGCCGCAGCCCTCCGATGACGGGTTGGCTTATGTCGCTGCCACCACGGCGCCGCAGCTCGGGCAGGTCGAGCCGGAGGAGTCGGCAGGCGAAGAGCCGCGGGAGGGTGCGCCTGCGGATCGCGCAGAGTTTGCCCGGGGTCGGCGGCCCCGCCGTGGCGGTCGCGGACGCCGGCCCGACCGCGAGGGAGGCGGGTTCGATCGCGGGCGCAGGCCTGCCCCCCCCGAAGCCGGAGAGTCAGGCGAGCAATGCGACCGGGGTCCGGGGTACTGGGCCTATAGCGAGGGCGCATCTGAAGCCGTGGAAGCTGAAGGGATTGCGCCGGAGCGTGAACCCGCGCCCGCGCCAGAACCTGTCGGCCAAGCCTCACAGGGTGAAATCAGCGACTCGCGAGCTGCCGCTTCGCTCGTGAACGCCGCGGACGCGTCCATCGGCGGGGTGCAAGGCGCGGCGGAGAGCGACGCGCCAGCGTCGCGCCGGGTACCGCCGCCGCCGCCGGAGCACGTGCTCGCCAACCAGAAGGTGATCACGCAGGCAGATCCCGACCGGCCGAAACGCGGCGGATGGTGGCAGCGCGCCAAGGCGACATTGACCGGCGGCGAGTAGGAACTAGCGCAGCCAATTGCCAAGGCGGGCGACCGCCTCGCGCATGTCTTCGTGGGATCCGGCAAAGGACAGCCGCATGGTGCGGCGCCCACCTTGGCGGTCAAAATCGAGCCCAGTCGTCGCGGCGACTCCGGCCTCCTCCAGCATGCGTTTGCAGAACGCGGCCGAGTCCTCGGTGAAACGGCCGAGGTCGGCATAAATGTAAAACGCTCCGTCGGCGGGATGGATATCCGTAATGCCGATTTTCGGCAGCTCTTCAAGGAGATACCCGCGGTTCTTCGCGTAGCCCCTCCGCACGGCTTCCAGTTCGTCGCGCGCGCCAAACGCCGCCTCCGCTGCGAGCTGGCTTAGATAAGGCACTGAAATGGCGAGAGATTGTTGCAATCGTTCGACAGGACGAACGAGTTCTTCGGGAAGAACGAGCCAGCCGACCCGCCACCCGGTCATGCAATAATATTTGGAGAACGAATTCACGACTATGGAGCGCTCCGAGAACGCGAGCGCCGTGTCGGCGGGGCGCTCGTAAGTCAACCCGTGATAAATTTCATCGGATATGAAACGGATGCCGAGCCGCTCGCACGTCGCGCAAATCGCGGCAAGGGCGTCGCGGGTGAGCATGGTGCCGGACGGATTAGCCGGGCTCATCAGGAGCACGCCATCGAGGCCCTGCTCCCGATGCTCCGCCTCGATCATCTCCGCGGTCACGGCAAACCTGGTTGCTGCCGAGACCGCCAGTGGCACCGCGATTAGGCCGAGCGCCTCCAGCAGGTTTCGGTAAGCGGGATAGCCCGGCTCGGAAATCGCGATCCGCGCACCGGGATCGAAACAGGCCAAAAAGACTAGGATGAAGGCGCCCGACGACCCGGTCGTGACCGCGATGCGCTCGGCCGGGACTTCGATGCCGTAGAGCTCACGATAGGAACGCGCGATCGCGGCACGCAGTGACGGCAAACCTAGCGCCTCGGTGTAACCGATCCGCCCTCCTCCGAGCGCCGCGATCGCTGCTTCGCGCACGACCTGAGGCGGTGGCGCCGCGGGCTCGCCAACTTCCATATGAATGATGCGCCTGCCCTGCCGCTCAAGCGCGGCGGCTTCGCTAAGCACGTCCATCGCCATGAACGGCGCGACGCGCGAGCGGCGGGAAATCGGCAGCTTCGTTGAATCCATAGTGCCGCTTTAGCAACGCTCCACGTCAGGCGCCAAACAAATGGCGCAGGCGTGCACCCGCTTCGGCACCGGCCATATTCGAGCCTTTTCTGCGGGCCAAAAACATCCGCAGCGACAGGATTCATTCTGTGAAGCGATTTCCCACCGGCTTCTTTGCCACGGTGCTGACCCTCTCTGTTTCGCTCACCACGGTACCGACTGAAGCGGGCGTGTCGATCATTCGTGACGCGGAGACCGAGCAGCTTCTGCGCGATTACGTGACGCCGATCTTCCACGCGGCGGGCATCAATACCGGCGCGGCGCGCATCATCTTGATCGGCGACAAGAGCTTCAACGCCTTCGTCGCCGATGGTCAAAAGATCTTCATCAATGTCGGCGCGCTGATGGCTGCCAAGACGCCGAATGAGGTGATCGGCGTTCTCGCGCATGAGAGCGGTCACATCGCCGGCGGGCATCTCGTGCGTGGCAGGCAGGAACTCGCCAAGGCGCAGATCATGTCCGTCGCCGGCATGCTGGTCGGCGCCGCGGGCGCGGTCGCGACCGGCGTCAGCACGCGGCACAATAACGGCGCAGTCGGCACCGATTCCGCCGGGATGGCCGGGATCATGCTTGGGCCGCAGGAGCTCGTGCGCCGCTCCATGCTTGCCTATCAGCGCACCGAGGAGCAGGCGGCAGACCGCGCCGCGGTGCGCTTCCTCGATGCGACGCACCAGTCTTCCAACGGTTTGCTGACAACGCTCGAGCGCTTCTCAAATGACGCACTGTTTCAGACCGCCCAGATCGATCCTTATCTTCTGACGCATCCGCTGCCGGCGGAGCGCATCTCCAACCTGCAGCAGCTCGCCAAAGCCAGCTCCTATTACGAGGCGAAAGACTCGCCCGCGCTACAGGCGCGGCACGATCTCATGCGGGCAAAGGTCGTCGGCTTTTTGGGGGACGTCGGCGAAATTGCGCGGCGCTATCCCATGCGGGATACGTCACTTTCGGCACGCTATGCCCGCGCCATTTCCGCCTACCGTTTCGGCCGGTTGCAGGAATCGCTCGGGCAAATCGACGGGCTGATCGCGGCAGAGCCGAACAATGCGTATTTTTGGGAGCTGAAAGGTCAGGTCCTGCTTGAAAGCGGCCGCCCCGCTGAAGCGCTCGCACCACTGCGCAAAGCCACCACTATGGCGCCGAGCGCGGTGCCGATGAAGGTGCTTTACGGCCACGCCTTGGTCGCGACGGACACACCGGCCAATACCGCCGAGGCGATCGGGATTCTCGCCAATGCGACGCAACGCGATCAGGATTCGGCGGAGGCGTTCGAATACCTTTCCATGGCCTACCACCGCAAGGGCGACACGCCCAAAGCTCAGCTCGCCGCGGCGCAAGGCCTTTTCGTCTCGGGCAAGTACGTCGAGGCTCGCACACAAGCCTCGCGCGCTCAGGCGCAGTTTAAGGAAGGTAGTCCAGGCTGGCTGAAGGCCGACGATATCCTGAATTACCGCCCGCCCCCGACCAGCGGAATATTCGACTGACCGCACAAGAATTCATTTGCGACCGATTCACCCGACCCTGCTATAAGGTCGCCTGCCCTCCCCCGGAGTTCTCGATGAAAGCCTTTTTCCGGACTGCGATCCGCCTGGCGGCGCCCCTCTTCTGTCTTGGTCTTACCGGCGTCGCTTTGCCCGCAATCGCCGGCCAGTTTTCGCCTGCGCAAACCAAAGAGATCGGCGAAATCGTCCGCGATTATCTCATCGAGCACCCGGAAGTGCTGCGCGATGCAATGGTCGAGCTCGACCGGCGTGAGAAGGCCGAACAGGCGGCAGCGCGCGAGAAGATTATCTCGGGCAATCCCAATCTGTTCTCGTCTCGGCACCAGGCAGTCGTCGGCAACCCAAACGGCAAGATCACGCTGGTCGAGTTCTTTGATTACAATTGCGGGTATTGCAAAAAATCCCTCGACGACCTCGCCAAGCTGGTCAAGGACGAGCCGGAACTGCGCGTCGTCCTGAAAGACTTCCCCGTCCTCGGGCCGGGCTCGGTCGAGGCGGCGCAGGTCGCCTCGGCGCTGCGCAACCAGTTCAGCGGCGACAAATTCTGGGCCTATCACCAAAAGCTGCTGATGACCCGCGGTCAGGTCGGCAAGGCCCAGGCGCTCGCCGTCGCCAAAGACATGGGCGCCGACATGGGCAAGCTCGAACGGGACACGGCGAATCCCGATGTGAAGGCGGGAATCCAGGAGGTCATGCAGATGGCCGATGGGCTGAACCTCACCGGCACCCCCTCATGGGTGGTCGGCAAGGAGGTCGTTATCGGCGCGGTCGGCTATGATGAGCTCAAGGGCAAGATCGGCAACGTGGCCAAGTGCGGCAAGGCGGTCTGCTCCTAATCCGGCTGGGCGTCCTTCTAGCGCCGCTCTTTCCCTGATGCGGCTTCGCCGTTATGAGGCATGGACCGACGCCTGAGCGTCCCCGCCTGGATTCCGGATGCCGTCCGTCTTCGTCCTCAATGGCCCGAACCTGAATCTGCTCGGCACCCGCGAGCCGACGACCTATGGCAGCGAGACGCTAGCAGATCTCGAGGCGCGCCTCCAAGGGCTCTGCGAGGCACGCGGCATCGAACTTGTCTTTCGTCAATCCAATCACGAAGGTGAGCTCGTCGCGTGGATCCATGATGCGGGCGCGGCGAATGCGCCTGTTATCCTCAATGCCGGCGCCTATACGCACACCTCGATCGCCTTGCGTGACGCGATCACAGCGGCAAAGGCGAACGTCGTCGAAGTGCACATCTCCAACGTTCACGCGCGCGAACACTTTCGGCACCGCTCGGCGATTTCGGCGGTCGCGCGCGGCGTGATCCTCGGCTTCGGCCTGCGCTCCTATGAGCTCGCGTTCGAGGCGCTCTTCCCTTCGTCCGAACCGGCAACCGGTAGATTCCTGCCATGACGAATGACAATTCGGTGGAATCTCCGAAATCCAAGAAGCGTGCCGGCAATGGCGGCGTGATTGACACGGCTCTGGTGCGCGAGATCGCCCAGCTCCTCTCCGAAGCTGACGTCACCGAGATCGAAGTCGAAAAGGGCGATCTGCGGATTCGGGTCGCGCGCGCGACGAACGCGCCGGCCGCCGCGCCGTCGCCGGTCTCGGTGCAGGTCGCGCCCTCCCCGACTCCGGTCGTGCTCTCGCCAGCGCAAGCCGCCGACCCGGCGCAGCAGAGCGCCGATCATCCGGGCGCGGTGAAGTCGCCGATGGTCGGCACGGCCTATACGCGGCCGAGTCCCGAGGCAGACCCGTTCGTTGCCGTCGGCAGTGTCGTCAAAGCTGGAGAAAAGATCCTGCTGATCGAAGCAATGAAGACGTTCAACGAGATCGTTGCGCCGCGCGCCGGAACAGTGACCCAGATTCTCGTCGAGGACGGGCAGCCCGTCGAATACGGCGAACCGCTTCTGATCATCGAGTAGATGTTCGATAAGCTCCTCATCGCCAATCGTGGCGAGATCGCGCTTCGCATCCTGCGGGCGGCGAAGGAGCTCGGCATCGCCACCGTCGCGGTGCATTCGACGGCCGATGCCGAGGCGATGCACGTTAAATTAGCCGACGAATCCGTCTGCATTGGCCCGCCGCCGGCGCGCGATTCCTATCTCAACATACCGGCGCTGTTGTCGGCTTGTGAGATCACCGGCGCCGATGCGCTGCACCCTGGTTATGGCTTCCTCTCCGAGAACGCGCGTTTCGCGGAGATTCTTGGCGAACATCAGATCACCTTCATCGGCCCGAAGCCCGAGCATATCAGGCTGATGGGCGACAAGATCGAGGCGAAGCGCACGGCGAAGCGCCTCGGCATACCCTGCGTGCCGGGCTCGGAAGGAGCGATCAACGACAACGAAGACGGGCTGCGCATAGCCTTGGCGATCGGCTATCCCGTCCTCGTCAAAGCTTCGGCCGGCGGCGGCGGCCGCGGCATGAAAGTCGCACGTAGCGAGGCCGATCTCCTCAACGCACTTCACACCGCGCGAAGCGAAGCCAAAGCCGCGTTCGATGACGGCGCGGTCTATCTCGAAAAATATTTGGAGAAGCCGCGGCACATCGAAATTCAGATTCTCGGTGATGGCCAGGGCAACGCCGTCCATCTCGGGGAACGCGATTGCTCGTTGCAGCGCCGGCATCAAAAGGTCTGGGAGGAAGGCCCCTCGCCCGCTCTCAACCCGGAGGAGCGTGCACGCATTGGCGCGGTCTGTGCGCAAGCGATGCGCGAACTGCATTACACGGGCGCAGGCACGATCGAGTTTCTGTACGAGGATGGCGCGTTTTATTTCATCGAGATGAATACACGCATTCAGGTCGAACATCCCGTCACCGAGATGATCACCGGAATGGATCTCGTCAACGAGCAGATCAGGATCGCCGCCGGCGCGCCGCTCTCGGTCACGCAGAACGAGGTAAGTTTCTGGGGTCATTCGATCGAATGCCGCGTCAACGCCGAGAATCCCGAGACCTTCCGCCCTTCGCCTGGACGGGTCGCCTATTTTCACCCGCCGGGCGGCGTCGGCGTGCGCGTCGATTCGGCGGTCTATCAGGGCTATTCCATTCCGCCGAATTACGACTCGCTCGTCGGCAAGCTGATCGTGCACGGCCGCACGCGCACGGAAGCGCTGATGCGGCTGCGTCGCGCTCTCGACGAGTTCGTCGTCGACGGGATTGACACGACGCTACCGCTGTTCCGCCGCCTCGTGCGCAATCCCGACATTCAGAACGGGCTTTACGACATCCACTGGCTGGAAAAATTTTTGGCGGAAGCTAGTGCGGAGAGCGCTACCTGAGGACAGCCGGCCCGCAGTCCTTCGTGGGGTACCGGTCACGGGAACCTCAGCCGGGCGCCTTTGTTGCCAAGGCGTAGAAATGCGGAGCTACCCCCATGACCGAGAAAACACTGAACGATCTGTTTCTGACGACCCTGAAGGACGTCTATTACGCCGAGAAAGCCATCCTGCGCGCGCTGCCGAAGATGGCAAAGGCCGCAGACTCGAAGCAACTCAAAGAAGCCTTCCTAAAACACCGTGACGAGACGGCTGGCCATGTCGAGCGGCTCGAACAGATCTTTCAAATCCTTGGCAAGAAAGCGTCCGGGAAAACCTGCGATGCGATCAAGGGTATTATCGAGGAAGGCCAGGAAATCATGGAGGATTTCGAGGACAGCGATGCTCTCGATGCCGGCCTGATTGCCGCCGGACAGGCGGTCGAGCATTACGAAATCTCGCGCTATGGCACGTTGCGCACCTGGGCGCAGCAGCTCGGTTTGCGCGACGCCGCGCGCCTGCTCGACCAGACGCTGGCGGAAGAAAAGAAAACCGATCAGCTTTTGACGCAGCTCGCCGAGGCCGGCGCCAATCCGAAGGCCGACAAGGCGGCCTGAGGGCTCCTCAAGAAACGGACGATGTCGGCTTGACGTCATGCGCGCGGGGCGGAAACTTCTCCGATGTCCCGCGCGACAAAACCGCCGGAAATCACGCCCGATCTGGTCCTGCAGGCCTATTCGATCGGGCTCTTTCCGATGGCGGAGACCGCCGAGCAGGATCATCTCTTCTGGGTCGACCCGGAAGCGCGCGGCATTTTCCCGCTCGATGGACTGATCGTCTCGAAGAGCCTTGCGAAGACGGTACGCAGCGACCGCTATGAGGTGCGCATCGACATTGACTTCGATGCGGTGATCGAGGGCTGTGCGACGCCTGTGCCGGAACGCGGTCAGACCTGGATCAACCGGCCCATTCGGCGCCTGTACAAAGCGCTGTTCGAGCGCGGCAATGTACACACCGTGGAAACGTGGGCCGCCGGTAAAATCGTCGGCGGGCTGTATGGCGTGAGCCTCGGGGCGGCGTTCTTTGGCGAGAGCATGTTTCACACGAGCCGCGATGCCTCGAAGGTCGCGCTCGTGCATCTTGTCGCACGCTTGCGCCGCGGGGGTTTTCGGCTTCTCGACACGCAGTTCGTCACGCCGCATCTCGCAAGCCTCGGTGCGATCGAGGTTCCGCGCATGCGCTACAGGGCTCTCTTGGAGGATGCGGTCAGCGCAGACGGCGATGCCGCGACTGCATTTGCTCGCGCGCCGATGAGCGGAGCCGAAGCGCTCGCGCTGCTCAAAGCCTGATCAGCGGGGTCCGGCTGGGTCCGGCAGCGTCGGATAGAATTGCTGCGATGGCCGGCGACGCTGCGGCGACGGCACGTTCGGAATGTCGGCGGGCGGAACCGGGCCGGCCGATTGCTGCGGCGCCGGCGAGGACGATCCAAATCCGAAGAAGCCGCCGCCGCGAGCACCCGGCGGGGGACCGACCTCGATTGGACCGGTCGGTAGAGGCCGCGCTTGCTGCGGCGGCTGGTTCGGGGGAAGCGGCTGGCCACCCGGCGTGCCCGGCAATTGCTGCGCACCTGGAGCACCAGGCAGCGCAGCTTCCCCGGTCGGCTCGGCCCGCCGGCGCGGCACGGTGCCCGGTTTCGGCAGCGGAGGCGGCTTATTCAGCTCGCTGGCATTCGGGGGCGGCGGTTCCAGCTCCGCCGTGGTGTCGAGCGGTGACGGAATCACCTCCGTGCCGCCCTTACAATCGGTGAGCCACACGTCATAGACGGGGTGCTCGACGCCGTGGAGGCCGGGGCTCGCAGCAAACATCCAGCCGGAAAAGATGCGCTTCATCTCGTTATTACTAGCGATCTCATCGACCTCAACGAAACCGTCAGTCAGCGGTGCCTCGGTTTGCGGCCGCGTGTAGCAGGCGCGCGGCGTGATCTGCAGCGAGCCGAACTGCACCGTCTCGTCGATCGAAACCTCGAAGGCGATGATGCGGCCGGTGATCTTGTCGAGTCCGGCAAAGACCGCGGTCGGGTGCTTGATCCTGTCGGCCAAGGCGGGGCTGGCGCCGAGCGCGAAAAGCGCGGCAAGAGCGGCGGGCAGGCAGTTTTTCGGAAAAGCCATCTACAGGAGAGAATCCGGGAGCGCAGCAGCGATTGCCCGGCTTGTCGCGCGCCCACTTGGCGGAATAAAGGCCGCGGCTCCCTATCCCGCCGGCACGATCTCCGGCTCGACCTCGACGGGAAAGTTGACGGAATTCGCGACAAAGCATTTTTCGTGCGCCTCGTGGTGAAGGGCTGCCGCATGCTCCGCATTGCAATCGCCGGCAATTCTCACGCGCGGGCGTAAGGTCGCGCGCACGAAGGCGCCACCGCCGTCGGCCTTAAGCTGCATGTGGCCCTCGGCCTCGTCCTCATATGCGGTGACGATGAGGCGGGCCTCAGCCGCAAGATGCAGATACCAGAGCATGTGGCAGGTCGAGAGCGAGGCGACGAGCATATCCTCCGGATTGTGCCGGGTCCCGTCGCCACGGAAATTTGCATCGGATGAGCCGAGAATGTCGGGCTTGCCGTCGATCTTCACCACATGGGCGCGGTCGTAGGCGCGATAACCCGACGTGCCGGTGCCGCGATTGCCGGTCCACACAGTGCGGACCTTATAATGGTGATCGCGCCCGCTCACGGGGACCGCATTATTCCGGCGACCAGGCCTCGTAGTCGCCGGTCGCGGGCGGACGCGCTGCCGCGGCGAGGGTCGAGCCCGGCGGCCGATAGGCGAGCGGCGTGCCGGTCATGTTCGGCACGTACGGCTTCTCCCATTCGTGCTTGACGTAGCGCTCCTGCGTTGGCGGCACGTCGCTTGTGTGATGCAGCCAGCCGTACCAGTCGGGCGGCGTCAGCGAGCCGTCGCTGATGCCGTTGTAGATCACCCAGCGGCGCTCGAAATGCAGGACGGGATCGATCGCGCCGCCCTTCGTCCGGTAATAGGCATTGCCGAACTCGTCCTGGCCGACGAACTCGCCATGGCGCCACGTGTAGAAGCGCGTGTTCAGTGTGGCCCCGTGCCACCAGGAGAAAAGCCGGGCGAGCCAGATCATATTTTCGTCCGTTCGACGCGTGTTAAGGCGGTGCCTCTACATTATCGGCCGTCGGAGAGGAAGCGTCGAGAGTGGCTGTAGCTCAACCAGGGTCGCGCAAGGCGCATTTCATCGGCATTGCCGGGATTGGCATGGCCGCCACCGCCCTGCTCCTGCGCGAACAGGGCTGGTCGGTGACCGGCTCGGATGAGGGCTTCTATCCCCCGGCGAGCGAGATTTTGCCACGTGCGGGAATTCGCGTGACGACGCCGCATGCGGCCGCGAATGTGCCGCCGGATGCGGACGCGATCGTCATCGGCAAGCACGCCAAACTGACGCAGGACAATCCGGAAGTCGCTGCCGCGTTCGCGAGCGGCAAGCCGATCCTGTCCTTTCCAGATGTGCTGGCGGAAGTCACGCGCACTCGCGATCGCATCGTAGTGGCGGGAAGCTACGGCAAATCGACGAGCGCAAGCCTCATTGCCTGGGTGCTCGCGCATGCCGGCAAGAATCCGGGATATTTTCTTGGCGCCGTGCCGAAGGACCTGCCCTCGAATGCGGCGCTTGGCAGCGACGCTCCTTTTGTTCTCGAAGGCGACGAATATCCCTCGAGCAACACCGATCCGCGGGCCAAATTCCTGCATTACGCGCCGCAATCTCTGCTGCTGACCTCGGCGGTGCACGATCACGTCAACGTCTTTCCGACACACGCCGATTATCTCGCCCCGTTTCGGCAACTCATCGCGAACCTGCCTTCCGACGGGCTCATCGTGGTTTGCGCCGACGAGCCGCATGCGATGGCGCTTGCACGCGCCGCGCCTTGCCGCCTCGTCACTTACGCTTTGTCAGATAAGAACGCAGGCTACCGCGCGGAAAACATCGTCTATGGTGAGGAAAGCACGTTCGAGCTCGTCGGACCCGGCATCCGCCAAGCGATAAGGACCTCGCAGCTCGGCGCGCACAATATCCAAAATATGGTCGGCGCGGCCGCCTTGCTCATCGAGAAAAATCTCGCCGCGCCGGCGGAAATCGCCGCGGCGTTCGCTTCATATCAAGGCATCGTGCGGCGGCTGGACAAGCTCACCGTCCGCTCGCCGATTCCGGTCTACGAAGGTTTCGGCTCGTCCCGAGAAAAATCGCGTGCCGCGATCGACGCGATGCGCCTGCATTTTCCTGATAAGCGCCTCGTCATCGTGTTCGAACCATACACATTCAGCTGGCGCAGCCGCGACACGCTCCAATGGTACGACACCGTCTTCGAAGACGCATCGGAAGTGCTTGTTTATCAGCCGCCGAGCCACGGCGCCGCCTCGCACAATCAGGTCTCGCAAGAGGAGATCATCGCGCGCATTGCTGCGACCGGCCTGACGGTCACCAGCATCGGCGCGGGCAAGGACCGCGATCTCGCGATCATCGCCGGCCACCTGCAGCCGAACGACGTTGTGCTGGTTCTCACCACCGGTAATCTCGGCGGGCTGATCCCACCGTTGGTCCAGAGGCTGGACGCAACGGCTTAGACCCATGACACGCGCCTTCAGGATCAAGCGGGTCTACGAGCCGGCAGCAGACGCGGACGGTTTCCGCGTTCTCGTCGACCGTCTGTGGCCGCGCGGGGTGAAGAAGGAAAACGCAAAGATCGATCTGTGGGCGAAGGATATCTCGCCAAGCGATGCGCTCCGGCGCGAGTTCCACGGCCACCCGGAGCACTGGCAGAAATTCGTTGTCGCCTACGGCAAGGAACTCGCACGCGAGCCGGCCGCCTCGGCTGCGCGCGATCTTCTCGCGCATCGCAAGCGGGGCCCGGTCACGCTGCTCTACGCCGCACGCGACGAGGAGCATAACAATGCCGTCGTGCTTAAAGCCTGGCTTGAGACGCAGGCCTGAGGGGGCGATGCTTAGGCCTGACGGCTAAACCAAACCGGCAAGCTCGCGTTTCCCCGCCGCGGTAAATCAGACGGAGACGCTAAGATGAAGAAAACGTTAGTGATTCTCGCCAGCTTGCTGGCCTTCGGCACGCCAGTGTGTCGGCGGCGTCAGCCTAGACGGTGATCATCAAGAAGGGTGGCTATCACCATCACCACCCCCACCACGGCCGCTACAAGAAGGTGATCATCAAGCACGGCCACTGAACCTACGCCGCACTCGTTCGCGTAGCCCCGGTCTTTCGGCCGGGGTTTTTCTTTGCGCTATGACGGAGCGCCGCTCCAGCCCAACGCGCCGGGCATGCGGCTGCTCAAGTTGCCAAGCAAAACGAGGAGCGGCAA
>DATAOB010000144.1:0-3247 GCA_036265935.1 Beijerinckiaceae bacterium
CCAGCTCCCAGATCGCGAGAAAGACGGCAAAACCGAATGCGGCGAGCGCGACCGCCTTGGTGCGTGTCACCTCACATGCCGCTCGGCACCCAACGCCGCCTCAGTTGCTCGCCAGGGCCCGATCATACACCGACAGCGCGAACAAACCATCCAGCGGCGCCGCCTTGGCGAGCGCACCGAGCTCGACCTGGTAATCCTGCAGCTTCGCCGTCGACTCGATGATGCGGCGCGGGTCGGAGGTGAATTGCGTCTGCGGCGACTTGATCGCATCGAGCAGGATGCTCTCCGCGACCAGGCCCTTGCCGAACGCCGCGCCGACAAACGAAGCCGCCCGCTTGGGATCTTCCTTGAGCAGATTGGTCGCACGCACCACCACGCGCACGAGGCTCTCCACCGCCTTTGGATTCTTGTCGGCGAGTGCGCCGAGCACGGCCACCACGACGCCGGGAAAATTCGGGAACATCTCGGCGCCGGTCGCGATCAGCTTGATCTTGGGGTTCTGCTTGAGCGCGATGGTGAGCGCCGGCTCGCGGATCGAGCCGCCTTCGACCGCGCCGGTCAGGATCGCTCCTTGCGTCGCATCGATGCCCATTTCGATGATCTGGACGTCGGCCTTGTCCGCCTTCGCGACCTCCCACAGCCAGTAGTTCAACGTGGTGTGCGGTCCCGACCCGATCGGCTGGGTGGCGAGCTTGGCCGGGCGGCCGTTCTTCTCGCGAAACGCCTTGAAGGCCTGCGCCGGCGTGCGGCCGTCGAAGAACGGCGCAAACGACGCGCCGGCGGCAAAGCCCATTTCCTCGACCACGGTGGCCGCGACCACGCGCACGTCGATGCCTTTCGAGCGCGCCACCAGCAACGGCGCAAGGCCGGCGACATAGACGTCGAGCGAGCCCGAGCTCAGCGCCTGGATCATGTTGGGGCCGGACTCGAAGGCGGACATCGCGAGCGGAATGCCGGCCTGTTTGGTCCAGCCCTCGCCCTCGGCGACAAAGATTTGCGCCACCCCCATCACCGGGATGTACCCGACCCTGAGCGGTTGCTGCGCGAATGCGCTGGTTGCGGCAACCAGCAAGCCGGCGGCGAAGGCAGCGGTGAGACGACGCATGCAACTCCTCGAGAATGACGGGCGGGATGTTCGGCGATGATCACAACGGGCGTTGGCGCCCAATCTAGGAACTGGGGCGATTTCGTCCAGCGAACGCTTTTCCATATTCCCGTGCGGCCGCGCCAGAATCTTTCCGCGCGAGGCCGGGAGGCAGTAGCAAACTTCTTCCGCACCGGCTAGTGCGGCGGATTTGAAGTTCCTATCATTATGGCCGCGAGCTCGTTTAGGAACTTCAAATCCAAATGCCGCACTAGTGGATGGAATCTAACGCTTGGTGCCCTCGTCTGACGGCGGCGATGATTTTGTCGGGGTCTGCGGTCCATGTGAAGGGCTTCGGTTCGGCGTTGGTCTCGGCGAGGAAGCGGTTGATGGCGGCCTGGAGGTCGACGACGGAGCGGAAGACGCCGCGTTTCAAGCGGCGCCTGGACAGCCTGGCGAAGAAGCCCTCGACCGCATTGAGCCAGGAGCATGAGGTTGGCGTGAAGTGGAAGACGAAGCGCTCGTGCCGGTCGAGCCAGGCGCGGACCTTGGGATGCTTGTGGGCGGCGTAGTTGTCGAGGATGACGTGGACCATCTTGCCGGCCGGCACCTCGGCCTCGATCGCGTTCAGGAAGCGCATGAACTCCTGATGGCGGTGGCGCTGCATGTTGCGGCCGATGACGGTCCCGTCGAGGACGTTGAGCGCAGCGAACAGGGTCGTGGTGCCATGGCGCTTGTAGTCGTGCGTCATGGTGCCGAGCCGGCCCTTCTTCAGCGGCAGGCCCGGCTGGGTGCGATCGAGAGCCTGGATTTGGCTCTTCTCGTCGAGCGAAAGCACGATGGCGTGGGCCGGCGGATCGACATAGAGCCCGACCACGTCGCGCAGCTTGTCGACGAAGTTCGGATCGTTCGAGAGCTTGAATTGCCGATAACGGTGCGGCTGAAGCCCGTGCGCCTTCCAGATGCGCCGGACCGCGCTGGCGCTGATGCCGCTCGCCCGTGCCATCAGATCGGCGGTCCAATGGGTGGTCTCGACCGGCGGATCGGCAAGCGTCAGCGCCACCACGCGCGCGGCCACCTCCGGACCGAGCGGAGGGATGCGCGAGGGCCGCGTCTTGTCGTGCAGGAGGCCGTCGATGCCTTCCTTCATGAACCGTTCCTGCCAGCGCCAGACGCAGGTCTTCGACTTGCCGGTCCGGCGCATGATCTCGTTGGTGCCAACACCGTCGGCGCTCGAGAGGATGATCGCCGCCCGCCAAGCGTGTTTCTGCGAGGCGTTACGGTCCCTGGTGATCGCTTCAAGTCGGCCGCGGACGGACCGCGTGATCGTGATGGAAATTCCGGTGCGCATGCACCAGACTCGCACGGCAACCGAAACAGGGGAATCCCAATCAGGACTCTTCTGTCAGGCAAAGACCACTAGGTATTCACATCGGTGAGTTGATCGACATCGATCGCAAGGCTGGGGAAGCGCGCGAAGGCTGGACGTAAACGAAAATTGGTCCGCCGCCGATCCAATCAGCGCCTGTCCGCCGCGGTCATCCGGGCCGAGTGAAGCAAAGAGCCCGGATCCAAAGTCAACGGCGAGGACTATGGATTCCGGGGCCGCCGCTGCGCGGCGTCCGGGAATGGCGGGGACGGGGCGACGCTCATCCGTCCCGCGGGCTGCGAACTGGATACGCCCCCGTCACTCCGGCTTGAAGTTCATGGCGACGCCGTTGATGCAATAGCGCAGGTGCGTCGGCGGCGGGCCGTCCTCGAACACGTGGCCGAGATGGCTGCCACACCGGCTGCAATGCACCTCGGTGCGCACCATGCCGTAGCTGCGATCGGACGTGGTCTCGACCGCGCCCGGGACCGGGTCATTGAAGCTCGGCCAGCCGGTCCCGCTCTCGAACTTCTTCTTCGATGCAAACAGTTCCTGTCCGCAGCCCGCGCAGGAGAAGGTGCCGGCACGCTTCTCGTAGTTCAGCGCGCAGGTGCCGGGCGCCTCGGTGCCGTGGCCGCGGAGGATGTCGTACTGCTCGGGGGTGAGCAGCTTGCGCCACTCCTCGTCGCTATGGGTGACCGGGAATCGCTTCTCTTCCATGCTCCTGCTCCTCACGTCCGTCTCGCATCAGCGCGCCGTCGTCCGGCCTCAGGCGGCATTGCGGTCGAGCAGCT
>DATAOB010000145.1:0-10731 GCA_036265935.1 Beijerinckiaceae bacterium
GCTCAGCCGCGGTCTGCGGAGCGAGGCCGAAACGGCCCGCCGGCGGCATTACGTCGATCGTGTCGCCGGCTTTGAGTTGCGCGTTGGCGAAAGACGAGAAGAGCCCGCCGTCGAGCCGCTTGATCGCGACGCGGAGCTCGCCCTCGTCCATGCCGGAGCAGATGGAATAGGAGCGCCGCACTTCCGTGCCGTCGAGCTCGGTGCGCAAAGTCAGATATTGCCCGCTTGTGAAGGCGAAGTCCTCGCGCATGTCTTCCGGCACAGCGAAGCGGATCGAGATCGCCTCCGGCGTTTCGCGGCGTACGTCGGCAATCGTGAGGGGATGAAAACTTTGCGACATCTCGCGATCAGATGCATTTAAAATAGTCGAAAGGCTCGCGACAGATTTTGCAGCGCCACAGCGCCTTGCAGGCTGTCGAACCGAATTCCGAGACCTTTTCCGTTTCGTGCGAGCCGCAATGCGGACAGGCGATGCTTTGCTCGCCGAACAAAGCGCGGCGCGATGCACGTCCCGCTGGCGGCGCGATGCCGTAGGCGCGGAGCTTGGCTTTGCCCGCTTCGCTCATCCAGTCGGTCGTCCACGCCGGCGAGAGGACCTGGCGAACGCGCGCATTGTCGATGCCGGTCTTGGCGAGCGCCGTTTTGATGTCGAAGCCGATCACATCCATGGCCGGGCAACCGGAATAAGTTGGGGTGATCGTCACCTCGATTTCGCCGTCCGCCGTGACTTCGACCGAACGCAGCACACCGAGATCGGCGATGGTCAGCACCGGGATTTCCGGATCGCACACCTCTTCGATGGCGGCGCGCGCCCGCGCGACGAGATCATCTTCCGTGTCCAGTTCGGCGAGCGTGGACATCACCACACTGCCTCGGGATGCGCGCGCTGCAGGTACTGCAAATCGGCGAGGATGTAGCCGAAATGCTCGCTATGGCGGCCGCTGCGTCCGCCGGTGTGCATAAAGGGAGCGCTTGGAATCTTCAGCGTCGCTTCGCGCAGGATCGGCTCGATGCGCTTCTGCCAGCTCTCTTGCCGTGAACCAACATCAGGCGTCACCCCGGACTCGATCACCGCGCGCTCCGTCTCGTCCGTTTCGAACAACTCGCCGGTATAAGCCCATAGCTCATCCAGCGCTTCCTGAGCCCGCGCATGACTTTCATCGGTGCCGTCGCCAAGCCGGATCAGCCATTCGCCGGAATGCCGCAGATGGTAGGCGGTTTCCTTCTCGGCCTTGGCGGCGATGGCGGCAAGCGTCTCGTCGCGCGACTTCATCGTCTCGCGCCAATACAAATCCATGAAGGCGGAGAACAGAACGTGCCGCACGACCGTCGCAGCGAAGTCGCCATTCGGCTGCTCGACAAGCAGACAATTGCGATATTGGTGCTCATCACGCCGATAGGCGAAATGGTCTTCCGTGAAGCCCGAGTCATCGATACGCGCGGCGTAATCGTAAAGCGAACGGGCCTGCCCGATCAGGTCGAGCGCGATATTGGCGAGCGCGATATCCTCCTCGTCCATCGGCGCATGACCGCACCATTCCGAGAGCCGGTGCCCGAGAATAAGCGCGTCGTCGGCGCGCAGGAGCACGAGATTTAGCAGCGGCGTTTCGGTAAACGAGATCGAAGTCGTCGCCATCACATATGCCCGACTTCGTCCGGCACTTCGTAGAAGGTCGGATGTCGGTAGATTTTCGACATTGCCGGCTCGAACAATTCGTCCTTGTCCGAGGGATCGGATGCGACGATCGCGCTCGACTGCACGACCCAGATTGAATTGCCTTCGCCGCGCCGCGTATAGACGTCGCGCGCCGCCTGCAGCGCCATTTCCGCATCCGCGGCATGAACCGAGCCGCAATGTTTGTGCGCAAGGCCGGAGCGGGAGCGGATGAACACTTCCCAAAGCGGCAGATGTTTCTTGCTCATCTCTTCACTCCGCCGCAATCTTCATGGCATCGCGCCGGGCGCGGCGTTTCTCGGCGTAAGCGAGCGCCGCCTCGCGCACCCAGGCGCCGTCCGCGTGCGCCTTGCGACGCGCGCGCATGCGCTCGCGATTGCAAGGACCGCCGCCAGAGAGCACGCGCTTGAATTCGGCCCAGTCGATCGGCCCGATCTTCCAGTGGCCGCTCGCCTCGTCATAGGCGAGTTCTTTGTCGGGGATCGTCAGGCCGAGATAATGCGCTTGCGGCACCGTCGCATCGATGAATTTTTGGCGCAGATCATCGTTCGAAAAGCGCTTGATCTTCCACTTCGTCGATTGATCGGAATGCTGGCTCTCAGTGTCAGGCGGGCCGAACATCATCAGGCACGGCCACCACCAGCGATTCAAGGCGTCTTGCGCCATCGCCTTCTGCTCCGGCGTGCCGCGCGAAAGCGTCAGCATGATCTCGTAGCCCTGGCGCTGATGGAAACTCTCTTCCTTGCAGATGCGGATCATCGCGCGCGCATAGGGGCCATACGAGCAGCGGCAGAGCGGGATCTGGTTCATGATGGCCGCGCCGTCGACCAGCCAACCAATTGCGCCGATATCGGCCCAGGTCAGCGTCGGATAATTGAAGATCGAGGAATACTTGGCCTTGCCGGAAAGCAGCTGCTCGATCATCTCCTCGCGCGAGATGCCGAGCGTCTCGGCGGCGGCGTAGAGATAAAGTCCGTGGCCGCCCTCGTCCTGAACCTTCGCGAGCAGCGCCACTTTGCGTTTCAGCGACGGCGCGCGGGTGATCCAGTTGCCTTCCGGCAGCATGCCGACGATTTCGGAATGGGCATGCTGGGAAATCTGCCGGACGAGGGTGCGCCGGTAGGCCTCCGGCATCCAGTCGTTCGGCTCGATTTTCTGCTCGGCATCGACGTGGGATTGGAAGCGGACCGCCTCGGCGGATTGGTCCGCGGGGCCGTCGGAAATCTTGTTCAGCGCCTGCGTGTACATGGCCGCTCCGAATGTGATGCTAAATATGTCACGAAAATTTCGATGGTCAATAGTTTTTTGTGACAGATCAAATAAGCCGGCCGGCGAAACGCCCGCCGAGTGGCTGAGCTGGCGGCGGCAACGGGCCCCCCTCGTCCACAGCGTGACCGCTGAGCCAGCGGTCGGCGGCGTCAGCAATCGCGGCATAGATCCCGGCGGCGACATCGTGGGCTTTGCGGCCGGGCCAATCGTCCGGCAGCAGGGGCGCCGGCAGGACCGGATCGCGCAAGACGATGCGGCGATACTCGTGGATGAGCAATATTCGGATGGCCAGGCAGTCGAGATCGCCAGGGAGCCCCCGACTTTGCAGCGCCTCTTCAGTCGGGGCGAACATCTCATTGAAGTGCCGATAGCGGGCGGCGAGATCGTTCAGCGGCCAGGCGCGCCCGGCGAGCGTTCGCGCCGTCGCAAGTTCGGTTGCGGTGGCGCTCAGATGCAGCGCATTTTCCGGCCGCTCTCCGGCAATTCCGATCATCAGGTCCGGCGTGAGCACTCCATAACCTTGCGCTTGCCAGTGGTCGCGAGCCTCGGCCCGCTCGCTCGCGCTGCCCTCCAGCACGACCATGTCGAAGCGATTGTCCCATTGCCCGGGCGGAGCTCCGTAGATTTTGCGGGCGGCGTCCGCGAATGCCTGCTCGCCCGAAGGCGAGAGTGCATAGAAAGTGTTGCGGCCGAGCTTCTTGCGCTCGAATAAACCTTCGGCGACGAGGCGTGACATGGCGGTGCGGACCAGCGTTTCGCTCACCCGAAACGCCCGCATGATCTCGAGCAGCGAGGCGAGCGCCAGATGCCCGCCGCGCGGCACGATCGCGTCGCCGAACAGCGTGATGATCAGCGAGCCGGCGCGGATCGGAATGCGCGCATGGAACCGGTCGAGAAGATCGGCGACGAAATCGCTCATCGGACCCGCGCTGGCAATTCTTACATCCTCCCCGCTAGACTGCCGGCCAGGGCACGGCCGGACCCATGAGCACAATCCTCACCGACATCGCCAAGCGCGTCTACGATCACACCTGGAAGCTCGATCCGATCGCGCGCAGCCTGCTCGACACGGATTTCTACAAGCTTCTCATGCTGCAGATGATCTGGGGACTTTATCCGGACGTCGAGGCGACCTTCTCGCTCGTCAATCGCACCCGCAGCGTGCGGATCGCCGAGGAAATCGACGAGCAGGAATTGCGCGATCAGCTCGATCACGCCCGCACGATCCGCTTCACCAAGAACGAGATGATCTGGCTTGCCGGCAACACGTTCTACGGCCGGGCGCAGATTTTCGATCCGAAGTTTTTGGCATGGCTGGCGAAGTTCCAGCTGCCGGAATATGAGCTTCGGCGCGAAGACGGCCAATTCGTCCTGCACTTTCATGGGCCGTGGACGCACACATCGATGTGGGAAATCCGGGCGCTGGCAATCATCAACGAGCTACGCTCCCGTTCTGCGCTGAAAAACCTCGGCCGCTTTACCCTCGATGTCCTCTACGCGCGCGCCAAAGCTAAACTCTGGTCGAAGGTCGAGCGCCTGCGCGAATTACCCGGCCTGCGTATCTCCGACTTCGGCACGCGCCGCCGCCATTCTTTCCTTTGGCATCGCTGGTGCGTCGCCGCTTTGAAGGAAGGTCTCGGCGACAAGTTCATCGGCACGAGCAACGTTCTGTTGGCGATGGACCAGGACCTCGAAGCGATCGGTACCAATGCGCACGAATTGCCGATGGTGCTGGCGGCGCTCGCGGCCGATGACACCGCGCTGCGCGGCGCGCCTTATCGCGTGCTGAAAGATTGGGAACGCTATTACGGCGGCAATCTGCTCATCGTTCTGCCCGACACGTTCGGCACGACGGCGTTCCTGCGCGATGCGCCGGATTGGGTCGCCGACTGGACCGGCTTTCGCCCGGATTCGGCGCCGCCGATCGAAGGCGGCGAGCGCATCATTGCGTGGTGGAGGTCGAAGGGCAAAGATCCGCGCGACAAGCTCCTCGTCTTCTCCGACGCGCTCGACGTCGACACGATCGAGGAAACCTATCGCCATTTCCACGGCCGCGTGCGCATGAGCTTCGGCTGGGGCACGAACCTGACCAACGATTTCGACTATTGCGCGCCGATGCCGAACGAGAAGCTCGCGGCGATCTCGCTCGTCTGCAAGGTGAGTGAGGCCAACGGCCGCCCGGCGGTGAAACTTGCGGACAATCCCAATAAGAGCGTCGGCCATCCGCGTGAGATCGAGCGCTATCTCAAGGTGTTCGGCAATGCCGATCGCGTCGAGCACGAGGTGGCATATTGATTACTTCTTCGGCGGCCCGATGCGCAGCATGTCCGAGCCGGTCTTCTGCAGGTAGGGCTGAATCTTGTTAGCGAGCGCCGCAAGCAGAAACGGCAATTGCACTTCGATGCGTACCTGCGTTTGTTCGATGTCCAGCTGCGCCGTCACCTTTTGCCCGAGCGCGCCGACATTGATATCGGCATGATTGCCGGTCCATTGCACGTCCGACGTCAGCTTGCCTGCAAAACTTTGCTGCAACGGGCCTAATCCTTCGGCAATGCGCCGCCGTGCTTCGGTCGCGCCGAGATCGTGCGGTATTGAGATTACGATCGACTTTGCCATTCAAATCCTCGCGAAATCCGCAAATGTGCCTTGGGTAACACACGCTTATTTTGTACCGGACTCGCGCGCAACGCCAGCCTGCGGTCGCCTGTGTGAAACGACACCTGGCGCTGAAAAAATTTGCGTCAACCTCCGACGCGTCTTCGCAGCGTCACGCAGCATCTCATAGATTGCAGCCGTTTCTACGAAGGGGAGATTGCCTATGACATATGCAAGTCATCTCCCACCTGGGACGCGCAGCTTCCGCGACCATGCCGTCACAAGCCCGCCGGTTCGGCGCGAGCGCAACCTGAATGTCGGTTACGTGCTGTTCGCCTTCGGCGCGCTCTGGGTGGCGGCGATCGCCGCGGCGATGGCAGCCTCCCCGAGGTCTTTGTCGGAATGCCAAGTGACCGTGCTGGGTGATAGCGGGATGTGTGCGCCGCGTGCCGTCTCCAGAGGCGCCGGTGCGGCGCGTCCCAGCCTCAATATTTCCGGCATGACAATCCCGCCGGGACTTACCGGTTCGGCCTACGACGCCTTCTGAGTCGACGTAGCGTTCATAACAGAATGCGGCCAGCGGCCGTCGAAGCAGCTGGCCGGGTTTTTGCAAAAAGGAGAAACACCATGCCGCACGTTGTTTCTTCCCGCCTGCTTCACCCCGCCGACGAATCCGCCGATGCGATTGTCGCCGCGACCGGGCGGAAATTTCTCGCTTTTCTTGTTTCGCCGTTCGCCCTCGTGCTCGCGATGCGTCCGCAGCGCGAACGCGACGCCGCGCGGATCGCAGCCGAGTTCCATTGCGACCGCTGGAAGGCGAATGCGGAGCAGAGCGGCAAGCCCTCGCAAACGGAAGCATAAAGCGCCATTCAACGACAGGAGAAGACAATGTCCCAAACGTTTGATGCAACCAGCGTTGTTGCCCGCAAACCGGCTAATGTCGAAGATCATGCCGATCAGGCGCGAGTGCTCATCTTCTGCGCGGTCGGTCTCGCGATCTCGCTCATCGCTCTATTGATCGCCCCCGATTGGCTGTTCCAGCCACAGGATCTGTTGCAGCTACCTTGAGCGAGGCGTTCCGGCCGACAAAAAGGGATGAGCTGATACGGGGAACCGCAGCTTTGGCGTGGCGTTAGCTTCGCTGAACTCTCCGGACCAGCGGTGATGGTTGACCAACCTGCGGGCGCGCCTGATCCGAACACGGGACGCAAACGCGATTGGTTGCTGGTCACGCGCCGCAGGCGGGCATCCGAGCTGCCCGATCCCTCTGCGGTGGTCACACGTATTTTCGGCGGCCGCTGGGCAAGCCTTGCGGAGAGGTTGCGAACCGGGCTTGCACAGGTTCGCGCCTTATTTGAATCTTCTGTGGCGCCAATCGCACGCAGCTTTCGTTCGCCTGAAGTGACGCGGCGCGTGGCGGCTATTCGCGAAAGGGTTTCGCCCGCTCTTGCGCCGGCTCTCGGCCGCATAAGCGACCGCTTGAAAAGCGCAGCCGCCTGGGCGCGCGCGAGATTTGCATGGCGCCGCGCCGGCATTGTCGCGGCGGCAGCCCTTGCCGCCGCAGCAACGCTTTGCTTCGTCTATTTCGCCTATTGCCTGATCACGATTCCATATAATGGCGGGCTCGTCATCGACCCCACCGCGTCGGCGCTTCTCGTGCAAGCCGATGACGGACGCGTCTTCGGAACAAGAGGCGTATTCAAAGGCGAAAAGCTGTCCTCCGCCGATCTGCCGGTGAATCTCGCGCGGGCGATAGTCGCGATCGAGGATCGGCGCTTCTACGATCATCCCGGCATCGATTTGCGTGGGCTCGCGCGAGCGGCGCTGCGTGACGCAAATGCGGGCGGTGCTCGCGAAGGCGGCAGCACGATCACGCAACAATTAGTGCGCATGCTCTACCTCTCACAGGAGCGCTCGCTCAGGCGCAAAGTGCAGGAAGCGATGCTCGCATTATGGCTCGAAGCACATCTCAGCAAGGATGAAATACTTACGACCTATCTGAACACCGCTTATTTCGGCGCCGGCGTCTATGGCGCCGACGCGGCGGCGAAGCGCTATTTCGGCAAGTCGGCGAAGGAGCTCACCGTCAACGAGGCGGCGATGCTGGCGGGACTCGTGCGCGCGCCGTCGCAGCTCGCTCCGCACCGCAATCTCAACGGCGCGCAAGGCCGCGCCGCGCAAGTTCTCGACGCCATGGTCGCGACGAAGGCGATCTCGCGCGAAGATGCGGAAACAGCCAAGCGCAATCCGGCGCAGCTGCGCATCCCCGCCGAGACTCCAGAGGGCACGAATTACTTCATCGACATCGCCGCCGCCGAGACGCGCAAGTTGATCGGCTCCGGTCCGACGGACATCGCGACCAGGACAACGCTCGACCTCAATCTGCAGAACATCGCGGAAAGCGTGATAGCCAGGCATTTGGATGGCGAAGGCGCAAAGAAGCGCGTCTCGCAAGCCGCGCTCGTCGCGCTTGCGCCGGACGGCGCCATCCTCGCCATGGTCGGCGGTCGCGATTACACGGAAAGCCAGTTCAACCGCGTGACGCAGGCAAAGCGCCAGGCGGGCTCGCTGTTCAAGCTGTTTGTCTATCTCACCGCATTGCGCGACGGCGCGCGGCCGGACTCGATGGTCATCGACCGGCCGGTGCGGATCGGTGAATGGGAGCCGGAAAATTACGGCGGGCGCTACCGCGGGCCTGTCAGTTTGCGCACCGCCTTCGCAAATTCCATCAACACGATCGCCGTGCAATTGGCGGAGGCGGTCGGCATTCCCGCGGTGATCGCAACGGCAAAGGGTCTCGGCATCCAGTCGGATCTGCCGGCGGTCCCGAGTCTCGCGCTCGGTTCGGCCGGCGTGACGTTGCTTGAAATGACGCAAGCTTATGCGGCGATCGCGTTCAATGCGGAAAAGCTCGAAGCGTTCAGCGTTCGCGCAATCGCGAGCGGCGACAAGAATGTGTACACGCGGCCGACGTCGTCCTTTGTGCCGCAGCCAAATCCAGCGGCGCGCGCCGCCATGATCGACTTATTGAGCGCCGTCGTTCGCGAGGGCACCGGCAAGGCGGCGCGTGTCTCGGGTCCGGCCGGCGGCAAGACCGGTACGACGCAGGATTATCGCGATGCCTGGTTCATCGGGTTCACGCCCGAGATCATCGTCGGCGTGTGGGTTGGCAACGACGACAATTCGCCGATGGACAATATCACCGGCGGCACGATCCCGGCTTCGATCTGGCATGATTTCGTCACCCAGGCGGGCCGCTCGCTGAGTGCGCGATCGCGGCCCCGTGACAATGCCGGCGCCGTCGCACTCGCGTCGAACCGCTCGGCCGTCAACGCGCCGCCCACCGGCGAGACGCTGCGCGGCGAAGCCTCGGCGCTCGACACGGCGACCCTGAATGTCGAGGGCAAGCTCGTGCGGCTCTACGGTGTTGACGGCTGGCGCGACAGACGCGCGCTACGCGACTTCGGCCGTTATCTCGATCGCGGCGAGGTCGAGTGCACGCCATTCGGCGATCAGGGCTCGTATCGCTGCACGCTGCAGGGGCAGGACGTATCGAAAATCGTGCTGTTCAACGGCGGCGGCCGCGCCAGTTCGGAAGCAACGCCCGAACTTCTCGCGACCGAAGAGGAAGCGCGCTCGGCCCGCGTCGGAATTTGGCGGCGTTGAAGTCGCCGCTGCCTCGATGCATGGCGGCGATTGCGGTCATGGTGGCGCGAGGTGCTGCGAACTTGCGTTAACCCGCGCGAGCGCCATCCGGGCTTGAATGCGACATGGCGCGCCGCGCGCGCCCCTGTTACACAAGCTGCGCTGCCTCTGGAGCAGCAGCCACTGGAGGCTCATCATGCGTCTCGCATCGATCACGACCGCGCTGCTCATCGCCGGCATAGCGCCGCTCCTCGCCGAAGACGGTCATCCCGATGTGCTCAAGGGTCCGATGCCAAATGGGGCGCGGCGCCGCCGGCTCTGCCGAAAGGCGTGCAGCTGGCCGTGTAGTCGAGCGATCCGGCCAAGAACGGCCCGTTTGTCGTGCGGCTGAAATCGCCCGCCAACACCAAGGGGCCGGCGCATCATCATCCCACAGCCGAGAACATCACCGTCATATCCGGCAAGTTCCATCTCGGCATGGGCGACAAGCTCGACGAGAAGAATGCGACCGCTTTTGAGCCTGGCGGTTTTGAGTCGATGCCGGCGAACACCAACCATTATGCCTGGGCAGACGCCGATCCGTGATTCAAATTCACGGCGAGGGCCCGTTCAAGATCGAATACGTCCAATCCGGCCGACGATCCGAGCAAGAAATAACGGCGCGGCGACCCGCCTTTCCGCCCGCTACGAGGGGAACATCGAACCATTTCAATTGATCTTCGTGAACCGAATATGAATTGACTGTCGGAGATGAATTACCCGTCATGGAATTTCTACCCCAAATGATCCAGAAAACACGTTGACACTAGTATACAGACTAACGCGCCACGGGAAAGGATAATTGCCCGTTGCGGATCAAGGCGCGGGAAGCAGTCAGTCTGAGCCGGTTTGCAAAAATCACTCAACTAGCTCGTCCGCCCGCGCCACGATACTGGCAGGCACATCAAATCCAAGAGCTCTAGCTGTCTTAAGGTTGACGACCAATTGGAATTGTGTGGACTGATCGATAGGAAGCTCAGATGGCTTCGCCCCTTTCAATATTTTGTCAACATATGGCGCGCCGCGCCGGTATTCATTGCGGACGTCGACTCCGTAAGCGATTAGCCCGCCATCCCGTGCGTCGTCCGTGAAGCCAAAGAAACTCGGAAGGCGGTTTTCCAAAGCAAAAGCAATAATCGTCGACCTTAGATCGAATGTAATCGGATCGGCCTGAACCAGAAGGGCTTCGGGCTTATCTTCCAAACCAGAATGTAGCGCAGGGACAGGTCTGTTGGCCCAGCAAAAGGAATGGGAATAACTTTCACCCCTAGCGGAACCCCCAGCATCTGCAAGCGTTTTGGAACTTCGATATTCTTGTTGTTCCAAAGAAATGCCACTCTATTTACCTTCGGAATCGCCTGAAGCAGCTGGACGCGCTTGTCTTCAACTGCTTCGAAACTAATAACAGTTCCAGTAATGTTTGCTTCTGGGCGCGCCAAATTATGGACGTGATTTCTTTCGAGAGGGTTCGCGCTGACTACCATAACTATTGGGATGGTGGTGGTCGC
>DATAOB010000146.1:0-47920 GCA_036265935.1 Beijerinckiaceae bacterium
ACCAGCGACTCGAAGAAGGCCTCTGTTGCTGCTGCCGACCTCGCGCTGATCGCCGGCCAGAAGGCAGTCGTCACGCGGGCCCGCAAGGCGATCTCGACCTTCAAGGTCCGCGAGAACATGCCGATCGGCGCCAAGGTGACGCTGCGCAAGACGCGGATGTACGAGTTTCTCGACCGGCTGGTGAATATCGCGCTGCCGCGCGTGCGTGACTTCCGCGGCTGCAATCCGAAGAGCTTCGACGGCCGCGGCAATTATGCGCTCGGCATCAAGGAGCACATCATTTTTCCGGAGATCGACTACGACAAGACCGAATCGATCCTCGGCATGGACATCATCGTTTGCACGACCGCAAAGACCGATGACGAAGCCCGCGCGCTCCTGCGCGAGTTCAACTTCCCGTTCCGGCAGTGAGGCCTTCGCGCTTCAAACGCGGACACCAGAGGTAAGACATAATGGCTAAGAAGAGTGCAGTCGAAAACAACAAGCGGAAGATGCGGCTGGTCAAGCAGTACGCCAACCGCCGCAACAAACTGAAGGCGATCGCCAACAATGAATCGCTCACCATGGAAGAGCGGTTCGAGGCGCGCATCCGGCTTGCCGACCTGCCGCGCAACTCCACGCCGGTGCGGGTGCGCAATCGCTGCGATGTGACCGGCCGCCCGCGGGCCAATTACCGCAAAATGAAAATGTCGCGCATCGCGCTGCGTGAACTCGGGTCGAAGGGTCTGATCCCTGGCCTCGTCAAGTCGAGCTGGTGAGGGAGCGATGGCAATTAACGATCCCTTGGGCGACATGCTCACCCGCATCCGCAATGCCCAGATGCGCAAGAAGGGCAAGGTGACGACGCCTGGCTCGCGCATTCGTGCGAACGTGCTCGATGTGCTGAAGGACGAGGGCTATATCCGCGGCTATTCGACGACCGATCTCGGCAATGGCCGCACCGAGTTCGACGTCGAGCTCAAATATTACGAAGGGCAGCCGGTAATCCGCGAAATCGAGCGCGTGTCGAAGCCGGGCCGTCGCGTCTATGCCGCGGTCGATGGAATGCCGCGCGTCGGCAACGGTCTCGGCATCACGATCGTCTCCACGTCGAAAGGCGTGATGGCGGACCATGCTGCGCGCGAAGCCAATGTCGGCGGCGAAGTGCTCTGCAAGGTCTTCTGACGGGCTGAGGAAAGCGAACATGTCTCGTATTGGAAAAAAGCCCGTCGCCATTCCCTCCGGCGTGACCGCCAAGGTGGACGGCCAGCGTGTCTCGGTGAAGGGCACGAAAGGCGAGCTCTCGTTCACCGTGCCTGAGGATGTCGCGGTGAAGTTCGAGAATGGTGCCATCTCCGTCGATCCGCGCACCGAAACCAAGGAAGCGCAGGCGATGTGGGGTATGGCGCGTTCGATCATCTCGAATCTGGTGACCGGCGTCACGACCGGTTACGAGAAGCGGCTGGAAATCACCGGCGTCGGCTATAAGGCGGCGGTGCAGGGCAAGAACCTGCAGCTGTCGCTCGGCTACAGCCACGACATCACGTTTCCGATTCCGGCGGGCGTGACGATCACGACGCCCCGGCCGGTCGAGATCGCAATTGCCGGTATCGACAAGCGCCAGGTCGGGCAGGTCGCGGCGGAAATCCGTGGCTTGCGTCCGCCGGAGCCTTATAAGGGCAAGGGCGTCAAATATGCCGGCGAGTTCATCTTCCGCAAGGAAGGCAAGAAGAAGTAAGGACGCGACGCAATGTCCAGAAGTCTTAAAGTGGAAGGCCGGCGCAAGGCGCGCATTCGCCGCGCGGTGAAGTCGCATGCCTACGGCAAGCCGCGCCTTTCAGTATTCCGCTCGTCGAAGCAAATCTACGCGCAAATCATTGATGACGCGAAGGGAGTGACGCTCGCTGCGGCTTCCTCGCTGGAGAAGAGCATGCGCGAAAGCCTGAAGAGCGGCGCCAATGTCGAGGCGGCGCGCACGATCGGCAAGCAACTCGCCGAGCGGGCGACGGCGGCGGGCGTCAAGGACGTCGTCTTCGACCGCGGCGCCTACATGTATCACGGGCGCGTCAAGGCGCTCGCCGAAGGGGCGCGCGAAGGCGGGCTGAAGTTTTGAGGAATCAATCTGAAGCGAGCGGCGGATGTTCGCCGCGTGAAGTGACGGAAGATAAAAATGGCACGTGAAGGTGAAGGCGGCCGCCGCGATCGCGGCAGGGACCGCGAAGAACGCGACAGCGAATTTGTGGATCGCTTGGTCCACATCAATCGCGTCGCGAAAGTGGTGAAGGGCGGCCGGCGTTTCGGTTTCGCCGCGCTTGTCGTTGTCGGCGACCAGAAGGGTCGCGTCGGCTACGGCCATGGCAAGGCGCGGGAAGTGCCGGAAGCGATCCGCAAAGCGACGGAATCGGCAAAACGGTCGCTGATTCGCGTGCCATTGCGCGAAGGCCGAACGCTGCATCATGACGTGTACGGCCGCCACGGCGCGGGCCGTGTTGTCCTCCGCGCCGCACCGGCCGGCACCGGCATCATTGCCGGTGGTCCGATGCGCGCCGTGTTCGAGACGCTCGGCATGCATGATGTCGTCGCCAAATCGCAGGGCTCGTCGAACCCCTACAACATGGTGCGTGCCACATTTGACGCGCTGAGGCGCGAAGACTCGCCGCGTTCCGTCGCCGCCCGCCGCAATCTCAAGGTCTCGACGCTGCAGGCGCGCCGCCAGATCGGCGGCGCTGAAGCCGAAGCGGCTGAAGGCTGATCGGGAGGCACAATCGTGGCAGGCAAGACAATCATCATCGAGCAGACCGGCAGCCCGATTGGCCGCCCGCATCAGCAGCGCGAGACGCTCGTCGGGCTCGGTCTCAACCGCATCGGGCGGCGCGCGTCGCTTGAGGACACGCCGGCGGTGCGCGGCATGGTCGCCAAGGTCGCGCACCTCGTTCGCATCGTCGAAGGCAAGTGAGCTCGCGGGCATGACGAAGCTTAATCAAATCAGCGACAATACTGGCTCCTCGAAAACGCGCATGCGCGTCGGCCGCGGCATCGGCTCGGGCAAAGGCAAGACGGCCGGGCGCGGCGTTAAGGGCCAGAAGGCCCGCACCGGCGTCGCGATCAAGGGATTCGAGGGCGGCCAAATGCCCCTGCATCGGCGGTTGCCGAAGCGGGGGTTCTGGAACCCATTCTCGATTGATTACAACGAGGTGAACCTCGGGCGCATCCAACAGGCCGTCGATTCGGGCAAGCTCGCACCGGGCGAGCCGATCACCATTGCGGCGCTGGTTGCCGCTGGCGTCTGTTCAAAACCTCGTGACGGCGTGAAGCTCCTCGGCAATGGCGAACTCAGTGCCAAGCTGACCTTCGAAGTCGCTGCCGCGTCTAAATCCGCTGTGGCGGCTATCGAAAAGGCCGGCGGCTCGGTGAAACTTCTTGCCGCAAGCGCAGAGGCCGCTCAGGGCTAAGGTCCGAAGGCCGCCGGTGGCCGGTGTTTCAAAGCCGCCGGCTCAGCCATATATGACGCGGCGAGGTTAAGGGCAGGACGGCCGGGCCTCGCGGATCCCGAGTGGGCAGCGCCCGGTCGGCATGAGTAGGGGCCGTCCGGAGCGCTGAAATGGCATCCGCAGCTGAACAGCTAGCAGCGAACATCAATTTCTCAGCCTTTTCTAAAGCGGAAGAGCTGAAGAAGCGCATTTGGTTCACGCTGGGCGCGCTCGTCATCTATCGGCTCGGCACGTATATCCCGCTGCCCGGCATTGACCCCGAGGCTTTCGCCCACTCGTTCTTCGGCCAAAGCAAGGGCGTTCTCGAACTCTTCAATATGTTTGCCGGCGGCGCCGTGCAGCGCATGGCGATCTTCGCGCTCAACATCATGCCGTACATCTCAGCGTCGATCATCATCCAGCTTCTGACATCCGTCGTTCCGACCCTCGAAGCTTTGAAGAAAGAGGGCGAGCAGGGCCGCAAGGTCATCAACCAATACACCCGCTACCTCACCGTCGTGCTCGCTGCCTTCCAAGCCTATGGCATTGCAATCGGCCTTGAGGGCCAGGCGAGCGTCGTCACCGATCCGGGCTGGTTCTTCCGCATCTCGACGGTGATTACGTTGACCGGCGGGACGATGTTCCTGATGTGGCTCGGTGAGCAGATTACCTCGCGCGGCATCGGCAACGGCTCGTCCCTGATCATCTTCGCCGGCATCGTGGCGGCTTTCCCGTCGGCGGTCGCCAATACGCTCGAACTGGGTCGCCAGGGCCAGATTTCGACCGGACTGATCCTCACCGTGATCGTCATGTCGCTGGCGGTGGTCGGCTTCATCGTCTTCATGGAGCGGGCGCAGCGGCGGCTGCTCATCACCTACCCGAAGCGCCAGCAGGGCAACCGGATGTATGAGGGCCAGACGTCCTTCCTTCCGCTGAAGCTGAACACGTCGGGCGTCATTCCGCCGATCTTCGCCTCGTCACTGCTATTACTTCCGACGACCGTCGCGAATTTCTCGCAGGCGAGCGGCGGCACCGGGTTCATGGCGACGATTTCGCTTTATCTCGGCCACGGCCGCCCCCTCTACATGATCGCTTATGTCGGGCTGATCGTGTTCTTCGCCTTCTTCTACACCGCCATCGTTTTCAACCCCACGGACACCGCCGACAACCTGAAGAAGCATGGCGGCTTTATCCCGGGCATCCGGCCGGGCGAGCGCACGGCGCAATATATCGACCAGGTGCTGATGCGCATTACCTGCCTCGGCGCGGCTTATCTCGCGCTCATCTGTCTTCTGCCGGAAATGTTGATCTCCTACGCCAATCTTCCCTTTTATTTCGGCGGCACTTCGCTTCTGATCGTCGTAAGCGTGACCATGGACACGGTCGCGCAAATCCACGGGCATCTTCAGGCGCATCAATATGAAGGGCTCGTCCGGAAAGCGAAGCTTAGGGGGAGACGACGATGAGGTTGATTCTGCTCGGGCCGCCCGGGGCCGGAAAAGGTACCCAGGCCACGCGGCTCATGCAGAAATACAACATCCCCCAGCTCTCGACAGGTGACATGCTCCGCGCCGCCGTCGCCGCCGGCACGGAGATCGGACTTAAGGCAAAGGCGGTCATGGAGGCGGGCAAGCTGGTCTCCGACGATATCGTCGTCGGCATCATCGATGCCCGCATTCACGAGCCGGACGCCAAGAACGGCTTCATTCTCGACGGTTTCCCCCGCACCGTGGCGCAGGCCGAGGCGCTCGATACCATGCTCGCCCGTTACGGCATGCCTCTCGATGCGGTGATCGAGCTCGGCGTCGACGAGAAGGCGCTGATCACCCGCATGGCCAAGCGCGTCGCGGACACGCTTGCCGCCGGCGGCACGGTTCGCGCCGACGACAATCCCGAGGCCTTCAAGACCCGGCTCGACGCCTACCGGGTGCAGACGGCGCCCGTCTCCGAATATTACCGTCGCCGCGGCCAGCTCAAGACGATCGACGGCATGGCGCCGATCGACGAGGTCGCACGCGAAATCGAGCGGGTTTTGGCCTGAGCGCAAATGCATGTGCGGTGCGACGACTTCGCCGCAAGTCTCGGGTTGACATAGAGAAAAACCGCCCTTACATCGGCCACTTCAGCCGACATTGTGCCCCGACTCTCGGTTCTCCGAGGGCTCGGGCATCGTCGTTTTTGAAACCCGCAAGGGCCGGGCTCCACCGGACGCGGGATCAACGACCGCGAAGCTTAGACTTCGCCGAAATGGAGAGACACGTGGCCCGCATCGCCGGCGTCAATATCCCGACCAACAAGCGCGTACTTGTCGCGCTCCAGTACATCCACGGTATTGGCCCCGCAAAGGCCAGGGAAATCTGCGACAAGGTGCATATTCCCGACGATCGCCGGGTGGCGCAGCTCTCCGACGCGGAGGTCATCCAGATACGCGAGACGATCGACCGCGATTACATGGTCGAGGGCGATCTTCGCCGCGAAGTCGCGATGAACATCAAGCGATTGATGGATTTGGGCTGCTACCGGGGCCTACGCCATCGGCGTCAGCTGCCGGTCCGCGGTCAGCGCACACATACCAACGCCCGCACGCGCAAGGGCAAGGCAAAGCCGATCGCCGGCAAGAAGAAGTAATGCGGCAGTAGGCATTCGGCAGCCGCGAGGTGGAGCCGCTGGAAATACGGCGGCGTCGATATTGAAAGGCAAGAGTTTAGATGGCCAAAGAAGCTACCCGCGTTCGCCGCCGCGAACGCAAGAACATCGTTTCCGGTGTTGCGCACGTGAATTCGACGTTCAACAACACGATGATCACGATCACCGACGCGCAGGGCAATACGATTTCGTGGTCGTCCGCCGGCACGATGGGTTTTAAGGGCTCGCGCAAATCGACGCCTTACGCCGCCCAGATGGCTGCCGAAGATGCGGCCCGCAAAGCGTCGGAACACGGGATGCGTACGCTCGAGGTCGAAGTTTCGGGTCCGGGTTCGGGCCGTGAATCGGCGCTCCGCGCGCTGCAGGCTGCGGGCTTCACGGTGACGTCGATCCGCGACGTGACGCCAATCCCGCACAATGGTTGCCGGCCGCGTAAGCGCCGTCGCGTCTGAAGGTTTTGGGAATTCGTGACGGCTGCCGCGATCCGCGCGGATCAAGCCGGGCTTTTCGAAAGGTGCGATCGTGATTCAGAAGAACTGGCAGGAACTGATAAAGCCCGAGAAGCTCGCAATTGCGCTCGGCGATGACTCACGGCGCATGGCGACGGTCGTGGCCGAGCCGCTCGAGCGTGGTTTCGGACTGACTCTCGGCAATGCGCTTCGGCGCGTGCTCTTGTCGTCGCTCCAGGGCGCGGCGATCACCTCGGTTCATATCGACGGCGTGCTACACGAATTCTCGTCGATTCCCGGCGTGCGCGAGGACGTGACCGACATCGTTCTCAACATCAAGGACATCGCTATCAAAATGCAGGGCGATGGCCCAAAACGCATGACCTTGAAGAAGCAGGGCCCGGGTCAAGTGACCGCCGGCGACATCGGCGTCACCGGCGACATTCAGGTGCTCAACCCCTCGCTGGTCATCTGTACGCTCGACGAGGGCGCCGAAATCCGCATGGAATTCACCGTCGATACGGGCAAGGGCTATGTGCCCGGAGACCGCAATCGCGCCGAGGACGCGCCGATCGGGCTCATCCCGATCGACAGCCTCTACTCGCCTGTGAGGAAGGTCAGCTATCGCGTTGAAAATACGCGTGAAGGCCAGGTTCTCGACTACGACAAGCTGACGCTGACCCTCGAGACGAACGGCGCCATCGGGCCGGAGGATGCCGTCGCCTATGCCGCGCGCATCCTGCAGGACCAGCTCAACGTATTCGTGAATTTCGAGGAGCCGCGCCGCGAAGAGGCGACACCATCGATCCCCGAGCTCGCGTTCAATCCGGCGCTGCTCAAGAAGGTTGACGAGCTCGAACTTTCAGTGCGTTCGGCGAACTGCCTGAAGAACGACAACATCGTCTATATCGGCGATCTCATCCAGAAGAGCGAAGGCGAAATGCTGCGCACGCCGAATTTCGGCCGCAAGTCGCTCAACGAGATCAAGGAAGTGCTGGCGCAGATGGGCCTGCATCTCGGCATGGAGGTCACGGGCTGGCCGCCGGACAATATCGAGGAGCTGGCGAAGCGCTTCGAGGAGCATTACTGAGGCAGTCGGCAATGGGCAGTCGGCAATCGGCGTGATCCGACTGCCGATTGCCGAAGCCCGACTGACATAAACAAGGGCCGTTCCTTGGCACGGCGGCCGCAAGAAACAGGAGACACGCCGATGTATCATGGACGCGCAAAGCGCCGCTTCAATCGCACCGCCAAGCACCGCAAGGCGATGTTCGCCAATATGGCGCAGGCACTAATCAAGCACGAGCAGATCGTCACGACGCTGCCGAAGGCGAAGGACCTCAGGTCCGTCGTCGAGAAGCTGATCACGCTCGGCAAGCGCGGCGACCTGCATGCGCGCCGCCAGGCGATCGCACAGGTCCGCGACGTGGCGCTGGTCAAGAAACTCTTCGACGTGCTCGGGCCGCGCTACAAGGATCGCAATGGCGGCTATACGCGCGTGCTCAAGGCCGGCTTTCGCTTCGGCGACAACGCGCCGCTCGGCGTGATCGAGCTGGTCGACCGCGACGTCGACGCCAAGGGGCAGGATTCTGGCCCGGTCCAGGGCGAAGAGGCAGCGGCGTAAGGCTGCTCGGCAAATAAATTGTGCCAGGGCGCGCTTTTCCCAAGCGGCCGCCCTTCGCATTTTTGACGCTGTGTGACGGGTCTATTGCGGACTGATTTGAGGATTGAGCGATGCGGCACTTCCTAGCTCGTTTCCCACATCCCCGGACGCATGAAGCGAAGCGCAATGCGATCCGGCGTCCAGGGGCAGATGCATTTGCTCTGGGAATGTGGATCGTGGTTTTCCTTGTAGGGTTCTGCCTCGCTCCGCAGCTTGCGTCAGCCCAGCAGGAGCGCGCGGTGCCCCAAACCCGCGCCGAACAGCTCCTCTCGTTCTCGCCTGTCGTGAAGCGGGCGCAGCCCGCGGTCGTCAATGTCTACGCCTCGCGCACCGACCCCAAACCCAACAATCCGCTCTTCGACGATCCGATCTTCCGCCGCTTCTTTGGCGACAGCGGCCAGGATCGTCCGGGCGGCCCGACCGCGCAGTCGCTCGGCTCGGGCGTGCTCGTCGACGCATCAGGCCTCGTCGTTACCAATTATCACGTCATCGAAGGCATGACCGACGTGAAGGTCGCGCTCTCGGACAAGCGCGAATTCGAGGCGAGCATTGTGCTGCGCGACCAGCGCACCGATCTCGCCGTCCTTAAGCTGAAAAGCGGTTCCGACTTTCCGATGATGGAGCTCGGCGATTCCGACGCGATCGAAGTCGGCGACATGGTGCTCGCCATGGGCAATCCGTTCGGAGTCGGGCAGACGGTGACGCAGGGCATCGTCTCGGCGGTGGCGCGCACGCAGATCGGCGTCTCCGACTACGGCTTCTTCATCCAGACCGATGCGGCGATCAATCCCGGCAATTCCGGCGGTCCGCTCGTCGATATGAACGCGCGGATGATCGGCATCAATTCGGCGATCTACTCCAAGTCCGGCGGCTCGGTCGGCATCGGCTTCGCGATTCCCGTCAACATCGTGAAGACCGTGGTCGCGACCGCCAAGAGCGGCGGCAAGATCGTCAAACGGCCATGGCTCGGCGCGTCATTGCAGCATGTGTCACGCGACATCGCCGATACACTCGGGCTTGACCGCCCCTCCGGCGCGCTCGTCGCCGATCTTGTCGAGGGCAGCCCTGCCGCGGATGCCGGCATGAAGCGCGGCGATATCATCACCGCGATCGACGGACAGCCGATCGACGATCCCGAAGGCCTCGGCTACCGCTTCGGCACGAAGCCGCTTGGCGGCACCGCCTCCTTCACTGTGATGCGCGGCGGCAAGAAGGTGGTGGCGCCGGTGCGGCTCGCCGCGGCGCCGGAAAAACCGCCGCGCGATCTCGTGAAGATCAAAGGCAGCTCGCCGTTTACCGGCGCGACGGTCGTCAACCTGTCGCCGGCCGTGGCGGAAGAATTTTCGATCGAGATGGCGACCTTGCCGGCGGGCGCGGTCGTCACCGATGTCGAGGACGGCTCGACTGCCGCCGACGTGTCGCTGCAGAAAGGCGACGTGGTGATCGCGGTGAACGACATGAAGATCAACACGACGCGCGATCTCGAGAAAGCGACCGACGGCCGCCGCCGCCTATGGAAGGTGGCGATCTCGCGCGGCGGTCAGGTGATCACGTCGGTGCTCGGCGGTTAAATCGCCCCTCTCGCAACGTCATTGCGAGAAGGCGAAGCCAACGAATCCACCAACAGCTTCAATGGATTGCTTCGCTTCGCTCCCAATGACGATCAAGCCGCCTTTTTCACGCCCGTGCTCTTGCCGCGCGCCACGCGGCGCTTCACCGAGGCCCAGAGATCGCGCATCTCCTCGGCTGCAACGCCATGCGGATTGAGCTCGGTGACGCCGAGCCCGTGGCGCGCCGCCTCCTGGTAATCGACGCGCGTCGAGACGAGCGGCGTCAACAATCCGCCCATCGCTTCCAGCGCCTTGGCGCCGTCCTCGATGCGCGCGCTCTGCTGCGAAGGCGGGCATTGGTTGAGCAGGAAGGCGAATTCCTTGCGCGCCGCGCTGCAGGCTTTCCGCGTGAGCTCGCTCGCCCAGAGATCGAATGCATTCGGCCGCGCCGGGATGATGCAGAGGTCGGCCGCCTTGATCGCCGCGGCCGCCGCGGGAGATTCGCCGGCACCGGTGTCGACGATGGCGAGGGTGATGCCCTTCTTCTCCAGCATCGAGAGTGCGCTCGCGAGCTTGCCCGCCGGCACCCACTCGACCGGAATGTCCTTTTCGCCGCGCGCTTTCGCCCATTTCGACAGCGACATCAAAGGGTCGGTATCGATGAGGAAAACCCGCTCACCCTTCTCATGGGCGGCGACGGCGAGGCAGGCGGCAAGCGTGCTCTTCCCGAGCCGCCTTTTTGGGTCACGAATGCAATCGTACGCATGAAGTTCAGCCCTCCGGTTGCTTTATCGGCTTTCGCCGCATAGTCCCCTCAGCATGATTCGTTAACCATCGCGTGCAAATCGTTAAGGCATGATTAACCAAGACTAATGAACGATTTATTCTCCTCCGCCGGCCTCGAGCGCGAAGCGCCGCATCCGCTGGCCGACCGCCTGCGCCCGCGCTCGCTCGCCGAAGTTGCGGGGCAGGATCATCTGCTTGGGGCCAATGGCGCGCTGACGCGGCTCTTGCGCTCGGGCTCGCTCGGCAGCCTGATTTTTTGGGGTCCGCCGGGGACCGGCAAGACGACGGTGGCGCGGCTTTTGTCGAGCGAGACCAATCTCGCCTTCGTGCAGATTTCCGCGATCTTTTCCGGCGTCGCCGATTTGAAGAAGGTTTTCGAGGAAGCGCGCGGGCGCCGCCGCATGGGGCAGGGGACGCTGCTCTTCGTCGACGAGATCCATCGCTTCAATCGGGCGCAGCAGGATTCGTTTCTGCCTGTCATGGAAGATGGCACCGTGACGCTCGTCGGCGCGACGACGGAGAATCCGTCGTTTGAATTGAACGCGGCGCTTTTGTCGCGTGCTCGCGTATTGATTTTCAAGGCGCTCGATGAAGAGGCGCTGCGCGCGCTGATGACGCGCGCTGAAGAAGCCGAAGGCAAGACGCTGCCGCTCGACGATGATGCACGCGAGGCGCTGATTCAGATGGCCGACGGCGATGGCCGCGCCATCCTGACGCTTGCCGAAGAAGTCTGGCGTGCCGCGCATGAAGGCGAGACATTCGATCGTGCGGCGCTCATTGAAATCGTGCAGCGCCGCGCGCCGATTTACGACAAGGCGCAGGAGGGGCACTACAATCTGATCAGCGCGCTGCACAAGGCGGTGCGTGGCTCCGATCCCGATGCGGCGCTGTATTATCTCGCGCGCATGTTCGATGCCGGCGAAGACCCGCTGTTTCTGGCGCGGCGCATCGTGCGCATGGCAGTGGAGGATATCGGCATGGCCGATCCGCAGGCGCTTGTCGTCGCCAATGCGGCGAAGGAGACGTACGATTTTCTCGGGTCGCCGGAAGGCGAGTTGGCGATTGCTGAAGCGGTGATCTATGTCGCGACCGCGCCGAAATCCAATGCGACGTATGTTGCGTACAAAGAGGCGAGCCGTCTGGCCAAAGAGCACGGCTCGCTGATGCCGCCGAAAATCATTCTGAACGCGCCAACCAAATTGATGAAGCAGGAGAATTACGGACGCGGCTACCGCTACGATCATAACGAGCCGGATGGGTTTTCCGGCCAGGATTATTGGCCGGAGCAATTGGGACGGCAGAAAGTCTACACGCCGACCGATCGCGGGTTTGAGCGTGAGGTGGGAAAACGCCTAGCGCTGTGGAAGAAGTTGAGGAAGGAACGCGGGTAGGGCATGGCATGTCATTGCGAGCGAAGCGAAGCAATCCAGGAGTCACTGCATCATAGCTTGAAGAGTTTGCTCCTGGATTGCTTCGTCGCTCACGCTCCTCGCAATGACGAAGCGGTACTTGCCCTTCGCGCAGCACGTCAAGCATGATTTCGACGGCGCGCCGCCGGTTGCGGCGATTCTCGGCCATTCCCTCAGGTCACGAAGTGTAGCAGCCGCGCGGCGGCCTGCATTTCCGTGAAACGCCGTGCACGCCGTTCGAGCGCCTCGACGTCAGAGCCCCAGACGCGCATCTGGAAATCCTCATCGACATGGGCGGCGTCCCATGCCGCTTCCGGCGACAGCTCGCGCCGCGCGACCGACAGCGCGAGCAGCACCGAGCCGGTCAGCGTCGTCATCACATGCAAAGCGGTGACGGCGAGCGGCCGCTCGCCCGTGCTTTGCACGATTGCTTCGCGGACAGCGGCGATGGCGCGCGGCGGCTGCTCGGCAAAGGTGATCCCCTCGACGCAGATGAGGCGCGCGCCGAGTTCGTCGCGCGCGAACGCCAGAACCGGGTCCCATGCTTCGGATTGTGCCGCGACAAGCCCTTCCGGCTCCGCCGCGCGATAGCAGACGAGATCGGAACCGGCATATCTGACGATGTCGGCAATGACGCTTTCGATATCGCGCGCGACGCCGTCGAGTGCGGAATTGACGAGACGCGTCAGCGGCATTGTGCGCGGATCGATCTCCTCACCTTGCGCACGCCATTCCTCGGCAATTGCTTCGGCGGCGGCTTCGTTCGGCAAAACGAGGTCTGCTTTTGCCGGCGTTTTCACCCGGTGTCCGTCGAGCATCACCGCGAACCCGCTGCCTTCAGCCCGAATGCCAACTTCTTTATAGAAGCGCTTCGGCAACGGCGGACGCGCGTCTTTGCGCGCCAATTTGAGCGGGTCGCGCTCTTCGGGAGAGATGAAGATGTCGGCGGAAAGATCGTCGCGCATGGTGCGGTCAGGCAGCGGATGCCGGCGTATCGGCGAGGAGGTCGGCGATGGCGCGCGCCAGATGGGCGAAATCGTCGACTACCAGCTCGGCGCCGGCTCTGGTGAGGGCCTCGCGCTGATGATAACCCCAGGCAACGCCGATCGCGTGCACGCCAGCGGCTTTCGCCATCTGCATGTCATATGTCGTGTCGCCGATCATGATCGTGCGATGCGGCTCCGTGCCGGTTTCCTTCATCGCCTTCAGGATCATGTCCGGCGCGGGTTTCGAGGGATGTTCGTCGGCCGTCTGGATCGTGACGAAATGATCGTGCCAGCCGGTTCGGTTCATCAGATGCACCACGCCGCGGCGGGCCTTTCCGGTGGCGATGCCGAGCTGCACGTCGCCGCGCGCGATCAGCATGCGGACGAAGTCGAGCGCTCCCTCGAAGAACGGATCCTCAAAAGAAGGATCGTCACGCATCTGGTGCCACGCGGTGCGATACGCTTGCGTCAGATTTTCGACCGGCGCGTCTTTGCCCGCGAGTGCGGTGAATGCCTCCAGCAGCGATAATCCGACGACCGATAGCGCGCGCTCGCGCTCCGGTGCCGGCAAGCCGTTTGCCGCAAAAGCGCGGCGCTGCGCCTCTATGATAAAATCCTGGCTGTCGACAAGCGTACCGTCAATATCGAGCAGGATGAGATGGGTGGCGTTCACGCGTCGGGGGCTCCCTCGATGGGGTCGTATTGCTTCGCGTCGAAGCCGAATTTCTCAAAACTCTTCTGCATGTGCGGCGGCAGGGGCGCAGTGACGTCGATCGTGCCGCCGCGCGGGTGCGGCAGGACGAGGCGGCGCGCCAAGAGATGCAGCTTGCGCTCGACGTCGCCGGGAATGGCGCGCATCGGATCGCGCCGCCGCTCTTCGTCCTCGCGGCGATGCCCGTATTTCGGATCGCCGATGATCGGATGACCGATCGCCTCGGCGTGGGCGCGCAGTTGATGCGTGCGGCCGGTTAGCGGCTTCATCGAGAGCCAGGCGAGTTTCGGCGCGACCTTGTCGACGATGGCGTAATAGGTGACGGAGTGCTGCGCGTCGGTCTCGCCATGGCGGGCGACGCGCATGCGTTCCAGGTCACGGCCGGCGCCGCGGTTCTCGCCCATGCCTTCGCCTTTGGCCAGGAACAGCGAAATGCGGCCCTGTGCCGGCTTCGGCACCCCCTCGACGAGGGCCCAGTAGACCTTTTTGGCTTGGCGCGAGCGGAAGATTTCGCCGAGATCGGCGGCCATGCGGCGGCTCTTGGCGACGAGCAGCACGCCCGACGTGTCGCGGTCGAGCCGATGCACAAGGCGCGGCCGCTCGCCGCGTTCATCGGCGAGGGCCTCCAGCATGCCGTCGATGTGGCGGGTCGTGCCGGAGCCGCCCTGCACGGCAAGCCCGAATGGTTTGTTGAGGATGAGGAGGTTGCGGTCCTCGAACAGCGTCATGTCCCGCAGAGCGCGCGCGTCGTCGGCAGAGGGGGCGCGCCGCAGCGTACGCGCCGTGGGCGCCCCGAGGGTCAGTGGCGGTACCCGGACATTCTGTCCCGCCGCGAGCCGCGCCGCGGTCTTCACCCGCGCCCCATCGACGCGAACCTGACCGGTGCGCACGATTTTGTTCAAATGCGAGAGCGAGAGGCTCGGCATCCGCCGCTTGAACCAGCGGTCGAGGCGCATTCCCGCCTCGTCCTCGGTGACTGCAATCGTCCGGGCGCCGCTCGCCGCAGGCAGGCTCTCCCGCGCCGGGTCTGCCGCCCCGGCTCGGCGTTTTCGCTTGAGCGAGCCGTTCGTCATGGGCGGCCATATAGCGGCTCAAGATGCCAAGGTCATCCCGAGCCGTTTCCGATCGTGAGCCCACCTGCCATAGTGCGGGAGCGAGGGGAGGGCAGGGTATGGCGGTTGTGGTCATCACGGGCGCGTCGAGCGGCATCGGCGAAGCCACCGCAAAAGCGCTCGCTGCGCGCGGTCATTCGCTGACCTTGGCCGCCCGGCGGCTCGACCGGCTGCAGCAGCTCGTGCGGGAGACGGGCGCCGCCGACCGCATCCTGATAGTGCCGGCGGATGTCGCCGAACCGGCCGCATTGAAGGCGGTGGCCGATGCGGCGGGCGAGCGCTTCGGCCACATCGACGTTTGGATCAACAATGCCGGCGTGAGCTATCCCGACAGGACGCCGTGGTGGGAGCTGCCGGCGGAGCGGGTCGACAATATCGTGCGCGTCAATTTCACCGCGCCGATATTGAGCGTTGGCGCGGCACTCCCCTGGCTTAAGAAGAGCAAGACTCCGCAGATCATCAATATCGGCTCGGTATCGGGCTTTGTCGCCGTCAAAGGCATCTATTCCGCGACAAAATTCGGCATACGCGGCCTCACCGAAGCGATGCGGCGCGAGCTTGCAGCCGAAGGCATCAGCACGTCGATGGTGTCGCCGGGCTATGTGCGTACCGAATTGACGGCTAATCGCGATAGTGTGGCGAACATGCCCGGTCCGGAAATCGTCGTAAAAGAAATCGTCAATCTCGTCGAGCATGGGGCGCGGCGCAACGTCGTCGTGCCCGGCCGCTATCGGGTTCCGATCTGGCTGAACGCGTTGTGGCCCGGCCTCGTCGATTTCGCGCTCGGGCGTCAGCGCAAAGCCGCGGCGAAATCGCACGGCCGCGCGTGATTTGTCCGCATGGACGCGCATGCTAGAGACGACCTAAGTTCTGCAATGCGGAAACGCTGATGAAGCACATTCTCGACAATCTCGACCAGCGACGTGCCGATGCGCGTGCGGGTGGCGGCCAGACGCGCATCGACGCACAACATGCGCGCGGCAAGCTGACGGCGCGCGAGCGCATCGAGCTCCTGCTCGATCACGGCTCGTTCGAGGAGTTCGACATGTTCGTCGAACATCGCTGCGATGATTTCGGTATGGAAAAGATGAAAATCCCCGGCGACGGCGTCGTCACCGGATGGGGTACGGTCAACGGCCGCACGGTCTTTGTTTTCGCCAAGGATTTTACCGTGTTCGGTGGCTCGCTCAGCGAAACGCATGCGCAGAAGATCACCAAAATTCAGGACATGGCGTTGCGCAATCGCGCGCCAATTATCGGACTTTTCGATGCCGGCGGCGCGCGCATCCAGGAGGGCGTCGCGGCGCTCGGCGGCTACGGTGAAGTGTTCCAGCGCAACGTGCTTGCCTCTGGCGTCATTCCGCAAATTTCAGTGATCATGGGCCCGTGCGCGGGAGGTGACGTCTACTCTCCGGCGATGACCGACTTCATCTTCATGGTGCGCGACACGAGCTACATGTTCGTGACGGGACCGGACGTCGTGAAGACGGTGACGAACGAGACGGTAACAGCCGAGGAACTCGGCGGCGCCTCCGTGCACACGACAAAAAGCTCGATCGCCGATCGCGCTTACGACAATGATGTCGAGGCGCTTTTGCAGATGCGGCGGCTCATCGATTTTCTGCCGTCCTCCAACACGGATGACGTGCCGGAATGGCCTTCCTTCGACGATGCGCAGCGGCTCGACAAGTCGCTCGATACGCTGATTCCGGACACTCCGAACAAACCTTACGATATCAAGGAACTCATTCATAAAGTTGCCGACGAGGGCGACTTTTTCGAAATACAGGAGGCGCATGCGCGCAACATCGTCACCGGCTTGGGTCGCATCGAGGGCCGCACTGCCGGTTTTGTGGCCAACCAGCCGATGGTTCTAGCCGGTGTGCTCGACGCGGATGCCTCGCGCAAAGCGGCGCGGTTCGTTCGCTTCTGCGATTGTTTCAACATCCCGATCGTCACGTTCGTCGATGTTCCTGGCTTCTTGCCCGGCACCGCGCAGGAATATGGCGGCCTGATCAAGCATGGCGCCAAGCTGCTCTTCGCCTATGCCGAAGCGACGGTGCCGAAAGTGACGGTGATCACGCGCAAGGCTTTCGGCGGCGCCTATGACGTTATGGCGTCAAAACATTTGCGCGGCGACATCAATCTGGCGTGGCCGACGGCGCAGATTGCCGTCATGGGCGCCAAAGGCGCTGTCGAGATCATCTTCCGCCAGGACATTGGCGACCAGGAGAAGATCGCCGCACGCACCAAGGAATATGAAGAGCGGTTTCTCTCGCCTTTCGTCGCGGCGGAGCGCGGCTATATCGACGAGGTGATCATGCCGCATTCGACGCGCCGCCGCATCGCCCGCGTGCTTGCGATGCTGCGGCACAAGGAGCTGGACAATCCGTGGAAGAAGCACGACAATATTCCACTGTGAGCGCCCTTCCGAAACTCACGCCTTATCGGCGGCTTTCTTTGCCGCTTTGTTCGCCTGCTTCACCGCACGCTCGCCCGCAACACGGCGTGCCGCCTGCGCGCAGCGCTCGCGGAAAGCGTCGACCTCTTCCTGCGTCAGGTGCTCGATGCCGATGAAGGCGTTCTGTGCCGCGCTGGAGCGAATCAGCTCGTCGAGTTTCGCCTGAATGGCGGCACCCTCGCGATTCTGGCTGTTCTGGATCAGAAAGACCATCAGAAACGTGACAATCGTCGTGCCGGTATTGATGACGAGCTGCCAAGTATCGGAGAAGTGAAACACGGGCCCCGTCGCGCCCCAGACCACAACCAAAAGGCAGCAGAAGACGAACGTGATCGGATGACCCGTGGCGCGGGAAACGCCATCGGCAACGTGGCCGAAAAAGCTGGAGATCTTCACGAGCGCGCTCCCTAAGCGGCGAGGAGTCTTGCCCTTTTACTCGATTCGCTCCCAGCCGTTCATGCCGAGCCGCTCCTGCGGCCGGAAGCGCGCCTTGTAGGCCATCTTTTTTGAGCCCTCGACCCAATAGCCCAAATAAAGATGCGGCAGCCCAAGACGCTGCGCGCGGTCGAGATGGTCGAGGATCATGAACGTGCCGAGCGAGCGCTCCGCCTCGTCGGGGTCGTAGAAAGAATAGACCATCGACAGGCCATCGGCGAGAATGTCGGTGAGGCATGCGGCGACGAGCGCGCCGCTGCCGCGGCCGTTGATCGCGGTGTTCGGTCCGTGGCGCCGATACTCGATGATGCGGGTATTCACATGCGAGTCTTCGACCATCATAGAATAGTCGAGAACGCTCATATCCGCCATGCCGCCGTCGCCGTGTCGTGCGTCGACATAAGCGCGAAACAGCGAGTATTGATCCGAGGTCGCCTGATTTGTCACCGCACGGCCGACGAGATCGGCGTTGAGCTCGCGAATACGGCGCAGGCTTCGCGTCTCGACGAACTCGTCCGCCAAAACCCGCACCGACACGCAGGCGCGGCAGGCCTCGCAGGCGGGGCGATAGGCAATCGTCTGCGAGCGCCGGAAGCCGGATTGCGTCAGTGCATCGTTAAGTCCGGGCGCACGCCGGCCAATGAGGTGCGTGAAAACCTTGCGTTCTTCGCGCCCGGGCAGATAGGGGCAGACCGAAGGCGCCGTCAGATAGAATTGCGGCGCGTCGCGCGGCTCTTTCGTCAAATCAAATCATCTCCAAGCGGGAGACTAGCAAGCCGCGTACCGCGCGCAAGATGGCTGCTCAGTAAGGACGCCGGATCACGATCACGCCCGAGAAAATATCGTGCAGACAGCGCTTGTCGTGCGTGAACAACGAGACAAGCAGGATCGGCGGGAACATCCAGCTGAAATAGAACAGCACGGCATGGATCGCGGCGATGATGAACGGCACGCGGCCGCCGCCGACAAGCTGCATCTCGATGTCCATCATGCGCATGCCGAGCGTGCCGCGATGCGCGCCGGAGACGCTGAGGCCGTTGTAGAAAAACGCCACGAACGGGAAGAGCGGCGGCAGCAAGAACAGGCTGAGCCCGAAGGTGGCGACGAGGAGGGCGAACCAGAGCGCGAAGGCAAGGATGCCGACGATGATGAGATCGACGCCAAGCGCCAGAATGCGCCGGGTGCGCACGCCGGCGAGCGCTTCGCGCGGCAGCACGGGCGGCAGAACATAAGGGCCGGCCTGCGGATAGGTGCGGCTGGTCAGCGTGGGATCGAACATCTCGGCTCTCCTGCGGCCAAGCGCCGCCGGCGCAAATGTGGGATGCCGCCGCGGCGCAAGCAAGGAGCTGCTCGCGGCCGATCAGCCTTTGCCCAACGCCTCGGCCGCCCGCACAGCGAAGTAGGTCAGCACGCCATCGGCGCCGGCGCGCTTGAAGGCGAGCAGGCTCTCCATCATCGCTCGGTCGCCATCGAGCCAGCCATTGCCGGCGGCGGCCATGATCATCGCGTACTCGCCTGAGACTTGGTAGGCGAAGGTCGGCTGGCCAAACGTGTCCTTCACGCGGCGCACGATATCGAGATAGGGCAACCCCGGCTTGACCATGACCATATCGGCGCCTTCGACAATATCCTGCTCGACCTCGCGCAGCGCCTCGTCGGAATTCGCGGGGTCCATCTGGTAGGTGCGCTTATCGCCGATTAGCGTCTTGTTAGTGCCGACAGCGTCGCGGAACGGCCCGTAGAAAGCCGAGGCATATTTCGCCGCATAGGCCATGATCTGCACCTGCTCGAACCCTTCAGCATCGAGCCCGGCGCGGATCGCCGCGACGCGGCCGTCCATCATGTCGGAAGGGGCGATCACGTCGGCGCCGGCGCGGGCCTGATTCAGCGCCTGCTTGACCAGGACGGCGACGGTCTCGTCGTTCAGAATTTCCTCGCCGCGCATCAGGCCATCATGGCCGTGGCTCGTGTAGGGGTCGAGCGCGACGTCGGTGATGAGTCCCAATTCTGGCACGGCCGCCTTGATCGCACGGCAGGCGCGGCAGACGAGGTTCTCGTCGTGCAAGGCCTCCGACCCCTCGGGATCGCGGAGGTCGGGATCGGTATAAGGAAAGATCGCGATCGCCGGGATGCGCAGCGAGACCGCGTGTTCGGTGGCGCGGACCGCCTCGTCGACGGAATAGCGCACCACGCCGGGCATGGAGGCGACGGGCTCGGTCCGTTTCTCGCCGTCGATGACGAAAACCGGCCAGATCAGGTCGTCAGTCGTCAGCACATTTTCGCGCACCAGCCGGCGCGCCCATTCGGATTTGCGGTTGCGGCGCGGACGGTGCGTCAGCCCAAGCTTTTCAGCGGCGGGGGCTTCGGTCCGCGACGGAAACGGCGCGATTTTGGCTTTCGGCTCAGGCGAAGGCATCGGAATTCCTTGAACAAGTCCGGTTTTGGCATGAGTCTAATTCGAGATCGCCGCTGCGCACAAGGCGATCGCCGCGCCAGAGCCCGCTTCATGTTGCAGAAGGTCAGCTACGACGAGCGCCAGCACGCGCAATATCAGCGCGGCCGCGCGTTTCCGCGTGAGCGGCTGACGCGGTGGATCGAAACGTTTGCCGCGTATGCGCCGAACGCGCGCCCGCTCGCCGTGCTCGATCTCCGTTCGGGAACGGGCCGGCTCACGCCGGCGCTGGCCAAGGCCTTCGGCGGGCCGGTCTATGGCGTCGAGCCGTCGCAGAAGATGCGCGGGATCGCGGAGAGTTCGGCGGGCCATTCTGCCGTCGTTTATCGCGACGGCAGCGCCGAATGCATTCCGCTCGTGAATGCGAGCGTCGATCTCGTGCTCATGTATCTGTCATTGCATCACGTGCCGGACCGCGAAGCCGCGGCCACGGAAATTGCCCGCGTGCTCCGTCCGGGCGGCCGCGTGCTGCTTCGCAGCACGTTTTCCGACCGCATGCCGGATTTGAAATGGATGCGCTATTTCCCGCGCGCCCGCGAAATCGAAATGCAGATGTTCCCCTCGAGCGAGGAGGTCATCCGAGTTTTTGCAAATGCCGGCCTGACGCAGGTTGCGCTTGTGACGATCGAGGAGCAGCTCGCACCGAGTCTCTCCGACTATGCCGAAAGATTGCGGATGCGGGCGATCTCGACATTCGAACATATGTCTGAGGAAGAGATCGTCGAAGGCTTTGCGCGGCTGGATGCGGCGGTGGCGCAAGAGCAAGCGCCGCGACCAGTCGTGCGATCGAGCGATCTGCTCGTGCTCGGCTAGAGCACGGCGCTAGGTTGCCTTTCCGGCGAATTCGCCGAGGACTTGCGTCCACACAATGAGATCCGCGATTGCCGCAGCGAGAGCGAGCCCGCCCGCGATCCATGCGGCGCGCAGGAACGGGCTCAGCACCAGCGCGGGAAAGGCGAGACAAAGCGCGATAATGGTCAAGGGCATCATCGCCGCCCATTCCATTCCGTCGCCGAGCGGATTTGCGTGCCGGCTGATATAGGAGAACGCATAAAGCCAGAACACGATTTCCGCCGCGGCCATTGCCATGGCCGCAAGGCGCACGTGCTCACGTTGCGGAAGCTGAAATCGGAAGGACATAAGGCTCACGAAGCCGAGGCGATAAATCGTCGGCTCAGCATAGATGACCTGCCGCTTGCTTGCGAGGTTGTCATCCCGCTGGGGAGGGGCTAACCCCTGGCATGATGTCCGAGCCCGAGATCACATGCGAGCGCCGCGGTGCCAGCGGGGCGGTTTTCCTCAACCGTCCGCAGGCGCTGAATGCAATCACGCTCAATATGGTGCGTGAGCTCACGCGCGCGCTCGACGAATGGGAGCAGGAGCCCGCGATCCGCAACGTGGTCGTCACAGCCGCCGCGAGCAAGGCTTTTTCCGCCGGCGGCGATATCAGACTCCTCTACGAGCAGGGCGGCGCCGGCGATCACGCCGCGCAACTCGATTTCTGGCGCGAGGAATATCGGCTCAATCGCCGCATCCGGCTTTATCCGAAACCCTATGTCGCGCTGGTGGACGGTATCGTGATGGGTGGCGGCGTCGGCGTTTCGCTGCATGGATCGCATCGTATCGCCGGCGACAAGTTTTCGTTTGCTATGCCGGAAGTCGGCATCGGTTTCTTTCCGGACGTCGGCGCGACCTATTTCCTGCCGCGGCTTCCGGGGACGACGGGCATGTATCTCGCGCTGACGGGACTGCGCGCCAGTGCCTCAGACGCGGTGCATCTCGGCTTGGCCTCGGCCTATGTACCATCGGCGCGTTTCGACGAGCTTGCGAACGCGCTCAGTGAAGGCGAGCCGACCGATGCTGCTGTCGCGCGATTGCGCAGTGATATTGCGCCGGGACCGATTGTTGCCAATCGCGCGCTGATCGACCGCTGCTTCTCCGGTGCGAACCCGACCGAAATCCTGGCGCGGCTCGATGCTGAATCTTCGGCTTTCGCCGCAGAGGCTGCAAAAGCCATGCGGGCCAAGGCGCCGCTCAGTCTTGCGATAGCCTTTCGCCAGATGACGATTGGCGGAGAACTGTCGATCGACGACGCGATGCGAACGGAGTTCCGTATCGTCTCGCGCGTCTGCCGCGGCAGAGATTTTTACGAGGGTATACGCGCGACGATTCTCGACAAGGATTTCGTGCCGCATTGGTGTCATTCGAGCATCGAGAGCGTCTCGTCCGAGGAGGTCGATACCTACTTTGCCCCGCTTGCCGCTGCCGGTGAACTTACTTTCCAAGACAGCCGCGTGCGCGAGACGGTATCGTGATCAATCCGAACGACGATCGATCGTCCGACGCAATCGTTCTTGGCGAGCGGGCCAAGGATGCCGACGAAACGCGCTGGGGCATGTTGCTCGTGTTGTTCATGCGCATCGTTGCCGTGCTCTGGGTCTATCAAGGTCTCGTGCAATGGCACGTGATCTTGTCGGCGGAGCAATCGATTTTCGATGTGCTTCCGGTTCAGACAAGCGTCGCGGTCGTCTTCTTTGCAGTTCTCGATCTGCTTGCTGCGGTTGGCATGTGGCTTGCAGCCCCTTGGGGCGGCGTGCTGTGGCTGTTCACTGCAGTGGCACAAGCATTCGTCACGGTGCTGCTGCCGGATTTTTTCGCCGGCGGCCGCATTGTGATCGCACTCGATTGCGTGTTGCTCGTGCTCTATTTCATTCTGACGTTCAAGGCGAGCCAGCGTTCCGATTATCAGCGCGAACGCATCTCCGCTTCGCGCATCACCAGCATCAAGTTGCCGTCCATTCGTCTTTTCGGCTTTCGCATTCTCAAATGAAATGTTCACGTCTTCTCAACGTAAAGAAGAAGAGAATTTCACTCGAGATTTACTGAAATCCGGATCGGTCAGGTAAACGCCGGATTCAGTCTGTTACTTAAACCGGTTTTCATACGCGACCCGTAAAGTTCGATATAGAAGCGGGCCGGATCACCCGGCGGGATCAGTCGAACGGGGACAACAATGAACAGCGTAGCCAAGATCGAAGTTGCGCCGAACCGCACCGATCGCCAAGCCGAAATCCGACCTGTCTATCTTGAATCGCTGACGCTGGTCGAGCGTCTGCATCGCCGGCTTTTGGACGTCATTAAGGATGAGTTCGATCGCCGTGGCCGCAGCGATGTCAATTCGGTGCAGGCGCTGCTCCTCTACAATATCGGCGACAGGGAGCTGACCGCGGGCGAGCTTCGCACGCGTGGTTACTATCTCGGCTCGAACGTTTCCTATAACGTCAAGAAGCTGGTCGAGATGGGATATCTTCACCATGCCCGCTCGCGCGTCGACCGCCGCTCGGTGCGCATCTCGCTCGCCGAGAAGGGCAGGGAAGTGCACAAGATCGTGGCCTCGCTCTACGACAAGCACGTGTTAACCGTAGAGCAGATTGGCGGCGTCTCCGCCGACGAGTTCAAGCGCATGAACCAGGCCTTGAGCCGTCTCGAGCGGTTCTGGACGGATCAGATCCGATATCGGCTGTGATCTGCGCGGTGGCTCGCTAACGAGCCCGCCGCACCCCCTTCGACATTGACGGCCTCTTAGCGGGCGGGCGATACCCTTCGCCCGCTCGCCGCCGTTTTGGAGCCGAGCGCCCGAACCCGCGGTGCTCATGGCCCTTGCCTCGATGACAGGTTTTGCCCGCCAGGCCGGCCAGTCTGGCGCCTGGACCTGGGCCTGGGAGGTGAAAACCGTTAACGCCAAGGGCTTCGATCTCCGCCTGCGGTTGCCGCCCGGCTTCGACGCGCTGGAGCCGGCGATCCGCGCCGACGTGCCGAAGCGCATCTCGCGCGGCACCTGCTTCGCCTCGCTGTCGGCGCAGCGTGCCGGGTCCGGCACGGACATTAGGATCAACCGCCCGGCGCTGGACGCGCTGGTCACCGCGCTCGCCGACATTCCGGCGAGCGCCAACTTGCAGCCGGCCTCCCTTGACGGGCTGCTCGCCGTGCGCGGTGTGGTCGAGGTCGCCGAGCCGACGGAGGACGAAGCCGGCACCCAGGCCCTGCATGCGGAGCTGCGGAAGGGCCTCACGGCGGCGCTCGATGCGCTTATCGTCGCTCGCCGGCAGGAAGGCGCGGCGCTGGGCGAGCTTCTGGCCGAGCGCCTCGATCGCATGGAGGCGCTGCAGAGGCGTGCCGACGCGGCGCCCGGGCGCAGCGCCGAGGCGATCGGCAGGCGCCTCGCCGAGCAGGTCGCGGCGCTCGCCGGTAATCCCGGCCTCGACCCCGAGCGGCTGCATCAGGAGGCGGTGCTGCTCGCCGTTAAAGGCGACATCCGCGAGGAACTCGATCGGCTTTCGACCCACATCGCCGCCGCGCGCGAGCTTCTCGCCAAAGGCGGCGCGATCGGCCGGCGGCTGGATTTTCTCGCGCAGGAACTTTCGCGCGAATCGAATACGCTTTCGGCAAAATCGCCCGATGCCGACCTGACCGCGATCGGCCTTGAGCTGAAGGTCGAAGTCGAGCAGTTCCGCGAGCAGGTGCAGAACTTGGAATGAGCCTCGCCGACGCGCCCACACAAGCGACGCAGAAGGCCGGCAGCGGCCGGCGCGGGCTCATGCTGATCCTGTCCTCGCCCTCGGGCGCGGGGAAGACGACGCTGACCCGCATGCTCCTGCAGGCAAAAGAGCTCGATCTGACGCTATCGATCTCGGTGACGACGCGGCCGCGGCGGCACAGCGAGGCCGACGGCATTCACTATAATTTCATCACGAAGCGACAATTCGAGGTAATGCGCGACAGCGGCGATCTGCTCGAATGGGCCGAGGTGTACGGCAATTTCTATGGAACGCCGCGCGCGCCAGTCGAAGCGGTGCTGGCGAAGGGCCGCGACGTGCTCTTCGACATCGATTACCAGGGCACGCAGCAGGTGCGCGAGGCGGCGAGCGCCGATGTCGTGACCATTTTCATCCTGCCGCCGTCGATGCGCGAATTGCAGGCGCGGCTCGAGCGCCGCGCCGAGGATTCCGGCGACACGATCGCCAAGCGGCTGGAAAACGCGCGCAACGAAATCACCCGCTGGGAACAGTACGATTACGTGCTGATCAACGACGATATCCAAAAGACGTTCGGGGATCTCCTGGCGATCGTCACCGCGGAACGGCTGCGCCGGCCCCGGGTGCAGCCGGCGATCAAGGAATTCGTCAAGCGATTGCTTTCGGAATAATCAGGGTCCGACGTAGCGAATCTGCTTGCCGGCTGCCTCCATCATCTTTGTCGGCTTGCCCGTGCTGACGGAGCGCCCGGTCACCAGGGCGGCGAACTGCGTTGCCGGCACGTCGATCCGCTCGAACGCGAGCTGGATATCGCGCAACTGCTTCTTGTCGCCCATCACGAATTTCGAGGCCTCTGCAAGCGGCACGAAATCCGCGGCGCGGTAGGGGAAATGGCTCGACCCTTTGAAGACGCGCAGGCCCTGCGCCGTCATGACCGAGTCGCCGCGGCGTAACGTGCGGTCGTTGTAGATCGACACCGGACCCTTCTGCGGCATCTCGGCATGCGCCACAGCTTGCGGCCGTTTGACGCGAAGATGCACAACCGGTTTTCGCATCACATGTGGCGCGGCCCGTGGCGGCGCCAGCATGGGAGGCGGCATTGCCGGCCATGCGGGTGCGGGCGGCGCGCTATAGCCGCCGTGTCCCTGGCCGAGAAGGAATTGCCAAATGCCGGCATCGTCGGCGAATGCCTGGCCGACAAGCGTCAGCCCGGCAATGCCGACGAGGAGAAGAGACGTCCGCCGCATCCGCTAAGCCTCGACAAATAGCCGTCATCTCGAGGAGGCCGAAGCCTGAACGCCCTCACGCCCGACGCACGAATGCGGAGACGCAAGTCTCCGCATTCGCATTGGGATTTACTGCGCGTATTTGAAGTCCGGCGCGTTCTTCAGCTCGTCACGACTGAGATTGAGAATCGCGTGATCGGGATAGGTGCGGTTCTTGTTCGAAGCGACGGAGCGGTTCGAATTGTCCGGCGTCTTGGCATTCTTGTCGGCGACCGGCTGATCGCTCCATTTCAGATCGTTGAACGAAACCGCGACGTCTTTCTGGCCGATGCCGAGGAATCCGCCGACGCCGATCACCACCGCATCGGCTTTGCCGCTTTTGTCGACGATCACTTCGCTGATATCGCCGATCTTATCGTTGTTTTGATTGTACACGTTGACGCCGACGAGCTTCGACGCACGCCACTGATCGGGTTTTTCCTGCGTGATGAATTTGCCGGTTTGCGCAGCGACGGGCAGGCTCAGCAGCAGGGACGCAGCGAGCGCTGCAGCAAAAGTGCGTTTCATCATGGCCTCCAAGCGTTGTCTCGACGGCGCTGAAACGCCGCTTTGGGCGAGCGGTTCCCGACTGCTGCGCTGTTTTCACTTTGTGATTCGAATGAGCAGCGAAGCTGCTATTTTGCTCAGCTTTGCGAGCTATTTTGCTGAGCTTGGCAATTGCTGCGCATAAGCTTGCGCCAGCGTGACGAAGCCACGTACGTCGATCTCTTCGGCGCGTTGCGTCGGATCGATGCCGGCCTGCTGCAGCAACGCGATTGCATTCGCATTCGGCAGCGACTTCAATGATTGCCGCAACATTTTGCGGCGCTGCCCGAACGCCGCCTGCGTCACGGCAGCGAGCGCGCGCGCATCGCAAGAGAGGGGATCGGCACGCGGCAGGAGTTCTACCACCGACGAATCGACCTTCGGCGGCGGCGTGAAGGCGCGCGCCGGCACATCGAACAGCATGCGCGCCTGCGTGCGCCAGGCGCAGAGCACGGCAAGCCGCCCGTAATTGGCGCGATCCGCCGGTGTCGCAACAATGCGCTCGGCGACCTCGCGCTGGAACATCAGCGTCAATCGATCGAACCAGGGCGGCCATGGTTCGGTTTCGATCCAGCGCACGAGCAGCGCGGTGCCGATATTGTAAGGAAGATTGGCGCAGACCCGCGCCGGACCTGCCGGCGCATGTTCGCGCACGAGAGCGGCGTAATCGATCGCGAGGGCATCGCCTACGATAACGTTGAGGCGCCCCGGATAGACCGCGGCAATTTCGCCAAGCGCCGCAACGCAGCGCTCGTCGCGCTCGATCGCAATCACCTTGTGCGCCCCTTCGGCGATGAGCGCGCGGGTGAGACCGCCAGGGCCCGGTCCAATCTCGACGATCGTCGCTTCGTCGAGCGGACCCGCGGCGCGCGCGATGCGACCGGTCAGATTGAGATCGAACAAAAAATTCTGGCCGAGCGATTTTTTTGCGAGCAATCCATATTTGCGCACGACTTCGCGCAACGGCGGCAGAGAATCCGACGCTGGCATAGCCTTCATAGAGTGGTGTCGGCGTCAGCCAAGCGCGCCGCGAGCTTTATCGCCGCAATGAGGCTCGCCGGATTGGCTCTGCCCGAACCTGCAATATCGAACGCGGTGCCGTGATCGGGCGAGGTGCGCACGAAGGGCAGCCCAAGCGTCACGTTGACCGCGCTGTCGAAGGCGAGCGTCTTGATCGGGATCAGCGCCTGATCGTGATACATCGCGATCACCACGTTATAACCCGCTCGCGCCGCGGCGTGAAACAATGTGTCTGCCGGAAAAGGACCGGAGACGTTCAGGCCGTCGCGCCGAAGCTCCGCGATTGCCGGCGCGATCGTCTCGATCTCCTCGCGACCGATGCTGCCACCTTCGCCCGCATGAGGATTCAGCCCGCAGAAGACGAGACGCGGCGCGGCAATGCCGAAACGCTGACGCATGTCTTTGACGAGGATCTGCGCGGTCTCGACAAGAAGCTCGCGCGTCAATCGCGATGGAACTTGCGCAAGCGGGATGTGAATCGTCGCGGGGACGACGGCGAGCTGCGGCGACCAAAGCATCATCACCGGATGCACGGCTTGTCCGAAATGGCGCAGCGCAAGCTCGCCTAGAAACTCGGTATGGCCAGGATGGCGGAAGCCGGCGTCATACAGCACCTCCTTGGCAATAGGATTCGTCACGACGGCCGAGGCCGAGCCTTCCGCGACCATCGTTACCGCGCGCTCGATCGCCTCGATCGTGGCCGCGGCGTCGCTCGCCGAGGGGCGCCCGGGGGCGCCGATGACCCGAGCTTGCAACGGGACGATCGGCAGCGCCTCCGCGAACGCGCGCTCCGCGTCTTCTGCGCTCGTGATCCTCACCGGAACATCAAGTCCGAGCGCGTGCGACACGCGCTCGAAATGCGCCGGGTCGCCCAGCACGAAGAACGGCGCGTCCCTGTCGCGCATCTCGCGCCAAGCTTTGAGCGCGATTTCGGGTCCAATTCCGGAAGGGTCGCCTTGCGTCAAAGCAAGGGGCAGAACTCTCCGCTCGCGCCTCACTGCGGCTTGATGCCGTCGGATACCGGCACGTTGGCAAGCGCGGATGAAATGCGTGCGTCGCCAAGCGTGCGCAGCTGCAGGCCGAACGTGATCGTCTGGTTGCGCCCGACCGTGCCGCCCTCATAGACCGACGTGTAATTGACCGTGAATGTCGTGCAATCGTCCTGATAGCCGCCGCCAATTCCGAGACCGGCGACCGAGAATAGCGGCGCGGTGCCGTTGAGGCCGTTATAATAATGGCGCGAAAGATCGAAGATCACGTTGCCGTTGACGAAATAGTTCTTGGTGACGTTGTACTTGCCGCTGAGCGACAGCCCCTGCCGGCGCACCTCGTAGCCGATCAGCGGCTGCGCCTCATAGCTCGCATATTGCAATGAAGCGGTAAGGTCGTTCGTCAGATTGGCGGAGGCAACGAGGTCGATGCGCCGCGGTTTGAAGGTGAACGGATCGAACCGGCCTTTGGCCGTGAAAGTGAACATCGAGGAGGGCGAAAAGGAAATCCGCCCGATGTAATCCGAGGCCCGTCGGTCGAGCCCCGAGCTCAAGCCGATATTCGCCGCGTCCGGCGTGGCGTATGAGTTGATGCCGGCAAGCTGATAGGATTGGCCGGCCATCACATTCAGATAGCCGCCGTTCCTGAAATTCAGCGTGGCTTGCGCGCCGTAATTCGCCCGCGTCCCCGTTTCGAAACGGTCGTAACCGGAATAGCGGCTCCAGTCGAACAGGTTCGTGTCGTCGAAGACGAGGCTCTGCGAGTCGATGTTGATCAGCGTATTCTGGCTGCCGAGTGGACCGTTCGGTCGCACCACGACTTGCGCGATCGGCTCCACGACCATCGTGCCGACGGCGGTGTTGGCGAAGAAGGGATAGCGCCATTCGACACCGCCGCCCGGAAAGACTTGCCCGCGCGCAACGTTGTCGGCGCCGATAAAATTCGCTTGCGCGGCGTTCGGCAGCGGCTGCAGGAATTGGTTATAGATCGAGTAGACGCGGTTCGTATCGTAATTCACGTAGCTGCCGTTGGCGTGCACGAAGGTGAACGGTGTCCACACTTCGCCGATCGGATCGACATATTTGCGCTTCCATGAGGCCTCTACGCTGCCGCGCGCGTAATCGCCGCCAATGCCGCGCAGCAGGCAGTCCGAGCGGTTGTAGACGCTGCAGACGTCGTAGAGCCCATACAAGCTGTCGAGATGGCGTCCTCCGGTCGAGGCGAAATTCGCAGCGCGCGCATACTGGTTCATCGCATTGACGCTGAGCTGCAGCTCGCCGCCAATCCCCAAACTGCGCTCCGGCGCGATCTCAAAGCGCCGATCGTACTCCAACATAGGGGCGACGACCGGCTGCTGCGGCTGATAATCGTTTGCGGTCAATCCTTGGAAATAGAAACCGCGCAAATCGAAATAGGTGTGGTCGCTCTTGCCGGTGAGATACGCCGTCGAGGATTGCTCGCGGAAGAAGTACGAGCTCGTCAGGAAGGAGTTCGGCTGCCGGTAGTCGCTGTAGAAGAATTTATCGGAGAGGATCGCACCATCCCAACCGAAGCGCCATTTGTCCGTCAGGTTGAATTGTCCGGAGCCTTCGATGGCGCCGCGAACGACGTGATTTCCCGCTCCATAGGGCGGAAACGGAAACGCATCCCGATTGAGCTGCGTGATGCCGGTGCCACGCACGAAATACGAGCCGTTCTCGAGGCGGTGACGCCACTCGATCTCGCCGAGAAAGCCTTGTCTCGAGAGCGCCGTCGGCGTGAACGTGAGATCGTAATTGGGCGCAAGATCCCAAAAGATCGGCACACCGACGCCGAAGCCGAGTTGCGGCTTATAGACAAAGTGCGGCGCAAGCAGGCCGGACTTGCGCTTCACCGTCGGATCGGGCGCCGAGAAGAACGGCACGTACGCGATGGGTATGCCGAGGAATGCGAGCGTCGCGTCCTCGTAATAGACCATCTGCTCGTCGTTCTTATGGATGATGCGCTTGGCGCGAACCTGCCAGAGCGGCGGACGATCGGGATTGTCCTTGCACGGCTCGCAGGCGGTGTAGGTGCCGTTTTCGAAGGTCGTTGTCTCGCCTTCGCTGCGCTCGGCCCGCGGCGAGCTGAAATAGGTGCGATTGGAACCGGTGACGCGCAGACTCTCGACGAAGCCGTTCTTGAAATCTTCGGTGAAATCGAAGCGATCGGCGCGCAGCACCGTGCCGTCGGCTTCGGTCAGTCGCGCATGGCCCTCCGCGTAAACGCGATTGGTCGTGCGATTGTAGATGACGCGATCGGCTTCGAGCAGGCGTCCCTGATAGTTGATCTGCACATCGCCGCGCGCTTCGACCGTGTTGGTCTTCTCGTTGTAGACGAGCTCCTGGGCCTCGACGAGCATGCGCGCCTGGTCGCCGGTTTCCTTGGCGCTCCGGCTCTTGATGCGTTGGGAAACGGTTTGTGCAGATGCCGGCAGGCTTGCCGTCACCAAAACTAAGGAGCCGGCGAGCAGGGCGAGGAGCGATAGTAGCCGACGCCCGATGAGGGGCGGCACCACGGCGCCGAGCCGGATTGGCCCGCTCGAGGAGGGATCAGCGGGAGCGGCGCGCCGTCCCATCAGCCGTCCTCCAGGTGCAGCAAAGCAAATGCGCCGAGCAGGCTGCCGACAAGCGCCGGGGACCAGGCCGCAACGGGCGGGCTGATGAGGCCCGTGCCGCCGAGATTGGCGACGAATTTGGTAGCCACATAGAGGACGAAGCCCGCACCCACGCCACTCGAAATCATACGGGTGATGCCACCAAACCTGAAAAATCTTAAGGAAAAGGCGGCAGCGATGAGAACCATGGCGACGAGCAAGAGCGGCCGCGCCAGAAGCGTCTGGTACTGCAGACTGTAGCTGGTTGCGTCCAGGCCGGCGCTTTCGGTCTCATCGCGGACTTTCGGCAGCTGCCAGAACGGCACGGATTCGGCCGAACTGAAGCTGCGCGTGACTTCGTCGGGCGTGAGATTCGTCGCCAGCATATAGGTGTCGAAATCCCTCGGCTCCTCAAGCGAGGTGATCACGCGTCCGCCTTCGAGCTTCCAGGCGCCCGGCTGCAGGGTGGCGTGCTGAGCCTCGATTCGTTCGACGAAGTGTCCATCCGGATCGTAGAGATAGGCGGTGACCCCACTGAGCTTGGCGCCGGAATCGCTCGCCTGTGCGGCCTTAATCAGCGCCTGGCCGTCGACACTGCGCTGTCGAAACCAGACGCTCTTATCGGGATTGGATCCCGTCCCGAAGAGCCGCGCCTCGATATGCTCGGCCCGCATTTTCATCTCGGCCGACACGGGATTGAACACGGTCACCGAAAGCACGCCCGCGAGGAATGCTATGAGCAGCGGCGGGAACATGAATTGCCAGACCGAAATGCCAGAAGCGCGTGCGACCACGAGTTCGAGGCGCCGGGTCAGATTGACGAAGGCCGTCATCGCACCGAACAGCACCGCAAAGGGCAGGATCTGTTCTGCGACCGCGGGAATGCGCAACAGCGAGAGGCCGGCGATCATTCCGGTGCTCGCCTCGGGGATGTTGCCGGCCCGGCGCAGCATCTCGACGAAATCGACGAGGTAGACGAGGCTGACGATCGTCAGGAAGACGGCGAGCACCGTCTTGACGAAGCGCGCAGAGAGATAGCGGCCGAGGGTGAGCCCGATGATCATGGCCGCCCCGCCGAACGCCGCCGGCGGTGCAAAGGCGCAAAGGCTCGCCACCGCGGGCACACGCCCGCCGGCGCGTAGCGAAGCCGATTGCCCTTGACGCGTTCCATCTCGGTTTAGAGCTCGCTTGAAGACGCTCGGGGCCTACGAGCCGCCCCATGACGCCTCGAAACGTGCCTCGCGGTTCCCTTTCTCGTCCGTCCGACCGTAGGCGCGCCCCGACTCCGGCACGGACATAACTCGCCACTCTGTTGGCTAGACCTTGGACTTTCGAGGCGCAACAGGCTCTGAGGGCGTGCGCGCGTTCGCAGCGAAGGCGTTGCCGATGGGCCACTTAAAGCAAAGCTGAGGGCCTTTTGAGGGCAGGTGGAGGGGCGCGGCGGCAGGCAGTCATTTGACCGTGCCGGGGGCGCGCGATAGTGCACGACGAGCCCTCGCCTGGCGGGCGGCTCAGCCCCCATGGCGGAATAAGCGGAATGTCCTCTTCGGTCGCAATCGAGTTTGTGCCGTTGGACGGCTTGCGCCCGCAGGCGGGCCCCGAGGCCGCTCCCTCGGTACTCGTGGCTTTCGCGGCCGACGATCTCGCGCTGTCGCCGAAAACCCGCGAAATTGTCGGGAGCAGCGTCGGCCGGTTTGAGCGCGCCGCGGCGGTCGCCAACTTCAAGGGCAAGAACGGCAGCGCCGTCGATATCCTCGCCCCGGAGGGGCTCGGCTTCGACCGGCTCTTGGTGCTCGGCACCGGCAAAGGGGCGAAGGTGGACGCCCTTGAGGATACGCTTCCGGACCACGTCGGCTTGGGCGGTGCGCTCATGGGCCGGCTCGGCCGCGGCGTCCGCGCGACCGTGCTGTTCGACCTGCCGGAGCCTCCGGGCGATCCGGCCGCTGCGGCTGCCGAACTGGCGCTTGGCATCGAACTCCGCGCCTATCGCTTCGACGTTTACCGAACCAAGAAAAAAGACGAGGGCGAGCGCGAGGGCCCGGTGAATGTCGCCATCGCTGTCGCCGATCCGGCGGGGGCGAAGGCCGCGCGGGAGAAGCGGGCGGGCCTCGCCGAGGGGGTGGCACTCGCGCGCAGCCTCGTCAACGAGCCGCCGAACGTCCTCTATCCCGAGGCTTTTGCCGAGCGGGCAAAGGAGCTGACCAAGCTCGGGGTTGAGGTTGAGGTGGTTGAGGAAGACGCGATGCGGAACCTCGGCATGGGCGCCCTTCTCGGCGTCGGCCAGGGCTCGGGACGGCAGAGCCGGCTCGTCGTGATGCGCTGGACCGGCGCAAACGGTCCGGGCGAGAAAAAGCCCGTCGCGTTTATAGGCAAAGGGGTAACGTTCGACACCGGCGGCATCTCGATCAAGCCGGCTGCCGGCATGGAGGACATGAAAGGCGACATGGCGGGCGCTGCCTGCGTCGTCGGACTCATGCACGCGCTCGCGTCACGCAAGGCGAAGGTCGACGCGATCGGCGCCATCGGCGTGGTCGAAAACATGCCGGACGGTAAGGCGCAGCGCCCCGGCGACATCGTCAAATCGATGTCGGGCCAGACGATCGAGATCATCAACACCGACGCGGAAGGCCGGCTCGTGCTCGCGGACGTGCTTTGGTACATTCAAAACAAGTACATGCCAGCCTTCATGATCGATCTTGCGACGCTGACCGGCGCGATCATGGTGGCGCTCGGGCAGGAGCATGCCGGCTTGTTTTCCAACAATGACGAGCTCGCCGAGCGGCTGATCAAAGCGGGCAAGGAGACCGGCGAGAAGGTCTGGCGCCTGCCGCTCGGGCCGGCCTACGACAAACTGATCGATTCGAAATTTGCCGACATGAAAAATACCGGGGGACGGCACGGCGGCTCGATCACCGCCGCGCAATTCCTGCAGCGCTTCGTCAACAAGGTGCCATGGGCGCATCTCGATATTGCGGGCACGGGCATGGGGTCGCTGGCGAGCGACATCAACCAGAGCTGGGGTTCTGGTTGGGGCGTGCGGTTGTTGGATCGACTTGTGGCGGATTATTACGAGGACAAGTAATCAGTCGCACGCCGCGGCTGATTGCCCAGATACGCCCCGCATCAAAGCACACGACCATCTGGTCCGGGAAAACCCCTTGCTTACGCAAGTGTCCCTCGGGGCCGCTCGCGCGGCGGAGGCCGTGCTGCTTCAACAGCGGTTTCAGCATGAGCGGCAACAGCCTTTTGTTCATGTGGATGCCGAAACATTGGTGCAGCCCATAGCCGAACAAAACGTAATTCTCCGGCGGCCGCTCGGGATTGAAGCTTTTTGGATTGGGAACGCGGCGTTCGTCCATCATTGCCGAGGCGAAGAAGAACATGACATGCGTGCCGGGCTCGATCAGCTTGGCGCGCGAAGTCCCGGCGGCAAGCACGTGTTCGCGCTTTGTAATACGTTGCAGGAAAGGCGCGAGCGGATCAAAGCGCATGGCTTCGAAGACATACTTCGCCAATGTCGCATCTTCGCCCCTGCGCGCGGCCTCCTGCGCTTGGGCGAGCATTTTCGGTCGGCGCAGCAGCTGCTCGATCACTTTCGGCAAAATCATCGCCGGCTGAGGCAAACCTGCAACGATGAAGCCGGCGAGCTGGCCAACGATCTCGCGGTCACTGAGCCCGAGCTTAATGCAGCGTCCGAGCACATCATCGCAGTCGTCGCCGCTGTGCCTGCGCGCCTCCGTGAGGCTCTGGAGATGCGCGCGCAGCGCCTCGGCGTAAGTCTGCGCCTCGCGATCGAGCTCGGGATCCGGCTTGCCGACGTGAAAGATCGATTCAAACAGACGGGTTGCCCAAACAATGATGTCGCCGTTCCGCGGTGCCGGCGTGCCGAAATAGTCAAGCAGCACATCGAAGGTCACTTTGCGCGATAGTTCCAGCATATCGACGCGATTCCCCGCGGCGGAGACGAAATTCTCGCTGGCGATTTCGGTTGCGGGGGCGAGCCGAGTCTCGATGTCGTCGGTCGCTACAACCTTGTGCGTCGGATCGAGCCGCATGACGCTGCGCATCGCGTCGCGACTGCGGCGATATTCACGCGAGTCCTCCATGCCGAGGATGAACGGCACGCCGCCGGTAATCACATTGAGCTTCTCGGTATAAGGAACTCCGAACGCGTCATCGGCAAGAAAGACTTCCTTGACGTCGTCATAGCGCGTGACGAGCGCGAGCTTCCCTTTTTTCCAAAGCAGAATCGGTGCAAAATCGCGCAGAATGGAAAGAACCGGTTCCGGATGCTGGAATAGCCACTGGATGAGCTTCGGACCGGCCCAAGGCCGAACCACCGGCCGACCCACACCCAAACCTGCGGGCGTTTCGAGGGATTCGACGACGACATTGTCTGACATGGATCATCCGCAATCATGCGCCGCTGTTTGCAGCGGGCCTGCAACCTTTCGACGGGCGGCAGCACATTTCAAGAGAAAATTGCAGCGATACTTGGCGAAATTTACCCTGCCTGCGGAGCGGCTATGAGCATCTCTCCATGACCGAAATCTGGTTCTATCATCTGCAGCGCCGAACCCTCGAGGCTGTACTGCCCGGCCTCTTGGAACGGGCGTTGCAGCGCGGCTGGCGCGCGGTCGTGCAGGGCGCCAGCGAGGAGCGCATCGCCGCGTTCGATGAGCATCTCTGGACCTACTCCGATGAGAGTTTCCTGCCGCATGGCAGTGCGCGGGACGGCGACCCGGAGACCCAGCCCGTCTTTCTGACTACCGGCCCGGAAAATCCGAACCGCGCTGCCGTTCGCTTCCTGATCGAGGGCGCCGAGGCCGCACCGATTCTCGAAAGGAATGAAACATACGAGCGCCTGATGCTTCTGTTCGACGGCAATGATGCGGAAGCGCTCGCCGCCGCGCGTGTGCAATGGGCCGAACTGAAAGCGCGCGGGCTCGCGCTTTCCTATTGGCAACAGACAGAAGACGGCCGCTGGCAAAAACGCGAATGAACCGGGCGATCCGGCCTCGCTGAGCCGCTGCGACCGTTCCGCATGAACACGTCGTCGTAACGAACCCGGCGCCTGCCGACTTGACGAGCCGCCCATGGCGCGGTCTGCGTCACCTCGTATGGACGCCAACACGGCCCATCAGCCCGAAGACCCATCGGGCTTCGTCGACGAGCGCGCGCGCGGCGAATACATCCGCCTCGGGATCGGCTGCTTTCTCGCCGCGGTGATGAACGCGCATTCGGCGCTGCTTGCGATCATCTTCGCGCGCAGCGGCTACGATCTGCACGACATCGGGCTGCTCCTGTCCATCTTCGCGATTCCCGTCGTCTTATCGGCGCTCATCTCAGGCGCCGTCGCCGATCGCATTGGAGCGTTGCAGACGGTGCGCTTGGCGATGGCCCTGTTGGCGATCGGCTTTCTCAGCTTCGATGTGACCCGCGCGTCCTTCACCGCCGCCGCGGCCTCACGAATTGTCCAGGGTGTAGGGCAGGGGCTTTTCCTCGGCTCGGCGCTAACCTACGCGCAAGGCCGCTTGAGCCCGGTGCGCTTCGTCTATCTCCTCGGGATTTTCTCCTCGCTCATGGTCGTTTCACAGGCGCTCGGGCCGCCACTCGGCGCGTATGTGCTGGGCAGCTTCGGCGAACATGCGATGTTCGCGGTCGCGGCGCTTCCCGCCATCGCCGGGCTTGCGCTCACTTTTGGACTGAGGCCGCTGCCGCGGCCGGCGCAATCGCCGGGCCTGCGGCTCTTCTCGGTTTGGCGCCCGCACTTTCCCGAACCGATCTGGGCGGTGTTCATCAGCGGCGCGATGTCGGGTTTCACGCTCGCCTATCTCGCCGCGGCGCTCGAGGCGCGCACGATTCCGATTGCGTGTTTCTTCGTCTCCTCAACCACAGCGCTTTTCGCCAGCCGGTTTTTTGCCTTGCGGCATGTCGAGGAGGTTGACCGCCGGGTGCTGATCGCCAGCGGCCTCACGTTGATGAGCGTGGGCTTCGTCGCGGTCGCGCTGGCGCATGCCGTCTGGTGGCCGGTCGTCGCCGGCGGCATTCTCTTCGGCACCGGCTACAGCCTGGTCTACCCGCTCCTGTCGGCTTGGATGAGCGAAGGACTTGAGCCCTCGCGTCGCGCCGGTCCACAGGCGCTGCTCAACACGTCGTTCAACCTTGGGCTGTTCGCGACGCCCTATCCCGAAACCCTCCTCATCTCGCGCTTCGGTTATGACGCAACTCTCTACCTTCTCGCGGGTTTGGGGTTCGCGACGGCCTTGTTTCTGATCGGGCGCGCGCAAATCCTGCGAGTGAATGTCGTGTGAATCGACACTTCAGCGTCCGTTCAAAACAGGTGATAGAGTGTCGCCAGGGGGCCTGAAGACGAGGGTAGGAAATGGAAAGAGCCACGAAAATCCCTCTGACCATCGCCGGGGCGCTACTGGCGGGGACGATGGCGTACAGTGCCGGACGGGCGTCAGCCATGCCGGCACTCGACCATGGCCTCGCCACCACGGCGCAAGGAGCGCAAGTCGAGCAGGTACTCTGGGTTTGCGGCCCTTGGGGCTGCCGTTGGCGCCCGAATTATTGGGGTCCGCGGCCCTATTGGGGCTGGCGCCGACCCTATTGGGGCGGCGGCTGGGGCTATCGCCGCCGCTGGTGGTGATCGCCTGATCCATCAGGGCGGGGGCTTGGCCTCCGCCCTTTGTTTAGTGCGCTGCGCCCGAAGTGATCCCGAGCTGATCGTAGATCTGGCGCACGTAAGCGCCGAACGCGCTTGTCGTCTTCATCTTGAGATCGCGCGGATAGGACAACTCGATCGGCAAAAATCTCGCCATCCGAGCCGGCCGCGCCGTCAACACGGCGCAATGCGAGGCGAGGAACACCGCCTCCTGGATGTCGTGCGTGACGAAGATGATCGTCTTGCGGCTTTGCTGCCAGATGCGCAGCACTTCCAGATTCATCTGCTCGCGCGTCAGCGCGTCGAGCGCGCCGAACGGCTCGTCCATGAGGATCAGCTTCGGATCGTGAATGAAAGCGCGCGCGATCGCCGCGCGCTGCTGCATCCCGCCCGATAATTCGCGCGGATATTTGGCTTCAAATCCGGCGAGGCCGACCATGCGCAGGAGATCGCCGGCGCGTTCGCGCGTCGCTTTCATCGGCAGCCCGACGATTTCCGCGGGAAGCAGCACGTTGTCGATAATGTTGCGCCAGTTAAGCAGCAGCGCCTGCTGGAACACCATGCCGACGTCGCGCCCGGGATCGAACGGCGCCTCGGCATTGCCGATCGTCAAGGTGCCGCCGTCCGGCTTATGCAGGCCGGCAAGCATCTTGAGCACTGTCGTCTTGCCGCAACCCGAGGGTCCGACCAGCGACACCAACTCGCTCTCCGCGACATCGAGCGTCACGTCGGAGACGGCGAGGAAATCCTCATTGCCGGTGCGGTAAATCTTGCGGACGTTTTTCAGCGCGATGAAGGGCCGGCGCTCGCTCACGCAAGCCACCGCTGAAGGTTCGCGGCGACGAATGAGTCGTCGGAAAGATCGCCGTGTTCGTGGATCACGCGATCGATCTCCCGTGCCTGGCGGGGGCTCAGTCCCTCGTTCGGATCGAGACACCAGATGCCTTCGAGCAGGCCCTGGCGGCGCAGCACCTCGTGGCAACCGGCAATACAGCCGTCAAAATTGTTGGCGACATCGAAGAAGGCCGCATTGCAGTCGGTCACGCGCGCATCGAGCGCGAGCAGGTCCTGGTCGATACGGCCGGCAGCTTTCGCCGCGCGGCAACGCTCGAACAGCGCCACCGCGCTTTTCGTCCAAACCGACCAATGGCCGAGCAGGCCGCCGCGAAATTCCAGCCGCTGCGTCTTGCCGTCGTGACGGATATCGAAGGGCAAGCTCAAGTCGAGCACGATGTGATCGTCGTTGCCGGTATAAAGCGCGATGCGCTCCGCGGCGCCGGCGGCGGCGACCCCTTTGAAAACATCGAGCGTGCGGTAGCGGTTGAATGGCGCGACCTTGATGGCGACGACATTGTCGATCGTAGCAAAAGCTGTCCAGAAATCCACGCCAAGCTCGCGGCCGCCGACGGCCGGCTGCAGATAAAATCCGATCAGCGGAATTTTCCCAGCGATCGCGCGGCAATGCTCGACAATGTCGTGCGTCGAGGCATCGCGCATGGCACCGAGGCTGAGCAGACCGGCATGGTAGCCGAGGTTCACCGCGAGCTGTGCCTCGGCCAGCGCTTGCTCCGTCGACCCGGCGAGACCCGCGACCATGACCAGCGGACGCTTCGTCCAGTCGCGCGCGGTCTCCGCCGCATTACGCAGAACGGGCTCGTAAAGGCCGACATCGCGGATCGCGAACTGGGTCGTATGCACGCCGACGGCGAGCCCGCCGGCTCCAGCATCGATATAGTAACGCGTCAATCCGCGCTGGCGGCGCGAATCGAGCTTGCGCTCGGCATTCAGCGCGAGCGGATGCGCGGGAATGACAGTGCCCCCGGCGATGAGCTGCCGGACGCGCGGGTCAAGGTCGGATTTATGCAGAGACATATTTTTGCTCAACCGAATTCCGGACCTGCCGCGGCGATCAGGTCGGCGCTGCCGCCGGCTGCTTTTGGTGGGTGTGTGCCAAAGCGCATGCGCGAGAACGGCCGCTCGAAGGCAAAACCGCACGACAGCAGAAATTCGCGCGCACCGGAATGCGTGGCCGAGAGATCGATGACGAGCGCGTCGGATTCTTCCGCGAGAATGTCCTCTAAAAGCGCGATCGCTGCAGCTTCGATCGACGCGTAAACCGGGCCGATCTGCCGCGCCTTGCGGCCGGCGCGCACGAGTCCGACCGCGCCGTCTCTCTGGTAAATTGACGAGCCCTCCCGAGCGGCGAAATGCCGGATCAAGTCGCCGCGGTCGAAACCCATCGCGCGGCGATCGGCCTCCAACAATTTCTGCAGGCCCGCGGCGGAGACGGCGCGTCTTGATTCCGCGCCGGGGCTGCGCGTGCGCCGCAGCCGCGTAAGACCGAAGCCGGTTTCGGCGAACCCCATCGGCCGATACACAGCCGCGCCGGCCGGCGTTGCATCGAGCCACGGCTCGAGATGGCGCGCCTGCGCAGTCTCGATACAGCGTGTCACCAGCGTATTGGCAAGGCCGCGGCGTCGCCAATGCGCGGTCACCAAAACCATGCTGATCCAGGTGACCGGCGGCGACGGCAGAAGCGCTGCCGTCGCAATAACGCGGCCTTCGTTATCGCGCATGCCGAAGGCGGTGCCGCGCTCGAGGAAACAGTGCCAGTCCTCGAGCGTCTGGTTCCACCCCGCTTCATCCGAGAGCGCGAGTCCGGCCGCTGCGTCGGCAGGGGACAGCACCTCGATGTCGAACGCGACGTCAGTAACGCCCATCGCGCACCTCGAATTTCGTCGGCTTGCCGAGGCTCGGCTGATCGCGCGCGACCCAGTCGGCTGTCCATGCAATCATGTGCTCGATATCGACGACCGGCGGCCCGAATAGCCGCAGCGCCTCCGATGTATCGGTAATCCACGCTGTGGCGTTTTCCGTACCGGTAATGATCGGCTCGATTTGAAGCCGCGCGCCGATCTTTTGCGCGAGATCGCGCACCGACAAAATCTCATGCCCGCTGACATTGATCGGCAAGGTCGGTACGGTGCAGCACGGCAGACAGCGCAGCGCCTGCGCCGCCGCATCGCCCTGCCAGATCACATTGACGTGGCCCATCGTCACATCGATGGGCTCACGCGCAACGACCTTGCGCGCAATGTCGTGCAAAACGCCGTAGCGCATGTCGATCGCGTAATTCAGCCGGTAGAGCTTTCCCGGCGTGCCCAGTTTCTTCGAGAAATATTCGAACATGCGCTCGCGCCCGACGCAGGATTGCGCATATTCACCGGGCGGATCGGGCGGCACCTCCTCGCTCGCACCTCGGCCTGACACCGGTACGAAGGGATAAACGCAGCCGGTCGAGAAGGCGACGATGCGCGATTGCGGGAAGGCCTGTGCGACAAGTGCCGGCACATGCGAATTCATCGCCCAGGTGAGGGCGAGATCGCCTTCCGCACCGAACTTCCGCCCGGCCATGAAGATGATATTTCTGATCTTCGGCAACGCGGCGAGCTCGTCCTCTTTCATGAGATCGCAAGCGATCGTCTCAATCCCGCGAGCGTCAAGCTCTTCCTTCAATCCCGGTTCGCTGAAACGCGCGACACCGATGACGCGTTTTTCCGGCGCGGCATTCCTGGCAAGTCCCGCCACCGTCGGCCCCATCTTCCCGCCGACGCCGAGCACCATGATGTCGCCCTCGATGGTCTTAAGCTCGTCGATCAGGGCCTGGGTCGGACGGCACAGAAGCTCCTCCAGCGCGGCCAGTTCCGGAATGCGATCAGGCAAAGTTTCGCGGGTCAGAAGCTGCATGGGTTCCTGGATATCAGACGCGTGCGTCGCGGATGACGAGGCGCTCGACGCCGAGCACCGCGCCGTAAAGCAACACGCCGAGCATTGTCAGCAAAATTACCGCCATGACCATGGCCGGCGTATCGAGGGAGGATTGCACCTGAATCATGATGTAGCCGAGCCCGCGTTCGGAGGCGATGAACTCGCCGACGACGGCGCCGGCGACCGCGAGCACCGCGCCCACTTTCATGCCGGAGAACACATAAGGCAGAGCGCCCGGCAGCTGTATTTTGCGAAACAGCTGCCAGCGCGTGCCTTTGAGCGAGCGAACGAGATCGAGAAGGTCGGGCGGGACTTCGCTTAGGCCCCGCGCCGTCGTGAGCAGCACCGGAAAGAAGCAAATGCTGAAGGCGATCAGGATATTCGGCATGATGCCGTAGCTGAACCAGACGATGAACAGCGGCCCGAGCGCGACTTTCGGGATCATGTTCAGGCTCACGCATAATGGTAATAATAAGAGGGTAAAAATGCGCGACCACGAAAACAGCAGCGCGAGCGTCACCCCGACAAACACGCCGAGCAGATAGCCGCCGCCGATTTCCGTTGCCGAGACGAGCGTGTTCGTCGGCCACGCGTAATTCGGCGAGGTCAGCGTCTTCAAGGCCGCGAGCGGGGAGGGAAGAATGAAAGCCGGCACGCGAAACCAGTCGACGCCGACCTGCCAAATCAGTACGACCGCAACATGGACCGCAATCACTACGAGAACACGCCACGTCTGCGCGCGGCGCTTCGCCGCCGCAATAGCCGCGGTGCTGGCGTCAGTCCCGAGGACTATGGATTGCGCTTCCATCCGGCGATGCTAGAGAAAGTTCGGATGCCTCGTATCCGTCTTGCATGAACCGCACAAGTCGCTGTCCGGCGCCTCTTCGCGCCGCTTGGGAGTGAACCCGTGAAGCTTTTGTCCCGCCTTGCCGCTCTCGCATTGGGCGTGTTGCCGCTAATCGGTGCCGCAGAGGCGGCCGAACACGTCAATCTCCTTCTCAACTGGACGCCCACCGCGGATCACTCGCCGTTCTATTACGCCAAGGCGCAAGGGCTATACGAGAGGGCAGGCATCGACCTGACCATCGAGGTGGGAAAAGGCTCGGGCGTCTCGTCGCAGCGCGTCGGGTCCGGCGGCTCAGCCTTCGGCATTGCGGATCTGCCGACCGCTCTGGTCGCGCGCAGCAAAGGCGCCGACGTCGTCGCGGTGATGAGCATCTACGCCAACACGGCGCAGACCTTCTATTGGCTGAAGAGCTACGGGATCAACGGCGCCAAGGATTTTCCCGGCCACAAGATCGGCAACCCGCCGGGCGACGCCTCGCGCGTCATGTGGCCGGCCTTCGCCAAGGCGGCGAATATCGATCCGAATGCCGTCAATTTCGTCAATATCGCCCCGCAAGCGAAACTGCCTTCGCTGAAGAGCCATGCCGTCGACATCATTTCCGATTTTTACAATGAGCATGATCTCAAGGTGCAGGCATTCGGCGACGATCTCGGCTTCTTGCGTTGGCCGGATATCGGGCTCAACCCTTACGGCAATTCGCTTGTCGTCAACGGTGCGTACTTGGAAAAGAATCCGAAGCTCGTCGAGGATTTCGTCAAGGTCAACCAGAAGGCTTTTGCCACCTGCGTCGCCGACGTCAATCCCTGCCTCGACGCGCTGCTCCAGGCGACTTCCGGGCTCGAGAAGCCGACGCAGCTCAATCAATGGGAGCGCATCAAGAGCATGATGGCCGACAAATACACGACGACGAAGGCGCTCGGCTGGATCGATCCCGGCCGCATGCAGAGCGATTACGATCTCGTGCAGACCTATCTCGGTATGGAGAAGCCGTTCGACGTGAAGAGCGCTTACACCACACGCTTCCTCGACGAGAGCATCAAGATGGATTCCTCTAAAGTTAAGTATTAACGCGAGCCGAATTCGTTAAAGTAAGGTTTGCGCAACCTCTCTGCGGATATCCTGAACGCTGTCGGATCAAGGAGTAAGCAGCGTTCGGACTCGTAAGGGGTTGTAGGAATGGCTCTCACGCAGGTCTCGTCGGATAAACCCGTCCACCGCAGCCGCAGCATCGTCACTTTCGCGCTCATCGCGCTTGCCGTGGCGTTCGTCATCCTCGGCAACATCACTGCCGCCGGGCCGGCGGTGTACCGCGGCCATTCGCTGGTCGCCGAGGCGCGCTAGCGCGATCATCGCAAAACTCAGTGCTGGCGCTCCGGCCGCATGCGGTAGGAGCCATCCTTGCCGCGGATGAACACCTCGTTGATCTGCGGATGGCGCACCGGCTCGCCGGAATTGTCCGGCACCAGATTCTGCTCCGAGACATAGGCCACGTACTCGGTCTCGGCGTTCTCGGCGAGCAGGTGATAGAACGGCTGGTCCTTCTTCGGCCGCACCTCCTCGGGGATCGATAGCCACCATTCCTCTGTATTGGCAAAGGTCGGATCGATGTCGAAAATCACGCCGCGGAAGGGGTAGCGGCGATGCCGCACCACCTGGCCGATCGAGAATTTGGCGACACGTTCCGACATGACGGTCAGCGGGGGGCTCGAGAGCCCTGGCGGGGTCAGTTGCACGTCCGTTGGTATCGCGGGGGCAAAATCCATGTCAATGCCGTGACACGGACCGCGGACCTCCTGGTCCGCAGCATCTTGCAATAGAATGCGCACCGGGAGGTGCGCGGTCCAGCGCTCACGCCGCCTCCGCAAACCCATAAGTCTCCGCATATTCCTTGTCCTTCGCCGCGACCTGCTTGGCTAAGTCGACGATCACCTTCGCCTGCTTCCAGGTCGCGTCGTCCTGCATCTTGCCGTCGATCATCGCGACGCCGGCGCCGTCCGGCATCGCTTCCAGGATGCGTTTCGCAAACGCGACCTCCTTCGGATCGGGCGAGAAGACGCGCTTGGCGATGTCGATCTGCGAGGGGTGCAGCGACCAGGCGCCGGCGCAGCCCATGAGGAACGCGTTGCGGAACTGCACCTCGCAGGCTGCGGTGTCGGCGATGTCGCCGAACGGCCCGTAGAACGCTTTGATGCCGGCGGAGGCGCAGGCGTCGACCATCTTGGCGACGGTGTAGTGCCAGAGATCCTGCTGATAGACGGGGCGCGCCCCGCCGTCCGCACCGGCGTCCGCCAGCACCTTGTATTCGGGGTGGCCGCCGCCGACGCGAGTCGTCTTCATCGCGCGCGACGCGGCAAGGTCGGCCGGGCCGAGGCTCATCCCGTGCATGCGCGGCGACGCAGTCGCGATCGCCTCGACGTTCTTCACCCCCTCCGCCGTCTCCAAGATCGCGTGGATCAGGATCGGTTTGGTCACGCCATGCCGCGCCTCGAGCTGCGCCAGCAATTGATCGAGATAGGCGATGTCCCAGGGCCCTTCGACCTTCGGCAGCATCATCACGTCGAGCTTTTGGCCGACGGCGCTGACGATTTGCGTAATGTCGTCGAGCGTCCAGGGCGAGTTCAGCGCGTTGATGCGCGTCCATAGGCCGGTGCCGCCGAATTCGTTCTTTTGCGCCATCTCGATGAAGCCGGCGCGGGCCTCCTCCTTGGCGTCGGCGGGAATGGCGTCCTCGAGATTGCCGAGGAGGACGTCAACCTGTCGCGCCATGTCGGCCGCCTTGGCGCGGACTTTTTCCAAATGCGCGGGCACGAAATGGATCATCCGCTCGACCCGCACGGGGAGTTCGCGGTAGGGCGCGGGGGCGCCGATCGCCAGCGGCTCGAAGAATTTGCGCGGCGGCTTCATGTCGGCTCTCCCATCATGGTGCGGTGCGATAGAGGCACCAAATGCGCGCGAGCGCAATGTGGTTAGCTCCCCCTCTCCCCTCGCGGGAGAGGGTGGCCCGCGCGTCAGCGCGGGTCGGGTGAGGGGGATCCATTGCATACCCCTCATCCGTCGTTGCTTCGCAACGACACCTTCTCCCATCGCATGTCGGCTGTTGCCGACATTGCGCATCTGTCTGTCGAACTCGCCAACAGGCGACTTCGAAGGGGAGAAGGGGCGCGCGCCACCGTCGGCCCCTCCGTCTTACCGCTCCTCCGGCGTGTAGTCGCCGCGCGCCGCATCTCTTTCAGCTTGCGCCGCATCGCCGGAAACACGACGCGCTGCATCAGGTCGAAATGCTCCCAGAAGCAGCGCACTTTTGGCGTCATGCATTGCCCGGCGCGCCAGCAGGCCGGCTCCTCGCAATATTTCGCCGCGTCCAAGGCAACGAGGACGCAATATGGAAAAGCTTCGGGACAAAGTTCACGGAGCTGATGCCGCAGATTCTCTACTTTCCAACGTTCATGTTCAATCAGCCGCCGCGCATCTACTGGAATCTTGATAACGAAGGAGATGTTAACCGCCTATATCGTGAGATTATTGAAAACGTAGCTCAGTCTCTGCCGAGGTCTTTAAACATAAAGACACATATCGTCGATCGAATCGTGAACGAAGAGACGCTCGCCCAAAAGCTCCTCGCTATCATGTTGCTCGCTCCAGACAAACAGGAGCAGATCAACGCCGCGCTCAGTGAATTGTCAGCTCACCTAACAGACACGGTATTCGAACGTTGGTCACGCGTATTCGGAGGGAACTTTAGCGGCCGAGAGATTGTGCTGCGATTGGGTATTGAGGAAATCAATGCGAAGCCTGTGGTGTATGTTGAGTTTTCGCTGAAGGACAGACATCGATCTACAACATCTCCGAAAGATCTTTAGGCTTCCGTTGGTTTTTCTCGTTTATACTTTTCACTTTGTATAGAGTGTCTGCAGGGCGGCATAAGCCAACATTGTTCCTCCTAGATGAGCCCGCATCTAATCTGCATTCTCGAGCACAAATGCAGCTCATGGAAAGTCTGCCAAGAATCGCTATGGGCAGCAATCAAATTATGTACTCTACACACAGTCATTACATGGTGAATCCAAACTGGTTGGATCAGGCTTTTGTCGTGTCTAATCTGGCGGTCGACTACAAAGATGTCGCAGAATCGGACATGCGCGTTCGGACGCGACATACTGACATACGTGTCGAAAAATACCGTGAGTTCGTCGGTAAGAATCCTGATAAATTGGACTACTTCCAACCGGTTTTAGATAAATTGGATGTTGCTCCAAGCCGACTGGACGTCTTAAAGCATTCCGTGTTGCTTGAGCGCAAAGGCGATTATCTCATTCTTGAATACGGCCGTCGTGTGATTTTGGACGTGAAGGAGTCATTCGCTACGGTAGCAACGCGTGGGGCCGCGGGCATGAATGAGCTGATCGGTCTGTTCCTGGGATGGGGAGTCCCCTTCGTGGTTTGCCCCGACGACGACAAGGCGGGAAAGACAGCCTCTGCAAACTATCGCAGAGGTTGGGCTCTCACGGAAAAGCGTGTATTTACATTAGCTAGCGTCGCAGCTGATTTGAAAGGAAAAAGAATAGAGGCTTTTCTTGAACCATCAGATATGCAGATCATTGCGGAACATTTCGGCGTTTCGAAGCCGTCTAAAAGCCAAGTTCAGCTATTTTTCAGTGAAATGCTGGCGCGCCGCCAACCTGTTGCTCTTTCGCCAGAATATAGCACTCGAGTTGGCAAGTTTGAGAAGACGGTTAGCGAGGCCCTGGCTCAGTTAGCTGGAGCTGGGACCCCTGCAAGTTAGCACAACGGCTCGAACCATGTTCGAAGGGCTCGCCAGTGGCTCTGTGACAGCTTCGCTCCGAACGGCCACGAGCCATGCGCGGGCTTGGATGTATATCCAAGTGAGTAAGCGGGACCTCAGTACGCCGATTGGGCCAAGCGCTGCCATGACGGCGTGTTCGAAGGTTAGCCCGCTAGCTCACCCGCTCCTTCAGCCCGGAGCCAGAACCGTTGCATGTCGCTTCGCCTGAGCACGTCGACAGCGACGACGCGGTGCACACGCTCGGCGTCGAGCAACAGCCGTCATGCCCGGCCTTGGGCCGGACATCCACGAAGGCAAAGGCGCAGCGGCAGCATATTGTCGTGGATGGCCGGGCCAAGCCCGGCCATGACGCGGTTGGTTTGGAGCGGCTAATCGGCTAACCCGCCCGCTCCTTTCGCCCCACACCCCCGCTACGCGCCGACATTGACCCACGCCGCGCCTCCCCTAAAATGCCGGCGCATGGGGACGCGATCTCTAGCTGATATGGCGTTTCAGGCTTGATATTGCTAGAACTTCTCGGAAATTATCCGCGCCGCTGCGCAACTCTCTGCGCAAACGCTCGCTTGCCCGGCCGGCGACGGCGGCGCCGGCCATCAATTCGCCGATCCGGCGCCCACTTGGCATCGACTTGCCGGATGTGCATCCATTGCCGCGCCACGCAAATTCGAAGGGGCCGCAATCATGCGCACGCCGCCGCCGGTTGATGTCGATGCTCGTGAAGCGCTGCAATTCGGTGGGCTCGGGCGAATAC
>DATAOB010000147.1:0-17905 GCA_036265935.1 Beijerinckiaceae bacterium
GGCCCAGGTCCAATTTGCGATCTCCTTGCTGGTGATATGCATCGCGACAAGAACGCGATAATCTCCGCCGACGAGTGCCGCGTTGCCACTGAGTTGTGCAAGATTGTTGACTGTAACGGCCTCCACCGGATCCAACGGCACAGAATAAAACGCATTCAGCGGGACGATCTCGGCATCGATTGTAGCGCCGTTGCAATCGATTTGTGCTTTTCCAGCGCGCATATTGGTCGGATCAACGGCGACACATGTCTTCCAAGTCGAGGGCACTGGCTGATCAGGTAGCGTGCTGTCCTGGGGCCCGTTCCAGACCGGGATAGCGGATAGGCCGCTGGACTTTACCGGCAGGAAGACAACCTTCAAATCAATTGCAGCCGCCGGAAAATCGATTATTTTGCGGTCCGCCACCGGCGCATTTTTCTGATCGAAATTGTCGTTCAGACGCTGAAGATCGGCATCGCTTTTATATGAGTACGATGCTCCCGATCCAGCTGGCGTTTCATGGGGCGCCTGGATAAAGGTCGCCGAATCGGGACTTATCTTCACGGCGGCGAGAAGCGAGCCGAAGGGAGCGACTGCGGATTGGAGCGCGGCAGTCCGCGTTCCTTTGCCTCCCGCCGCGTTGCGTGCCAGCGTGACGCCAGGCGGGGCAAAGACTTCCTGTTCTGACAACCAGGTTTCCCAAATGGGTAAAACGGCTCCCTTGAAGGTTTGGGTCGAATCCGCGGTTACCCCAGACCATAAGGTCCAGGCGTGGGCTCTTAGGGCAGTGAAGTTCTCGGCGGTAATGAGCGCATCGAGCGTGGCGCTCGGAACAGGGAACTCCGAAGCAGGTAAGGCGATCGGTTCGGGTCTGATCGATTGCGCTTGAACGCTTAAGCTGCTGCTCAAAAGTGCTGTCGCGATAGTCGCTACAAAAATCGTATGCTGCATGAAAACTACCCTTTTCCGGGCAACCAAGTGAGACCATTCAAACGCAACGTGAAAAAGCCCCGGCCACCAAGAGTAATGCGGCAGCCCACAGGTTGCAATGATCCTCTGCATCTGGCGTTCGATCGCACGCGAATCTCGACGCCTCCCACGGGAAGCTTCCGGTGGCTCCGTATGACGTTGGTTTGTCCATTGCCGATCGAGGAGCGGATTCGGACTTGGCGAAATTGACCCCCCGCCGCTCTTCCCGCAAGAAGAGCGGCATGACCCAGCCCGACCGAAACGTCGCCCTCTTCGTCACCTGCCTCGTCGACCTCTTCCGCCCGAGCGTCGGGTTCGCCGCGGTGAAGCTGCTCGAGGATGCCGGCTGCCGCCTCTCGGTGCCGTCACAGACCTGCTGCGGCCAGCCAGCCTACAACGCCGGCGACCGGGCGGACACGCGCGACCTCGCCTTGCAGGTGATCGACGCGTTCGAGCCCTACGACTATGTCGTCGCGCCCTCCGGCTCGTGCGGCGGCATGATCAAAAAACATTATCCGGAGCTCTTCGCCGGCGAGCCCGATCTTGCGCGCCGCGCCGATGCGCTGGCGGCGAAGACTTACGAGCTCGTGAGCTTCCTGACCGGCGTCCTCGGCATCGAGCGCGTCGATGCGCGCTTCGAGCGCGCGGTCACGTACCACGATTCCTGCTCGGGCCTGCGCGAGCTCAACATCCAGGAGCAGCCGCGCAAATTGCTGCGGACGGTGCAAGGGCTCACGATCGCCGAAATGCCGCGCTCCGACGTGTGCTGCGGCTTCGGCGGGACTTTTGCGGTGAAGTACGGCGAAATCTCCAACGAGATCGTCGAGCGCAAGACCGAAGATATCGCCGCCTCTGGCGCGCCGGTTCTGCTTGCCGGCGACCTCGGCTGCCTGATGAACATGGCTGGAAAGCTCTCGCGCGAGGGCCGCGCCATCGAAGTGCGTCACGTCGCCGAAGTGCTCGCCGGCATGACCGATACGCCGCCGATCGCAGGGACGAGAGAGTACGCGCGCCGATGACCGTTCACGCGACCTCGCCGCAATTCACAGAGAACGCGCATGAGGCGCTGCAAAACGCGCCGCTGCAAAAGGCTTTGAACAATCTGCGCACCGGCTTCATCGAGCGCCGCGCGCTCGCGGCGGCCGAACTGCCGGAATTCGAGGCGTTGCGCGATTCCGCGCGCGACATCAAGAAACATACGCTGCAGCATCTCGATCTTTATCTCGAAGCCTACGAACAGAAGGTGACGGAATCCGGCGGGCACGTGCATTTCTGCCGCACGTCGGAAGAGGCAAACGAGGCGGTGCTGGCGATCTGCCGCGCCCATGGCGCGCGCGCGCTCACCAAGGGCAAGTCGATGATCTCCGAGGAGATGGGCCTCAACGACGTGCTCATCGCCGCCGGCATTACTCCAGTCGAGACCGATCTCGGCGAGTACATCATTCAGCTGCGCGGCGAAATTCCGTCGCACATTATCGCTCCCGCCGTGCATCTCAACAAAGAGCAGGTCGAGGCCGACTTTCGGCGCGTACATACGCACCTGCCGAAAGATCGCGTGCTAACCGAGCCGACGCAGCTCCTGACCGAGGCGCGCGCGGTCTTGCGCGAGCGCTTCCTTGCGGCGGATATCGGCATTACCGGGGCGAATTTTCTCATCGCCGAGACGGGCACGTCGGTGATCGTCACCAACGAGGGCAACGGCGATCTCACGCAGACGCTGCCGAAAGTGCATATCGTCCTCGCGTCCTTGGAAAAGCTCGTGCCGACGCTCGAGGACGTGTCGCAATTGCTGCGCGTTCTCGCCCGCTCGGCGACCGGCCAGGACATGTCGGTCTACACGACGTTCTCGACGGGGCCGCGGCGGTCACAAGACGTTGACGGGCCGCAAGAATATCACGTCATCATCCTCGACAATGGCCGCTCGGCGATGCTTGGCGGCGAGTTCGAGGACATGCTGCGCTGCATCCGCTGCGGCGCCTGCATGAATCATTGTCCGGTTTATCATGCGGTGGGCGGCCACGCGTATGGCTGGGTTTATCCCGGGCCGATGGGCGCGGTGCTGACGCCGTCGCTGATCGGCGTCGACAAAGCCGGGCATCTGCCGAATGCCTCGACGTTCTGCGGACGCTGCGAAGCGGTCTGCCCCGTGCGCATTCCGCTGCCGAAAATGATGCGGCATTGGCGCGAGCGCGAATTCGAGCGGCATCTGACGCCGGCGGCGTTCCGCTCGGGTCTGCGTCTGTGGGCGTTCTTCGCAAAACGGCCGGCTCTGTACCGGTTTGCGACGCGCATCGGCATGGCCGGATTGGGATTGCTTGGAAAACGCCGCGGCCGCTTCACGTCGCTGCCATTCGCCGGCGGCTGGACTAATTACCGCGATCTGCCGGCGCCGCAGGGACCGACATTTCAAGCGCGCTGGGCAAAGGAGAGGAGAAGCGCGAGATGAGCGCTCCCAAACCAAAATCAAACAACCCAAGCGACTCGCTCTACGAGCGCGATTTCTTCCTCTGGACCCAACAGCAGGCCGAGGCGCTGCGCAAAGCGGCGCGCGAGGGAAGCAATCTGCCGCTCGATTGGGAGAATCTCGCCGAGGAGACCGAGAGCTTGGGACGGTCTTTCAAACATGAAGTGCAAAGCCGCATCGCGCAAATCATTATTCATTTGTGGAAGCTTGCTTGCTCTCCTGCCAAAGAGCCCAGACCGATGTGGCGGCGCGAAGCGGAGACTCACCGCCGTGAGCTGGGCCGCCTGGTGAAGGACAGTCCCAGTCTGCGGGCGAGAGTTGATGAGTTCATTGCTAACGAATTGGAGGACGCTGAAGGCGACGTGAAGCTCAGTCTTACCGACTACGGCGAGTTGGAAACCGCCAAAGGAGATTTCATCGCCTTCAAGTCGCGTGGACTTTCATCTGAGGAAGTGTTGACTCCCGGCCTCTATCCGGTGGACGCGACGAGCGAATTTGAGAACGCGCTCAAATGACCTCCGCGCGCGATGACATTCTCGCCAATATCCGCCGCTCGCTCGGCGTGACCGGCGCGGAAGCGCCGCGCCGCGCCAATGTGGCGATGCGTCTGCAAAACACTCCCGCCGGAATCATTCCCGAGCGCGGGCAACTTTCGCCGGCCGCACGCGTCGCCATGTTCAAGCATCAGGCCGAGCGCGCGCAGGCGAGTGTCGCCGAGGTCGCAGGACCGGAGGACGTGCCGGCGGAGGTCGCGCGCTTCCTGCGTAACCAGAATCTGCCGGCGACGGTGCGCATGGGCGCCGACGCAAGGCTCGCGGCGATGCAGTGGTCGCAAACCGCGCTTGAAGTCACGAGCGGCCGTTCCGAGGGGCGCGACCCGAACGCGGTCAGCCACGCTTTCGGCGGCGTCGCCGAATCCGGCACGCTGGCGATGCTGTCCGGGCCGGACAATCCGACGACGCTGAATTTTTTGCCCGACAATCACATCGTGGTGGTCTCGGCCGGAGATATTGCCGGCGACTACGAGACGATCTGGGCACGCCTGCGCCAGCAGGTTGGGCAGGGCACGATGCCGCGCACGGTCAACCTGATCACCGGCCCATCGCGCTCCGCGGATATCGAGCAGACGCTGCTCCTCGGCGCCCATGGGCCGCGCAGACTGCACATTATCGTCGTCGGCGCGCCGGCGTAGCTCCCGCTGCTTTCGGCTGGAACGTTGCGCTCAGCTTTCCGTTTGCTTGGCACTCAGACGGATGGAGGCTCTCATGGGCGTCGCCAAAGAAGCCGCGAAAACCGAAAAGCAGGCAGATCATCGGGAGAAACAGGAGAAGCTGAACGACGCCCTGGAAGATAGCTTCCCGGCGAGCGACCCGCCGGCGATGACCCAGCCGCGGCACAAATCCGGCGCGCCAAAGGACAAGAAGAGCACCGAGAAGACCGGGACGAAGTAAGACGCCGGGGACCCTCACGAAATTGCAGCTGGGAGCTGTCGGGATGAAGGGATGCGGGAAACATCGCCTGCTGGCGTCCCTCGCCTCTCTCGCTTTGCTGGCCGGTCTTGGCGCGGCGCAGGCGGAGACGAAGCTTCCCTCATCGCAGAGCGCGCAGTCGGCGAGCCCGCCGCCGGCGGGACGCCCAGCAGAGGCTCCCGCCGCCGAGCCCCGACAGACGCAAGCCGTTCCGCCGACCCCGCCCGACCAACCGGCGCAAGGGGCCGAAGCCAAGCCTAAGAAGAAAAAGAAGGCTGCGGCTCCGGCGCGCGAAACCGCGCTCTCCGAAGACCCAAACCCGGTCTTCCAGCCCGAAACCTATGAAGCGACGGCCAAGGCGGCCGAGCGCCATGCTCAAATCGCCAATGCAGGCGGCTGGCCGACGATTTCAAAGCCGCTCAATCCGGGCGCGAAGGGCAAAGAAGTTGCCGCGCTCCGCCAGCGACTCGCGGCGGAAGGAGACCCCGCCATGGATGACGCCGCCAAGGAAACATGGGACCCGGCACTAACCGAAGCGGTCAAGCACTTCCAGTTCCGCTATGGGCTGCGACAGACAGGCATCGTCGCCGGAGCCACGCTGAAAGCGATGAACGTCCCGGCCGAGCAGCGGCAGAAGCAGCTTGCTGCAAGTGCGCAGCGCCTGAAGGACGCGCATTTCCCCTTCGGCGAGCGCTACGTCGTGGTCAACATTCCGTCTGCGGCGGTGGAAGCGGTGGAAGACGGCCGCACCGTCCACCGCTACGTCGCGGTGGTCGGCGATGTCGAGCATCGCTCGCCGGAAATTTCGGCGAAGATCACCACCATCACCATCAATCCGACCTGGACGGTACCGACCTCGATCATCAAGAACGAGATCATCCCGAAAATGCGGAAGAATCCGCATTATCTCGCCAAGGCCAAGATCCGCATCCTCGACGGCCGCGGCCGCGAGATCAACCCGGCCAAGATCGACTGGTCGACCGAGAAAGCGGCGAGCTACACGCTGCGCCAGGATTCCGGCGCCCACAACTCGCTCGGCTCGATCCGCATCACCATGCCGAACAAGGAGGCGGTCTACATGCATGACACGCCGTCAAAGCGGCTGTTCAGCTCGGATTACCGCTTCCTCTCGCATGGCTGCGTGCGCGTCGAAGGGGTCTACGACCTCGCCGCCTGGCTGCTCGAAGGCGTCAACGGCCCGAGGGGCCATGCCTGGGACAAGCAGGCCCTCCTGCAGGAGATTGCCTCGGGCGAGCTCGAGGACATCAAGCTCAAAAAACCCGTACCGGTGATCTGGGTCTACATGACCGGCTGGGCCTCGGCCGACGGCACCGTGCATTTCCGCGACGACGTCTACGGCATCGACGGCGAGCGCGAGGAGACGACGGCCCAGGCCGCGCAGCAATCAACGACCCGCTGACGGCCCACCCCGTCCCGCTTTTCGCCCGATTGTTCCGGCAGGTCGGCGGTCCCGGCTCGAATGCCGCCGCATGCCCGAACCCGCGACCCGCCTTTATCTGATCCTTCCGCCGATTGCCGATGCAGCTCAGTTCAAGCCTGTGCTCGCCGCGGCGCTTGGCGTCGGCGACGTCGCTTGCGTGCTGTTGCGACAATCTCCACGCGGCGATCTGAAATCCATAGCGCAACCGCTCCTGCCGCTTGCGCAGGAGCGCGATGCCGCTTTCCTCGTCGAGGGCCATCCCCGACAGGCCGCGCGCATCGGCGCCGACGGCGTGCACGTTCCCTATTCCGCCGAAGCCGTGGAGGAGGCCCTCTCCAGCCTTGGCAACGATGCAATCGTCGGCGCCGGCGCCCTTCTGAGCCGCGACGACGCGATGAGTGCCGGCGAGGCCGGCGCCTCTTACGTGATGTTTGGGGAGCCGGATGCCTCGGGCAACCGCCCTCCTCCCGAGCACACGCTGGAGCGCGTCGCCTGGTGGGCGGAAATTTTCAACGTGCCCTGCATCGGCTACGCCGGAACGCTCGAAGAAGTTCGCGCGCTCGCCGAGGCCGGCGCCGAGTTCGTCGCGCTCGGCGATGCCGTCTGGAACCATCCCGCCGGCGCCGCGGACGCGATCAAGCAGGCGCGGGCCATTCTCGCCAACGCGGTTCTGACGGCATGAAGCATCTCACACGATTTATCTTTGTTGCGGCGCTCGCCGCGAGCGCCCACGCGCAAACCAGCGACACGACACCCGCCGCAAGCGACCTCCTGCGCGGAACTAACCCGCCGCCGGCTCCAGTGACGACTTCCGATGCACCCGATCTTGCTTTCGGTGCATATCAGCGCGGCTACTACGTCACCGCTTTCAAGGAAGCGATGACGCGCATCAAAGCAAATGAGCAAGATGCGCCGGCAATGACGCTGATCGCTCAGCTTTATTCGGAAGGATTGACGGTCAAGCGCGACCTCGCCGAGGCTGCACGCTGGTACAAGCTTGCAAGCGACCGCGGCGACCGGCAGGCGACATTCCAGCTTGCCGTTGCGGCGCTCGAAGGCCTCGGCATTGCCAAGGACAAGACTTACGCCACGCAACTTTTCGAGAAGGCCGCGGCGCAAGGTCATCCCGGCGCGCTGTACAATCTCGGCGTCCTGGCGGTCGAGAATAACGGGGTCGCCCCGGATTTTGCGAGAGCGGCCGATCTCTTCCGCCGTGCCGCACTCGGCGGCGATGCCGACGCCGCCTACTCGCTCGGCATTCTCTACAAGCAGGGCAAAGGCGTGCCGCACGACGATGCGCAAGCGGCCGAATGGCTGAAGCGCGCCGCCGACGATCACAATGCCGCAGGCATGGTCGAATATGCGATCATGTTGTTCAACGGGGAGGGGGTCGCGCGCGATGAAACCGCGGGCGCACACCTGATGCTGAAAGCTGCGGCACGTAACAATCCCGTCGCGCAGAATCGTATCGCGCGCATTCTCGCCGCCGGCCGTGGACTGCCGAAGGACATGGTGGAAGCGATGAAATGGCATCTGCTCGCCCGCGCCGCCGGACTCAAGGACGCATGGCTCGAATCGCAGCTCGCCACCCTGTCGACGCAGGAAAAGCAGAGCATCGAAGAAGCAGTGCGCCACTACGTGGCGAGCCAGTAAAGCGGTCGCATTGACTCATCTGCCTTGGCGCGCGCATGGACGGAGCGCCTCGCTCCCGTTTCCAAGGTTTCCATGATCCGCTCCGCCCTGATGAATGTGATGATTGCGGCCGCGCTCAAAGCCGGGCGCGGCTTGAAGCGCGATTTCGGCGAGGTCGAGAACCTGCAGGTCTCGATCAAGGGACCGGGCGACTTCGTCACTGCCGCTGACAAACGCGCCGAAAAGACCTTGTTCGAAGAGCTTTCGCGGGCGCGCCCCGGCTACAGTTTCATCATGGAAGAAGCGGGCTTTATCGAGGGCTCCGACAAAACGCATACCTGGCATATCGATCCGCTCGACGGCACCACCAACTTTCTGCACGGCCTGCCGATCTTCGCGATTTCCATCGGACTCGAGCGCGACGGCCAGCTTGTCGCGGGCCTCGTCTACAATCCCGCAACCGACGATCTCTACATCGCCGAGCGCGGCCAGGGCGCCTATCTCAACAACACGCGGCTGCGCGTCGCCGCGCGGCGCGATCTTGCCGACGCGCTGATTACCTGTGGAATTCCGCCGCTGAACCGCGCCGCCGAACATGCACGCTTCCAGAGCGAGCTCGCCGAAGTGATGCGCCGCGCCGGCAACGTGCGCCGCCTCGGCTCGGCGGCGCTCGATATGTGCTTTGTCGCGGCCGGGCGCTGCGACGCCTATTGGGAGCGCGGCATCAAGACCTGGGACATGGCGGCGGGAATCGTGCTCGTGCGCGAGGCCGGAGGCTTCATCAGCGATGCCGATGGGGGCCCCGAGATGATGGCAAACGGCACGATCTGCTGCGGCAACGAGTTCATCCATCGCCGCCTGCTCGATCTCCTGCGTACGGCCGAGGCGGCCAAGCACGCACCTCTCGCCAAGGTGGCGCAGCTTTGAATGGGCAATAGCCGCTTTCTTTAGTAAGGGTTGGACGACGAGACGATTCCCATGACCGCTGACAGCGATCTCACCCGGCTTTCCTCGCCACGGATTTTCCTGGTGCGGATGATCGTGTTTTTGATCCTGGTCGGCTTCGTCGCGCTCATCCTGCACCGGCAGATCCAGACGGCGTTCATGGCCAATCCCGGGCTGAACGGGCTCATCGGCGGCGTGCTGGCGATCGGCATCATCCTGGCGCTGCGGCAGGTTGCGCTGCTGTTCCGCGAGATTTCCTGGGCGAACTCGCTCGGCACGACCAAGCAATCGAAGCCGCCGATTCTTCTCGCGCCGATGGCCACCCTTTTGCGCGATCGCGGGGAGACACGCCGGATCACGATGGTGACGCTGCGCGCGATTCTCGATTCCGTCGGCACCCGTCTCGACGAGAATCGCGACATCCTGCGCTACATGACCGGGCTGCTCATCTTTCTCGGTCTGCTCGGCACGTTCTGGGGTCTCCTCGAGACGGTCGGCTCGATCGGCGGCGTCATCAATTCGATGCAGACCGGCTCCGATGCGGCGGTGATGTTCGATGATCTGAAGAACGGCCTGGCAAAACCGCTCGCCGGCATGAGCATCTCCTTCACGTCATCTTTGTTCGGCCTCGCCGGATCGCTCGTTCTCGGCTTCCTCGATCTGCAGGCGGGACAGGCGCAAAACCGTTTCTATCGCGAGCTCGAGGACCGGCTGTCGGCAAGTACGGCGGATGTCTCGGCGGATTCCGCCGCGACCGGGCTCAGCGCCGATGTGCGCACCGCGCTCGATCGCATCTCGGCCACGAGCGATCTTTCAAGCACCCGCGCGACCAGCGTCGCGATCGCCAATCTCGCCGAAGGCATACAGGGCCTCGTGCAGCATATGCGCAGCGAGCAGCAGCTGATCCGCGATTGGGTCGAGGCGCAGGCGGCGCAGCAGCGCGACATCAAACGCCTGCTCGAACGGCTCGCGGCGGAACACGAGCGGAGCTGATCGATGGCGCTCGCGCGTGCTCGCCGCTTTCGCACGGTCGATTATTGGCCGGGTTTCGTCGACGCGCTGTCGACGATGCTTCTCATGTTCACGTTTCTGATTTCCGTGTTCATGATGGCGCAATTTTTTCTGTCGCGCGACGTCACCGGCAAGGACGTCGCGCTGCAGCGCCTGAACCGGCAGATCGACGAACTGACCTCGCTGCTGGCGCTCGAACGCTCGGCCAAGACCGACGCGCAATCGACTCTCGCGAGTCTCACCGTCACTCTGGAGCAGACGCGCAAGGACAAAGCCGACCTGCAGAACCTGCTCGATCAAAGCAATGCCGGCCTTTCCGGCGCCGGCAGTCAGGCGGCGCAGGCCAACAGGGCGCTCGAAGCGGAGAAACAGGTCTCGGCGCGCGCGCTGGCGCAGATCGACATTTTGAACCAGCAGATCGCGGCGCTTCGTCGACAGCTCTCGGCCATCGAGGAGGCGCTTGCCGCCTCCGAATCGCGCGACCGCGAAAGCCAGGCGAAAATCGCCGACCTCGGCTCGCGCCTCAACGTCGCGCTGGCGCAGAAGGTGCAGGAGCTCGCGCGTTACCGCTCGGATTTCTTCGGCCGATTGCGTCAAATTCTCGGCAATCGGCCGGGCATTCGTGTCGTCGGCGACCGCTTCGTGTTCCAGTCGGAAGTGCTGTTCGATTCCGGCAAGGCGGAGATCAATCCCGCCGGCCGCGCCGAGCTCGATACGCTGGCCAATGCTTTGGGCGATCTCGAACGCGAAATCCCGACCGAAATCCAATGGGTGCTGCGCGTCGACGGTCATACCGACAAGCGGCCGATTCAGTCGCCGCAATTCCATTCGAATTGGGAGCTGTCGGCCGCGCGCGCGATTGCCGTCGTGCAATATCTGATCTCGAAGGGCGTCAGCCCGCAGCATCTCGTCGCTGCCGGCTTCGGCGAATTCCAGCCGCTCGACGTCGGCGAAAACGACGAAACCTATCGCCGCAACCGCCGCATCGAATTGAAGCTGACGGAGCGGTGAAGAAGCATCTCATCGCGATTATGCGCGGAATGGCCTGAGGTGCGCGCGCACGCCGCCCCGTTCACAATCCGCGCGGAAGAGTCCTGCGATCGCGCCGAGCTCATCGAGCTGTGGCTCGCCTCGTGGACGGCGGCTTATCGCGAGATCGATTTCGAGACGCGGCGCGATTGGTTCACCGAGCATCTCGCGCTTTTGCAGACGCAAGGCTGCACCACGCTCTCGGCACGCGATGAATCGGGGAAACTCGCAGGCTTCGTCATCTTCAATCCGGTGAGCGGCTGGCTCGATCAGTTCGCCGTGCACCCCAATGCGTTCGGCAGCGGCGTCTCGCGCGCGCTCATGCGCGAAGCAAAGAAACGCGCGCCCGGTTTTCTCCAGCTCGACGTCAACGCCGATAACGCCCGCGCGTGCGCCTTCTATGAACGCGAGGGATTCCGCCGCACCGGCGAAGGCGTGAACCCCAATTCCGGCGCGCGCACGCTGACGATGGAATGGCGGGAGGCGCCCTCCCCCGCTGCTTGACCCATCCCGCGAAAGCGGCGATGTCGCGGGCGAAAACCCCGGAACGTTTATGGCAGTAGCAACCCTCGACGGCCCGCGCATTGCGCCGAAGTCAGGCAAGGCCAAGCAGCTGGTCATCTTCCTGCATGGCTATGGCGCCGACGGCAACGATCTCATCGAGATCGGCCGGCAATGGCAGGCCTGGCTGCCTGACGCGGCGTTCGTGTCGCCGCACGCGCCGGAGCGCATGCCGCAAATGGGCCGGCAATGGTTTGCGCTGACCATGCGCGATCCGGACGAGCGCTGGCGCGGCGTCGTGCAGGCGCGTCCGGGGCTCGATGCGTTCATCGACGCGGAGCTTGCAAAGCACGGCCTCGATGAATCCAAGCTCGCGCTCGTCGGCTTCAGCCAGGGCACGATGATGGCGCTGCATGTCGGACTGCGCCGCAACTATGCGCCTGCTGCGATCGTCGGTTTTTCCGGCGTGCTGGTCGGGCCGGAGAAGCTCGCCGAGGCGAGCGCGCGCGGCGCCAAAGGCCTGCCGCCACCGATCCTGCTCGTGCACGGCGACATGGACGATCTGATCCCGTTCGAGGCGTTGTTCATGTCGGCGGAAGAGCTCGCTAAGGCGAACATCCCCTGCCAATGGCATCTGTCGATGGGCGTCGCGCACGGAATCGACGGCGGCGGGCTATTGCACGGCGGCGTCTTTCTCGCGCAGAATTTCGGGCTGCGTGTCAACGCCAGCGCGCAATCGCTCAGGCGACGCTAACTCTGCGGCGGCAGAACGAAGCACATGACGCCGGCTTCCGGCGTGAAACAGACGACGGCGCGGCCGGTCGGATTGTCCGGCCGCTCCAATATTTTCTCCGGCGGAACGCGCGTCCAATACGGCTTCGACAGCCGCCAGCGCTCGTCGACGAAGACCTCGTAGCCCTCGCCGGCGCGGCGGAACTCGACGATGCGGCAATCGGCGAGGCCGCAGCATTCGGCGCCGGTGCCGGGCTGGCGCAGGCTCTTGTACCAGGGCGAGAAGCGCGGATCGGCATTCTCCGGCGGCGCGGCGGACGCTGAGGCGCAGACGAGCGCCCCGAGAGCGAAGCCGGCGCTCCACCGCCTCGAGCCAAACCGCTTCGCGCTGGCGCCCGTGCTCAACGTTCCTGCCCTGACCCGCGCCGGCTTCGCGAAATGCCCGCGTCGAGTGGCATGAAGTCTAGCGCACGAAATTAGCCGCTTGCCAGCGCAAGCTCGGGCGTAATGCCGACGCGCAGCGCCATGACAGCGGCGCGGCCGCCCTATATTCTTTCCCTCGATGCAAACCAATTTCTCGCTCGCGCAGCTCGCCGATCCGCACATGCGGGAATCGGAAAAGATCCTGCGCTCGTGCGTCCATTGCGGCTTCTGCACCGCGACGTGTCCGACCTATCTCCTGCTTGGCGACGAGCTCGATTCACCGCGCGGGCGCATCTACCTCATCAAGGACATGCTGGAGAACGGCAGGCCGGCGACAAAGGACATCGTCAAGCATATCGACCGGTGTCTTTCGTGCTTGTCGTGCATGACAACGTGTCCTTCCGGCGTGCATTACATGCATCTTGTCGATCATGCGCGCGCCTATATCGAGAAGACTTATCGTCGTGATTGGCGCGATCGGCTCATCCGCGCCGTGCTCGTCCATGTGCTGCCGTATCGCGGGCGGTTTCGCTTGGCGCTTGTCGGCGCATCGCTGGCGCGACGCGTCGGCCTCTCGGCACTCTGGCGCAATAGGCAGCCGGACGCCGATCCGCATCTGCCGCCGCGCGAGATGACACGCACCGGTTTGATGCGCCGGATCAGCGCGATGCTCGCGCTGGCGCCGCAGCGCTTGCCGGCGGAAGCGCGGAAGGAAGAGCCGCAGACGATTGTCGGCAAAGATGCGCGCCGTGCGCGTGTGGCAATTCTCACCGGCTGCGCGCAGGCGGTGCTAGCGCCGTCGATCAACGAAGCCGCCGTCCGCTTTCTCAACCGCCACGGCGTCGACGTCGTGTTCCCCGCAGGGGAAGGCTGCTGCGGCGCACTCGTGCATCATATGGGCCGCGACGACGAGGCGCTCGCTTTCGCCCGCCGCAACATCGATGTGTGGACGCGCGAGATCGAAGCGGGAGGACTCGATGCCATCCTGATCACCGCATCGGGCTGCGGCACGACAATCAAGGATTACGGCTTCATGCTGCGCGACGATCCGGCTTATGCGGAGAAGGCGGCGCGCGTCTCGGCGCTCGCCAAAGACATAACCGAATATGTCGACTCGCTCGATCTTGGTAAGGCACCGCGCATCTCGGGTCTGACGGTCGCCTATCACTCCGCCTGCTCAATGCAGCACGGCCAACGTATCACCGACGTCCCGAAGCGGCTCTTGCGCAGCGCCGGCTTCAAGGTGAAGGACATTCCCGAAGGCCACATCTGCTGCGGCTCGGCCGGCACTTACAACATCCTCCAGCCCGGGCTCGCCATTCGGCTCCGCGACCGTAAGCTCGCCAACATCGCCAAGACGCGCCCGGATGTGGTCGCCACCGGCAATATTGGCTGCATCACCCAGCTGGCATCGGAAACTTCGATCCCGATCGTCCACACGATCGAGCTTCTGGATTGGGCGAGCGGCGGGCCGCAGCCCAATGCGTTGGGTGAATCGATTGGTGTCTCGCCCGCCCTTCGACATCCCGTGTCGCTGGGCGCGAAATAGGGCCATGCCGCGCTTTTTGTGACAACAAAAACACAGGCCCTGCATTTTTTGCGTACAGTGGCTATTTTGCCCACAACCTAGGCAATTGCTCATCTCTTCTCCTCGACGGACTCCGGACTTCTCCGTCATCGTTCGGTGAAATTCGGATCGATGGAGTCGTCGATGAAACCCTTCTTTTTCGCACCTGCGCTTGCGGCCGTCGTCATGACGGGTGCTGCGTTAGCCGCCGAGCCCCCAGCGCCGGCACCCGCTCCGGCGCCCGCGACGATCTCCTTCGATCCGCTCGCCAGCGGCTTCGATTATGCCTTCGGCGCCAAGGCGATGTCGGATTACATCAGCCGCGGCATCACCCAGTCGGCGCACCGCCCGAGCGGCACCGCCTACGGCGAATTGCGTTACGGCTGGTTCTACGGCGGCGTGCAGCCCTGGAGCGTGAACCTGCCGCAGGATCCAACGGCCGAAGTCGACTTCTATGGCGGCGTCCGCCCGAGCTTCGGGCCGGTCAATCTCGATTTCGGCGCGATCTACTACACCTATCCGGGCGCGCACACGCAGTACTTCCTCAACGGCACGTTCGTGCCTGGCGGCACGATCCTGCCGTTCTTCACGCCGGGCTCCGTCCCGACCGCGGCGCGTAACCCCAGCTTCTGGGAAGTGTATGCCAAGGGCACCTACAACATCACCGACGAGCTCACCGCCGGCGCGAACCTTTATTATACGCGCAACTGGACCAATGTCGGCGCGAGCGGCACCTATTTCTCCGGCACGCTGAAATACGCCATCCCGAACACCGACTTCTCGGTGTCGGGCGAGCTCGGACGCGAGGTGCTCGGCACGTCGAAGCCGTTCTACGGCCCGACAACCTATGTCAGCTACACGACCTGGAACGTCGGCGTGTCCTACCTATTCCAGAAGATCGCCACGCTCGATCTCCGCTACTACGGCACGAACCTCAATAAGGACGCGTGCTGGATCAACACCAGCGATCCCGCCGGCAACTTCCTCGCCGCAAGCCCGCGTGCCGTCGGCCCATCGAACTGGTGCGGCCACCGCTTCGCGGCGACGCTCTCGGTCGACTTCACCTCGGCGACGTTCAAGATGGGCGACGACAAGAAATAGCCCGCTCCTCTCCGCCTCTTCAGGCGCCGGTCCGCAAGGCCGGCGCCTTTTCTTTTTGTGGCCCGCCTTGGAGCCGATTTCATCCTTCACCATATCTCCGGCGGCGGGGCATTTCCGCTGATGGAGAGACAAATGTCGCCCGAGGAACGCCAATTGCTGGTCGACCTGTTCGGCCGCATCCGGCAAAACGCGAACAATCCGCGCGATCGCGAGGCCGAAACTTTCATTGCCGACCAGGTGCGTGCGCAGCCCTATGCGCCTTACCTCTTGGCGCAGACGGTGATCGTCCAGGACCAGGCGCTGCGTGCCGCCAACGAGCGCCTGCAAGAGCTCGAGCAACACGTCCAGGAGCTTGAGAGCCAAGGCAGCCGGCAGGGTGCGGGCGGCTTCCTCGGCTCGCTTTTCGGTGGCGGCGATCGCAGCCCGCCGCCGTCTTCGGTGCCGCCGACCCGCTGGGGCGGCGGCCCGCAAGGCGGCGCGCCTTACGGACAGGGTCAGGGCCAAAACTACGGCGGCCCGCCTCCCCAAGGCGGCTATGCACCCCAGCAGGGTGGCCCCTGGGCGGGCGGCCCGCCGCAATACCAGCAGGGCGGTGGTGGCGGTTTCCTTAAAGGGGCGCTCGGCGCCGCGGCGGGCGTTGCCGGCGGCGTGCTCCTCGCCGATTCGATTCGCGGCCTGTTCCACGGCGCCGGCAATCCGTTCGGCATCGGCTCGGGCTTCGGCGGCGGTGCCGGCCTTGGCGGCTTCGGCGGCGGCGGTGACACCGTGGTCAACAATTACTACGAGGGCGGCGACAACGCGCCGACTCAGGCCGCCGATTTCGGCCCGGACCAAGGGCCCGATGGCGGGCCGGACGTGCTCGATGCCGGCAGCGACGATTTCGGCAGCAGCGGCGACGACACCTACGACGTCTAAAACACGAAAGAGCCGTCCCGCCGGGACGGCCCTCTTTGCTTCGGCTCTAGCGGACAGGCCTTACATCACGACGACCTTGGTGCCGATGCCGACGCGGCCGTAGAGGTCGGTCACGTCCTCGTTCATCATGCGGATGCAGCCGGATGAGACGTTCTGGCCGATCGTGTTCGGCTCGTTGGTGCCGTGGATGCGGTAGAGCGAAGAGCCGAGATAAAGCGCGCGGGCGCCAAGCGGATTAGCCGGGCCGCCCTCCATGTGGCGCGGCAGATCGGGGCGGCGCCTCAGCATTTCCGGCGGCGGCGTCCAGCCCGGCCATTCCGTCTTACGGCTGACCTGCTTGACGCCGGACCACATGAAGCCCGGCCGGCCGACGCCGATTCCGTACCGGATCGCGCGGCCGCTCGGCTGCACGAGGTATAAGAACGTGTTCGGCGTATCGATGACGATCGTCCCCGGCCGCTGCGGACCGTCATAGGCCACTTCGTGGCGTAGATAGATCGGGTTGATGCCGCGCTGGACGGACTCCTGCCATCGGCTCGCCGGGGGCGTAATAGGCCTGCTGCTGGTAGGGATCGTTATAGCGCGCACCACCATACGAGCCGCGATCACCTGCGGCGGGTGCGGGATTGCGGCCGCCGCCCATCATGAATTCGAGGAAGCCGCCGCCGTAATTACCTGAGGCGCGCTGCTGCGGATAAGCCGCCGCGTAATCCTGCTGGTGCGTGCGGTCGCCGTCGGCGGCAATGGCTTGGCGCTGAAAATCCTCGTCCGCGCCATAGCCGCGGATGACGCGCTGTGCCGCGGCGGGTCCCGCGATGATCATCGCCGCGCAAAGCGAGGCGGCCGCGACAGATTTTGCGATTTGCTTGGCTGGCATGGGCTGGTCCCTGACAGGGGCGCGCTTCCGGCGCCGCAACTGACAGGATTTAGAATAAAGGATAATCAGAAACGTTGCGGAAACCAAGTTGCATGGTTAGGGGAAGATGAAAGCGGACCGCGCATAGTGAACGCGAAGTAAATCGCCGCGGCCGAAGCTTGAAGAACCTGAGGTCCACCGCCACGTTGACTCGTGCCGGACGCCTCCCTATAGGCGGCGGCACGAAGCTTTCGCTTCGGGCGCATAGCTCAGTTGGTAGAGCAGCTGACTCTTAATCAGCGGGTCCAAGGTTCGAGCCCTTGTGCGCCCACCAATAACTTCAAGCAGTTATGGTGGATTTCCGCCTGGAGCGCTTCCCAGAAGACGGATGTGGGAAGCGCATGGGAAGCAGGAGGCTAAGAGATCCAGCGCTGGGGCCGGTCCCGATACTGTTCTCATTTCCAGCGTTCTGCCGGTCGTCTTTAAAAGCGCTGTTTGTCTGATTCCTGTTCGCAGCCGGCCTTTCACGTCGACTTGCACTTTCGCCTGCCGGCGCTGTTTCTCATGCTCGCGGCCGGCAAGAGCGCGCTGGACAGTGGAAACCTGTTCCTTGCCGTCGAGCCTTCAGCTTGTCGAGATATTTTCCGGTATCGAGATCGGTCCCCTCACGAGCGAAAGGACGGTTTTGCAAACCATTTCGCCACGCTCGGCATCGCGCTCGACCCTCCGCCTATTCTTGTCGCCCGCTTCGGCGATCGCGGCAGCAAACGACAAATTGTCGCTTTGCGCGCCGGTCTTGTCATTTTGTCAAAGAGGTGCGCCAGCAAGTCTCTTCTCAATTTGTCAATAACGCGCCGTCGTGGGACTGTTC
>DATAOB010000148.1:0-3618 GCA_036265935.1 Beijerinckiaceae bacterium
CACTATGCACTCGCCGAGGGCGAGAGGCCGCGCAGAACAAGCGCTGAGCTAGGCCAATCGTTCCCGGGCTTGGCGTTAAATTGCCCGCAGGGTGAATCACGCCGGAATCAGCGCGACGAGATCGCCGCCGTAACGGGCCAGGCGCCCGGCGACTGCGAGCTCGAACAGAAGCGCGCGCACTTGGCAGCCGGGCACTGCATCGCGCGGACGAGATCGTCGATGTTGACGGGTGCCGGACCGAGCAGCGCGACGAGGCGCGCGCGCCGGTCCTCGGCGGATTGACCCGCGCCATTGCTGCTGCAAGGTGCCGGTGCGGGCGCCGGCGGGCCCTCCTCCTCGGCGCTCCACAGCAGCGGCGCGGAATCGGCCGGCGGCGTCTCGTCGCTGAAGAGATCGAGTTCCTCCCACAACCTCTCCCGCTTGCCGGCCGGCTCGCTTTCCGCCTGCTTTGCCAACTGAGACTAGCTCTTTAAGTACAGCAAGATCGCCAAGGAAAAAGCTTCCTAAAAGCGGTGGAATCAGGAGGTTCCTGCGCACGAAAAGTAATGGTAGACCCGGACGCCGCGCTCCTTACGCCGGCGTGGGCGTCCTTCGCTCCTTGGATTGCTTCGCTCCGCTCGCAATGACCGCGGCCCGAGCGCTCCCCTCCGCGCCGCGTACTTAACGCCCTGCCCCTCGTCCCCTCCCCCCGCCCTCCTCGCCGGCGGCTCACGCCGCGCTCCTCAGGGCGAGGCACCGTAAACGCGCCTTTAACTTAAATCCGCGACACTCCCCCCTGGCATTGCATACCCAAAAACCAGCGGACCTCTATGCAGTTCGGCAGGCCGACCAATTTCGCCGAGCGGCGGCGACTCTACAAACTCGGCGAGCCGGAAGCGCCTGTGGTCGTCATCGAGCCGGCAATCGAGCGGGGATTGGAAAATTTCGTCGCCAAATCCTTCGAGGCGCAGGGGCCGTTCATCCACAAGACCGAGAAAGACCATTTCCAGCTCTTGCTCTGCGGCGGCTTCGACGAGACCTACGCGCAATCCTGCCAGGACATCTGCCGCGTCGAATACGAGACCGGCCTCTCCGCCCGCACGCGGATGATCGCCGGGGCGGTGATCATCGAGGCGGTCTTGGAGGCGCTGTCGAAGCGCTTCCGCTGGTCCCGGCGCGCATCGCGGAAGCTGGTGCGCTGGTGACGCGGGCAATCACTTTCGACCTCGCGATCACCCAGACGCTCTATCAGGACGCTTTCGCCAAGGCGAATGCGGCGCGCCACCAAAATATCGACGCGGCGATCGGCGGCTTCGAGCAGCAGATCGGCGCGCTTTTGGGCGACCTCAAAGGCGCCTCGGATTCGCTATTCGCCCAGTCGGAGGGGATGCGGGCCGGCGCGCAAGAGACGACGAGCCGCACCAAGATCGCTGCGGCGGCCTCGGCCGAGACGGCACGCAGTGTCGCCCTGACTATCGGTGCGACGGACGAACTGGAAAAATCGATCGCCGAGATCGACCGGCAGAGCGCCAACAGGCTGGCGCTGTCGCATGCCTCTTCGAGCGACGCAGAGACGTCGATGGCGGCGTTGCGCGATCTCGGGCAAGCGGCCGAGCAGATCGGCTCGGTGGTCGAGATGATTTCCAAGATCGCGCGGCAGACCAATTTGCTGGCGCTGAATGCGACGATCGAGGCGGCGCGCGCCGGCGAGGCCGGCCGCGGCTTCGGCGTGGTCGCGGCGGAGGTGAAGAACCTCGCCGATCAGACCGCGCGCGCCACGAAGGACATTTCGCTGCAGATCGCCGCGGTGCAGAAAGCCGCCGAGCGCTCGACCGGCCAGATCGAGGGCATCGTCGAGCGCATGAAGGACATGTCCTCGTTCACCTCGGCGATCGCCACGTCGGTGCAGCAGCAGGCGGCGGCGACCCGCTCGATTTCCGACGCGGTGCGCGTCGTTGCCGATCATTCCGGCCGGTCCAGGGACGGCTCGCCGAGATCGAGCGCATTGCCAGCCAGAACGTCGCGACCGCCGCCGAGATCGTCGAATGGACGAGCCGCCTCTCCGCCGGCGCCAACCACACCGAGCGCCAGATCGACGAGTTTTTCGCGCAGGTGCGCAGCGCCTAAAGCGCGCGGCGCGCCTGCCACGACACCTGCCGCGCCTTGCCTTGCAAGCGCCACGAGCGGAGCTAACAAAATGGGATTGCCGCCACGCACCGATTCGCGGCACCTATGGTTCGGCCGATGCCTCTTGCGTCACCTTCACAGCGGGTCTTAAGTCCCTGATCAAATGGATGAACTGCGCATGAGCGAATTTGCCTTGGACTCCCTCGATCTCGCCGCCCTGCTCTGCTCGCGCGTCTGCCACGACGTGATCTCGCCGGTTGGCGCCATCGTCAACGGACTGGAAGTCCTGGAAGATGAACGGGATGCCGAGATGCGTTCATTCGCGCTCGAGCTGATCAAGAAGAGCGCGCGCACGGCCTCGGCCCGGCTGCAATTCTGCCGTCTCGCCTTTGGCGCGGCGGGCTCGGCCGGTGCGGCGATCGACACCGGTGACGCCGAGCAGGTGGCGCGCGGACTTCTCTGCGACGAGCGCACCAAGCTCGAATGGCACGCGATCCGCGTGCTCATGCCGAAGAACAAGGTGAAGCTCGCCTTGAATCTCTGCCTGATCGCCGCGGCGGCGATCCCGCGCGGCGGCGTCATCCGCGTCACCGTCACCGGCGAAGGCGAGGCAACGGCGCTCACCGTCGAAGCGAGCGGCACCAATGCCCGGGTCGCCGGCCATGTCCCGGCTTTGCTCGCCGGAAAACCGGATACCGGCTCCGTCGATGCGCACGGCATCCAGGCCTATTATACCGGCCTCGTCGCCCGCGCCTGCGGGATGAAGCTCGCGCTGACAAGCTCGCCCGAGGGGGTGCGCATCGCCGCCGAGCCGGCCGAGGTGCCGGCGGAGCCGGTGCCGACCCTCGCCTGAAGACGAGCCGCTTCAAGGCTCCTTAACCCCTCGGGAGCATAATCTCAGCCGTTGCTTGTGCGTTTTCGCGTCCGGGTCCGGCATGGACGAACTGCTCAAAGATTTCCTGGCTGAAACCGCCGAGCAGATCGAGTCGGTCGGCACGCAGCTTGTGCTGCTCGAACGCGAGCCGTCCGACGCCGCTCTGTTCCGCGCCGGTTCCGGGCCGCTGAAGGCGCTGCCGCTCTCGCTGGTGTCGCGCATCGAGAGCGTCGCCAACGATCGGCTGACGCAATCCGACGGCATGCTGATCATGATGCATCAGGGCAGCCTCGTACCGGTGCTTGCGGCCTCACCCGACGTGGTGCGGACGAAGGCGACGCATCCCATTCTCGTTATTTCCATCGGCGAGGATTCCATGGGCCTGCTCGTCGACGAAATCGTCGACGTCATCGAAGAGCCGCTCGACATTCAAATCGCCGGCACGGCGGACGATGTAGTCGGCACGGCCGAGATTCGCGGCGATGCGTCGACGTGCTCGATATCATGCACTTCCTCCGCAAGGCGCGCCCGGACGCACAGCTTCGCACTGCGCGCCGCCTGAAAATTCTGCTCGTCGACGACAAGCTGTTCTTCCGCGACATGCTTGCTCCTGTGCTGACTTCAGGCGGCTATGAGGT